>JACJXV010000029.1 GCA_020636445.1 Lewinellaceae bacterium | reverse complement strand
CACTGGCGTCGCCCGACATTAATTTTTCTACTTCAGAAACGGTTACCAGGTTAGCATCACCGTAAATAGTGTGCTTCAAGCAGGAGGCGGCCACGGCAAAATTCAAGGCCTTTTGGTTGTCGTCACCATAGGTCAACAGCCCGTAAATAAGGCCTCCCATGAAACTATCCCCGCCACCGACCCGGTCGACGATATGGGTGATATCGTAAGTAGGTGATTCGAATAAGGTCTTTCCGTCGTAAAGGACCCCGGCCCAGGTGTTGTGCGAGGCACTGATAGAGCCCCGTAAGGTAATAATCACCTTTTTACAGCGCGGGAACCGGGTCATCAGCTGGCTGCAAACCGATTGGTAGGCCTGCGCATCCACCGAATGCCCCTGGGTTACATCCACACCCTCTGGGTGGATGTCAAAATGCTTCTCAGCATCTTCTTCATTACCCAGGATGACGTCGCAACCGGCGACCAGCGCGGGCATAACCTCACTTGGCTTTTTTCCGTATTGCCAAAGATTTTTACGATAATTTAAATCTGTTGAAACGGGTACGCCTAACCGGTTGGCCACCTGGATAGCCTCCAGGCAGGCATCGGCAGTACCTTGAGATAGGGCAGGGGTAATCCCCGTCCAGTGGAACCAACCTGCATCAGCCAGAACAGTCTCCCAGTCAATCATCCCGGGCTGGATAGTAGCCATCCCCGAATGGGCGCGATCGTAAACCACTTTGCTGGCGCGGCTAATGGCCCCCATTTCCAGGAAATAGATACCCAGGCGCTCACCGCCACGAGCGACGTGGTTCACGCCAACGCCCCGCTTGCGCATTTCCATCAGGGCACATTCGCCAATGTCGTTTTTCGGGATGCGACTGACAAATTCTACGGGGATCCCGTAGTTTGCCAGCGAGACGGCTACGTTGCTTTCGCCGCCGCCATAAACGACATCGAAATGAGCTGCCTGAGAGAAGCGCTGATACCCTGGAGGGGTCAGGCGTAACATGATTTCACCAAAAGTAACTACCTTTTTCATAAGCGTTAATAAGTTCAGGTTGTATAGGTTGCGTTGGATATTTAGAAAGAGAAGTAATCCCGGGCATTAAAATAGCAAATGTCCTGGACGATTTTGCCCAACCAGGCGGGATCATTAGGGAGCATACCTTGATGGACTTCACGCCCAAAAAGATTACAAAGCAGCCGCCGAAAATATTCATGCCGTGGAAAAGACATGAAGCTGCGGCTGTCGGTCAGCATACCGATGAAGCAGCTCAGCAGCCCCATATTCGACAGCGCGTTGAGTTGTTTCTCCATGCCATCCAGCTGGTCGAGGAACCACCAGGCCGATCCGAATTGCATTTTACCTTTGCTAGACCCATCGTTGAAGTTGCCAATCATGGTAGCCATAACTTCATTGTCACGTGGGTTGAGGTTGTAGAGGATGGTTTTAGCCAGGGTGTTTTGGGTGTCGAGGCGATTGAGGAAGCGGGCGAGGCTGCTGGCCTGGTCAAAATCGCCGATACTGTCGAAGCCTGTATCCGGCCCCAGCGTTTGCATCATGCGGGTATTGTTGTTGCGCAGGGCGCCCAGGTGAAATTGCTGAACCCAGCCTTTTTCATGGTAAAGCTGTCCGAGGTGGAATAGCATAGCGGAATGATATACTGCAATTTCTTCGGCCGTAAGGGCTAGTCCCCGCAAGTGCTTTTGGAGTACGGCATTGGCTTGCTCATCGGTGAAGGGCACCGCCCGAACTTGTTCCAATCCATGGTCGGAAAGCCGGCACCCCTGCTGGTGAAAGAAATCGGCCCGCTGGCGTAAGGCTTCCCATAGATTGGCAAACGAATTAATTTCGATACCGGTTACGGCACCCAGTTTTTCCAGGTAGCCGGGAAAACTATCCTGTTCAATCAGGATGGCCTTGTCGGGGCGGAAAGCGGGGCGGATTTTAATGTCAAGGCCGGTAAGCTGCTGGTGATATTCCAGGGAATCCGTCGGGTCGTCGGTAGTGCAGACTACCTCCACCCGCATTTTACGCAACAGGTTTTGTACGGAATACTCAGGGGTTTGCAGCTTCTCCGATGCCGTTTGGTAGATGCGTTGAGCACTGTCGGGTTTTAATAAATCCGTGATGCCAAAATAGCGCTGCAGTTCCAGGTGGGTCCAGTGGAAGAGCGGATTGCGGAGCGTGTAAGGCACAGTTGCTGCCCAGTGTTCGAATTTGGTATAGTCGTCGGCCGTACCCGTAATAAACTGCTCATTGACGCCCAGTGTCCGCATGGCCCGCCATTTGTAATGGTCGCCCTGGAGCCAGATTTGCGTCAGGTTAGCGAACTGATGATCAGCTGCAATTTCCTGTGGGGGCAGGTGGCAGTGGTAGTCAATGATGGGCAGATCACGTGCGTATTCGTGGAACAGCCGTTCGGCGATATTATTTTCGAGTAGAAAGTTTTCGTTCAAAAAAGGTTTGATCATCATTACGATAAGGGTTAACAAGATTCAGCATAACTATTTTGATAAAAGATAATATTTTTCTCCTTTGCAAAAGGGGGACCTAATTGGTTACGAAATCTGAATATTGGCAAGGGTTAAACTTAGGGAACTGCGTCGGTGTAAAAGTCTAATCTTAGGGAGGAAATCGTATAATTTGGTTGTTTAGATAGTGAAACATACAGCTTGATCGTTCTATTTCCTTTTGCATAATACATGAAAAGACATATTGGATTGCCAAGAATGATAAGAATCTTATCTTCAAAGGTGATTTTTGTGAATGGTGATTAGGCTGCAAGCGAGCTATAAGAGGACTTATCTACGCCATGGTATTAACGGGGCTTTACGAGGGGCTAGATGCCCAGGATAAAGCTGTTTTCACCCGTCGAAGCCCGCCATAGGCGGACAAGCTTTGCGTAGGCGGGTCGCTTCACCCTTCACTCTTCACCCTTCACCCTTCACCATTACTACCCTTTATTGTCAAACTTGACGAAGCACTAGTTGGCATTGGCATCCTGACCGTTGATTCGGACGTTGTCCAGTTTCAGGTTCGTTGCATGTTTAATGGCATTGCCGTTGGCGACGCCATTAAATTGGCAATTGCGAATGGTGACATCCTGCACAGTATGGCCCTCGTCATACCCATCGATCATAATCCCCAATTTACTTTTGGCAGAAGTTACGTTTTCTATGAGAATATCCTTAATGACCGGAATATGAATATCAGGTTCGCCATCGTGGGTATACAACATGTTAATTCGTACTACGGCTTCTTTGACTTCGCCTACCGTTATGTTTCGGAAGTACATTTTTTCGAGTACGCCCCCCCTCGCTTTGTTGGTTTTGATGCGAATGGCGCGGTCGAGGTTGGGGCTATCCATTTGACAGTTTTCGGCAAAAATATTGCGGGCCCCGCCTGATACCTCACTCCCGATCACGACACCGCCGTGACCATCTTTCATAATACAATCCTGAATAATGACATTTTCAATTGCCCGGCCGATATTGCGCCCATCCTGGTTGCGGCCTGATTTGAGCGCAATGCAGTCATCGCCGGTGTCAAAGAAACAGTTGCGAATCAGCACATTTTTGCAGGCTTCGGGGTCACATCCATCACTATTCGGGCCATGGCTGATTACTTTAACACCCTGGATGGTGATGTTCTCGCTAAGTACGGGATGCAATATCCACATGGGACTATTGCGGAGGGTTACATCTTCAATCAGGATATTTGAGCAGCGGTAAAACTGCACGAAATTAGGGCGCAGATAGTGCCCATCGCCAAAAATCCGTTGTGTGGCGGGAACTTCGGCGGTATTTAAGCGAGATAAATTGGGCCTGTTCAGGGAATCCCGTTGACTGGGCATACCTTCTTCCCAGCCATACCTTTTATTACCGTTCCAACGCCACCAGTTGGCATTACTTGCCTGGCCATCCAGCGTTCCGGCCCCGGTAAGGGCAATGTTTTCTTGTTCAAATGCATAGATGAGTGGCGAATAGTTCATGCACTCCATACCCTCCCAACGGGTAAAGACCAAGGGGTAGTCTTTGGCTTCCGTGCTGAATTTCACTGTGGCTCCTTCGGAAATAAACAGATTGACGTTACTCAGCAGGTGAATGGGCCCATTGACCAGGTAAGTACCCGGGGGAACCACAACGCGCCCTCCGCCCGCTTCGTTACAGGCAGCAATAGCGGCTTTGATGGCGGGAAGTGCATCCGACAGACTGTCGGCAGTAGCTCCATAAGTGGTTATGGCGAAATCGCGATCCGGAAAAACAGGGGCCTTGATTTGTTGGAGAATACCAGGTACCTGGTCCCAGGGATTAGCAACAGATCCTTGTTGGGTACTGGAACAGGCCGCCAGTGAAAGCAGGCCAAACCAAAAAATAAGTACTCGCATAATTGGGCGTTTTGGTCAAAAATGTCTGGCTAAGGTAAGCAGGACACATAAGCCTGACCATGCAGAATTTCACAATTAGCGTGCGCTAATTCACATTTCATGAATCGGACAAATTGGAAGGCATTGAAAATTCAGGCATACCCACGTTTCTCCTGATTTTTGTAATTTTAATTGGTTGACCTGAAATATTTTACCTTGTGGAGGTGTCTGTTCAGGTATATTCCATGTTTTATACTGATTATGCTTTAGTGTTTTATGAAAGAGGGTATGCGTGTAAGTATTCGGTTAGTTTTGGGTTTAGGGTTCTTATTAATGGGAACGATAGCCTTTGGGGTACAACCGTATACCCCGGAGGTAGTCAATCCGTTGTCGGAGAGTTGGCGCTGGCGTCATTTTCCGGAATTAGAGGGAAAAGGCGTTCGTTGTTTTGTTGAAGATGCGCAAGGACGCGTTTGGATTGGCGGGAATGAAGGCGTAATAGAATACGATGGATATCAATGGAAAAAGTACAATGAAGGAACCGTCAATGCCGGAACCCCGGTAGAACAATTATTTGCCGGAAAAAATAATGTGATTTATGCGATTACGTCCCGGGGAGTGAATACCTATCGGTCAAATACCTGGACGGAAACATTGCGCTGGGACGATGCACTGTCTCTTTCTTATTTTCAGGTCAGGGAGCTCAGGAATGGCAACCTGATGATTTGTACACAATATGGCGTTTTGGAAATTGAGGATGGGCAGCTGGTACGTTGTTTCACTTCAGCCGTTAACCGGGAATCATTAGCCGGGCTAATCACACCCCAGCATTGGGTATTGCTGCCCCCTGGGATCCTTGAAAACGGTAATTTCACCGATATTTCGGATGTTTTGGAAGTAGCTCCCGGGAAACTGTGGTTTAGTGTTACGCTGGAGGGGTATAGTCGGGTCATCGAATTTTCTCCCCAAGCCGTCAAAGCCGGCCAGATTGCAGACTTCAGGGAAATTGTGCCCACCACCAGCCGGCCGTTTGGCGAGACCCAAAAGATGTTGGTTACGGCAGGAAAAGCAATCTGGTTTATCAACCGGTCTACCAATATCGGTATCCACCAATACAATGGTCAGGGCTGGCAATATGTCGAATTAAGTGATTATTTCGGCGGCGATGAATATACAACAGATATTGTCCAGACAGAGGATGGTGCTATTTGGGTTGGTGCCCTGGGACGGTTGTACACCTATAAAATGGGGAAGTGGGAAATGTATCGGTCGCCCGCCTTCAAAATTCCAGCTAATCGCTTATTACTCAGTGCCAGTCATCACAATAGTATCTGGATTGGCGGGGATAAATCCAAAATCTATCGCTTAGACTTCTCGGCGGATCGCTGGGTAACGTATAGGAACCTGAATTATCAATGCGATCTGGGCCCGAATGAACAGTGGTTCATTGAGGTGAAGGGCCGGGTGGTCCACCGGTCTGGCAATAATTGGTATATCTACGACGAGACGGATGGGTTAATGGATGCGCCTAACCGGATCATTACCACGTCCAAAGGACAGCTTTGGGCTGCGGGATCGCACCAGGGGGTAGCGGCTACGGCTTTGTTTCGCAATGGGCGCTGGGAACGCCAGTTACACCCACAACTCTCCTGGGGGATTGATTATCGGGCGGTTTTTGAAGCACGCGATGGCTCCCTTTGGTTCGGAGGAGGCGTTGATTTCTCCCGGGAAAGGGGGCAGCTAGGGGGTGTTCTCCAGCTGCAAAATCCCTTGGGCGAAACATTTCTCTGGGTTCACCATAAATACCATGAAAACGGATTGCTCCAATCCAATGCTTATGGTATAGGTCAGTCGCCGGATGGGGCTATTTGGATTGGCGGCGGAAGTCTCTATTATTTTGATGGCAATGCCTGGCAGCGTCCGGTCGAAGATTTATTGCGGCAGTACGTAAACATTGTGCAAAGTACGGATAAGCTGTTGCTGGTGGGCTCCCGGTATTATGGTGTTTTTTTCTTTGACGGCAAAAAATGGCAACATTACGATACGGAATCCGGGTTAGCCAGTAATACCCTGATCAGCATCCATGGTACGGAGGATGGGCAGATTTGGGCGGCTACCGAGAATGATATTTGCCGGTTTGACGGTATTTCCTGGGTCAACAATGTTTTTCCCAGCGAGATGAACCTCAACCTGGAGGGGGGGGCCGTAACCACCAGTTCTGATGGGGCCGTTTGGGTGAATAAGTCTTCCCGGGAATGGAATCGGCGGGGGTTCAGTCACAGTAAGACCCCTGTAGATATTTATCAACATTTTGTCACGTATCGCTATTTTCCGGATCAACAGCCTCCGGAAACAACTATTGATTTATTCACCGCCGAAGTTTCTTCGATTGGCAACACCCTGGTGAGTTGGACCGGCGAGGATTATTTGGGTGATACTCCGGATAGCCGGCTTTATTATTCTTACCGACTGAATAACGGTGAGTGGTCTCCTTTTACAACGGAAACACACCATACTTTCCTGAATTTAGCCAGTGGCAAATACGTGTTGGAAGTGCGGGCACGGGATCTGGATCTCAATATCGATCCCACCCCGGCGGTAGTAGAGTTTAGGGTGCTGCCACCGGTTTGGAAACAAGGTTGGTTCATTTCGTTGGTCCTCGCCTTCCTGGCCGTTATCGCGATTTTTGAATACCGGGTGATTAAGCGCAATCAGCTGCTGGAACGACTCAACAAGTCTTTGTTTTCGCTCAATGAAGAATTGCGCAATAAGAACCAACAGGTCGTAGAGCAACAGGGACAAATCCTGGAACAAAATCAGGCCCTGGAAAAATCATACCATAGCCTGGAGGAACAAAACCACGAAATCCAGGAGCAAGCCAACCAATTAGCCGCCATGGTCAAACAGGTTGAAGAATTATCGAGGTCCAAACTGAATTTCTTTACGAATATTTCCCACGAATTACGAACACCCCTGACCTTGATTTTGGGGCCTTTGGAGCAGCTGCAACACACCTCATTAAGTTTAGCAGAAACGAAACGCTTATTGGATGTTGTGGAACGTAATGCACTGCGGCTTTTGAAACTGATCAACCAGTTGCTGGAGTTACGCCGTATTGAAACCAGCACGCTTTCACTGAATTTATACCAAAGCAATCTGGGTCATTTCTTAGAGGAAGTGACATCCCTCTTTGATAATTTGGCACGGGAAAGACATATTCATCTCGACTATCGCAATGATTGCCCGAATACCCTGGTGGCTTTTGATGCGGATAAAATAGAAAAAATCCTCATCAACCTGTTGTCCAATGCTTTTAAGCATACTCCTGCTGGCGGGCAGATAATGGTCTCCCTGAGTAAGGGCGTCACCGACGAGTTGGTCATTGCAGTGCAGGATACCGGGGAGGGGATTTCCGAGGAAGAATTGCAGCATATTTTTGAGCGTTACTACAGTGCTGCCGATGATCCGATGAGTTCCGGTATCGGGCTGGCTTACATCAAAGAATTAATTGCCTTACACCATTGCCGGATTGATGTAAGATCCCGGCAAGGTGAAGGCACTACTTTCTTTGTCTACCTGCCGATGGATTTGGATAAGGGGTATCCGGCGGAGCTCAGGCCTGTTGATCCAAAGTCATTCTCTACCCGGCATCTGGAGATACAACGATTGCTGGAAAGTCCTCCGAAAAAAGACGTAGAGGCAGAATCGCAACCGGATTTGAGTAATGCTCCGCAAGTGTTGGTGGTTGACGACAACCGGGAAGTATTGGAGTTCCTGGAAGGGATGCTCTCCCAAAAGTATCGGGTCTTTACGGCCAGTAGCGGAGCGGATGCCCTGCAGATTGCGAAGGTCCAGCATCTGGATTTAGTCTTGAGTGATGTAATGATGCCCGGCATGGATGGGCTCACCTTTTGCAGTCACCTGAAAGAAGATTTTGCCACCAGCCATATTCCGGTTATTCTGCTTACGGCCAAAAATATGGAAGAACACCAGATTGAAGGGTTTTTGACGGGGGCAGACGATTACATTACCAAGCCTTTCAACCCGGAATTGCTGGTGATTCGCATGGAAAACCTGCTCAACCAACGGCAAAAGCTGCGGCTGAAATTTAGCCGCGATTTTGCCCTGCAGCCCAAAGAGGTTCAGTTGACGGATCCGGATGAAGAACTGCTGCAGCGCCTCGTAGAAATCATGGAGGAGCATATTTCTGATGCGGATTTTAATGTGAATAAAATGTGCCAGATGGTTCATCTCAGCCACATGCATTTTATTCGAAAGGTCAAACAACTAACGGGCAAGAAGCCTATCGATTTATTGAAATCCTACCGGCTCAAACGAGCCAAGGATTTGCTACGGCAACAAAAAACCAATATCGCCGAGGTCGCTTACCTGGTAGGATACGACTTGCCCAACTCCTTCAGCCGGGCGTTTAAAAAGGAATTTGGCTATTCCCCAACGGAGTATGTCGAAGGACTTGAACAATCGTCGACTTCCCCTTCGGTCAATTAAACTAAACGTAGCAGAGATTTACCTCGGCGGGGTAAGGGTTTTACAAACATGAGTCACCCCGCATTCTGATTAGTGGCAGGCAGGGTTTACCCGCCTATGGAGGGGAGGCTGGTTTAGAGCCACCACCCCGACTTTGTGTCGGGATTCAAAACTCACTCCGCTCGTAGCTGGTTTAGAGGATCCAGACGGATAAGTTTTGTTTAGAAGGTTACCCTGTTCGTTGGAATCTTCAGATTCCACACACACTATTGGCCGGCCTCCAGACCGGTATAAGAGGAATTCTTTCTTGCATACCTACGGCACGCTTTCAGGGTGACGTACTGTTTCTGACAGGGTTGGGTCCCTATGGGGGACTTCGGTTTTGTAGGTTTGAGCGTATTAGCGCCAAAACCTTGGCCCGAGGCGGCCATTTCCTTCCATAAATCTTGATTTCTGCCTTTGGGCAGGAAAATACGGTGCAGAGGCTGCCATATTCAGGTAGGCGCCAGTGGACCACAGAACCCATGAGGAGTATCGGGGATGGTATGTATTTCATAATACGTGCCGTAGCGAGCCAGGCCTGCGGCAAAATCATCCCGCCCGGCATGAAAGCGGGGCACCACACTATTGACAAACAGAAACGGAGGCGTGGAGGCGTTGAGGTATTCCAACGCGGAGGCTTCACGCCACTGTTTTGCTGCCGTCTGGCGGGTTCCGCCAAGCCATTTGCCAGCGGCTACCCCTTCGGCATCTGCTTCCGGATGCACAAAGGATACAATGCCGTCGATATTAACAACTGCCTGCACCTGTGCAGATATGTGAGGAAATGCCGAAGGGTAGGGGAGTAAGCCTTGGGGCATGGTTCCGATTAAGGAGGCAAGCTGGGCTCCGGCAGAGCAACCTAGCGCAGCCATGCGGGCGGTGTCCAGTTGATAACGGGCAGCATTGGCGCGCAGCCAGCGGATCGCCTCCTGCAAATCGTTGACAGCAGCAGGGTAAACAGCTTCAGGGCTTAGCCGATATTCCACGGCAGCCGCTATGATTCCCCGGGCAGCAAGTTGCTGCGCCATAGGCACCAGGTGCGCTTTACTTCCTGAACTCCAACCACCGCCATGAATCAGGATTACGCCAGGATAACCTTGCCGGATCCGTTTTTGCGGAACGAAGAGATCAAGATGCAATTCCCGGTCGAGATACGGCGATAAACGAGGTCAGGGTAAGCCTTTACCCGGCGTGGCTGGTTAGGTGTGATTGGGGTGACAAACGGATATTTCTTCCGTAATTTTTGATAGTTGCTATAAATGGTAAAGGAGGTGTCACGGGGAATATCGGCTTCCTGGCAGTAGATGTATACTGCAGGAATAGGCATATTGCCCCAATAATGCTAAGCCGTAGTAGCTTGATCATGTTATCGTTGCTTATCTGTGATCCGTTTGACCAGACTATTCAGATAGACCTCCACATTGTCGTAGGCCGTACTTAGGTCACGTCCATTTGCTTCATCATTAGCCGGGTTAAGCCCATGAGTGATCTTCCAGGCATCAGGCATCCCATCTCCGGAAGTATCGGCAGGCGCAGGCAGTGATTTCAGTTCGGGCCACCCGCCCACATCTTCCTGCGAATCGATAATCCCTTTCGTACTCCTTTGGAGCCATTGTAGGTGAATGTACCTTGCCGGGTTTCCTGGACAATGCGTAGGTCCAGCGCATCCCGCACCAGGGACGCCCGCCGAGTTCCAGTACTTTGGCATAGGCAGTATCCGCTGAATGCGTATAAACATTGCCGTTGATGGGGTGTTCAGTCAGTCTGCGCAAAGCCGTTTTTTCCACTTCGGGAATTGTCCCATATTTACTGCTGAATTGATTCCATACCCCGTAGGTCCAATTGTCCTGAGTAGCGCGGGCACTTCCCTCTACGATGTTGCCGGCAACATAGAATTTACCCCATTGATTGTAAATGGGAGCACTGCTATCCGTGTTTTTATCGATGGCGATAATACGTTCCCGGTTTTTACTGGCTGGCCCCGGTTTGTAGTAGCAATTGACAATATTGGCGTTCATTCCTTCACCGCCGTAACAGGTATTACTCCCCCAGTTGTAGATGACGTTATTGCGCAAATCAACCAGGTCGGTGAGGGCGGATAAATCCCCTGCCAATTCTCCCAAACGCGGATTGCGGCTATCGTGGTGGGCTAGTAAATTATGGTGAAAGGAAGCCCTAGTGCCTCCCCAGATGCCACCATAGCCATGTGGACCTTTGCTGTGTACTGAATTGCGGAGGCTTTCGGTAATAAAACACCATTGAATGGTTGTGTTTTCGTTGGCGTAAAAAGAAACGCATTCGTCGACCGACCAGCTCATGGAACAGTGGTCGAGGATAATGTTTTTTATCCCTCTGCCACCAATAGCATCTGCTTCCTGGTTGGCTTCAGCTCCCATTCGGAAGCGCATAAAACGGATAATGACATTGTTGGCCTTGATAGCCACCGGATAATTTTTCAGGCAGATACCATCCCCAGGCGCACTTTGTCCGGCAATAGTGACATCCCCGTTTTTGATTTCCAGTACAGACTTGAGGGCGATTGTTCCGGACACCTGGAATAAAATATACCTGGGTCCGCTGGTTTGGATAGCGGTGCGCAGGCTGCCCGGCCCGTTGTCGTTGAGATTGGTTACGTAAATAACTTTTCCACCCCGCCCGCCGGTAACCTGGTTTCCAAATCCTTCGGCTCCCGGGAAAGCTAGCGCCTCTTCAACAACCGGAGTTGGTTTGGTGGGTAGGGGCTCCGTGACAATCATGCCCGGTTGACTGCATTGGATGAAAAGGGGGAGGGAAAAAAGGATTAGCAATAAATACCGGGGGGCTAATTTTTTCATGAAGCGATGTCATTGCGATTGCGAGGGGAGATTTCACCAGTACTCCCTCCAACCACAGCTTGAACTGCAGTGGAGGGAGTTGGTGAATGGAGATCTTCTTGAAGCATATTCATTATAATTTGGCGCGCCAGCGGGGGTCCCCACTATCGTATTTTCCGGAAAATCCGGAATCTTTGAAGTTGAAATCCAGTCCGTCAATGGGGTTTACCCAAAGATCCTTGGCGGTGCCGGAATAGCGAAGCGGTGGAAATCCAGGGATTTCAGAACCTGCAGTGAAGCCGAAATCACCAGTGCCATAGGTGTTAATCAGCGTAAAGGAGGTAGCCTCCAGTCCGTCGTAAATACCACGCACATTAAGGTTACCGGTCATGCCTTCATCCCAGGCTGGTCCCCAAATCGTATTGGTAATAGTAATGCCGTTAAGGACATTACTCAGCACGCCATCTGTACCCCGCCAGCGGAAAACGATTCCATCAGGGGCGGCCAGTTCATTGATAGTACAGGCATCGATAAGGATCGATTGTGCATTTTGCCGGCTCGTCAGGAAGGTATTGATTTTACTGAAGGTGCTATTGGTGAAGATGAGATTGTCGAAAGCTGCATTACCCGCTCCATCCGTATCGGCAGTGATGATACCATAGTTACCAATGTGGTGTACAATACAATTGTTGATGGTGTAATTGGTCAGGAAAAATTTCGACCGAATCCGGATGATCCCCCGGAAGTTGTTGATGATACAATTGTCAAACGTCAACTCCTTCACGGTTGTTAAAGTCGAGATGCTCGGGTTGAACACATAGTCTCCGCCAATATCTTCCCCGCGTAGTTCCAGATCGATAAACCGCACATGGTCGATGGATGCTCCGGGCTCAAAATTCCAGTTGCCGGTTGTGAATAGGATGGCCTTTTGCTCGCCAAAGCCGGTTGCACCCCGGATCGTAATGGATTTATTGAGGTTGGTGGTGGGGAATTTGTAAAGAACACCTTTCTTGAGAACGATAATATCTCCATCATTGGCGTTCAACACGGCTGCTTCTACGGCGTCCGGATCTTCGGTTTCCGTCAAGTTAACCACGTTGGGAGCACTTAGGTCAACCCCTGCCTTAATGGTAACATAGGTTTCCCAACCCCGCAGGGTTTCGCCAGAGGCACCACTGTAGATGGCAATCTGAATTGCTGATTCCGGGGTAAGCCCGGTTACGATAAATACACCGTTGCTTTGCGCATCCGCCGGAACATCAAACTCCCGGAGCGGAGTCCGCAATTGCCTGTCGGAGGGAGCAAAAGTCCGAATTTTGGTCACGGGAGCTCCTGCAACCGTCCATCTTACCCGAACGGCATAGTCGATCAAATCAGCTTCGGTAGGAATTTGCAGGATCGTCGGAAAACGTTGCGTACGCACGCTACCCAGATCGGATACTTTACTGTCAAAAGCGGGATCCGTAGCATGGGCCGTGGCGCGAACCTGGTAAAGGGTGTTCCACAGCAGCGACTCCCCGTTCAAAACATCTTCATTGATCCGGACGAAGTTCGTATCCGACTCAATGGTATGGTCAGTGGTCCGGAAGCTATCGCGACTCACTTCAATGGTGTAGCCGGTAGCTGCCCGAATACGGGCCATATTGACAATGATGGTGTTGAGCTCAGAGCTAAGTTCCTGGTTTAGAACGGGCCGGAACAGGCGTGTTTCCTCCTCGACGAACTCATCTTTTTCGCAGGCGGTAAAGCCAAGAAAAGCGCCCAGGATGAGGAGGAGTATTGATTTATATGGATAAATTTTCATTCGTTTCATGTTGTTGCGATTTAAAAACATCGAGATAATTCCCGTATGCGTTAAAAGCTGAACAGATAGCCTTCGTTGTTCAGGGTTCCCTGACTATTGGTGATAGCTTCCTGTGGAATGGGGAAAATATACCGGGCAACACCAGGCTTGGGACCATCGTAATAGTTAGCCCAGTCCCTGGTAATCCACTGGTCGTAAACCGTGTTGTCATCGTGCATACTCAGCAGGAAGG
Organism: Lewinellaceae bacterium; assembly: GCA_020636445.1. Taxonomy (GTDB): domain Bacteria; phylum Bacteroidota; class Bacteroidia; order Chitinophagales; family Saprospiraceae; genus JACJXV01. Next base: position 36,356 of record JACJXV010000029.1, on the reverse strand, counting down.
AAGCCCGGATCCAGGAATCATCCGGTGGGGCTGCAATTTTCCGGTTAGGATTGAGCACCACAAAACGACCATTCTGATCGCGTTTCCAGTAGATGTAATCCGGAAGATTTGAATAAGGACCAGTGCCGGTGAAGGCACCATCCGTCATAGCTTTCAGGGTCTCAACAGTTTCGACCATCTTTTGGGAGTAAAGATTCCAACGAATGAGTTCATACTTACGAATCATTTCCCCGCCAAATTCCCAGGCTCTTTCGTTGACAATAGCGTTAAAAAACGTTTCCTTAGAGGCTGAAATAGTAGCAATATAGGCGTCGACCTTCTGATCCCAAACGGATGGGTTGAATGCCCGTTGGCGGACCCGCCGGAAAGCACCCTGGGCATCAGCAGTAGGGCCATTCAGTTCGTTTTCAGCTTCGGCAAACATCAACAGAACATCCGCATAACGCAACATCGGCCAGTTGATACCAGTACCTTTTGCCGAGCTGGCTCCGGGGCCTTTTTCCAGAAAATAACGGCTCCATTTACCCTGGGAAATGTTCGTAGGGTTGGGGTTAAATTCTTCCTGGAAATCACCATTGACCTGATAAAGGGCACAGGTAACATCCCGGCGTATATCCAGCGTATCAAACGAATAGAAGTACGAGGGCGGGATGGCCATGTAATTGTTGCCCGATCCATAGTCGTGTTTTGCAGTAGCGCCACCAACAACCGTGATGCCGATATTCCAACCTACATCACCATTGCCAATTGCGAAGGGTACTTCGAAAAGAATATCTGAATTGGCCGGGGTAATGAATTTGGCGTTGTTGAGGAATACTTGCCGGAAGTCACTAGGTAACGCACGGTCTTTTAGTGTCATGAGCTTCTGGCTATAATCCCGGGCGATTTTGTAGTAATCAAGGTAGTCACTTTTGCGCTCCATGTTCATGGCTGGCGTCAGATAATAACCTCCGCGTTGCAAGGCCAGGCGGGCGATCATCCCGAGGGTGTATTCCCGGCTGACTTGTTCAATACTGTAGGGAAGTTCATCGGCCCAGAGCATTTTTTCTTCAATACCGATCATGTCCTCAATTACCTGTGAGAGGATCACGTTCCGGTCTTCACGGGGAAGGAAAAAGTCATTTCCGGCTTTGGGTGCATCCCGAACATTAGGGACGTCGCCAAAGTGGAAGGTCAGCATGCTATACCAATAAGCGCGCAGGGTATACGCTTCACCGAGCAGGTGGTACATTGTGCGAGATTCCCGGGCGTCCGCAGAATTTAAGGCACTACTGGCCAGGATTCCCTCGATGGCAATATTGGCATCGCGAATAGCGGTATAGGCAGCATTCCAAAACTGGCGTAAATCACCATTGGCAGGCAGGGCGTTCAGATCCCAGATTTGGTAGCGGTCACCCGAGCTGGTCCAGCCACTTTGGTGTTCGATATCGGTATTCCCCGTCATGTTATTGGAAAGGCGCGAGCGGAAACCGTCGACTCCAAATTGAACATAAATCGCATTGACGCCTTTACGGGCATCATCGACATTGGAGAAAATATAATTGGTATCAAAAGTAGAAATGGAGTCTGGCTCCAGAAAGTCGGAGCAGGCCATGGTCGACAGAAGGACCAGTGTTGCCAGGACTAGATTTCGCTTTTTCATATGTGCTTTATTTTGTATCTGCATAATTTTAGAATGTAACATTTACCCCAAACGTATACGCACGGCTCCGGGGGAAAGAAGAGTAATCCACACCAGGGGTCAGCGCTGAATAGGCTGAACTACGGGTAGTACTTACTTCAGGATCGTAGCCAGTGTATTTGGTCCATAGGAAAAGATTGCTGCCGGTGGCATAAACCCGGAAGGAGGAAATACCCAGGCGGGAAGTAATGCTGCTCGGCAGGGTATAGCCAATATTCAGGTTGTTCAGGCGGAGGAAGGATCCATCTTCCACGGCCCAGGAGTGAATAGTTGCCTGGGCAATACCAAAGCTGGCTGGTGACCAGATGTTTTTATCAGCGTTCAGGGTAGCCAATTGATTCAGGTCTGTTACAACGCCACCGGGGGTTCCGGTATAAGCACCATCAATATCGATGTAGCTGAACCGGTTATCCAGACTCATGGTCGAAAGCAAGTTACCGTAGCTTACGCGGCGGAACTGGTTATACTGAATTTTACCGGTATTGTAAACGTCATTGCCATACGACCAGTTGAAGAAGGCCGAAGCATCAAATCCTTTGAAGGCAAAGTTAAGGCCAAAACCACCCTGGTGTTTGGGTAGGGTATTACCAATAACGGTACGGTCCTGACTGTTGATGATTCCATCGCCATTAAGGTCCTTTAATTTGAGGAAACCGGGGCGAATCCGGGTGTTCCCTACGGTTGCACTGGCATTAGGTACCCCGTCGTTCAGGAAGTAAGTATCCGTTACCGGATCGTAACGCGAGAAATCACTGGGGGTGTAATACCCATCGGTAACATACCCATAAATATCACCCAGCGTGCCTCCTACCCGCAGGTAGAAATCATCCTGGTCTTTGAGGTCTGTACTGGCCCAGTTGGATTGGAAGAAGCGCTCCTGGGTACCATCCAGTTCTTCAATTTTTGCCCGGTTAATACCGATGTTGAAGTTGACGGATAATGACAAATCACGTTGATCAATCAGGTAGTAATTCAGGGCTAATTCTACCCCCCGGTTGGAGGTTGTTCCGACGTTATTCCACTGCGTCCGGAAGCCCGTATTGGATGGGATTGCCGATTGGAGTAACAAATCACGCGTGGTATTCTTGTACACATCGAAGCTACCTCCCAATTTACCTTCGAACAGGGTAAAATCAAGGCCTAAGTTGCGGTTGACGGTGGTTTCCCACTTGATGTTGGGATTGTACAAGGTGGAACCCGTGGGGGTGTAGTATACGTTGTCAACGTTACCGAAGCCAGGTCCGCGGTTAGTGGCTGCTTCGAACAGGAACTGGGTAGCTGTGGCATCAATCCGGTCGTTTCCTGTTTCCCCGTAGCTGGCGCGCAATTTGAGTTCATTGATAAAGGCTACATTCGCCAGGAAAGCTTCTTCGGAAAGTTTCCAGCCCAGCGCAACCGCAGGGAATATGCCTACCCGGTTGTCCTTGCCAAACTTACTGGAAGCATCGGAGCGGAAGGTAGCGGTAATCAGGTAGCGATCCTTAAACTGATAATTAGCCCGGCCAAAGAAAGACAACCGGTTTTGATCGGTAAATTCTGTAGTGGAGTGCCGATCCGTACGACCAAAGGCCATATTGGCAAATAGTTCTTCCGGTGTTATCGACAGGCGGAAATCTTCGGCCCGGAGTTCGTCTGACATGCCACCATCCGAATAAATTTCATGGCCGACCAGGAAATCTGCCTTATGGTTACCCAGGTTTTCCAATCGGTAGGCAGCGGTATTTAACCACCGGTAGGAGAAGAGTTCGCGATTGACTTTTTCACCCAGTGGCAGGCTACCGCCGTTGTTGAAAGATTCATTGGTTAACGGCCCGTAGAAACGCAGGCGATCATCAAACTGCTTGGAAGTCGTAAAGGTCGATTTCAGATCCATATTTTTCAGGACCGACCAGTTGAGTGCTCCATTTAATACATAGTCGTTGGTGGTGCGCTTACGCCAATCCTGCTTCACCAGTTCGGTGGGATTCACCAAGCTACGCAGAAAGGTTTGGTAGTCGTCGTTGGGATCCACAGAATTCAGGTCAATCACCAGTTCGTCGGCAATACCATTTACGGGGCGCGTCTGTACGGCATCCTTGATATTAATCTGGGCATTACCGGAAGTGCCGGCACCATCAACGATAGTATTGGTGATCCGGGCGGATGCTTCAAAGGTAAGTTTTGAACTGACCATTTGGTCAAGTTTGAAGTTGACTACTGTACGGTTAAACCCGGAGCCCAACAACAACCCTTCGTCGTTGTTATTCGTCAGGCTTAAGCTAAGCTTGGTGGTAGCATTCCCCCCACTCAGGCTCAGGTTATGATATTGAGATAGTTGAGGGCTGCCAAAAAGCTCTTCCTGCCAGTCGGTGCCTCGCCGGGCTTTGTAGAGCTCAAGGTCGTCGTATTTGCCGAAGAATTTTTCGAAATTCCGTAAGTCGGCATCGGAGCGTAACCGGGCTATTTCATAATTTGCGAGTGCAAACTCGTAAGGGGAAAGCACCTCGTAGCGACGATCGCCGGGCAAGGTCTTGGTCTGCAGGAAGCCATTGTAGGAAACGGATATTTTCCCGGCAACAGGCCGTTTGGTGGTGATCACAATTACCCCGTTGGAGGCCTGTGCGCCGTAAATTGCAGTAGCAGAAGCATCCTTCAAGACACTGATACTTTCAATATCCGTTGGGGGAATATCCCGAATGCTGCTGACAATAAACCCATCGACAACATAGAGCGGTGAATTATCCTGCGTAATCGAACCGCCGCCACGCACCCGGATTACGATTTCCGCATCGGGAGAACCATCGGTAGTGAGGACATTGACCCCCGGCAGTCGGCCCGTAATGGCCTGGGCTGCACTGGTAATCGGAATTTTGTTGACTTCACGTCCGGAGAGGGAAGCGACCGAACCGGTGAGGTCGGAGCGTTTGACCGAACCGTAGCCGATAACGACTACTTCGTCCAATAAGTTATTGCTTACCTCCAAGACGACTACCAGGTCATTTTGATTTCCTACGGCGATCGTTTTGTTCGTGTAGCCGATGTAAGAGAAAATCAGGGAGTCGGCATTGGAGGCGGCAATTTCAAAGCGGCCGTCAATGTCAGTTACGGTTCCTACCGTTGTTCCCTTCACCTGGACCGTCACCCCGATTAAAGGCTCCTGGTCATCAGCAATAACACTTCCCCGAATTGTTCGTTGTGCTTGGGCAGCATTTAAGCCCAAGACCACAACCAGTAGGGTCAGTGCAAATGTTTTTGTATTGAATCTCCATTTCATAAGTGATAATATTTCGTGAGTCGAAGGAATTTTAAAATAATGATCCAAATTTAGTATCGGTTATCTGGAATGGCCCAGGATTCCGGTATGCAAGAATTCACAAAGGGTTAGCTGAAATTCACATTTGGCGCTCCCTTTTTTGTTGCGTAGTTCAATCCTTTTTGCTGATTTGGGAATCCGCTTTCATGGCTGTCTTTTGCTGAAAATCAAGTCCTTGTTTTTCTAACTCGAGGCTAGCCAAAATGAACGGCCCGGTTCCTTTTGCGTCATTACTGCGCACTTGCTCGTTGATGTAATATTCGTAGGTCCCGTTACGGTAGGGTTTTCCGCCCAGGCCGGCAACGGCACAGCATTGGTTTAGGTGAACTTCTCCGGTTGGGGTTACCTCAATGAGGTTGTCAAGGATTCCCTGGTAGCCTTTGACGGCTTTAGCCTGGAATGATTGGGGCAAGTATCCTGCTGCTGTTCCTTTACAAAAGGCATAAACGAACATGGACGAGGCAGTCGCTTCCAGGTAGTTGCCAGCCCGGTCGCCCTGGTTTAAAACCTGATACCAAAGACCTGTTTGTGGATCCTGATAGTTCGCTACGGCCTCTGCCGTACGCAGGAGAATTGCTTCCAGTTCGGGGCGTTTAGGATGATCTGCGGGAAAAAAAGCGAGGGCATCGGTCAGTGCCATGAGGTACCAGCCCATAGCCCTTCCCCAGAAGCAGGGTGATTGGCCGGTTTCCGGATTAGCCCATTGTTGACTGTGGCTTTCGTCCCACCCATGGTATAATAGTCCGGTTTCCGGGTCGCGGGCATGTTTTTCCATCAGTATAAATTGCCGTGCGACATCGTCGAAGGCGGCGGGCTCATTAAAATATTGGCCATACTCGGCGTAGAAAGGTGACCCCATGTACAAGCCATCGAGCCACATTTGCCAGGGATAGATCAGCTTATGCCAGAATCCCCCCTCGGTGGTCCGGGGTTGCCATTGTAGCTGATGACGCAGCGTGTTGAGGGCTACTTTGTAGCGTTCATCTCCGGTGATTTTATAGAGGCTGAAAACCAATTTTCCAGGGTTGACATTGTCGATATTGAAATCGTTGAAATGATAATCCCGAATCTCTCCTGTTTCCGAAATCATGGTGTCCGCATAGGATTTTGCATAATCGACGTACCTGTCCTCACCGTTGGCTTCTCCAACTTTCAGGATAGCGGATAACACCAGCCCATTGGTGTAGGTCCAGCGAGGTTCCTCCCGGAAATCGGTCATCCAGGCTTCCGGGTTTCGCTGCATGATGGATTGTGCCATACGCTCCGACCAGGGGAGATCAGCAGAAATGGTGACCTGCGTATTGTCCACTGATACTTCTGCAGGTGAAGTTGCCCCAGGTTTACAACTTGAAAGGGCAAGCGCCAAAAGCCCAAGCGTACTAAGCAGGGTAGCGAAGGAGCTAAGGGGTAATGTGTGTTTTTTCATCATGCTATCGGTTTGGTCATCGGCGTAACTGATAAATAGTGTTGCTGATTTTCATTAATGAGTAATCAATATTTTTTGAGCAGAAAGGAATGGCCCTTCCCTGACGACTACCAGGTATGCACCTGAGGGGACCTGTGGTAAAAACAATTCCCAGGAACGCGTTTGGTCTACCTGATTAGTAGTGGATGTATTGGTTTGCAGTGGAAACCGCCGGCCTTCCAGATCCCAAAGTTCAAGCTGGATTTCACCCTGGTTGCGGGGCTGGTAGGTTGCCTGGATAAATTCGCTTGCCGGGTTGGGTGTTATAGCGAGTCGCCACGTGCCATCGGTAAGCTCCTTAATGTCGGTCGTCGTTCCGAACTGAATAACAACCCTTCCGGTGTCGATTCCTCCGTGGGTATCTACCAACTGGTACAAAATGGTATCTGTTGCGGGCAAAACCCCGGGCGCCTGGTAGGTAATCGCATTGCGGAGCACCCGGGCTGAACCCCGGCCCACCCGGATGATATCGGAAAGGCGCAGGTCAGTGTCTCCATCTGCATCCGTATCATTCGCCAGTGGATTAATGAGGAAGGACGCTGGCGCTCCGATAGCGCGGATTACGGTGTCGGGCACCGCTACCGGTGGCGTATTCGTGAGCGGGTTGAAGAGTCCGGCGCCATTCATAATCATCCCGGGCAGGGTAATGGCATCCTGCAGGGAGTAAACATAGAAAGCTGCAGGAGAAAAGGCTGTACCTGACGAGGACCGCGTACCGGTGGATGCATCGTAAAAATTACCACTAGCCACCAGATCGGGATCTTCCAGCCCCAATCCAATATCCTCGCGGGCATGTGGGTTTTTGCTGTTCCGGAAGTAGTTGTTTTCCACGACTACATCAGATTCAAAACGGGCCGCAATACAGTAAGAATCGATCTCGTCGTAAAAACTATTGAATATATGAACATCGCCAAAGCGAATACGCGGCATTCGTTGGTTGACGCCCCGCCCAGGGTATCCATCGAACCAGCAATGGTGAATAGTAATCCGCAAATGATTCCGGTTGGCGATTTCGTCATCGGAAGATCCAAAGAGCATCACCTTATTATGATTGCTTAGTCGCGTCCAGGAAATAGTCACATAATCTGCTGCTTTGGCACCATCGGCCCGAATGTCGAGTAATCCGTCAGCAGAAGCGGACAAGTCGCAATGATCAATCCAGATATGTTGCCCATAGACCGTGATGGCATCGGTAGAGTGGGTTTTGCCATCCCAGTCGCCATCATAAGTGCCGGTAATGCGTAAATTTTGGACGATGATATTTTCACCACGTAGTGCCAGGCCTCCGCCGAAGAGGGTAGGAGAGGCACCCCGACCCAGGATGGTTTTGTTGCTTCCTATATTGACCATCTCATAGAGATTCAACCGCAGGGTATCTTCAATGAGCAGGACTCGTGGGGTAGTACCGCCCGTATAGGTAACGAATTGATCGCGGGAGGTGATCAGGATTGTATCGCCCCCGGCACCACCGGTGGTGCCACCGTCAACACTAGCCCATCCGATAGGCGTATTGGATTGTCCCCAGAGGACGACTGGCAGCAACAGCAAGCAAATGTAGCGTAAGTGGTTTTGCATAACCCAGGGAATAATCTTTGTTTGGTTTTAGCCGCAAAAGCGATTATTCCAAAGGTAAATCAGGGATTTCCCGAAGACTATTCCAGAATTAACAAATGCTATGCGAGATTTATTCCCGGGAATAAGGGCGGGGTAGCATCATCAGCGAAGAGGGTTTTCCAGGTGATAGAGTACGTCTTCCCGAAAGCTGCCCCCCACCGGGAGTTTCCGCCCTTGCACGGAAATTTCCAGTTTATTGAAGTATTCAACCTGTCGGACGTTTACGATGTAGGACTTGTGAATTTGGAGAAAATAGGGAGGAAGGGTGGCCAGCGCCTCGGCGACTGATTGACGGGCCATGATGCGCTGCCCCTCGAGATGATAGAAAAGGTAGTTCCCATCTTTTTCCAGATACCCAATTTGTATCGGATTAACGAGGTGAGTGTTGGCTCCGCTCTTGACGGTGATCATTTCCGGTGGTTCTGCTGGGGACGGCCCCTGTTGTACGACTTGTTCCCGCAATACGCGGCTAACGGCTTGGGTAAATCTTTCGAATGAAATAGGCTTTAGCAAATAATCAAAGGCCGCTACTTCATAACTGGCCACGGCATGTTCGGCATAGGCGGTGGTGAAAATAATTTTCGTTCGCCGGGTGTCAATAAGGCGGGCTAAAGCCAGACCGGAAAGTTGGGGCATATTGATGTCCAAAAAAATCAAATCGATAGATTGGCTTTGCAGCGCGGTAAGAGCCTTAGGTGCAGTGCGGCAACTGCCTGCAACCTCAATGGAGGGAAAATGCTGTAAATACCCTTGTAACAAGGCGATAGCTTGGGGCTCGTCATCTACGATCAGGGCGCGCATCGGTTTGCAGGGTTAAATGAATGGAATAGTCGGACGCTGACTCATGGATGTCCAGGGCATGGCGGTTGGGATAAACCAATGCCAGTCGCTCGCGGGTAGCCTGCAGGCCAAAACCGGCAGTTGGGAAATCAGGACTGAGTCGGGGATGACGCGAATTGCGGATAGAAAACTGAATTTCCTGCGGAGAGTTGATCACAACTTTTACCACAATCCAGGAGGTTTCCTCGGGGTAGACCCCATGTTTGAAAGCGTTCTCCAGGAAGGGTAGCAACAACCCGGTAGCGATAGGTTGATCCAGTGCTTCTCCTTCCACCGTAAACTGAAAATCGAGTTCTTCCGGGGTGAAGCGTGTGCGCTGCAGTGCGGCATAGTCGAGCAGGAAATCTATCTCCCGGCGAATACTGACGGTCGGGGCTGCTGTTTCGTAAACGATGTAGCGAAGTAAACCCGAAAGCCGGTCAATACTTTCGGCAAGGGCAGGGTTCTGCTGCTGGTCAACTTGTGCGAGCAGGTTATTTAAAACATTGAATAAAAAATGTGGCTGCAGTTGGGCACGGAGTAAATCCAACTCGGCCTTTTTCTTGTCAAATGCAAGTTTTTGCCGGTGGGTCTCCGTTTGGTACCAAACCCTGGCCAGGCCGCGTCAGGATGGTATAAAAAAGGTGATAATAACAAACGGCAGGCTCAAAGGTACCTGGGGGCGCTGGGGTAGGGATTCCTGTTTGTACAATAGCAGCAGGCCAGCTGATCCAGCTGCTACAGGAATAGATAACGATTTGGATGGGCGAAAAGCCGTGGTTGAGTTTTTTGCAACAGGCGCAGATTACCGTAAAAAGCAAGGTTGATACTATAACGCAGGCGCTAAGCAGCCAAATCAAATGCACATTGCGGAAACACGCAGGAAGCCTCGGCGCCATTGATAATTCTTCAATATCCTGGGCCTGAATAGAGAAATGGGTAAAATGATCAGGCTGCTGGTGACAGCCCGTGAAGAGTAAAATTGATAGTGCGATTCACACGCGGTGGCTGGGTCCTCATTCCCTAAAAAATACATACCTAACCGGCCATATCCACTTGTTAGGAAAGGGCCGCAGGTAAGAAAGCCAAATGACTGTTTTGAATTAAGGCAAGCGAGCGTTTCGCCATTAGAGTCACGCTTTTTGCTCTGGTATAAAAGGCAACGCTAACCCGATTAATATGGTCCAATAAAGCAAGGTTCGTAATTTCCCCGATGAATAGATAAATCTACCTGGTAGGGTAGTAGTAGATCGTCATCAATACGCGGTCCGCTAGCAGCAAGTTCCTGAAAACTTACCTGTTTCTCCCAGGTGGGTGATCAATATCCGACCCTGGTTTATAAATTGCTCGCCCGCGATCCATATAAGATGACCTTTTTCTAATGGCGGGAATTTATCAAATTGCTTTTGCAGGGCTTCAATGTCGGCAGGCCGGAAGTTCCCCAGGTTGCAGCTTTACGGATTCATTTTTCAGCGTTGAAAGGTAGCGTTTAAGTAGTTGCGCCCACCGCAGATAGGTGTTGCTAATGGCTTTAGCACCGGCTGGCTGCTTCTAACAGGGCGTGAGAAGTTTCAAGATTCCGGATCATTTCCATCCAGGTATGCCTGTCATGAACCGCTACAGTGGAAAATGCCAGGCGGGTTAAGGTCTTTTGGAACCATACAATTTTGTTGACCTTTGGGATTCCAGGAAATCCTTCAGCGTTTTCCAGGCGAGTTCGTGGGTGAACTCAAAGGGCCTGAATTAAGCCTTGTTTTCCAGGTCAGACAAAGGCCGTTCTTGACTTAGGGGTTACCACAAGCTTCCAGACGGGCAAGTGCTTTTTGAAATTAGCCAGCCCTTATTGCCACCGGGCTGTGTATCTTGCTTGTCCATGCCCCCTCAAGTTTTAGCTATGCTCAAGTTGAAAAAAGGGATATTCTCAATAATTGGGAGCTATGAGGAACTGAATTCTCCCATTTCTTCCAAAAACACCCCCCTTGCTCCCTTTACCAGTGCGCTTAAGGTCGGATGTACTTCCTAGTTTTGGATCAAATCAAAACACCAGACACATGAACCGGTATATTTTATTAGCAAGCTTCCACTCTTTGGCTGTTGCCTGCCAATCCCCGGCTGAACCAACCTCCACCATTTGGAAACGGTTGTTCCCAAAATTGAAAAACTGGTTAAGGATTATCAGACCTGGATTTGTTTTCGGGGGTGGTTTTATTGGCCGAACATGGAAACCACTTTTTGAAAAAGCTTGCCCGGCGGTGCGGAACCACGCCCAATACCCTGCAAACCAAGTTTATTCTGGGAGTATGAACAGCTTACGGATGTGGTATTGGCCTCAGCTGCTGAAGAAGGGAAAATTGCGCTTTGACATCCTATGACTAACACTGTGCGGATTTACCCAACCGGAAATCGACCGGGTAACGATTGGTCAGTTGATGGAGCATGCCTCTGATTCGGCGATTATCACAGTCCTGCATTTTTGACCTGCCTTATGAGCAGAAAAGCCTACTACCATTGTGATATTGCCCGCAAGTTACCCCCGGACTTTTACCAGGAACGGATCGGCAGTATTCCAATACGTATATCCTGTTGGAGCATATTGAAAAAGTAACCGGAAAGCTATGCTCAGAATTATGAGCGCATTGTCGAGCCGTTAGGCTTGAAAAGATACCTACGTCGAAAATATCCGGCAGGTTCCCGACCGCTCCGTAGGATACCTGCGAACGATTAATGGTCTGGAAGATACCGTGCTCTGTTGATGGAGCTGCGCCCTGGGCTGGGGCTTTTGGGCTACCGACTGGATGTGCTCACTTTAATGCAATTTCTTTACGGTGACAACTGATACGGCCGCAGATACGGGAACAGCTGGGTTTTTTTCTAGCGCATTAAACCCTTTACCAGAAAAAAGTGGAAGAGGGATTCCGCCTGCAGGAGGCTCTAATGGTATCAATGCAGTGCATCTGGAGATGCTGGCGGATGACATCAGTATTGTGGTGTTAGCGAATATGGATGAGCTCTTCGTGGCAGAAAAATAGCCATTGGTATCCTGCGAATCCTGACGGGGGAAGGAACCTGATCCGGCCCATCTGCCAGCGCCACTGGCGGTGTATGGAGGCCCATCAATCGAGGGGCTGCCCATGTGCGATAACTGTACATAACCAGTAATTTTTTCCCTGACGACCCAAAGATTTGCACTGAATAATTTAGGCTACAACCTGTTGATGCGTGATAGCCGATCAGGCACTGGAATTTATTCACCTGAATACGGAACTATTCCCGAGGTGGCTAATGTGTGGATAGTCTGGGGAAGCCTGGCGCAAAAAGGGAATAAGGCCGAGGCCCTGCGTTGTTACCGCAAGGTACCAACCATCCGGACTCACCCGCTTGCCTTGCAGGCGATCTATAGAGTTGAGCAAAAAATAGCGAATGCGAATTACACTCAACCCCTGTATTTCAGTGCTTGGTGGTATTGCAATGATGATTATTCCGCCCACTCGCAGGCCAGGATCCCCGGAGCTAACTGCCAGGATAGATGCTTATGTCACCCTTACTAGCGATGGATGCCTGGAGCGGCGTCATCATCATTATTATGGTAAGGGAAGCCAGCTTCCAAAGCCTACGGCTGACTGGGAGTGGGCCATTCCAGGTTTGATGCCCGATTTCGGATGGCGTCTATTTCCAGCGCGTTCACTTGAGGTCATGGTACTTCAGCTGGTTGAAGCAGGTTTACTGCGCCTGGATCAGCCCTGGCAGATTTTAGTGCCGGATTATCCGCGGGTGAAATTTACCATTCGGCAGTTGTTGGCTCACCGGGCCGGAATACCGCATCTCAATAATTTCTCCACTACGACAGCCTCAGCAAGTTTACGCACACCATTCCCGAGTTGATTGCTTTGTTTTTCGGATAAACCCTGGATTTTTGAACCTGGTGCACGGTATCGCTACAGTAATTCCCGATACGTACTACTGGCCTATCTCATCGAGCAATTGGTGCGGTGTGTCATACGCAGAAGCGTTGGGTGAAGGTTTAGCGGCTGAACCCTATGACGGCGATACAGGATTGATGATTTTTGCCAAAGTCATTCCCCACCGTCATTATATGTATGATGCCTGGTTCCAGCAGTGAATGCGAATATGCAGATATGTCAATTGCTGCTGGCGGCGGCAACCTGTATTCCAATGCCTAGGACTCAATTCAGTTTGAAAAAACTGCTGACAGGGGGAGCTGAATAAAGCATCACCTTTGAAAATGCCTAACTTTGGAGAAGAAGCCGGCAAATACTTTTCTGCCACGGGCAGGTGGTGTTTCGCCATTTTCTGTCATTGGCTTGACGAAGTTCCGCAGATTCTGGTAATGGGAAACCACATTATTCGAATATTGCGCTCACCTTGGTAGTGATTTATACCGATTATCCACGCATCAATCTGTTGTGATTCCAGTGGATTACCGCAGGCAACAGGGTTGCCGTGCCGGCTGAAGCCTTGAAACCTTATTGCGGTGCATTGATTTTTCACTTTCGGGCTTCCACAGGAGGTATCTCGCTCAAATTTCAAAGGCCAATTGTGTTATGGAAGTGTACCAGGCAAACAGTAATCCGGATGTGTTGCTTCCACTGGGTAATGATGAATTCTTTATCGCAGAGTTGGGTTAAACTGCATTTTGTGCGCAACGCCCGGTGGGTGTATTCGATCGGTTGACTGGATCATGGGTGATCAGCCTATCCGGCCGATCGCGTTCCATAGCTGGTGAAGCGACACACGAGCCATGGATTTGCAATAACACAAAGCGGCACTACTTTTTATCCGCTTTATGAACACTCATCCAGACGTGACTGGGCGGTGAGAGGGGCCAAGGTGGACGATTAATGCCTGCTTACTGGCATCCGCAATACCATAGCCTGCAACCTCGCTGGTCAGCGGCTCGATTCGTCGTTCGCGAATACCTCCACGGTTTCCGGTAAGAGGTCGGTACACTACGGAGAAGAACCCCGCCTGTTCCGGAAAGTCCAGGTGAGGTTTTTGGACCACCTGTCTGCCTTGATTCGAATTCAGATAACCCAGGCCACTTTCCTGGACCTCGGTCTGCAATCCCGTGTTCTGGGTAACTGCAACTGTTTTACGGGAGTGAAGTAAATGTAAACGCGACAGTAAGCTGCCAGCTTGTCATAAAGGCGCAGCACCGTGACCGACTGGGCGGTATCCCCCGCCGAACCATCTCTTCCAATTTTGAAGTGCCAGTACTTGTTCGGCCTGGTTATGAATGGTTACAGCAAAGGTCCTGTTGCCAGCGGAGCTACCGTCAAAGTCTATCATTTCGAGTGACAGCCGCGGAGTTGCAAGTTAAATGGTCGGATACCAGGCTTGTCTGAATCGAGTTTATTTTTATCAGCGTGCTGAGCATCACCGGGGGAGAAAGCCTCTTTAACGCAGCAGTATAGCTTTCCAGCGTTGGTATTAATCCATCCCCGACCAGGAAGCTACTGGCCAACAGTCGTTGAGCTGCCAGTACAGGGAACCCATGCAGTAGGGCATAGCGCTGCGGTGCGCCTCGATAGCCATGCGGATGCCTTCCGCCTGCAGGACTTGCCCAACATAAAGTTGTTGATCAAAACGCTTGGGGACCTGGTAATGGTCTTCCATATAACTGCGGATCCGCAGGTTGCCAATACCGCTGCGCTGATGAGCGGCCATCACCTCCGATTCGATATCCCAATCGCCGGGAACCGTGTAACTCTTTACCGTGCGAAACTCGGGGAATGACTGAAAGCCATACTCACTCATGAAACGCCCAACATTTTCATAATAGCCATCAAAGGGATGCTCCCCGTGCCATACCCCCCAGTAGTGGATATCTCCTTCCGGCGTGTTTTCGCCGGCGTGGTCACCTTCTTTAAAGAATGGCGATGAAGGCCAGTAGAACGTTCCTGGCTGCAGGGAGTCTACCACCTGCGGGAGCAGTTCATCAAAAACAGCCTGGTAATCTCGCCAGATATCCTTGCGTTGAGTTGGGGAATAGAGTTGTTTCCATCCCCATCCCCGCGACTCTTTATGCTGGGCCCAGGCGATATCGATTTCGTTATTGCCACACCATAAAGCTATGCTGGGGTGGTTGCGCAGGCGTTTGACATTATATTCAGCCTCTTCGCGTACCCGCCGCAGAAAATCGGGATCACCAGGATACATACTGCAGGCAAACATGAAATCTTGCCAAACCAGAATACCATATTCGTCGCAGAGGTCATAGAAAATATCATTCTCGTAAAAACCACCGCCCCAGACGCGTAACATATTCATATTGGCCCGCGCCGTGGAAAAAATCGCCCATTCGTATTGGTCGGGCGTGGTACGCGGAATGAAAACATCATTGGGGATATAATTGGCGCCTTTGGCAAAGATAGGCCGCCCATTGAGTTCTACGTAAAAAGAAGCCCCTTTGGCATCCGGGGTCTGTACAATGCGTACGGTGCGCAAGCCTATCTGGTGTGTCAGGCTGTTCAGTACCTTGTCTTCTCCCCGCAATTCGGCCCGCAGGGCATACCTGAAGGGTTCCCCGAGGTCGTGCGTCCACCAGCGGCGCGGGTTTTGTATTTGGAAGGGCAGGTCCAGGGTGTTGGGACCGGCTGCCAGCTCAAAGCTTTGGGCGCCCAGCAATTCCTCGCCGTGCCACACCAGCAATTCTACGGTTTGTGCAGTGGTTGCCGTTATTTCAGCATGGGCAGTCAGTTGGGCAAGGGTATCGGACAGTTCATCTTGGTGAAAATACACGTCTTCCAGGCGGACTTTGCTCCAGGCCCTTAGTTGCACGGGACGGTAAATACCGGAAGTGACCAGCCGGGGACCCCAATCCCAGCCGAAATGATAACCAGGCTTGCGGATGAATACGCTTACCCGCTGGTCGCCCATTTCCCCTACTTCCGACTGGTCGTTACCTGCGGGTAACCCATACCCGTGGGCTTCCAGTAACTCAATACCCTTGCGGGCCGGGGAGAGGAAGTGCAGGCGCAGGTTGTTGTCGCCCAGGCGTACTAAAGGTTTGATGTCTTTTTTCCAGGCGATGAAGAAATTATCAGCACTGATGATGCGGGTACCATTCAGGTATACATCGACGTAGGTATCCAACCCTAAAAATTCCAGGTTCAACACATCGAATTTTAGCAAGTTGGTATCTACGTAAAAGCTGGTGCGGTATTCCCACTCCGTTTTATCGATCCACTGTAGCTGGCGTTCATTGGTGCGATAGTAAGGATCTTCTATCTTTTTATTGGCCAGTAAATCCGTATGGACGGTGCCGGGAACGGTAGCCGGTAACCACTCCCGGTCACCAACCTGGCGAAATTGCCAGTGCTGATTCAACGATATTTCGCGCATAGTTGCCGTGCCTTGGGCTATTATAGCCTGGGAAAACCAAATTATTCCCAGGAGTAATAGTAATAGTTTGTTGTTCATGTGCTCGCTGCAGTCGAGAGAAATCGAAGTGAAGGTAAATAAATATGCGAGGTCCTGGCAACCTGGCATGTCATGGTAATCGTCCTTACCAATCCCCCGCATAATCCAGCGGAAGTTGGTGGCCCGCTTGATAATACTGGTACTGATAGCGAATAATTTGCCGTAGGTGCAGTTGATCGTGGGCCAACCAGTTTACCAGGAACAACTGAGCACTCATCGGGCCGAGCGTAGGGTGCTGGTGGACGCGTGACCAATCGGGGTGCTTTAGCCCTTCCAGGTAATGCACGGAACGCTCCCGTTCCCGGAGAAATGTCTCCACTTTGTCGGCATAGCTTTGGGAAGCATAATCCCGCTCCAGCACCCAACCTACCGGATCAATGGGGAGCATGCGCTCGGTGGGTGACTGCAGGGTATGCCTGACCCGGGCACGGAAGTCTTCGCATTCTTCATCATGTAAGTGACAGACAATTTCCAGCAAGGTCCATTTGCCAGGGGCAGGACGCCAGGTATATTCCTCGGTTGTCTTGCCACGCAAGAGGGCGGAAAAAGCTTGACCGTTGGCGGCTAATTGCCGGGTGAGTGGCAGGTGATTGAACATCTTTGTGGTTTTAGTGGTGGGGGCAGTCCTCTGGAAGTGATAAAACCCACTGCTTTAAGGATAGCCTTGGATTTTCCCTTTCTTTCTCGTACGAGTATAATAACTTTGCAGCAAAGCAACAAGGCCAACGGTCGAGAATAATTTCTACCGGGGGCTGTTTACCGAATATGCTCGCATCACACGATCTCACAGATACTATTGTCGCATTGGCAACACCTCCCGGAGTAGGCGCCCTGGGCGTAATTCGGTTATCGGGAAAGGATGCCCTGCTCATTGGCGAACGCTTGTTTAAGGGTAAGCCCTTGACGAAAGTACCTACCCATACGGTTCATTTTGGCACCATCCGTACGCCCGAAGGTACGATCCTCGATGAGGTGTTGGCTACTGTTTTTGTAGGACCCCGCTCGTATACCGGGGAAAATACCGTAGAGTTTTCCTGTCATGGCTCTCCTTACATCATCGATGAGCTGATTCGGATGTTTATCCGGGAAGGCGCCCGCATGGCACAACCGGGGGAGTTCACTCTACGTGCATTCCTCAATGGCCGCCTCGACCTGAGCCAGGCCGAAGCAGTTGCCGACTTAATTGCTTCCTCCTCGGCAGCATCCCATCAGGTGGCTATCCAGCAGTTGCGCGGTGGAATTTCCCATGAAATTGCTGGTTTGCGGCAGCAACTGATCGATTTTGCCAGCCTGATTGAACTCGAACTGGACTTTAGTGAGGAAGATGTTGAATTCGCCGACCGGACCCAGCTACGCGAGCTGGTCAATCACATTCGTAGCTTACTGGCTAAGCTCCTGGAATCCTTCCAGCTCGGTAATGCCATTAAGCTAGGGGTAACCACGGTGATTGCCGGTCGACCCAATGCGGGTAAGTCGACCCTCCTCAACGCCTTGCTCAACGAAGATCGGGCTATCGTCAGTGAAATTGCCGGAACCACCCGCGATACCATCGAAGAGGTACTGAATATCAACGGAATTCAGTTTCGCATCATCGATACTGCTGGTATTCGGGAAGCAACCGACACCATCGAAGCCATTGGCGTAGCCAAAACCCTGGAAAAAGTCCGGCAATCTGCCGTGCTTGTTTACTTATTTGATGTCGTACGTACTTCCCCTGAAGAGGTACGTGCCGATCTGGCTCAATTGATCCAACCGGGGATGAAGGTGCTGGTAGTGGCTAATAAAATGGATCTGAATCCGTATACGACGTATGAGCACTATTTTGGCTCTAGCTCCACCCCCAGCCCCAGTTCTCGAGGAGGGGAGTTAAGTGGCGAATTATTGCCACTCCGTGCCGTCATTGGCGCGGAGGAGCGTATTGGTGGAATGGAATTCTCTGATGAGGAATACGAACCTGGAAAATGGTTCACTGCGGATAAACAGGTGTACGGATTTTTGAAAGAAAAGGCTAGGGAATTACGCAAGAATCCAACCTTAGCGGAGGAAGCCCTCTGGGCCCATATTCGAAAAAGGAAACTGGCAGGTTTTGAGTTCCGGCGGCAACATATTATTGGTTATTTTATTCCCGATTTTGTTTGTCTCGAGAAAAAACTCATTATTGAAATTGATGGCGGCTACCATCAGCATCCGGAAGTAAGTCTCCGTAATATCGAAAGGGAGCAAATTCTGACAACGCAGGGGTATCAGGTTCTTCGGTTTTCCAACGAGGAGGTAATTCAAAACCTGGATGATGTATTGTCAAAAATCCACCTTCAATTAACTTCTCCCGAAGCCGATGTTCAAAAGAAAAGCTTTTCCCCCTCCTCGGGAGGAGGGGGCCAGTGGGTGGAGCCTGACGCCTGGGTGCCCATCGTGGCCAAAGAAGGGATGAATATTCCTTTTCTCAAAGAAAAGCTCTACGAAGCCGTCATCCAGGGAGATATTGCGCTGGATGGCGCCGTGGTAAGCAACGCCCGTCACTATGAAGCGCTGCGCAAAGCCGAAGAAAGTCTCGGCGACGTATTGCGCGGGCTGGACACCGGCGTCACCAGTGATTTTGTTGCCATGGACATCCGCCGTGCTCTCGCTTTCCTGGGTGAAATTACCGGTGAAATCAGTACTGACGACCTGCTGGGGAATATTTTTTCCCGGTTTTGTATCGGGAAATAAAAGGCTAATATATGGGAACGGTTACGAAACCTTGCTGGTTTCGTAACCGTGTTTTCCCCTCCCCCCTAGGCGAACAGCTATTACCGAATTGTAGCCGTCACACTGCCACAGGTCAACATTTTGTCGCCGAAGTAAGGGTTTTGGATTTTCTTGTCCAGGCTAAGCCAATCGGCACCAGTGTTGCTGTCCGCCATCGGGCAGTGCTGCACATACACTGTTTCATCGAAGGGCCCGAAAGCCTTGGCTAATCCCACCATCTGATCCGACAGGGGTTTGAAAGCGGTCCGCGCGCCCTCAATATCCTTGGCGGCCAGTAGTTTGTTTAACGCATTCAATCCAGCACCGCTATGGCTCATCCAGTGATCATGTGCTTTGCCGGTAAACAGGTTCATACTGGTTTTCTCGAAGACTTTTTTTAATTCTCTGCCGTGCTTTTGGGCTGTAGCCAGGTCGTCTTTCACCAGGGCGTCTTTCAGTAAAAAGTAAGGCTCAAATAGCTGCTGGACAGCCAATTTAGCCTCTTTGCTGACATCCATGGAGGCCATCGACCCTGCACTGCCGCCGGAAGGACTCATCATACTGGGTTTCCCTGCCAACTGGGCAGCCGCATCGATGGAGAAAGTACCCTGGATTGCAATTTCCATCCCGGGATCGAGCCCTTTGGTAATTACATAATGGTCACCCACTAAAGGACCCAGCGTCACCTCCTGCATCCAGAAGTGGACCCCCTGTTCGGTGGTTTCCTTGACATAAACGACGGAGCGCTCACCAGTCCATAAGACAGCCGACTTGGGTACCATCATGCTTTCCTTTTGGTTGGACAACGGTGTTTTTATAACACCGCTGGCAAACATTTCGGGCTTAAACTTGCCCCCCGGATTGGGTATTTCCACCCGGGCGGTGGCTACCCGGGTAACCGGATTAATCACCGGGTCGATGAAGGAAATTTTGCCGGTGAACTGCTCTCCGGGCAACGACTGGATGGTGAATTCCACCGTACTGCCAACCTTTGCCCAGGACATATCACTCTCATAAATATCAAATAACACCCAGACCCGCGATAAATCCACGATGTCGTACAAGGGCATACCCCGCATCAGATAATCACCGAGGTTTACCTTTTTCTGCATCACGATGCCGCTCACATCCGCCAGAATGGGAAAACGCTCCTGAGGTTTGCCGGCAGTGATGATTTTATCGATTTGTCCATCGGTAAGTTTCCAGTTTTTGAGCTTTTCCCGGGCGGCCTGGAATAAGGCGGGTTGCATGTCCTTGATTTTCAGTGCCGCAAAAAGTTCCTCCTGGGCCGTGACGAGTTCAGGAGCATACAGGCTGGCCAGAACTTGTCCTTTGCGCACAGGTTCGCCGGTGAAATTGATAGTGAGCTGTTCTACCCGGCCATCAAGGTGGGTAACCTGGGAAAATATCCGGCGCTCATCGGGTTGGACCTTCCCGTTCATGCGCACTTCGCGGGTGGGCTTGCCGTACCCGACAATAGCGGTTTGTACATTGGCGAGTTGCATCGCAGTAGGAGACATTTTGATCTCCATGGAGCCCGCATCCGACGATATGTCATCATCCAGGGGAATGAGGTCCATGCCGCAAATGGGGCACTTCCCCGGCTCCGATTGCCGGATCTGGGGGTCCATGGAACAGGTCCAGATGGTTGCTGCGGCACTTGCGGGGGCATCCATAGCAATGTCTTCATGCGAGGCACCGGAGGCTGCTGAGGGTTTGGCCAGCCAGCCAATCAGGAGTCCTGCCACCAACATGGTGAAGGCGACAAGGAGGGTAGTACGATTGAATGTTATCTTTTCCATGATGATAAATCTTGAAGTATTAAGGTTCTCGGGGGAACAGGCGCCCGGGAAGCCTGATTTTTTTTAATTGTTGTTGCTGGTCAGGTAATCCAGTTTTACCTGTGCGAGCTGATAGCCGGTTTGGGCAGAAACCTTTTCCATGCGATACCGAAACAACTGTTGCTGGAGGCGGAGAATTTCGTCAAAATCTTGTCCGGCATTGCTGTAGGCGGCCATCATGAGATCAATGGCCTGCTGGGTTTTCAGCAGTTGCTTATTGAGCAATGCAATCATTTGCGCCATTTTTTCCAGCTCATAGAACGTCATGGCGTACATGCTTGCCAGCTCATTATGCATGTCCTGTTGCATGTCGGAATACATGACCTGCATCAGGCGGCGCTCTTCGACGGCTGCGTCGTACTTCTTTCGCCAGATAGGTACTGTGACGGAAACCATAGGCATTATCATATCCCCGCCGGTATTGGGCGGAAGCATGAGATCATTGCCCCGTCGTCTCACTAGCGGCATGTATTGTAAACCGGCACTCAGCATCGGCTTGCGCATATATTCAGCCACTTTTTCCTCGGCAATAGCCGCCTGGATTTGTTGGTCAAAGATGGCCAGCATGGGGTTGTTCCCTATGAGGCTATCCCTACGCAACACGGCATCGGGAGCAGGCTCTGGCAAGGTTCCTGTGATGGCAACCGGGCTATCATCCTCCCGGTTAAGCAGGCGGTTGAATGCCACGACCAGTGGTTTTCGCTTTTGTTCAAGTAATTCGATTTCCGTTTTTACCTCGTCGATCATGATATCTGCCCGAATGGCATCTACCATTGGCGCCTGACCATTTTGGAATTTAATGGTTGCCAGCTCTTTGTCTGTCTCCAGCACCCGCAGGTTTTCCCGTTGAATGGCCAGTTGGGCTTCCAGTTCAAAAAGGGGATACCAGGCACTTTTTACCTTAAACAAAAGCTCGTTTTTGGACACCTCGATAGCTTGGCGCTTGACCTCTGCCATGCGGACTGCTTCCTGCTGCATAGCGTCCAGGGTTCCAAACCAGGGAAACATCTGCATGCCAGTAATGCTGCCTAGTTGATTGCCCATGGGAAGCATCATGGGGTTGAGGAAAAAGGCAGCACTTACCGTTGGGTCAGGAAGAGCAGCTACCTGGGGCACTTTCTGCAATGCTGCCTGGAATTCGGTTTCCCTGGCTTTGATTCCAGGATTGTTTTCCAGGGCGATGTTCAGGTAATCTTCCAGTGTTTGTGCTGCAATGCTGCCAGTGGCCATCAGGGCCAATATTAAGATGATTATGCGCATAATTTCTTTCGTTTTAGCAAGGTTGATCAGTGGGGTGTCAGGCAGGGTCAGGATTTTGGCGTAGTTGCCTGCTGACAACTCCTTCACGCCAGAAGGCCTGGAGTACCGGCACCACAAACATGGTCATCAATTGGATCGTCATCCCACCAAAGGTTGGGATCGCCATCGGCACCATGATGTCGGCCCCTTTTCCAGTAGAGGTAAGTACGGGGAGCAAGGCAATAATGGCCGTTGCAGCCGTCATCATGGCCGGGCGGACTCGTTTTTTTCCGGCGATCAAGACCGCCTCGCGCACTTCGGCTACCGTAGCGGGTTGCCGCTCCTCAAAAACCTGATGAATATAGGTGCCCATAATCACCCCGTCATCGGTAGCAATACCAAACAAGGCAATGAACCCTACCCAAACGGCTACACTCAGGTTAATGGGGTGTAGTTGGAATAACTCCCGCATACTCACTTCAGCGACAAAGAAATTCAGGAACCAGTCCTGGCCATAGAGCCAGAGCATGATAAATCCGCCGGCAAAAGCGACAAATACCCCTGAGAAGTGAATGGAAGAGGCAATGACCGTTTTAAACTGAAAAAACAGCAACAGAAAGATGGTAATCAGACTGATAGGAATAACGATTGACAGCCGCTTCATGGCTCGCAACTGGTTCTCATAGGTTCCCGAAAACTTGTAGCTAACCCCTGCCGGAACCACCAGAGTGCCTTCGTCAATCCGCTGCTGAATGAAGCGCTGGGCTTCTTCCACGACATCCACTTCGGCAAACCCTTCCTTTTTGTCCAGCAGCACGTAACCTGTAAGGAAGGTATCCTCACTCTTGATCATTTGCGGGCCCCGAATGTATTCGATGGTGACCAGTTCCCCTAGTGGAACCTGGGCTCCTACCGGCGTAGGTACCAACATCTTTTTGATGCTCTCGGGGTTGTCCCGCAACTCCCGCGGGTAGCGTACCCGCACCGGAAAGCGCTCCCGGCCTTCAACGGTACTGGTAACACTCATACCGCCGATAGCGGTCTCAATAAAGTCCTGGACGTCTTCGATATTGAGTCCGTAGCGGGAAGCCGCCCTCCGGTCAATATGCAGATGGAGGTAGGGCTTTCCTACAATACGATCAGCAAAAACGGCCTCGGCTTTCACGGAGGGCACCTCTTTGAGGATTTGCTCCAGGGCTAACCCAAAATCTTCGATCGTTTTTAAATTGGGGCCGTACACCTTGATACCCATGGGAGCCCGCATACCCGTTTGCAACATAACCAGGCGCGTTTCGATAGGCTGGAGCTTGGGGGCAGAGGTAACGCCGGGTAGCTTGGTAACCCGCACGATCTCATCCCAGATGTCGGCCGGCGTTTTGATTTCGGGTCGCCAGTTGCGATAGTATTGCCCCGAAGGGTCAGGGATGAGGTCCGTTGCGGTTACTCCCCGCAGCAGCGCTTCTTCGTTAGTAAGCGTATCCCCCGAAACAAGAATAAAACGATCTTTTTTATCGGTTTTAAACGTTTCCCGTTTTCCATCGGCATTAATTAAAAATTCAGGTTTGTAATTGATAATGTTTTCAAACATCGAAATCGGGGCCGGGTCAAGAGCGGTTTCGGCACGGCCGGCTTTGCCTACGGCCAGTTCTACTTCCGGAATATTGGCCAGCAACATGTCCAGCTGAGCGACAATCCGTTGATTTTCTTCCACACCGGAATGCGGCATCGAAGTGGGCATCAGTAAGAAGCTTCCTTCGTTGAGCGATGGCATGAACTCTTTGCCCATACCTGGAAACTTATGTAGCATGGTGCTCCAAACACCCGTTGTGCGGACATTCCAGCCAAGCTTGTCAAATCCCTGGGCCACTACGCCAAAGGTTTTATTCCATCCCAGCCAAATGACCACCCCGAAGAGGATGGTAAACAAAGGTAACAGCATGAATTTTCCCTTGTTGACCAGACACCATTTCAGGATGGGTTCATAAAAATGAACGATGGATAACAAAATGCCCAGTATGCCGCCCAGCAGGACCAATACGAAAATGTAGTTGGTGAACAGGGAGTTATGGTGCCCTAAGGGAATCCACTCTTCCGTCAGGAAAAAGGTAGCTACCAGCAAAACCACCCCTACATTAATTACCTGGGGTACCGAGCGCCATCGTTCCGGCCATTTATTTTCCAACAGGTTGTTCAACCCAATCACCACTAACCACACTGGCAGCCAGGTATGGTACACCACCGCAAACAAGATACCGGCAGCCATCAGAGCAACATTCCAGATACCCCGCACCCGCTTCTTATCGAAGTTGAGTGACATCACCAGGTGGGCCAGCGCCGGAAGTACGACGATTCCGAGAATGAAGGCTGCCCCCAGCGCAAATGTTTTGGTAAAAGCCAGGGGTTTGAAAAGCTTGCCCTCCGCCGATTGCATGGCAAATACCGGCAGGAAGCTGACAACAGTCGTTGCGAGTGCAGTTGTGATGGCAGCGGATACTTCCGTCGTGGCTTCATAAATTATTTCCCGCAAACGTCGGCCTCGTGCGCCTTCGTTTTCCGGCAAGTCAAGGTGCCGGACAATGTTTTCCACAAAAACAATCCCGACATCGATCATTACTCCGATGGCAATGGCAATGCCTGATAGGGCTACAATATTCGCGTCTACCCCCGCGTACCGCATGATGATGAAGGTCATCAGCACCCCTATCGGGAGCATACTGGAAATCAATAAGGAGGCCCGAAGGTTGAGGACCAGCACAATGACGACGATGATACTGATGATGATTTCGTGAGAAAGCGCTCGTTCCAGGGTGCCCAGTGTTTCCTGGATGAGTTGC
Organism: Lewinellaceae bacterium; assembly: GCA_020636445.1. GTDB lineage: Bacteria > Bacteroidota > Bacteroidia > Chitinophagales > Saprospiraceae > JACJXV01. The sequence continues at coordinate 11,404 of JACJXV010000029.1, read as the reverse complement.
GTGCGGTCGTAGAAAGGAACAATGGTAAGTTGGCTTACCGTGCCATCAGCCAGTGTCTTCTTGGGCAGCCCGGGAGCCATCTCCTTGATTTTGGCTTTCACTCCATTGATGACGGCCAAGGGGTTGGAGCCGTACCGGGCAATAACTACCCCGCCAGCTACCTCGGCGCCGTCCTTATCCAGAATGCCTCTGCGGGTGGCGGGTCCTAAGGAAACAACACCGATATCCTTGATGCGGATGGGAACGTTGTTGTTTACGGCGACCACAGCCAACTCCAGGTCTTCGATTTTCTTGATGTAACCCAGGCCGCGGACAAAATATTCGACTTTGTTGATTTCTATCGTTTCGGCGCCTGCGTCGCGATTCGATTTTTTCACCGCCGCCATTACATCCATCAGCGGTATGCCAAATGCCTTTAACGCATCCGGGTTAACATCAATCTGGTATTCCTTTATCTGTCCTCCCACGGAAGCAACTTCCGAAACGCCTTCAACGGCATTGAGGCCGTATTTTACATAGAAGTCCTGGACCGTCCGGATTTCGTTCAAATCCCAGCCGCCGGTGACATTGCCTTGCGGGTCGCGCCCTTCCAGGGTGTACCAATACACTTGCCCCAGTGCGGTAGCATCGGGCCCCAGGGAAGGTTGAACGCCGGGAGGCAGTAGCCCGGAAGGTAAGGAGTTCAGCTTTTCGAGAATGCGGCTTCGCGACCAGTAAAATTCAGTCTTTTCATCAAAAATGACATAGATACTGGCGAAGCCAAACATCGAAGTGCTGCGGATAGATTTCACCCCGGGAATCCCCAAAAGGAAGGTGGTGAGCGGATAGGTAATCTGGTCCTCCACATCTTGCGGAGAGCGTCCCATCCAGTCGGCAAAGACAATTTGCTGATTCTCGCCCAGGTCGGGAATAGCGTCGACCGGAACAGGATCCGACGGCAGGAACGTATTCCAGCCAAAAGGTGCTGTCACAATGCCCCAGCCAATAAACATGACCACCAAAAGCAAGGTGACAAATTTGTTTTCCAAAAAGAAACGAATGATTCCGTTTAACATAATAGCCTGTCTGTTGTGGTGAAAGGAGATCACGCCGGCTTTGGCATAATCCAAACGACAAAACCCCCTGCGGTGGGTTCACCGAGTGGTTTAACACTAAAACAACCTAGGCTACAAACGGTAGGTCTGCAACACCGACTGGAAGTCGGGGTAAACAATGGGCGGCTTATACGATTGATAAGTGGCGGGAAAGCCCTGGCTTAAGACCAGCTGTGCCAAATGGCCAGGCACCACGACAGCAACAAAGGGTTTCTTTACCAGATCAAACTGGAGTATTTGAACTTGCTGGTCCTGGTCAAGCTTGTAGTACTTGGCAATTTTGTTGCAGCAACCGCCATCCTCTTCTTTTTCCGGATGAGAATCGCAGTGCTTACTTTGACAAGGTGCGTGCTCGGAATGATGACAGCCCTTCGCCTGGGTGAAAACACCTATCCCCTGTAACTCATTTTGGCAAAAATGTTTACTCAATGTGAAGCCTGTGGTACTAAAGAGCACCATCGCGGCAAGGGTGATTTGGATAAACTTAGCTATCATCTAGTATAAAAACTCCTGCAAAGGTAAAAGGTTTCGAGGTAAGAAACATGCCTCTTTCGGAATTGTCTGCATTTTTTTACCGCGACGCAGTCGGGGTAAGTTTCTGATTTCTGATTAGGGCTGTAAAGAAAAATTAAACTGGACTTTAACTGTTTTTAAAAAGCAAATTCCAATATGAATTTCTTAGCCGTATCGCGAGGCAGGTTTTGACTTTTTAGTATTAAGGAAGGAAAAAATGATCTTATGCTGAATTACCACCAGCTAGGTGCACCTTCTTTTTGGCTTGGCCCCAAAAGAAGCAAAAAGCCCAAGGCTGTTACCGCTGGCGCTAAAATGAAGCGGCAATCAGGGTAAAGATCAACCTTGTTTGAGCATTTATCAGGGGCACTACACTGCCGGAAAGAAACTCGCCCTTACCTTTTTGATTTCAATTTACCTTTTTAGATTGCCGGAATAATGTACTGTTCCCTAGATAATTGTGTCGGCTCAAACACCTTTCCGGCGGACGTTTCGTTGGTTTTTATGCCTAAACTATAGGCCGCTTCATTTTTTAACGCCCCACCGGTAAAGGCCGATTAATAGGAACTAAGCGTGGTCGCAGAACTGATTTCTGATTTCTGATTTCACTCCTCACCCTTCACTTAATAACCTCGCCAGGTCGCGAAGGAAGCCGCAAAGGGTGTGGCTTGCTCACTGCTCACTGCTCACTGCTCACTGCCCACTGCCCACTGCTCACTGCTCACTGCTCACTATAAATCCCCTGGCAATTCGCTAACCCAGGATGATGACTGCAGCGTCAAGCCTCATTAACGCGCCAAATAATCCAGTCGCTGAATAAAAAGCTCGGCCTCGTTCTCGAACCACTTAGGGTTGAATAAATCCCTGTTAATGACAAAAGGGAAACCTTTACTGTCTCTGAGCAGGACGATAGTATTCAAAATGAGGTTAGCCTCCGTTGGTGATTGGGCATTTTTCAACGCATCCAGGAGTACGGGTTGTGGGTCCTGGACCTGGCATAGCCCTAAAAATTCAGCAGCGCGTACCCTGACGAGGTTCTCCGCATCCTTTCGGGCCATCTCTTTGGCAACGGGGTAAAAGGTTGCGGCTTGCTCACCGAAGCTGCTGCAAACGATTAATGCCCAGTATCGCTTCCAGGGATTTGGGGCGTGCAGGGCGCTTTTGAGCTGCTTTTCAGCCCGGTTAAAGGGCAGGAGTTGTAAGTCGGCAATGGCTATTAATTCTCGTATCAGCTGCTGATTGTCTTTTCCGAATTGCACTGGATTTTGAATTCCCGTCTTTAGGTAATAGGGTTCGGGGAAAAAACTCAGGTCGTTAATCGCACGTAGCTGCTGCTGGAAATCGTGTCTGATATCGGCGAGCACTCTTTGATAGGCGAAATTATCGGCCAGATTATTAATTTCGTGGGGGTCTTTTTCCAGGTCAAACAATTGCTCAGCCGGACGTTGTTGGAAAAACTGGGCTTGCACCACATTTAACTCGCCGGCGCGAAACATATCCCACCATTCCTGGTAGAGCAGCATTTTGTACCGGTAAAAGTTGTAGAGGCCGTCAACATTAAACGGCTGAAAATTGCGGATGTATTTGTACCTCCCTTTCCGCAAGCTTCTGACTAAATCATATTTTTCATCAAAGCGGTCGGCATAGGCAAAAACGGTATTCCTTTTCTTCCAGGAAGCCTCCCTTACTTTTGGGCCTAAAAAAGCCTGGCCATCCATTTGCTTCGGAATCGTTGCGCCGGCTAAATGCAAAATCGTTGGGGCAAAGTCGATGAAACGCACAAACGCATCCACGCGGGAACCTGCCGGGGCTGGCACCAGATGCTTCCATTTATCCGGAACATAAACCACCAGGGGGACATGCAGCCCACTTTCATAAACATACCCCTTGCTTCTGGGCAGTACGCCGCCATGGTCACCATAATAAAAGATAAAGGTATTCTCGAGGAGTCCCTCACGCTCTAATTGCTGGATAAAGGCCCCGATTTGCTGATCCATTTGCTGCTGGTGGTCGAGGTATTTCGCGTGTGTATACCTGGCGGTAGCTGTATTGGGGAGGTAGGGAAAGGGTATAACCTTATCGGGATCCGTTTCCGTAGCCTTATTTTTCATCGACTCCTGGCTAAAATGCAATTTTCCTTCATGGGTCAAGTCAAAATTCTGTACATGAAAGAAAGGCTGTCCGGGTGCCCGGTTTTGGTAACGGGCATTCCGGGAAGACTCATCCCAGACCTCACCACCTTTGATGAGATTATAGTCCTCTTTATTATTGTTCGTGGTGTAATATCCCACTTGCCGCAGATAATAGGGGAACATTTCCAACCCCTCCGGCATAGGCGCTGGTTGGATTTTTCGGTGGTATTGTGCGCCAATTCGCGGAGCATAACAGCCGGTGATCAAGGTACTCCGCGCCACCGAACATACCGGAGCATTGGCAAAGGCATGATTGAAGACCAGACCGTGTTGGGCCAGCTTTTCAATGTTCGGCATCCGCGCCCCGGATTCGGAATACAGCCCTGCGTACTGAATTGAGTTGTCTTCCGAAACCAACCACACGATATTGGGGTGATTGGCTTCGGAGGACACCTTTGGGGGTGCGGATGAATTAGCGGCAAAACCAGCAGGAATAAGCGTCAGCAAGAGAAGGAAGAGTAGGAAGCGGATCATAGGGTGGTTTTCAGGTTTATTGATAGTGTTCAATGTGGTGAGGCAATGAGTTCCTGAGGGCTATTGGCGTTTTCAAACATAACTATAAATTAGTTTGGGAGGGTGTGTTCAGGGGTGCTATCCCGATTAGGTTCCGAATGGTTTCAAAAATGGGCAGTGTTTTGAACCCCGTAAGGAGGAAAGCCAAATAGCGTTTTTGGCGAAAAATCATAAGCCTTTTCCTATTTAAAATTGCCTCACCGTATAGTTTTTGGGAACCGCATATCGTACCTTATGCTTGCCAAAATAACTACGTTATGGATGAGGACTTCAAGAAACAGACAGCATGGATACAGATGCTTTATAACACCCAGGGAATGCCGGAATTCGAAGGATATTTTCCGGACGAAATGGACTATTTGGTATACCAGCCCTTTAGTCCGGGTAGTCCGATACAGTTCAAAAACTTACCCCTGAGCAATACAAGCAGATTCCCATATTGCAACTGGTGCTGTGGCTGATGGAGCACATTCAAGAAGCCGGCGAACTCAAACTGACCCCCCGTGGGAACCTGCAGGTCAAAACTATCCGCGGGTTGCTTGAGCTAAACTTGTTTACCGTTGAGCGGTGGAATAATTATCAGGATAAGAAAATACTGAAGGAGGAGGATTTTAGTTTTATTCATCTGGCTAAAATATTACTTAAGATGGCCGGGTTGGCGAAAGTCCGCCACTCGGAATTGAGCCTGACGAAAACGGGAATGAAGCTCCTGAAGGATCCCGATGCGCTCCTGCAAACTCTGTTTACAACCTATTTGAAGGAATTTAACTGGGCCTATTTTGATGGATATGCATCGGAGTTAATTGGACCGGCTGGTGCAGGGTTTTCCCTGGTACTGCTGCATAAATATGGCAACCAGGCCAAGCCAGTGACCTTCTATGCAGCGAAATATTTTCGCGCTTTTCCAATGTTAGAAGACACTATGCCGCCAGTCAGTTATGCACCACATGAGAAACACCTGGCGTCATGTTACGCCTCACGCACGTACGACAGCTTTTTGACCTTTTTCGGCCTGGTGGATATTACTGCCAGAGACTACCGGCTGGAACAACTGCGGAACGTCCGCAAAAGGCCCCTTTTCGATGCGCTGTTTGCGCTCTACCCGCCGAAGAGTTCTGTCAGTTGAGCCATTAGATATTGTTTCTGCTGGCTTCAGATTTTCCAATCCGTAGCGGAAGAAAATCTTCTCTAATAAATACCCCCCTTAGGTTTTTGACATTGGCCAAACTAGCGTACCTTCTGCTAGTAAATACCTTCGGCATGAATACCAAGCAACTCCTTTACCTGTTCTTAGGTACCCTTTTTATGGCTGCCTGTGATCGGCAGGTTGGCTCCGGACCACTCGCAGAAGGTCCTGCCATTCCCCGTATTTTTCTGCCGAATGGCTGGGCACTTACTCCTGCTGGTGAACACCTGGATCTGGGTGATCTGCCGCTCAACCTGTTGCTAACTCCTGATGGAAAAAGAGCAGTTGCAACGAACAACGGCCAAAGTGAAAACAGCCTGACGCTGGTTGACCTGGATAATTTCCAGGCGATTCAATCACTACCCCTGCCCAAGGCCTGGTACGGGCTGGCCTGGCATCCCAATGGCCAGCAACTGTTTGCTTCCGGTGGCTACGACAACTGTGTTCGGATGTATAGTTACACCAATGACCGGCTGGCCTTTGTTGATTCAATCAGCCTGGCTCGCCCCTGGCCGAAGGATACCATTTGCCCCGCCGGAATGGTGGTGGATCCCGCTGGGAAAAACCTGTTTACGGTTAGCAAAGATGGTCGTCCCGGTCTGTTCGTTATCGACCTGGCTGCCAAACGGTTATTAAAACGGGTAGATCTGCCTGCCGAGGCATATACCTGCCTGTTAGCTCCTGACGGTAAACACTTGTATATCTCCCTCTGGGGCGGATCGGCAGTGGGCATTTATGATGTGGTAGGCCAAGAATTACAGGGTACTATTCCGGTAGCCCGGCATCCGAACGAGATGGTCCTTAGCCCCGATGGTAATTTGCTTTACGTGGCTTGTGCGGATGACAATGCGGTGGCAGTAGTTAACCTCGCCGAAGGCAAGATGGTGGAAGTGATTACAACATCTCTTTATCCGGATGCACCTACCGGCAGTACGGCCAATTCACTGGCCCTCAGTGCTGATGGGGATGAGTTGTACGTCGCCAATGCCGATAACAATTGCCTGGCTGTTTTTGACGTAGAGGCGTACCGCAAGTCAAAATCACTGGGTTTTATTCCGACTGGGTGGTATCCTACCGCCGTTCGGGTGGCTAATGGAAAGATATACGTTGCTAATGGGAAAGGAAATACGGGGTCCAGGGCCAATCCGGGGGGGCCAAATCCCTACCTAAACCGTACGCCTGCTACGGAGTATATCGCCGGGTTATTCAAAGGGTCGCTCTCCGTGTTGCCTGCTCCTGATGAAGAGACGATGGCCGGCTTCACGCGGCTGGTTTATCAAAATACGCCCTATTCTAAGGATAAGGAATTGCGCCCGGCGGGGATTGCCGGAAATCCTATTCCTAACCGGGTGGGAAAGCCATCACCCATCAAGTATGTCTTCTACATCATTAAGGAAAACCGGACCTACGATCAGATTCTGGGTGATATGCCGGAAGGGAATGGGGATCCCTCGCTCTGTTTATTTCCCGAGAAGGTTACGCCTAATATCCATGCCCTGGCGCGGGAGTTTGTGCTGCTCGACAATTTTTACGTCGATGCGGAAGTAAGCGCCGATGGACACAATTGGTCGACTGCAGCCTATGCCAATGACTACGTTGAGAAAACCTGGCCTACCAACTATGGCGGCCGTGGCGGCACTTACGATTATGAAGGCCGAAAACCGATCGCTTATCCGCGGGGTGGATTCCTGTGGGATTATGCCAACCGCGCCGGAGTAAGCTACCGCACCTACGGAGAGTTTGCTAACCTCGACCAAACCTATCTTGAATCCTTAAAAGGACATGCCTGTGCCCGTTTTCCGGGGTATAACCTGAGTATTCAGGATCAGTATCGCTTCGAACAGTGGAAAATCGATTTTGATTCCTTACTGGCTCTGAACGCAGTCCCGCGTCTTAATATCGTTCGGTTTGCTAATGATCATACGTCCGGCGCCCGGGGCGGGGCCCCAACGCCCGCGGCGATGGTCGCCGATAATGATTTGGCGGTGGGCCGTTTTGTCGATTACATTTCCCACAGTCCTATTTGGAAAGAGGCGGCCATTTTTGTGGTCGAAGATGATGCGCAAAATGGTCCTGACCATGTGGATGCTCACCGGTCACCGGCATTGGTGATTAGCCCCTACACGCGCCGGAATCATGTGGAGCATACCATGTATTCTACCGCGTCCTTACTGCGTACAATGGAATTGATTCTGGGATTGCCGCCAATGAGTCAGTATGATGCAGCGGCTACACCCATGTTTGCCTGCTTTACCAGGGAGGCCAATGTTAAGCCCTACCAACACCTGCCGGCCCGCATCAGTCTGGATGATCGCAATGCCATGAACACCCGGCTATCGGACTTGTCATACACTCTTAACCTCGACAAGGAAGATCAGGCCCCAGATTTACTTTTCAATGAAATCATCTGGAAAGCAGTTCGCGGTGAGCACTCGGAAATGCCTCCTCCCCGGCGCGCCGCTTTTCTCCGCATCGCGGAAAGCGACGAGGATGACGAGGATTAGGGAGAAATTTCCTGGTTTCACGCAACGGAGCAACGGCGCAACGAACCTCTTGGCGGCTCTGCGTCTTGGCGAGCAACTTTTCCTTTCCCCCACTACGGGGTTTCCTGGTTTCACACAAAGACGCAAAGAAACCCCTTGGCGGCCTTGTCAATTTTTTACCGGCCCCAATGGCGACGGTGGGCAACTCATCAGCACATCCCAGGTCACCCCACTGATCTTTCTGTTTGAAAATTCAAATTGAACCCCTTGCGAGTATCATGTAAAAAAACTTACAATGAAGTGGCCTTCGTGTAAAGATTTTTTTGTTTTTTTTACACGATATGGGTTGAAATAGTTATTTTATGACATGATAAGACCAGAAATACCTTTCAACAACCTGCCATTATTGCCTCCTGATAGGCAAAAACTTGAAACGCTGCCAGTCCTTCGACAAGTTTCGAAGACGGCCGCTGCCATTGGTGAGTTGAAGGGATTGGCCAACACTTTGCCTAATCCTTCTATTTTGCTTAACGCAGTTGTTTTGAAGGAGGCGACGGCCAGTTCCGAAATCGAGAACATCATCACTACGCAGGATAAGCTTTACCAGGCGCTTTCTAGTAAGGGTTTGGAGGCAGACCCTGCCACGAAGGAAGTACTTCGGTACAGGGAGGCACTGTTGGCGGGCTATAGTCTCTTGTCAGAACGGGGCTTTTTGAACACAAACGCCATTGTTAAAATCCAGCAAGTTTTGGAAGAGAACAGTGCAGGAATCCGGCGCTTGCCAGGTACGGCGCTGAAAAATGCTGCAACCGGCACAACTATCTATACACCACCGGACGACCACGATACTATTCTTCTATTGATGAGAAACCTAGAGGAATACCTGCATAGCGATGACGACATTTCGCCTTTCATCCAATTAGCAGTACAACACTACCAATTTGAGAGCATACACCCGTTCTATGACGGAAACGGACGGACTGGGCGCATCATGAATGTTCTTTTCCTCATAATGAAAGGCTTGCTGGATAAACCTGTGCTATATCTCAGCAAGTTTGTGATTGAAAACAAAGTAGATTATTACAGGCTCTTGCAGGAAGTACGGACCCGTGAGAATTGGGAGGAGTGGGTGCTTTATATGGCCAAAGCTGTCGAAGTGACAGCACTGGAAACCATTGGAAAAATCAGCCAAATCAATGACTTATTTTACTGGACTGTGGAGAAAGTAAAGCAAGAAAAGCCAAAGGTTTATAGCAAAGACCTCTTGGAATTACTTTTTGTGCAACCATATTGCCGCATCGAAATCGTAATGGACCAGCTTGGCGTTTCCCGTCCCACCGCCTCGCGTTATCTCAATGAATTAGCCGGGACAGGGATTTTGGAAACCAGGCAGGTCTGGAAAGAGACATTTTTTATCCATCAGGCCTTGTTCAATGTTTTGAGAGAGTAAATGGTTAAAGTCCTACTTATCGCCAAAATAAACCATATTTGATTTATGGTTGTAGGACCGCCCAAAGTACTAAGCAAGTCTTTCGACTCCGATGCCGGTCTAACGCTGAGGATTTCCAGATCCTGTCATCTCAATTTTTTACCGGCCCCAACGGTGAAGGTGGGCAGTTCATCAGCACATCCCAGGTCACCCCACTGATTTTCCAGCCATCGGTGGCTTTAACCAGGGTGAACATATCTGTGCCACAGTGGTCAAACTTCCCGTCGATATGTAAATCGTAGGGCGCGCGGGCGGTAGCTACATCGCCATCGATCAGGATTACAGGATCCCAGAAGCGCTCCAGCCGCACCTGTTTGCTTTTGCCCAGGCCTTTGATGAAATCTTTTCCGGTGCTGGTCTGTACCACCTTTTTATCCCCTTGCATACGGATGCTTACCAGGGCGGCTTCCGGCAGCATAACCGCTTCCGCCGCTTTGGAATCATTGGCGGCCATGGCGTCGAAAAGCCGTTGGATGACTCCCCGGACGGCAATTTTTTCCTGGGTATTATCCGGCGGAGTAGCCCGGCCAAACAGGCTGTTCAATTGTCGGGCGAGGCGATACCCACCCAGTACCAATTGGTGACGTACCACTTCCTGGCCTTGCTCGAGGTAGTAATCTGAGGGGGTACCGTCGGGCTGGAGGAGCACATCGCGGCCCCGGTCGTCCTTGCCATTGACACCCCGATAACCATACTTTACTGCCAGTCGGTGACTTTCCAGCGCCCAGAAGCGGGGGTCCAGTTCATCAATAGCAGGAAATGTACTAGCCGGGTAGGCCTGCATTAAGGTTTGTGCCAACTGGCGAATTTGCTCAATTTGGCCTTCCGTGAGGGGCTGTTTTGCTTGCCCAAATGGATTGATATCGCCTAAGCTGCTTAGGTAGCCACAGCCATCATCCCAGAGGGAGTGGAGGTTGCGCCAGGTAGGACTCTTGAGCGGGAAAGCGTTTCCGCCAACATTTCCGGCGGGCAGGTCATTATCAAAAACCGAAGTGGAATGCAGTGGTTGATGGATATCCCCGACAAAGTGAACCAAAAAGCCCAGGTGACGGGCGCGGTCAACATTTTTTGGTCGGGAAGAGCGAAGTACCGTGTTCATCTGATTAATAGCCCAGATAACGTCAATTTCCGGCTGGGGTGGCAGGGCGACGTTGTCGGCCATGAGGGGAATATTGGTGTAATGCCAGGTGTCATAGGTGCGAACGCCTTCCGCTTTCAGGTCATCAGGCCAGGTACCCAAGGTGATAAAGTGATTAGCATAGGGATAGTCACGTTGCAATAAAGCTGTAAGCTCATCTACCCGTGCCCGAGCCTGGTCATCGAGGTTGAGGTAGGCAATCATGGCAGTAACCAGGTGTCCTGCATCCCACCAGGCTTTAGCAGGAAGGGCACTCAGCGAAATCAGGCAGCAGAAGAGTAGTTTTTTCATGTCATTGGGTAGTTAATAGTTGCTCAATAGCATTTCGTTGTTGGATCGAGACTACCTTTTCAGCGATAATCTGGCTGAACCCACTTTACAGAGTTATGGGATCCAACTAGTGGCAAAGGTCGTGAAATTGGCTGGTTTGCATAACGGTTCGGTCACACAAATGTCGGTATTTAACAGGGTGCTAATTGATAACCAGTGTTCAGGATGTTTTTTATTCCTCAGGGCCTTGACTTTTGCCCAATGCTGCCAGGTATTTATCGATGTATTCCGGGAGGAAACGACTTTTATACTGCATGATATAGCGGGGATGTTCCAAGGGGATTATTTCCCCAAAGAAGCGATGCTCGGCATTGAGAGACTCAAGGAAGGCGTAGTTTTTTCCTGTACCAAAGCAAAAGGCTCGCTGCGTTTCTACCCCCAGATCGATGAGCTGCCGAATGCTTTGCAGGATAAAAGGCAGAGCGGCTTTTGTCAGTGCCTTACTATCGTAGTAGTTGTAATTGAC
>JACJXV010000028.1 GCA_020636445.1 Lewinellaceae bacterium | reverse complement strand
TGCATATAAGGGTTCAAAACTGAGATAGGATCCATAAGCCATCGTTCCCAAGCCGAGTCGTTCAGCCATTTCGTCGTACTGCTCCCGATTGGGTAATATTTCCAGGGATTCCATAATTCGGGTATTAATAAGCAAGCATTAGGGTATCAGCAGTAGGGCAACTGCCTTAAGTGTTGGGTCATTATCATGTATAAGCTTTATTCAGTGTAATTTTGGGGTTCAACAAGGCAAAAAACGCAGGCGACGCAGCGCGTCGGCTAGGCTTTTTAACGAAGTGGAAGTCCAAAAGGGCCTGAAATAAGGTATAGATAATATTGTCCCTTCACTTAACTGTAAAATAACAGCGTTTCTTCCTGAGAAGTTTCGCTGGGTATAAGTTCGCGTTTTCTGTTAAGGTAAGGAAGTAAAGGGTAAGGTCGGCAACAACTGGTTAGCATCCGACTGGTGAGTCAGCCAATCACGAGCAGTGTCCCGAATCGTTTCTGATAAAGGTAAATACTGAAAATGGAGCTCTTCCCGGGATTTGGAGGCATCATAATGGAAATCCACTGCCGACTGCCGGGCTGTCTCCCTGGTAATAAATGCAGACTTGCCGCGCAGCCGCGCATACAGCGTCGTGAAAGGCCAAAGCACCCCCGAAAACCAGGCAGGCGCCCCCCACCGTGGGGCCTTACACCCCATCTCCCGGGCAATCTGTTGAAAAAAAGCCTGGAATGACATTTCGCCGGCACTGGCGATGAAACGCTCCCCTTCGATGGGCTCTTCCATAAGCTGAACCATCATACGTACTACATCCCGGACATCGACAAAGGAGCCGGTTCCCCGGGGAAAGAAGGGAAATCCGCCACCTACCATGGAAAAGAAACGCGCAGCGCCTTCGTTCCAACGACCACTTCCCAGTATGATGGAAGGGTTGATGACCACCGCCGATAATCCTTCGGCCACGCCACGCCATACCTCCAGCTCCGCCATGAATTTACTGAGTCCGTAGCGCGTAGAAAAACGGCTGCGTTGCCAGATATTGGCTTCCGAAAGTGTCTCGCCGGGCCGCTGGCGCCCCAATGCAGCAATGGAGCTCACATGGAGAAGCTTTCCAATGCCGACCTCCAGAGCCACATCTACCAAATTGGTGGTACCACCGACATTGACAATCTGCATACTACGGGCATCACGGGAGTCAAACGAAACCACTGCCGCACAGTGATAAACCTGATCGGCACCCGACATGCCCGCTACCAGCGCATCGCGATCAAACAGATCTCCGGTAATCCAGGTGATTCCTGCCGCAAGCTCCGGATCAATTAAATCCATCCGACTATCAGCACGTCGCAAAGCGCGGATATTCCGGTGACCCAGCGCCCACAAATACCGCAACAGGTAAGAACCCAGGAATCCTGTTCCACCTGTGACAAAAATCGTTGTCTGACGTCTATCCAAAGTCATAGGATGAGAGAACTAGTAAAGACCGGAAAGATCGGCCCTTAGTTTTCTTCTTTCAGCGTCAGGGTAAACTGTGCGACTGCTTTAATTTTTTCTTCACTCAGCAATGCCTTGAAACTTGTCATCGCATTGCGGCCATTAGTGATCACATTAACCCGTTCTTCCAGCGTAAGGTTGCTGGTAGTCAGGTTAAATGCTCCGCTGGCGCCCATGTCCCCGTAAAGACCATGACACGTGACGCAATATTGCTTGTAGATTTTCTGCCCATCCACCGGATCGACAGCGGCGCTGGTGGTGGCGCTGGTACTGGTACCTGAATCCGCTCGATTACTACAGGCAATTATGGCAATTGCAATTAGAGAAAAAACTAATAGTTGCTTCATTGGGTTAATTTTAGTACTAGGTTTGCAGGTATAACTGATTCAGGAGAAATTTATCCCGGAATAAATGCCGCAGCAGTTGTTTTACCGCCATGCGCCGTTACCCGGAGGTATCCGGGAACATATGGCATGCAAGGTAAAAACAAAATCTAAATCAGAAGGCTTTACCGTTATTTCCCTTTATCGGCACACACTGCACCTTTATCAAAAAAATAGCGCTTAAAAAGTTTAAACTTCCGTAATTTAAAGTGAAGAAAAATTGCCAATCATGAGTGAAACGAAACCGAAGAAAAGTGGTCAGGGGAAATTAATCACGACCGGCGTCATCGCCTTTTTTGCCCTAATGGCTATCCTGATTTTTTCTAATGCAACCTTTTTAACCATAGACGCCGGGGAAAGAGGCGTCCTTTTTCAGCGTTTTGCCGGCGGCCTGGATAAAGAGAATATTTACGGCCCTGGTTTTCACGTCCTGGCCCCATGGAATACAATGTATCTCTACGACGTTCGGGAACAGCAGCTTGAGGAAGAAATGGATGTTCTTTCCAGCAACGGCCTCAACATCAGTGTTGATGTTACCGTTCGCGTAAATCCACGTTTTGACAAAATCGGCTTTTTACACGAGACCTTTGGCAAGGATTACCTGAATTCACTGGTACGCCCCGAGGTTCGTTCTTCCGTGCGAAAAATTATTGGCCGCTATACCCCCGAAGAATTGTATTCTACCAAGCGGGAGGAAGTCCAGCAGCTGACCCAAAAAGATCTGGAAACGGTCCTGGATAACAACTACGTTGATTTGCGAGCTACCCTGATTCGGGAAATCCGTCTGCCGGAAAAAGTCCGGAATGCCATCGAAGCTAAAATCGAAGCTGAACAACAGGCCCTGAAATATGAGTATATCCTCGATCAGGAACGTAAAGAAGCCGAGCGGAAAATTATTGAAGCCCGTGCTAAGGCGGAATCTAACCAGATCCTCAGCGCCAGTCTTTCCGATAAAATCCTGAAAGACAAGGGCATTGAAGCCACTCTCGAACTTGCCAATTCCCAGAATGCTAAAGTCATTATTGTAGGTAGTGGACCTGGCGGTCTTCCCTTGATTCTTGGCAATAACTAAGCGGATTGGGATTTGCTCAGCGAAATCCCAATAGCCTTCCCCAGAACCCCTTGTTGCCAATATGGCAGCAAGGGGTTCTTTACATGGAGTCTCTACTGCTAATTCTCTGCCATTTCGACTGCCCTCCCCCACTGGCACAATTACTGCCTGTTCATCCTAATACTTTACCCTTCGTCCTGAAACCACTGCGGATATCGTATTTGCGGCCCGAAGTGTCCGTAGACCTACCTAACTAACCGAAATGCAACCCTAATTCCGGAGCTCCTACAGCGTATAGGTTCTGAAACCCAAGTGCAGTTGTGATTCTCCGATTATTTCATCCGAACTATCCCCGCTGGCCATTGCCAGTGCGATAGCTCCTTAACTCATACCCGTTATGGTACATTTTATCAGCGACCAGCCCCTTGAGCCGGAATCCCCTATCGCCGGTATGCTTCCCAACCCTGATGCGGACCTTCTCGATGCTTACTCGCAAACAGTAGTACGAGTAGCCCGGCAGGTGAATGAAGCTGTAGTTCAAATCAGAGTAACCAAACCCCAGCGCCGCTCGGCGGCAAACCGGCGAACGCTACCCTATGGATCAGGATCAGGATTCCTGATCTCCACGGATGGGCTCCTCGTTACCAATAGTCATGTGGTTCAGGGTGCCAGCAGCATCGAAGTTCACCTCGCTGATGGCCGCCAGTTCCCTGGCCGCCTGATCGGAGATGACCCTGCTTCCGATATCGCCGTTGTACAGATTGATGGCGAACGCCTCAGTACTATTGCTTTTGGCGACTCCGACCGACTCCAGGTTGGGCAGTTGGCGATTGCCATCGGCAACCCCTACGGTTTTCAGTACTCACTTACTGCAGGAGTGATCAGTGCGCTTGGCCGGACCCTTCGGTCAGAAAGCGGCCGCCTGATCGATGACGTTATTCAAACCGATGCGGCGCTGAACCCCGGAAACTCCGGCGGACCACTCGTGAATTCCCGGGGAGAAGTAATTGGTGTAAACACTGCCGTAATTCTTCCTGCCCAGGGGCTTTGCTTTGCTGTTTCGGCAAACCTGGCTAAGTTCGTCGTTGGAAGGCTAATCCTCAATGGTAAAGTACGCCGCGGGTACCTGGGCCTCGCAGGGCAGCTTGTCAAATTGCCAGCCCGGGTAAGCAGCCAGCTGGGAATCAACCAGATTAGCGGAGTACTCGTTCAACAAATGGAAGCCGACAGCCCTGCGTATAATGCTGAACTCCACCCCGGGGATGTCATTATCCGGTTTAATCAACAGCCTATTGCATCGGTAGATGATCTGCACCGGGCGCTGGACGAATCAACCATCCTGCAAAAAGCTACTCTGCAAGTGATTCGCGACCGAAAACTGGTGAGCATCATTGTAATTCCAGCAGAGCTTCCTTAGGAAACTTGCTGAATTATCGTTAAGTTTGTGTAAACCGTTTATTAATTTAATGTAAAAAGGTTTTAATGGTTGAATCCTCCCTGGCTCCCTGGATTCTTGAGGAAGTAGTTCCTGCCATCAGTACGCTGTTGGGAATACTACAGCCTTCTGTTCCAGGAACTGAGGCTTCCGGTTTTCCTCCCGTAAAAAAGAAAAAATTAAAAGCATTACGGAAACAGTGGAAAAAAGCCGTTCGCCGCTGGAAGAAGTTTCAGCTCAAGTTCAAGCGCCTGGCCAAAAAGAAAGGTAAAGAAGCTGCCGAGCTCCGCTGGGGTGACCAGATCCGGGCCTTGCAGTTTACCCGAGAATCACGCAAGCTGGCTTACCAGCAGGCCCGTGCTAACCGCCGTAAAAGCGCATGAACGATCAACTACGGAGCAAATTTATTTGACTCATAACGATTTTTTCGGCCGGCAATCAATATTGCCGGCCTTTTTTATTCCTGGCTTACAAGTGGTATCAGCCTTTTTGGGTGCCTTATTATATTTAAAATGGCTGGTTAGTAATGGTGATGCTGGCGGAAATCTAAGTGGGAAATGAGAAACTTGCCCGCCTCCGGCGGGTGAGAGATGGGAAATTAGACATCATGACCTGGACTTCGCTTAGGAACCACCCGCCTGTAAATAGCTTTGGCAGGTAAAAAATCGGAACAACAAGTAACGAGTAACCAAAAATTTACCCTCGACGCAGTCGGGGCCAGAAACCAGAAACCAGTCACCAGTCACCAGTTACCAATTTCAAAATTACTTCGGCTTCAGGAGGTATTTGGGCATGGAGGGAAGAGCCCTGACCCTTTCCTCAGCAGTATATTTGCGGAATTGGGTGGCTTTTTGGGTATTACGCCCTATTTTTCCAAAAAAAAGGAGCATGATCACGACCCCCGTTTGTATTATTGGTGCTGGCCCGGGTGGTGCGGCCACGGCCTTGCGGCTAAGTTATCTGGGTATTCCTTCGGTAATAATCGACAAGGCAACATTCCCCCGGGACAAGGTATGCGGGGATGCGATTAGTGGCAAAGTAACTACCTTACTCAACCGGCTCGACCCTCAGATCCTGGAGCGATTTCATCAAAAAGCGATGCAAACGGATGTATGGGGCGTTCGTTTTATTGCCCCAAACCATCGCATTGTGGATATCCCATTTAAACCGCAGTACACCCGGAATTTTTTCCAGGCACCAGGCTATGTGGCTAAACGAATAGATTTTGATCAATTCCTCATTGATGAACTACGCCTGCGGCCCAACATCCAGCTGTACACGGGGGAAGAAATAACCCATTTCTCCCGCACCTCCACCGGGTTCGAAGTGCAAAATGAAACTGGAAGTCTGCGTATTCAGGCCCGCTTACTGATTGTCGCCAATGGTGCGCAATCTGCCTTTAGCCGGCAGTATGCTGGGCTGGAAAAAGATTCAGCACATCATGCTGGGGCAGTCCGGGCTTATTACCAGGGGGTAACCGATATGCATCCCGACAACTTCATCGAACTGCATTTTATTCGGGAAATCACTCCGGGTTATTTCTGGATTTTTCCTTTGCCCGACGGGCAAGCTAACGTAGGACTCGGCATGCGTACCGATATCATTAAGCGCAAAAAACTAAACCTGCGCCAAGCCATGCAGGATATTATCGAAAATCACCCGGTGATTAGCCAGCGGTTTAAAAACGCTACGCTCATAGATCCGCCTGTTGGTTATGGCCTTCCGCTGGGATCTAAAACACGGACCCTCTCTGGGGATCATTTCATGCTGGTTGGTGACGCCGCACATCTCGTCGATCCACTCACGGGAGAGGGTATTGGTAATGCTGTCTATAGTGGGTTTATCGCTGCCGAGCAAGCCGAGCAATGCCTGGCCAGTGAACAATTTTCAGCAACTTACCTCCGCAGTTATGATCAACGTATAGCCCGGGTGTTAGGCTCAGAAATGAAACTTAGTTATCAAATGCAGCAAGCAGGAGCCTACCCCTGGCTCCTTAATATTGTGGCCAATATTATCAGCAACAACCGCAAGGTGTTGAATTACCTTTCAGCCATGTATACCGATTTCAGCCTGCGGGAACAGCTCGTTCGCCCCTTCTTTTGGATAAAATTACTTTGGCGGCGCTAATTTATTTCCATATCCAACCAACCACAACTACCATCAAGGCCTCTTTATAGCGTTAATTTGCTTGTGACCGGGTGGGCAGTACCCAACTTTTTTGTGAATATGTTACTGCTCAATGCTTAAATTTTTCCTAAAAAACTAGAAAAAATGGTTTTTTTGAAAAATTTTCAATAAAATGAGTACAATAATAACCGGAGTTACTTGTTAGAGTAGATAAGCAATATGTCAATGTTGACTTAAGTTTCATAAACTAGTGAGTGTAAAGTAGTGGCCTTCCTTTGGGAGGTCATTTTTTTTTGTCTCCTATTTTCGCGCAAACATTCCTGCTTTGGCGATGGTTTTGTACATTATGCCAGTGATACATCCATCCATATGATTCCGCCGTTCCGGATGCCTGCTGCAAATACCAGCCGTCAAATCGATTTTTCGGCAATCCCTCCGGGAACCATCGGTACTTCCTGGCTACACCTGATTGATGATGGGCTGGGGCAGCCGCTGTGTATTCCCCTGCTGATTGCCCGCGGAAAATATGAGGGTCCGGTACTGGGCATTACCGCCGCTATCCATGGTAATGAGCTCAATGGCATCCCCGTTATTCAACAGGTTTTTCAACAACTCGACCCCCAGCAACTGCGCGGAATTGTCGTAGGGGCCCCCGTGATGAATGTGCCCGGATTCTTCCGGGAAGAACGTCCGTTCAATGATGGGACCGACCTCAATCGGATTGCTCCCGGGCGCCCCGATGGCAATGTCAGCCAGGTCTACATTTATCGGCTCGTCGAGCGCATCTTACGCCCTCTGGATTTATTAATTGATTTACACACAGCAAGTTTTGGGCGTATCAATTCCTGGTATATTCGCGCCGATCTGCAGCAGGAGCAGGTACGGCGTATGGCCCTCCTGCAAAATCCGGAGATCATTCTCAATAATAAAGCGGGGGATGCAACCTTCCGGGGAGCTGCTACTGCCCTCGGTATTCCGGCAGTCACTCTTGAGTTACGCGATCCCCATATTTTTCAGGAGGATGTAATTCAGGACGCTCTTATTGGCATTTTCAACACCCTTTATGACCTGGAAATGCTCCCCGGGGAAATTTCCACCTCACGCGATTCAACTATTTTGTGTGATGATTCGTATTGGTTATATACAGATACGGGTGGACTACTACATATTTATCCCGATGTAAAACAATGGGTGAAGCGCCACGACCTCCTGGCTGAGTTACGGGATATCTTTGGGCGCCGCCTAAAAACATTTGCTGCCCCGGAACCAGGTATTATCATTGGAAAAAGTGTCGACCCTATCAGTTCCTCTGGCGCCCGCTTAGTACATTTAGGTTTGCGCCCCCAAGTAATGACCCTGGCTAAGTAGATAGGTTGTATTCTTCTTTTCCTAAAACACCCTTTGCTATGTCCAATCGCAAAACCTTTTGGCCTGCCCTCATTACACTTGTGTTCCTGGCTAGTTGCGCTACCTATACCCCACAGTTCTCAAAGGGCGCCGATGGAGTGCAGGAGGAAGCGATCACGCCAACCAGCGATTCTGCAACGCTTCGTCACCGACTAATCTTACTGGGGAACATTGGGTTGGCTGACAACCCGGAGGCTATGCTCAAGGCTGCCAGCCAGCATTGGTCACAAGCCGACCCTCAGTATACGTCAGTTTTGTTTCTGGGCGGGCAACTCTCGCAGGGCTTATCCTCTCGCAGTGATAGTAGTCGTTTTGCCGCCGGCAAACAGCAATTGGATTATATCCGGCAAGCCTTAACGGGGTTTGGAGGAAAGGTTTTCTTTATGGCTGGCGATACGGATTGGCAGCATTATGGTTTATCAGGGGTCAGCCGACAATGGGATTACCTCCAGGAGGCTCTCGGAAAAAAGGCTACCTGGCTGCCCCGCCCAGGATGTGGCGACCCCGCAGAAGTAACCCTTGCCGAAGATTTGGTGTTGGTACTGATCGACTCCCAATGGTGGCTGAGCGACTGGGACCAAGACCCCCAGATTAATCAGGGATGTGAATTACAAGGACGGAATTTTTTCTTCCGTTATATTGAGGACGCGATCAAGGGAAACCGTGGTAAAGAAGTTATCGTGGCCGTTCACCACCCCCCTTTCACCAATGGTATTCACGGGGGGCAGTACCCTCTGCGGCGTCACCTTTTTCCATTAACCTTTTTAGCGGAACCCCTCTGGTTGCCTATCCCTGGTATCGGCAGCCTGGTAGCAGCTACCCATAGTGCCCTGGGTAACCGGCAGCAGGTTACGCATCCTCAATACCGCGAATTACGGAATGCACTTGTCAATTCTGGCCGAAAAAATGGCAATCTTATTTTTGTTTCAGCCCATGAAAACAACCAGCAATACTGGGAAAAAGACGGGCAGCATTTTATCGTTACCGGAGCCGGTAATCCATTGAGCGCAGCCCGTATTGGCAATGGAGCCCTTTACACCCAAGGGACCGCAGGCTTTGCTGAGCTGGAGTTCTGGTCAGATGGATCTGCTAATGTTCGCTTTTTCAACCTGAATGATCAGGGCGTTGCCACCCAAGTCTATCAACGGCAAGTCAAGGAGGCTCCCCCCAAAACATCTGCCACTCCGCCCATTAACCCAACGACCACAAGCAGCAGCACCACCCTCACCTCGCGAGACTTTTCCCGCAAAGGATTCGGACGCTTGCTTTGGGGCCAACATTACCGGGAGGCCTATGCGATACCCGTAACTCCTCCGGCACTCGACCTCGACACGGTACGCGGTGGCCTTACTCCTATTAAGTTAGGCGGCGGCTACCAAACAAATTCTCTGCGCCTTCGCAATCCGGAAGGCCGGGAATATGTCTTGCGGGCCTTGGAAAAGGATGCTTCCCGCACAGTTCCCTACCCCTTTAATGAAAGCTTTGTTCGGGAAGTCTTCGAGGACAACTTCAGTGCCTCCCATCCGCTCTCAGCCCTGCCCATTACACCGTTGGCGGAGGCAGCCGGCATTCTACATACCCATCCGGAGTTGGTATTTGTCCCTAACCAGGAAGGTATGGGGCCATATGCCGGGGAGTTCAGTAATGCGGCTTATCTCTTTGAGGAACGCCCAGATGATAATTTATGGGCTGACAGAGAGCAGTTTGGTTACCCCGATCGCATTGTCAGTACCGCCAAAGCCCTCGATAAAATCCTGGAAGAAGGTGACCATCAAATCGACTATGCTGCGGTTGCCAAGGCCCGTATTTTTGACCTGCTCGTTGGTGATTGGGATCGCCATGATGACCAGTGGCGCTGGGCCATGAATAAACAGGGTGGCATCCACTATTACCGCCCCATTCCCAGAGACCGCGACCAGGCCTTTAGCCAGTATGATGGCTTACTGATGAGTATTGCCCGCCGCACATTGCCCATGGCTAAAGTCCTGCGGCCATACACCCCTACCATTCCCAAAATAGCCTGGACCAGTTACGGGGCGCGCCAGTTTGACCCTACTTTTTTAGCCGGAGCTCCCTGGGAAGCCTGGGAGAAAGCAGCAAAGGAAATCCAACAGGCCCTGCCCGATGAGCTAATTACCGCAGCTTTCCGCGAGCAATGGCCCGCTGCCTTCTACGAGCAAGACGCACCAAGGATTATTACCGCACTCCGACAGCGCCGTGATGACCTGCTCAGCATAGCCCGGCGGTTTTATTTATTTAACAATCACAAGGTAGACGTGCTGGGAACCCGTGGAGATGATCGTTTTATAGTTAATCGGCTGGCTGATGGAAAAACCCGGGTAGAGGCCTGGACGCTTACTAAGCGGGGGCAGCCTAAGGACCTTTTCTTCCAGCGTACTTTTGAGGCCAAGGAAACTAAAGAAATCATTTTTTTTGGACTGGAAGGAGAAGATGAGTTCCTCCTGCGGGGGAAGGCTCCCCGTGGCAGCCGACTCCGCATCATTGGTGGCCCAGGAACCGACACCGTCAAGGATAGCTCCATTGTAAGTGGTCCAGGTCGCAAAAATCGTATTTACGAAATACCGGGCGAAGAGAACGTCCTGATCGTAGGCACTGAAAGCCGGGTGCAAACACCAGCCTCCCCCGTTTTTCACAGCTACCACCGGCAATCCCGCGATTATGAGTTTGACTACAGCATCCTCCTTCCGTTGTTAAATGTCAATCCTGATGACGGGTTACTACTGGGTTTGGGTGGCCAGGCCACCACTTATGGCTTCCGCCGTGATCCCTATGCAACCTTCCACCAGTTCCAGTTGCAATACGCCATGGCTACCAGTGGCTGGCTATTGAACTATGATGGCTTGGCTACCCGGGTAATAGGCAACTGGCAACTCGGATGGAATATCCTGGCTCAGTCACCGCTCTATGCCATCAACTTTTACGGGCTCGGAAACAGCAGTCTCAATTGGGATGCCACGCAGGAGGAAGACTATGTACGAATTCGCCAACGCGTGCTGCGCGTTGCCCCCCGGCTGCAGTACAAAAGTTCGGGAGGCTGGCTATTCAAATTTGGGCCCATGCTGGAATCGGTTCAATTGGAAAACACTCCCGATCGGCTTATTAACGACCTGGCTCCTCAAATACTACCGGTAGCCTTCCGTGGACTGGAATCCGTGGGAGTTGACGGCAGCGTCACCTGGCGAAATGTAGATAATGAAGCTTTTCCTACGGTGGGGGCTGCCTTTGGGCTGCAGGCCGGCTGGCGGCAATCCCTGGATACCGATGGACCGTCTTTTCCTTTCCTCGCGGGTTCATTTAGCCTCTATGTTCCACTTGACCCGGATCGTAAGCTAGTCCTCGCGGCCCGTAGTGGCGGTAAGCATTTGCTGAATGATAATTATGTTTTTTTTCAGGGAGCAACCTTGGGCGGTGGCGGCCCCCAACGAAATTTTCGAGGAGTTCGCCGGGAGCGATTTACTGGGCAGAGCGCCTTTTATTCCAACCTTGACCTGCGTTGGAAAATCTGGTCGTCCCACAACCGAACCCTCCCTTTTAGCGGAGGTCTGCTTGCCGGATTTGACACTGGCCGGGTATGGTCCGGCGTACCGGAATCGGCTATCTGGCATACGGCCCTGGGAGGAGGTATTTTTATCAGTCCGTTCGATATGGCCTCCATTACCCTGCAAGCATTTCACACCGATGATGATGCAATCCGGTTCACCCTGGGTGGCGGTTTCTTCTTTTAATCCTGCAACAGTAACAGGGGTGACCAACCCTATGAATTAAAAACAAATTTGCGGTTAATCACTAGTTAACTACTCGGAGTTTTTGTACCTTATGAGCACGATGGGAGTTCGTAGCATTCAGTTACCTACTGTTATTGAGTTCTCACGATAAAAAACAATTTCGCTTGAAAAACCCCAGGGAGGATCTTAAATGCCTTCGCTGGTTAATCCTAAAAAATAAGCTTATGATGACCGAAGGTTGGATTAAAATTTATTCGGCTCCCGACTTGTTAGAGGTAAAGCTTGCAGAAGATATCCTCAAGCAGCATGGTATTGAAAGCCATATTGTTTCCCGGCCTGACTCGGCAATTCCTTCGCTTGGAGAAGCTTCTTTGTATTCTCCGGCCGACAAGGCAGAAGAAGCTGTAGCCATTTTACGGGAGCATCAGATAAAAATTTGATTTTGCATTAAAACCTAGGACAGGGAAGGCCCTTGCCTCTGCCCCGGCCGGCTCCACCACCGGATGTCCCGCCGCCAAAAAAGAATCCTAAGGAAAGCTCCCCCACGAAATAGAAATCGCGGGCAGGGCCTCCCCGTTGGTAGGTCCGATTAACATCATCCCGATCTGGATTAAAGGTCGGGTTGCTTAGTGCGCCACCTAAAGGACCGCTGTTATTCAGGACATCCTGATAGCGAACGGCAACATTACCCACATCATCAAGGTAATCGGTGCTGGTAAATCGAAACATCCCCTCGCCCGCTAAGACTACCCGATCATTCAGTACCAATTTTACACCTCCTCCGAAAGGCAAGACCAATGCTTGCTTTCCGTAAGGAGCTGCATAACCCGGTTGGCCCTGACCTTCCGTACCCAGTGGCCGCAAATCCACCCAGTTCCCCTGGTAGTTTGCCTGGGGATTAAACCGAATCACCCCTAAACCCATATGTGCATAAGGTTGCGCATAAACACTTCCAGACCGGCTAAAATTCACGGTAAACAAACTCCACTCTCCTTGC
The DNA here is from genome assembly GCA_020636445.1 of Lewinellaceae bacterium. Lineage (GTDB taxonomy): Bacteria > Bacteroidota > Bacteroidia > Chitinophagales > Saprospiraceae > JACJXV01. Next base: position 40,433 of record JACJXV010000028.1, on the reverse strand, counting down.
AGGGTTGCTTCCAGAATATGCGTTCGAAAATTTATTCCCCGTACCCGACTGCTTATTTCATCATCACCAAAGAGGGTAAGAAAACGTGCATCCCCCCGAACCGCCCAGTGACGGGAAAGGTGACGTCGGTAGTAAACCCCCACTGCCGGGCGTAAAGTCTGAAAGTATAAGATAATCTCATTCGGTGCCAGGTCCCCTTCATAGACAGAAACACCCGCCGCGAGTCCGAATTCAGAAACCTGCCCCTTAACCGTGAAGCCCAGACAAACCCAAAATATGATTAACAGGGAGTAACGCATAATCCATTTATTTTTTCGGTATTGATAGCCTCATTACAGGAAATATAATCAATACTTACCAGTTGGCTGAGAAATCCCCTTAGCCGAATTCCAATGTTAATTATTTCTACCTGATAGCTATAAAGCTAGGGCCTTTTCGAACACAATTGCCAGCAGATACTGCACTTGGCCTAAATTGAAATAGCCAAGTGCAGTATCTGCCGTAACATCGTACCACCTCAATCCCGAAGCGACTTAAATTCACCCCCCACTTCGGTCAACCTAAGCCCGAGGTAACAGGGAGGGTATTGATTAAGTTTATCCCTAATAATTCACAAAAGGTAGTCAATTAGCATGCTGATAAGTTAACGTCAAGGGGTATGCTTTACATATAAACAGGGCCGAAATAAACTTCTTTAGAGAAAACTTTATCGCATTCTAAGAGCTTACATTACCATTAACCCGATTTCCTTTGCGAACTGATAGCAAACTCCTGTTAGTAACCCTTCTCGCCTTGCTTCTCGGCATGGTTCTAAGCGTGGAGGTAATGGATCTGCGTGGTGAGGAACCGCGTCGGGGCCTAGTATCACTGGAAATGTACCTCTCGGGAAACTGGCTCCAACCTCAATTATTGAATACCCCCTATTACAATAAACCTCCCCTGTTCAATTGGATCGTTGGGTTTCTTTTTGCACTTAACCGCGGCGTTGCCGATGTCCTGGTTCGCTTACCTTCATTGGCAGCCTGGTGCTTTCTGGCCTGGTGGCACTATCGCTTAACGCGTAACTGGATCGGGGAATGGACCGCACGGTTAGCCAGTCTATTTCTGCTCACTGGCAGCCATTTTCTCTTTTTCGCCACAGTCCTTAGTGGCGAACTTGATCTGTTTTACAGTATGCTGGTTTATCTGCAAGTCATGGCTATTTTCCAGTATGAGCAGCAAAAAAACTGGCTTAAGCTTTTCCTTATCTCTTATTTATTTATGGCGCTGGGGTTTCTCACCAAAGGAATCCCCTCACTGGCCTTTCAGGCCATAACGCTAGGTGGCTGGCTGGTTTTGCGCGGTCACTGGAAGAAACTCTTTTCCTGGTATCATTTGCTTGGGCTCAGTATTGGCCTGAGTATGCTGGGAACTTATTTTCTAGTGTACGATTGGCATACAGGCCAAGCACAACAATACCTGATAAAGTTGCTTTCCGAAGCCTCCCAAAAATCAGTAGCAGAAAACAGCCAGGGGCTACTGCTCCGGCTCCTAACTTTTCCCTTCCAGTTTTTGGCCATGTTACTCCCTTGGTCTGTTATTATCTATTTTGGATTCGCCCGTCGCCGGCAGCTATCATGGGAGCATCCCTATTGGACTTTTTCCCTCTTTTTCTTTGTGAGCAATATTTGGCTATACTGGATTTCCCCCGAGGCTCGCGACCGCTATCTGTATATGTTCGTTCCCTTTGCAGCTAGTGCCTTAGCCTGGATTTTACTAAAAACCAGCGTAGTGCAAGTTAGAACGGTACTGTGGATCAGTCTGAGCCTTGCTTGTGCCCGGATAGGATATGACCTGATCCTGCTGCCCTCGCAGCAAAAACAAATGAAAAATCTGCAGCTTTACCGCAAAATCGTTCAGGAAACTATCGCTACCGCAGGCCCGGATTCAGTAGCGATTACCGGCCATCGAGTACCTGTCCCTATCCGGATTCCGGTATTGAAAACCAGTATTATCCGAGATAGTATACCTGTTTTGCCCTACCCGATTCCGTATTATCTGGCGAAAACCCAGGGAAGAATTATTCCTTTCCATGAAAAACCGCACGCGGGTATCTGGTATCTGGTTACGGCCGATGACCTTCCGGAAGTGCCTTCCACTATTGCCCGGCGGTACCCTATTTGGGATGGGAAAATATTACTCCTTTGCCAGTTTACGGCTGAAAGCTCTCTTACTCCAGCTGCAGACAAGTAGAATATTTAACTTCTGACATGACAAAAGAACTTTGCGCATTACTGATGTTTTCCAGAACGGCAAGTTTGTTGACCATAAATTCCTGGTAAGCATTCATGTCCCTGACGACTACTTTCAGCAGATAATCGAACGTCCCCGCAATGTGATAACATTCTGCTACTTCTGGTAATTGCTGAACATTGGCCTCAAATAGTTCCAATTGTTCGCGGGCATGTTCCTTGAGCGAAACATTGCAAAAAGCCTGAATCTGAAAATCGAGCTTTTCACGATCTACCAATGCGACATACCCTTTGATATACCCATCCTCCTCCATGCGTCGAATGCGCTCGTAAACGGGAGTAGTGGTCATTCCTAATTGAGCCGCTATTTCTTTAATGGTGAATTTGGCATCCTCCTGTAACAGGTTAAGGATACGGAAATCAATACTATCTAGCGTTCGCATAGACTATTTAGTAACCTACCTTGCTTCAAGCTAATCAGTAGGAGTTTATTTGTTTTGTAAAAAACTGTCTCCGGCATTGGGAGATAGGCCACTCCCTCAGGAATGGAACACCCTATCTGTGCCTAAAATAAGTTATTTGTTCCATTTTTCTGCAAATGATTGCCTTTTTTTTCTTCCCCAACAACTAAATCTCCTTAGATTTTCCTTATTTCCTCAGTCCCTGGTTGCATGAAAAAGTCCAGTTCCGTACCTTTATCCTTATCAATATGGAGCGTTCTTTCCAGGCAAGTATTGGCTCGGCGAGGAAGAAACCTGGAGTTGATCCAAGATTTTTCACAAAAAGCAATTTGCAGGTAATTAGGAACGGAAGCCCCGGTAAATTCAACAATATTATGGATAATCAGGAAGGATGCACCATTCGGCGCTGGGAGTTACTAAAGAAGCTACTGCAAAATCTTAACGGGGAGCAATTCCAGGAAATGCGCAAGCAGTATCCTGACGCTGTTCTTCTGGATGTGCGGACCGATGCCGAATTTGCTGGTGGATCCTTACCCAAAGCAATCCATCTCAATTACTTTGCGGATGATTTTATCGACCGCCTGGAAAAGATGGATCCCCAGCAATGCTATCTGCTGTTTTGCCGCACGGGACGTCGAAGTGTACGTGTAGGTACGTTGATGCGCAATCTGGGGTTTAAAAACGTATTTAACCTCGATGGCGGGATGCGTGCCTGGACCAATATTCCTGAATTTGGAACACTTGTTCCAGCCTAAGCGTGACCTGGATCACTGAGCAACCTGCTCCACCACCTTACCTTTGCTGCACAATCAGTGGCTACGGCCAATCATGCAGTAAAACACCATTTTTATGAATATCAGAAGGTTTGTTCCCGCGTTGGAATGGCTCCCCCAGTATACCAAGACACAGCTCAAAGGGGATCTCTCCGCCGGGTTAACTGTTGGCGTAATGCTGATTCCTCAGGGAATGGCTTATTCTATGCTGGCAGGTCTACCGCCCATTTATGGGCTCTATGCAGTTACCTTACCCCTAATCGTCTATGCGCTCCTGGGCACCTCCCGGCAACTAGCCGTTGGCCCGGTAGCTATGGTCTCCCTTTTGACGGCCTCCGGCATCGGCGCCCTGGCTGCCGCAGGTAGCGATGCTTATTTACAGCTCGCCATTTTGCTAGCGTTGATCGTCGGGGCCATCCAACTCTTGTTGGGTGTTTTTCGCCTGGGGTTTCTGGTCAACTTTCTTTCCCATCCGGTCATTAGCGGATTTACTTCTGCTGCAGCACTGATCATCGGCATTTCACAACTCAAACACCTCCTGGGGATTAAACTGGTAGCCAAGGACAAAGTCCATGAAGTGCTTATGGAGGCCACTCAGCGGATTTCGGAAACAAATGCCGCAACCTTCCTGCTGGGAATCGTCGGTATAGCGCTGATCATGGGCGTCAAAAAATGGAGTAAAACGATTCCCGGGCCTCTGGTTGCCGTTATTTTTGGCATCCTGGCCGTGTATTTATTCGGCCTGGATAGTCAGGGGGTGAAAATCGTTGGCGAAGTGCCTAGTGGACTCCCCCAGTGGATGACCCCTGCTTTCTCGCTTGACGCATTCCAAACCTTACTGCCCGTAGCACTAACCATCTCCCTTGTCGGGTTTATGGAGAGCATTGCGGTCGCCAAAGCAATACAAAGCAAACACAAAAATTATAAACTGGATGCCAACCAGGAACTGGTGGCCCTGGGAGCGGCTAACCTCGCCGGAGGGTTCTTCCAATCCTTTCCGGTGACCGGTGGATTCTCCCGAACGGCCGTCAATGACCAGGCTGGTGCACAAACAGGAATGGCATCACTTATTTCGGCCGGGCTGATCATCCTGACACTTCTCTTTCTTACGCCCTTATTCTACTTCCTGCCACAAGCCATTCTAGCCTCTGTGATTATGGTAGCCGTTTTCGGGCTCATCGACATCAAGGAAGTCAAACACCTCTGGCATAGCGATCGTACGGATCTGGCCATGCTGTTGGTCACCTTCGCCGCAACGCTCAGCCTGGGCATTGAAGAGGGTATCGGGATTGGCGTAATTTTATCCCTTGCGATGGTTATTTTCCGCTCTACCCGTCCACATATTGCTATTCTGGGGCGAGTGCCGGGTACCCGCACTTACCGTAACCTCGAACGCTTCCCCGAGCTAGAGGATCGTCCTGATATCCTGATCATGCGTTTTGATGCAGATCTCTACTTCGCAAACCTCAACTTCTTTCAGGATACGCTCGACGAACAAATTAAACGGAAAGGAAAGGCCTTGCGTGGCATCGTATTTAATATGGAAAGCGTCAACAATATTGATAGCAGTGCCATTCACACCCTCCTGGATGTAGTTGCCGATTGCCGTAAAAACAAGCTGGAATGTCACTTTAGTACTGTAAAAGGTCCAATTCGGGATGCCATGGCCAAAGCCCACCTGACGGAAACCATTGGCGAAGATCATTTCTTCCTCAATATCCAGGATGCGGTAGATGCTTTTGACGAACTCCCGGCAGATCCAACTGAAGAAACCACTCCATTTCAGGAATATACCCTCCAGACCAACGTGTAATCCCTGATATACTGGCTGAAAAATCAGCACTCAACAACTCATGTTTGTTATTCCGGAGAGTACCCAACGATTGGGTACTCTCCGTTTTTTTTAAACCCTCGACAACTGTGATCTAAATCACTGAAAATAAATACATTAACACACTTTTACACCCAGATATCCAATCAAAACATCATTGATAAAAATCACCTCATGCCGCTGATTTTTATCATTATCTCCTGTAAAGAGTCCGGGTATTTTTGTTTCATGCCTATTTATTAGGTCTTTTCTTTGAAAAAATACATGAAAGAATGATCATGTATTTGTATGGTTAAAAATCTTCAATTTCATCACCATAAAAATTCCTCTATAGCTTATGAAAGTGGAACAAATCTATACCGGATGTTTGGCTGAAGCAGCCTACTATATCGAAAGCAATGGTGAAGCGGTCATTATTGATCCTTTACGGGAAACGGATCCTTATGTAGCAAAAGCTAAAGCTGACGGGGCCAAAATTAAGTATGTTCTGGAGACCCACTTCCACGCTGATTTTGTTTCTGGGCACCTCGACCTTTCCAAAAAATCAGGGGCGACAATTGTCTTTGGCCCAACGGCACAGCCCAACTTTGCGGCGCATATCGCCAAGGATGGTGAAGAATTAAAAGTGGGTAAGGTGACCATTAAAGTCCTGCATACCCCGGGGCACACCATGGAATCAACCACTTACCTGCTGCGCGATGAGCAAGGGAAGGATTATGCCATTTTCACCGGTGACACCCTGTTTTTAGGTGACGTAGGCCGGCCTGACCTGGCCATCAAAACCAACCTGACACGCGAAGACCTGGCAGGATACCTGTATGAGAGCCTCCAACAAAAAATTATGCCTTTAGCCGATGACGTAATCGTCTATCCGGGCCACGGAGCTGGTTCAGCTTGCGGCAAAAAAATGAGCAAAGAAACCTGGGGCTACCTGGGAGATCAGAAGAAAACCAATTATGCCCTGCAACCCATGAGTAAGGCCGCCTTCGTTAAGGAGGTAACCGAAGGACTTGTAGAACCGCCCCAATATTTCCCCAAGAACGCGGTAATGAATAAAATGGGATACACCAGTTTTGAGGAAGTACGTCGGCAAGGCATGCAAAAGTTAAGCCTCCGGGCTTTCAAAGCAGCCTGGGCGGAAGAAGAAGCGCTGGTGATCGACACCCGTTTGCAGGATGTATTTGTAAAAGGATTTATTCCTGGTTCTATTTTTATCGGTATTGATGATACGTTTGCTCCATGGGTAGGCGCGTTAATTCCTGACTTGAATCAGCCTATTCTGTTTATTGCTGAACCTGGCAAAGAGGAAGAAGTCGTCACTCGCCTATCGCGGGTAGGCTATGACAATGCGCTGGGTTATTTGGAAGGTGGGTTTGAGGCATGGAAAGCTGCCGGGGAAGATATTGACACCCTCGACGAAATTAATGCCACAGATTTTGCCAAACAGTTTTCACCATCGATAAACCTGCTCGATGTAAGACGGGCAAGTGAATATAATGCCCAACATATTCAGGGTGCATTCAATTTCCCCTTGGATTTTATTGACCGCAATATGAACCAGCTGGATCGGAATAAGGCCTACTTTATCCATTGTGCCGGCGGCTATCGTTCGGTTATTGCCGCTTCCATATTACGAGCTCGTGGCTTTGAAAAGCTGACGAACATCCGCGGTGGATTCAAGGAACTACAGGAAACGAACCTCCCCAAAACACAATTCGTAGAACAAGTTACAGAACTATAATTTCGCAGTTTGATTACCCCCCGGGATCATTAAAATGCTCCCGGGGGTTTTTAACTACAACCTCAGTAAAAATTATTCGGTATAAATTGTTCGATTTTCAATGGTGAGGGTTAATTCAATGGATGAATTAACCCTTTTTTCTGTGATTTCTGTTACTGATTATAGCCCACCGCCCGATGCATCTTTGTGTCAGAAATCAACCATTAAAAATCGAACCAATGAATTTGAATCAGCTTCTACAAGAACCTAAGGCTATCGTTATTGATGTACGTGAACCTTGGGAATTCCAGTCCGGCAACTATCCTAACTCCATTAATATCCCTTTGGGACAAGTTCCCGGTCGCATTGCTGAGATCAAGCAGATGGGGGATCCCTTAATCCTGGTATGCCGCTCAGGAGCCCGTTCGGGCATGGCTACTGCAATGCTACAGGCACAGGGTGCCCGCGCATATAACGGTGGCGCCTGGGACTACATGCCAGCTGTTGCCATTGCTAAATAAAACCAACCTGGGTTTCTGGAAATCAAAATCAGAAATCAGTGGTGGGGATGCGATTCATCGCATCCCCACATTAGTTTCCCCACAATCGCATCCCCTGCGCCCCAATAGATCACCCGCTGCCCGGCAATGGTGATCTTCCAATTGCCCTCCAAGAAGCTTACCCTGGTCAGTGTCGAGTTCGCTACAACATTGACATTTATCAGATTTTTCACTGACAAACTTCATTTCCTTTTGCTCCTAAAAAAAACACATTTGTAAAGACGAGAATCGTCATCTATTTCTTAACCAAAAACCATTTGCCATGTCAATTGTGCGTTGGAAACCGATGTTAGCGCCGAACTTCCGGTCGCTGGTGAATGACTTCTTCGGCGACAAGGAATGGTTCGGAACGGATGGTGATACCCTTATGCCAGCGGTGAATATCCGCGAACTTAAGGACATGTACCTGATTGAGTTGGCTGCCCCCGGCCTGAACAAAAACGACTTCAATATTGAAGTTGAAAATGGGGTGCTGATGATTAGCGCAGAGCACAAGGATGAAAAAGAGGAAAAGGACGACAAGTATACGCGCAAAGAATTCAGCTACAATAAGTTCATGCGTTCATTCACCTTACCGGAAAATGTGAAGGCTGATGCTATCAAAGCCCTATACGAAGATGGCTTGCTGAAAGTGGAAGTGCCTTTGCTGGAAACCAAAGTAATGAAGCCCAAAAAGGTGGAAATTAAATAACTTTTTCCGGCAGGTACCCATCGCTAACCGGTAACGCTTAGCGATGGTGGATAAGGGTGCAATACAGCCATCCGCAGGAGGACCGGCGAAGAGCACTTTCCGCTGATTCGCCGGTCCTTATTTTTTTCACTGTAAAACCAAAAGCCATGTTTAAAACACTCCATGTCCCCATCGCTGAAATAATGACCCGGGAGCTGTTCATTGTACAGCCTGAAGATAAGCTCAACAAGGTCAGTGAAATATTTGAAGGCAATAACCTTCACCATGTACCTGTCGTCGATGGCCACGGTAAACTCGTTGGCATCGTTAGTAAGTCGGATTTTAACAAGGTTACGCATTTGTTGACCTTATTCGATGAAGAGCGCTACCGCGATTACAATGCCATGCTCTACCGCACCGTACGGGTTGAGCAAATTATGACCCGCCAGGTAGCTACCCTTTCACCGGATGACCCGCTGACAGTCGCAGCTGATATTTTTATGGAAAACCTGTTCCATGCCCTGCCCGTGGTGGAAGCCGGAGTACTTGTCGGGTTGGTAACTACACATGACCTGCTGTCCTATTGCTGCAGTGAAACGAATTTCCTGGACCGTTAAATACCGCCCGGAGATTCCCTATACCATCGAATTATTCAACTTGAAAAGAATTAGCATATGACTACCGCAAAAATCGATGTCGAAGTATTTCACTTCGAGCACAAAGTTTGGATGGATGAGCTGGATTTTTTTGCCGGCGAACTTAAATTTTTCGAAAATCGCCTCAGCGAACTTGTCCAGCGGGAAAATGCCCCAACAACCTATTTTGCCCGCCTCGAACAATTTCAAAATCAATTCATCCGCCAAAAAGAAGTGCTCGATCAACTGAAACGCGACATCCACGTCCATGAACAATCCCTCAGCAATTCCCTGCAGCACGGGACTGAATCACCGGTCGAATTAACGGATGTGCACCAAAAAGCACGCGACCGTATGGTTGATTTCCGTAGGATTTATAGCGAATTAAAGCAGGCTTTCTTCCAATTCGCCACCACCTGATACAAGACCAGCTGCACTGCCCCTGGTGCGCTGGGCCCCAAATATCTCATTTGAAAACAAGAACCGTTGGGTAGCCTATCCAACGGTTTTTTTTATGCGTTTGGTGAAATGTGATTGCGGTCACTGTACGCATAACACTCTTTCCTGTATTTTTGTACCGTTGTTGGTGAAAAAGCAAAATCTCCACATAAACGCTTAACTGAACAGGCGATAACAAAAGGAGATTTCATCCGTGCAACAAAAATCCATTTTTTAGAAAAATTAAACTGTCTTGCGCTTTTTTTGTATTCTTATATGAAGAAAGCTTCATGCTTAACCGAATACCAATCCACTATTATGAAAGTCGAACAAATTTATACCGGATGCCTGGCGGAAGCCGCCTACTACATTGAGAGCGAAGGAGAAGCGGTCATTATTGACCCCCTGCGCGAAACCAAGCCTTATCTGGAAAAACTGGAACAGGAAGGCGCTAAGCTCAAGTACATCTTTGAAAGCCACTTCCATGCTGATTTCGTCAGCGGACACCTGGACCTGGCAGCTAAAACTGGCGCTACTATCGTCTATGGGCCTACTGCTAAAACGGAGTTCAGCAAGCACGAAGCCAAGGATGGTGAAGTTATCCGGGTAGGTAAAATCAGTTTCGTAGTACTGCACACCCCGGGCCACACCCCTGAAAGTACTACCTACTTGCTCCGTGATGAAAACGGAAAGGACTATGCCATCTTCACCGGTGACACCTTGTTTATCGGTGATGTAGGTCGCCCTGACCTCGCACAAAAGAGCGGAGAAGTAACCAAAGAAGACCTGGCCGGCTGGCTTTTCGACAGCCTCCGTAATAAAATTATGCCACTAGCTGATGATGTACTGGTCTATCCAGCCCACGGTGCCGGCTCTGCTTGCGGCAAGAATATGAGTAGCGATACTTGGGATACCCTCGGCCACCAAAAAGAAACCAACTACGCCCTGCGTGCCGATATGACACGCGAGGAGTTTATCCAGGAAGTAACTGCTGGCCTGCTGCCTCCACCACAGTATTTTGCAAAAAATGCTATGCTGAATAAAAAAGGCTATAGCAGTATCGACAAGGTGCTCAGCCAGGGTAGCAAAGCCCTGAGCCCAGCCGCTTTTGAAATGCTCGTGGAAAATGAAGGAGCACTAATTCTGGACACCCGGGCCGAGGCCGACTTTAAAGCCGGTTTCATTCCCAACTCCATTTTCATTGGTATCGATGGCAGTTTCGCTCCTTGGGTTGGAGCCCTGATTGTTGACTTGCAGCAACCGATTGTCCTGATTACCCCCGAAGGCCGGGAAGAAGAAGTGGTAACACGTCTGGCCCGTGTAGGTTATGACAATACCCTGGGCTACCTCAATGGCGGCATCGAAGCCTGGAAAGCAGCCGGTAAGGAAGTGGACACCATAGACAGTGTCACAGCAGATGAGTTTGCTAAGCGGCAGCAACAGGGTCTGGTTACCAATGTCCTCGATGTCCGCAAACCAACCGAGTACCTGTCCCAGCACCTGATTGGCGCTGAAAACGTGCCCCTGGATTATATCAATACCAACATGCAGCGTCTGGATCGCGAGAATACCTACTACCTGCATTGCCTGGGAGGGTATCGCTCACTGATCATGGCATCCATCCTAAGGTCCCGCGGGTTCCAGAACCTGGTCGATATTGAAGGAGGCTGGCGGACCCTGGAGGAATCAGCAGCGCCGAAATCTGACTACGTTTGTCCCTCGACCATTTCACAAGATGTGATTGACGAGGCCATCGAAGCCGTAGTCTAACCAGCGCGGATTGACCGATGCCGGCATATCCGACGGATGGCCCATAAAGAACACTTTGTGCCCTTAGCATAACCGCGTCCGCCACCATATCTAATGGCTGGCGGACGCGGTTTTTAAACCTGCCCTTTACATTTTATTATCTAACACAAATGCGAATAGTCAACGGGGTAATCCTTTTTCTAACGCTGGGAAGTTTGGCGATCAGTTGTGATTCCAAACCTGCCCCAACGGGTGCTGATGCCCCCCAGCCCCTCACCGAAGCCGAAGCTGCCTATTTTCAGGAACAAGGTCAGCGGCTCGCACAAACGGCCTTCGAGGTACTGAGCAGCCGCTTACAGGCAGCGATGGCACAAGACGGGCCAGCCGGCGCCATCGCTTATTGCCAGGTGGTGGCTAATCCACTGCTGGACAGCCTGGCCCAGGCCCGGCAGGCCACGATTCGCCGAACAAGTCTAAAGATTCGCAATCCCCTGGATGCTCCGGATAGTCTTGAACAACAAGCGCTGCAGCAATACGCTGACCGCGTGGACCGCCAGGAAGCACTGGCTCCCGAAGTGAAGCTGGTCGATGGGCAAACCGTAGCTTATTATGCGCCCATTAAGGTTCAGCCCCAATGTCTGGCCTGTCATGGGGAATCCGGCAAAACCCTTAACCCGGTAGCCGAAAATGCTCTGCGTAGCGCCTACCCCGAGGATCAGGCCCTCGGCTACCGCGATGGCGATTGGCGTGGCCTGTGGAGCATCCGTTTTATTCGTGATCCAAAACAATTTGTCCAATGACAATCCTTCGCAATTGGTCCCTCACCCGCATCCTGCAGGTGAGTTTCGGTACTTTCCTGATCGGTTCTTTTTTACTCCATGGCGATGATGTTTCATCCCTGGCTTTCGGCGGACTATTACTCCTGATGGGGCTGCTGAATATTGGCTGCCCCCTGGGGGCTTGCGCCGTTCCCATCAAGCGACCAAACAGTCAGGAAAAGCCAGCTTCCACTACTGAAGTTGAGTATGATATCGTCGCACCCAATGCTCATCACTAGTGCTTTATCAACTGAGGACTTAAGGGTTTGCGGTAGTGTTTCTGACCACTACTCAACTTGGAAACCAGCCCACCCAAGCCCAGCGTAGCCTGTCCCTCACTCCTCACCTATGAACCATCGCAAACCATTATTTTAAAACATGACAAAGCACGATTAACAGGATGCCAAGGGAAATCACTCCTTCTTTTGCTTACTTGATCTGGGTACTTACGACCCAGTCAAAAAACCGATCGCTAAAATAGCGACGAACAAAAAGTAAAGGCTTAGCGTATTTGCCCGCTGCGTAGCGCGTTTTCGGCCTCCGGGCCTTAACCGCCTGAGAGATTACCCTGGCAATCACAGCAGCGGGGGAGCTATCTCCTTTTTCATAAGTATTCCGGACCGATCGGTCAACTGCCCGTGCCAAATGCTGGTAAGGTGAATTCCCGGAGCGCGCCATCATCGGCTGGAGCATGACATCTCCAAATTCTGACTGGATGGCCCCTGGTTCGATGATTACCACATCAATACCGAATGGTGCTAACTCCAGCCGCAGGCAATCCGACCATCCTTCCAGGGCATGTTTCGTCGCATGGTACCAGGAACCCAACGGGGTGTAAATCTTTCCCCCCATGGAAGATACATTAATGATTCGCCCTTGCTTTTTGCTGCGCATATATGGCAGCACCAGCTGGGTTAACCGTGCCAAACCAAAGAGATTGACCTCAAATTGCCGCCGGGCATCGGCAATCTCCGTGTCCTCCATCGCCCCATAAATAGCATATCCCGCATTATTAACCAGGACCTCCACCCCGCCGTGGTTCTCCTCAATGGTTTTGACAACGGCTACAATATCCGCATCAATGGTAATATCCATTTTCAATGGGTGCGCTCCTAGCGCCCGAAGGTCCTCCATTTGGTCTATCCGCCGGGCCGCTACATAAACTGTGTGACCATCCTGCAGCAATTGCCTGGCTACTTCTTTCCCAATGCCCGAAGATGCTCCGGTCACTAATACAACTTGCTTCATCTGTTTTGATTTAAAAGTGATTAATCACTCATTTTATAGTGCAAAAAAATTTATACCCCATACTTTTGTACTAATACAGCTAACATGTCCCGGGCGTTCTCTGGCTGCCGCAGTAACATGGCCATCATCGTACCATCAATAATTGCTACCAATAATTCCGCTTCGGCATTTGGATCAGGGTAGGCCAGCTGCTCAAAAATCTCTAGTAAAGCCTCCTTGATTGTGGTCGACATACTATTGTCATAAGTCTCCATTTGCCACTTTAGGGAATAAATCAGCCGCCAAAAATGGTATTGCTGCGGTTCAAAATAAAAGGGTGCTTCCAGAATTGCCCGCAACCGCGCCCGGGGGTCCGTGTAAGTCGAAAGGCGGGAATTAAAAGTATTTACCTCCTTATTGCCATATTCCAAAATGGCTTTCAATAGCCCTTCTTTACTCTCAAAGTGCCGAAAAATCAACCCCTCCGAAACCCCTGCTTCCCGGGCAATCCGACTGGTGGCCGTAGCTGCATACCCTTGTTGAGCAAACAACTCAAGCGCAACCGTAAGGATTCGTTCTTGTTTTTCGGTCATAAGTGAGTAATTACTTACAAATATAAAAGCTTTGGGTTTCCCTGGCAATACCTCATTGAATATTTTTGCATATTCGCGCTTCCTCCAAACCACCCATTGGGAAAGTAGTGGTCGTCAGGTTATCTCCAGCTGATATTTCTCCAACAGTTGCAAGGCGCCGGCGGCTGAGAACCGGGCACCTTTGATGCGATTCACTTCCGGATCAATCGTAAAATTCAGCGCTGTTCGGAAATCGGTCCGCTGCAGGTTGGTTTGTCGAAAGATGGCGCGGGTTAAATCACAATGGGCAAAGATGGCCCCTGAAAGATCAGCTTCCACAAATTCCACCTCTTGCAGTTGGCAACGGGTAAAAGTGATGCCGCTAAGGTTGACCTGATAAAAGGAGGCAAAATTTAGCTGGCAAGCATTGAACGTCAGAGCTAATCCCATCGGATTACAATCATCAAAGCGTAACCCTAATAGTTTACACTCCTCAAATTGAACATCGCGCAGCGCCACTCCTGACAGGTTAGCCATACTCAAATCGCAGCGTTCGAACCGGCAATCCAGGAAAATGCTCCCCTGTAAATTAGCTTCCGTAAAGGTGCATCCCGAAAAGACGCACTGTTCATAACGTCCAACCGGAAAGGGTTTGAGTGCAAAATCTTCCTCCGAAAACGATTGGTCGATCCAGGTAGCGTCCATGGCGATATTACCTTGAATAATGGTTTATACGCGTTCTAAAATTGTGGCATAGCCCTGCCCTACCCCAATGCACATACTGACGAGGGCATATTTGCCCTGAGTGCGTTGCAGTTGCCGGGCTGCAGTTAGCAGAATCCGGGCGCCGGTCATCCCCAGGGGGTGGCCTAATGCAATGGCGCCGCCATTCGGGTTGAGGCGGGGATCATCATCCGCCAGACCCCAGGCGCGCGTACAGGCCAATACCTGGGCTGCAAACGCCTCGTTAATTTCGATGAGATCCAGCTGATCCAGCGTAAGCCCGGCTCGCTGCAGGGCCAACTTACCGGCTTCAACAGGGCCAATGCCCATCACCCGGGGTTCTACACCAACCACTGCTGAAGATAATACCCGAGCCAACGGTTGCCAGTTAAACCGGTCTACCGCCTTTTCTCCGGCGATCAACAAAGCTGCTGCACCATCATTTAATCCGGAAGCATTTCCAGCTGTCACACTGCCATTTTTCCGGAAAGCAGGCCGCAGGCCAGCAAGCCCTTCCAGTGTAGTATCTGGCCGCGGAAATTCATCCGCCTCTATGATCAGGGAATTGCCCCTGCGTTGAGGAATAGCAACCGGAATGATTTCTCCCGCCAGGAAGCCATCCGCCTGGGCAGCAGCTACCCGCTGTTGTGACCGGTAAGCAAAAGCATCCTGATCCTCGCGACTTATTCCGTAGCGATCAACCAGATTTTCGGCCGTTTCACCCATGGCATCCGTGCCATACTGGGCCGCCATCCGCGGATTGATAAAGCGCCAGCCAAAGCTCGTGTCATGGAGTTCCACATCACGACCAAAGGGCTGGGAGGCCTTGGACATCACCCATGGGCCACGTGTCATTTGTTCCACACCACCGGCAATAAAAACATCTCCTTCGCCGACGCGAATCGCCCGACTCGCATGAATAACCGCCGACATCCCCGAAGCGCAGAGGCGGTTAACTGTTTCTCCGGGCACCGTTACCGGCATGCCAGCTAGCAGCAGTGCCATCCGCGCCACATTGCGATTATCTTCGCCAGCCTGGTTGGCACAGCCCAAAATGACATCCGCGACCTCAGCAGGGGGCAATTCAGGATGGCGCTCCAGTAACGATTGGATCACATGGGCCGCCAGATCATCAGCTCGTACGGGGGCTAAGGCACCGCCAAACTTGCCAATAGGGGTGCGTATTCCGTCAATCAGGAAGGATTCCTGCATACTCATTTCGGGTCTTATTTGGTTTGCAGGACGAAGGTAATGGCATTGGCTGACTTGCGCAACTATGCGCCAGGCAAAGGTGCCGGCACCATGCAGGCTTCCCACCCGCTGGTTTATGGGGTTTATTGGGTTTATGCCGCTCGCGATGCTCACTCGGTTTATAAAGTTTATTTAGTGGAAATTAAAGCCAATACGCCAATGCGCCAACAGCCAACACGCTGAAGTAGGTTTATACCGTTCGCGTTGCTCCCTCGGTTTATGCCGCGATGCTCAGTTTATAAAGTTTATTTAGAGAAAATTGAAGCCAATGCGCTAACACGCGAACAGCAAACACGCTGAAGTAGGTTTATATCGTTCGCCTTGCTCACTCGGTTTATAAAGTTTATTTAGTGGAAATTAAAGCCAACACGCCAATGCGCCAACAGCCAACACGCCGAAGTAGGTTTATGCCGTTCGCGTTGCTCCCTCGGTTTATGCCGCGATGCTCAGTTTATAAAGTTTATTTAGAGAAAATTGAAGCCAATGCGCTAACACGCGAACAGCAAACACGCTGAAGTAGGTTTATATCGTTCGCGGTGCTCACTCGGTTTATAAAGTTTATTTAGTGGAAATTAAAGCCAATACGCCAATGCGCCAACAGCCAACACGCCAAAACCGGTGACTTTTCTCCCTCCTTTTCCCAGGGGGTTTTCCTACATTTGCGCAACCTGTTTTACGCAAAAATTAGGATCATGAAACATACCGCATTGAGATTTTTCTATTTTGCCAGTATGGTGTTGGTTTTCGCTTCCTGCAGCAATACAGAAAAAGTGCAGGAGAGTGCCCAGGATCAACTGCGCGACCAGGTAATGGCCATCCATGATGAGGTAATGCCTAAAATAGCCGACATTAACCGTGCTACCCTGGAATTCAAAAAAGCCATAGCAGTTGATAGCACCTTGGAGGACACCCTGCGGGAACGGGTGGCTAAAAGCATCCTGCAGTTGGAAGCTGCCGATGAAGGCATGATGAGTTGGATGAGTACGTTCCGCCAGCCTGCCAGCCTGCGCGAGACCCAAAGCCACGAAGCGATTATGGCCTACCTGCAGGAACAATTAACAGCCGTGAAAGAAGTGGAGGAAAACATGCTGCAAAGCCTGAAAGAAGCCGATGAAATTCGGTCATTACTTTCTGCTGCTAATCAATAAAAAACTGCAACTTATGGTACGTTACCTATTTTTGT
This sequence comes from Lewinellaceae bacterium, assembly GCA_020636445.1. GTDB lineage: Bacteria > Bacteroidota > Bacteroidia > Chitinophagales > Saprospiraceae > JACJXV01. Next base: position 23,591 of record JACJXV010000028.1, on the reverse strand, counting down.
TCCTTGCCCTGGCCAGTCTGCTGGCTGGTTGTAATTCTCTTCAGCCCCACCCCGATACACTACCCATTCTGGGGCAACGCGATGTCGTGGACGGCGACACTGTTTACCACCAAATTCGCGACTTTAGCTTTGTGGATCAGGACAGCCAGTTGATAACAAACGCAACGTTTTCTGGCAAGGCTTACATCGCCGATTTTTTCTTTATTTCCTGCCCCAGCATCTGTCCCTTAGTCACCAAACAGATGCTCCGGGTTTACGATAAATTCCAGGGTGACCCACGCCTGGATTTCTTATCACACACCATTGATCCCAAACGAGATACTGTGGGGCGGCTGCGCAACTATGCTCGCAACCTCGGCGTAAACACCCAACAATGGCATTTTGTCACGGGCGTAAAAGACTCGCTGTTCTCTATTGCGGAAGACTACTTCAGCATTGCGCTGGAAAATGAAGACGCCCCCGGTGGATTTGATCACAGCGGCCGGCTTTTACTCATTGACAAGAACCGCCATATCCGGGCCTTCTGTGATGGTACTGACCCTGCTTCTGTGGATCATTTTATGGAAGATATTGCCTTGCTGCTAAAAGAAATGGAGACCGAAGCTGCCTCCAACGAAAAATAATCAGTAGGGCGTGGCGGTCTCCACCTCCGGAGTACTCCACGCCCACCGATCCTCTCTGGGTTTTCTTACCAGGTTACCATGAACCGCCCCCGATCGCCGGTAAATCGATTCAGCGGGTTGCCGCTTTGGTCAAAAACAACGCGGTCGGTACCCGGGCCCAGTACGCGTACTTTTAGGGCATTCATATTCCAGTTATCACCGCCCATACCTCCGCCGAAGGTAGTACGCAGTTCCAACCCGCTGATTTCACTGAGGGGTGTGGGGCGGGGCAGGCGAATACGCACCGAATTGATGGAGTTATCGCGCCACTTACCCCCACCATTGACATTATTGACGGTATGGGGGGTAGCCCGCTCGAAAAGCACCGAGACATTCAGGTTATCGTTACCCCCCCGCAGGTCATCACCTCCGGTACGGAATTCCAACTCCAACTCGTTAACCATGACTACCGGAGGGGCCGCTGCTTGGGCTACCAGGCGGGTGTTGACGGCATAGCGACCACCGGAGCCGGTGTAGGTACGCAAACCATTGCGGAAAGCATTAGGAGGCAAAATATCGACATTGGCGGTTACCGGACCGATATTGCGATCATTTACTGTGAAGGAAAAATTCTGGGTGGTAATCCCCGTTAACGCCGGAAAGATGAATACCTGGATACCGGTGAGGCGATCGGGATTAAATGTTGATCCGATAGTCATCTGAAAGAGTAAGTCGATGACATCGCCGGTACTGACCATATTCCTTGCCATAGCCCCGATGCGGGTTTGCATCGCAGCCCAGTCGGTGGTAGTGGCAATGCGCCCGGTTTCTACTTCGGAACGCAGGAAATTGGCCGTTAGGTCCTTTACCTTATTCATCAGTCCGCGGACCACATGTGGTGGGGTATTGTTGTTGTCGAGGCTGATGACAATGGCGCCAAATAATTCGGCACCCACCGCAGCTGCCGGGCTGAAGGGCCGAACTTCAACATTTTGCCATTCCAGCTTGCCCATCCAGGCAGGCACATTCAGGGTTTCTCCGGTCGACATGTGATCGCGTTGCCGCAACCGGCCTCCATTGTACTCGGCTTTGCTTACCCAGTCGTGAGGTTCTCCTTCGATAAGTGAAACCACCGTCGATCGGCGTTGGAACAATCGGGATCGGAAAACGATCGTCGCAAAGTAAGGCCGGTCGCCACCACCTTCGCGCTGCTGATCAACCCGAACATTGTCGAGAATCAGTTGAAAGTTCTGGTTCTGCGCAAAAAGAGAAGCAGATCCTAAAAACAGTAAAAAAAAGACACAGGCCAGCAGGCGCCGGCAAATCAAGTTTTGGGATTCCATCGGCATAGGTGTTTAAATGAGAAAATACCAGATATAAGTTACCCCTTTTTACCGGATCATGCCAGTATAAGCGAGGAGAAACCATTCAGGGATAATTGATTACCGATTAGAAAGGCAAAATAACGAAGGGAGGGGTTGCTGAGCTTTTAGGGGTTTCAAAAAACACAAATGGGGCTACAGCAGGCTTTCGAAGGAAATTTTGTCGTACGTAATAAGGCTGGGTAAATCCTTATTTTTTGGAGGTTACATTTCGCTGTACGTTGAAGAGCGTTCGGCGAAACCGAACCCCTTCAACGTTCGTACAGCTGGTTGTTTTGGGGAATTTCCCGGGGCCAATGCAGGGTTTTAGGCAGATATGTTCCGGGAAAACCGGGGATTATGGTCTGGGTGCTTTCCCGAGAGGCAGGGTATACCCTACCTGTACGGCAAAGGCGCTATTGCGAATACTTTCGGTGACAGCAGGAATATCATAAAGCTGGGTAAATCCATGTTGGTAGCGGCCATCGACAAACAGCTTCCCGAAGCTCGTTTGGACTTCAGCACCGACACCGACTACCCCGCTGATTTCCCAGCGTTCAAAACCCAGGGAGCCCAGATTGAGGTTGGTACGGGTAAGGTCCAGGTTTAAGAGGCCGCGGGTGCGGGTCAATAACTCGCCGTCCATGGCGTACCCCACTGCGGGGCCGGCAACTACATAGGCCCGGGCTTGTTGTCCTCCTACGCGGGCCTTAGCTAACAAGGGGAGATCCATATAATTGAAACGCGTTTCCAACGCTACACCCAAGGGTAAGTCAATCCCAAAAACCGGTACATCTACCGATTGCTTGAGCCCAAATCCTTTACGGGTATAGCCGGGTTCAGCCAGCAGGGAAAAATTATCATTGACATTCCACTCGGCGACCACTGCAAATTGCGGGTTTACGATGGAAGAAAATTCCGGGGTAACAGCTCCTAATAATTCCGTTGTGCGTACATGCGACCAGTTAACGCCGCCACGGACTCCTACCTGGATATCTTGCGCAGCCAGAGGGAAAGTCAACAGTGCACTTAGCAGGAAAGCCGACAGGCCAACAATCTTTTTCATGGTGATTTTTGTTTTATTGGTGTTGATAGTACGAAGATGAGGCCCTGAAGTGTTAAAATGGGTTATCACTTCGTTAGGTGGATATTAAGTTTTCGCTTTCCAGGCTTCGCTTTTGCAAAAAAGTCATAAAATAACGACCGTTGTGTTAAGCTGGATTTAAAGCTTCCTCACCCGTTCACCCCTCCCTGCTCCTCGACCGTCTATACCTGATGTGATTCGGCTGGGATTTCCCCAAGCCTGATGAGTTGTATCATAAACGACCAATTACCTAACCCAAAATTCATTTCTATGCGTTATCTGACTGCCATCCTGGCCTTTGGCCTGCTGACATTGGTTGCCTGCAGCAGCAATCGGTATTACACCGCAGATTACAATCGTTTCGCCTCCCGGCATCACCTGCTGGCTGTTATCCCTGTAGCAGTGAATACAAGTGGGCGCCTTGACAAAAAGTTAACTGCAGAGGATATTGCCCATCTCGAAAATGCCGAAAGTCGCGCCTTTCAAATTGGTTTTTATTACGAACTGGCCGAGCGAAGCGGTAGCCGGATTGCCGTAAGCTTTCAACCGGTTGAAGAAACCAACCGCCGCCTGGAGGCTGCAGGCATTGATCCCAAGCAAGCCACCCAACTATCAGCCGTTGAACTCGCCGAATTATTGGAAGTAGATGCAATCGTTCAGACCCACATTGACAAGGCATTCTATCTGACGGATCTGGAAAGTTTCGGCATTGACCTGGCGCGGTTTATTGTCGGCACTTTCTCCAGCGGCCCAGGGTGGTTTTTTATGCCCAATGCCAAAACCAGTGATGTGTTTACGCGGGTATCCATATTAGATGGTGAAAGTGGTGCCGCCGTCTGGACGATGCAGCGTCGCGGCGCGACTCAATGGAACCGCCCCAGCCGGGAAGTCATTGGCCAACTTACCCGGGTGTTTGCCCGGCGCTTTCCCTACCGGTGATAAGCAGGGAGGTATCCGCTTTGCGGCGTAACAAGGGCTTATCCGGTGAGCAGTGAGCAGTGAGCAGAAACCAGTCACCAGTCACCAGCAACATGTAACCCTTTACCCGACCCTTCAAACTTGTAAGCACTAGCCCGCAAAAGGCAAATGATCCAGATCGACATTGCCCCCGGTCAGGATAATACCAACCCGCTGCCCGGCAAAAACGTCGGGGTTGGCGAGTACGGCTGCCAAAGGAACCGCACAGGAAGGTTCAATGATAATTTTCATACGCTCCCACACCAGGCGCATAGCGGCCACGATTTGGGGTTCGGAGACCGTATAAATCTCTTCCAGATGGCGTTTGATGATGGGAAATGTTTTTTCACCCAAGGTAGTTTTCAAGCCATCTGCAATAGTATTCGCCGTTGGGTTGTTTTCAATATGGCCGCTGTGGAATGAGCGCCAGGCATCATCAACAGCCTGTGGTTCGGAGCCAAAGATCTGAACCCCGGGGCGCAGGTAATGCGTAGTGAGTGCAGTGCCACTCATTAAACCACCGCCGCCAACGGGGGATATAATAGCGGTTAAGTCCGGTACCGCCTCGTGCAACTCCAGTGCAGCCGTAGCCTGTCCGGCAATGACATCATAGTTATCATAAGGGTGAATGAAGGTCGCTCCGGTGCGGGCGACCACTTCGGCCAGGGTTGATTCCCGGGCAGCCTGGGTGGGTGTACACAAAATGACTTCCGCCCCGTATCCTTCGGTGGCCTTCTTCTTAATCATCGGGGCATTTTCCGGCATAACAATATACGCAGGGCAGCCTAACACCTGCGCAGCACGAGCTACCGCCTGGGCATGATTGCCGGAAGAATGGGTTGCCAATCCAGCTTCGCGCTCTGAGGCGGACAGCCGTACGGCGGCATTCGCAGCACCCCGCATTTTAAAAGCGCCTACTTTCTGAAAATTTTCGCATTTAAAGAACAGCTTGGCTCCTGCGATGCGATCAATACTGGCGCAGGTCATCACCGGCGTCCGGTGAATCAAGTCAGTAATAGCTTCATGCGATTGCCGAATATCCTCCAGTGTAGGTTCCTGCGTTAGCCTTTCCATCATTATGCTTATTTTGTCTTTTCACCGGCAGGCACCGGCGTTCCTGTAAACTGAGCAACTTTTTTTCCCTGGGACAGTAGTGTCAAATGGCTTTCCTCCAGGATATACCCATCTACTTGCAATAACATTTGGATAAACCGCTCTTCCACATCCATAGCCGGGCAGGACATTTTGGTCGTCACCGGGGATTGAAAGGTTAATACTTTTTTATCCAGCGTATATTTAGCACCCAGTTGATTGCACCCTGCCGATCCCATAATCATTTGCCGATCGGGAAATATCCGAAAGCTAATGGGCCGTCGGGTCTCGAACGAGGAGGCCTGCTCATCACCCAATTTTTCCAGGGCCCAGTACTGGCTAGCCAGCACTTTGATATCATTACCGTTACAAGCGCTGAGTAAAAGGGCCAGGCCTACTACCATCCAACCCCAGGTTATGTTTCTCTTTAAATACATACGGTTTCCTCCCTAAATCTTTAGGCTGCAAAGATAACGCTTCCCCTTCAGGATTATGTTTTCCGGGCTTGTTTTGCCACAACTACTAATAATTTTCCCGCAGCCACGTCAATACCTTAGCCATTTCTGCTTTAAGCGGGTTAGAACTACCTACAAAATTATTATGCATGAAGCTAAAAATGAGGGTTTTTCCACTGCGGGTGACCAGGTACCCACTCAGGCAATGTTTATTGGCCAGCGTCCCTGTTTTGGCAAAAAGATAAGGACCATCCATACTTCCATACCAATTCGCGATAGTTCCCGACTGCCCGCCAGCGGGTAATAGCCCCAGTAAGCGGTCGCGGGGTACCTCCTGATAAATTTTCAGTAATAGCCGGACCATTGTTCGGGGCGTAAAGAGGTTGTAACGTGACAATCCCGAACCATCCACCCAGATAGGTTCGTCGGGGAGATCCGCCAGTAATTTCTCCTGAGCATATTCGATTACCCGCTCAGGATCCAATTCGCCAAAGAGTTGGTGGGAACACATCAGCAATAATTGCTCAGCAATAAAATTGTCACTCTCCTGCAAAAAACGGCGTAATAAGGTGTCGGGCAGCGGTTCTTTAAGCGTCGTCCAGAGCAATCCACTATCCAGCGGTGACTCCAGTGGCAGGACGGGACGTTGTAAGGTGTCCGCTAATAAAGCAGCAGCCAGGGGAACTGACCAATTAAAAGGAACTTCGACCCTGAAATCGCGTTGGACGGCTGCCTGGTTGTACGCCATCCGGTCGCCGGTTTCCTCCCGTAACACCCGGGGACGGTCCCCGTCCAGCTGCGCATCAAATCGCAGCCAGGGCTGGAAATAGTCGGGGTGAGTACCCAGATTGGGATATAAGCTGTCACGAAAAACTTTCAGGAAATTGCCATACAGGGGTAAAGCACTTCGCTCCACCTGATAACTATAGCGATAATCAGCCCAGGACCACCCCGGGCCAAAATGATCCGTTTTGAAATTCGCCCCGGAAAAGGCTAAAGGCTGGGTAGCAGTCTGTAAAAAAGGTAACGCCTGCGACTGGTCTGGAAAGTCAGGATGAAGCAACATCGGGTTTCCCGTACCCTGAAAGATCAACATCCCATCCTGGTACGCATACCGTAAAACAGGCATGCTATCCCCCAATACGCGCAAAGCGGTATAGAAGGTAAACAGTTTGGTATTGGACGCCGGCGTAAAATATTTATCCGCATCCTTGGCGTACAAGGTTTGCCCGCCCACCGGATCAAACAAGGCAAAGCCCGTGAAACTGCGGGAAAACACTGGCGACTCTTTCACCAGTGCATCCAGCTTCTGAAGTTGCGCCTTCGTTAAAGGTTGAGCAAGCACCCCGGCCGTTACCAGGAAAAGTACTGGGAAAAGCAGGATTTTTAATAATTTACTGGCAAGAACACGAATCATGGTTTTCTTTTTAATGGGAATATGAATCCAATCCTTCGGAAAAATAAGCAAAGCCCTATGCGCCGCCAAACGAACCTGCTTTTTTGCTGCCTGTTAATCCTGATTAGCACTTGCTCCTTAAGCGCACAAGCTACGGACACCACTGCCTATCACCATGCATTGAAGGAATTAGTATTGCTGCAAAACGAGCAATCCCGTATTCCGCTTCAACGCCTCGATACTCTCCGGGTGGGGCTATTTGTCAGTGGCAAAACACCCCTGGACCGTTTTGCGGATATCTTGGGGCGCTACACCTGGATCACCCCCCTTACTCCCCCGGCCTATGCCTCTGCCGCTGAAGCCCAGACCTGGGTCGATGAACAAGCACGCATCTACAACTTTTTTATCATCGGCGTTGGGGACGAGCCCACTGCGACTACTCCGCCTTCCTTTTTATTTGACCACTTTTTCATCGAAAAATTAATTGCCAGTCGCCCTTGTGCAGTAGTGTTTTTCGGAGGCGTAAAGGGGCTTCGTCAGTTGCCCGCCCTGGAGCTGGCCCCCGTACTGATAAGCAGTACATATGCCGATTGGGGGCAGTCCCTCGCTGCCCAATTAATCTTTGGCGGAGTGGAAACAAACAGCCGCACCGCCCGGGAACTAAGCGCTTCTTTTCCTGCGGGGAGCGGTATCCCCAGTGCAGCAGCCAACCGCCTCGGCTTTGCACCCCCGGAATGGGTGGGAATGAACAGCCAGTTGCTTCGCGATAGCATTGCCGCACTGGTAGCAGAAGGCCTGGATGCCAGGGCCTATCCAGGAGCACAGGTACTCGTAGCCAAAAATGGCAAAATCGTTTACCATCAGGCGTTTGGATACCATACTTACGAGGATAAGCAGCCAGTTACCACGACCGATATTTACGATTTTGCTTCCGTCACCAAAATCAGCAGCAGCCTCCCGGTACTGATGAAATGGTACGGTGAAAATCGCCTCAACCTCGATGCCCCGCTGGTCAATTACCTTCCCGAAGTGCGCAACAGCAACAAAGCAGACCTGAAGATGCGCGATATTCTCACCCACCAGGCCCGGCTTATGGCCTGGATCCCTTTCTGGCGGGGAACGCTGCGGGGAAATAGCCGTTATCCCTGGCAGAAAAACTGGGATGGTAATCGCAATAACGACTATCGCTTCAGGAGCCATACCTTTAAGCGCGATTCCAGCCGCCAATATCCGATTTACGTAACCGATGACCTCTGGATGCACCGCAATTATGCCGATAAAATGTATGAAGCGATGTACAAGTCGCCGCTTAATGCCAAACCGGGTTATGTTTACTCCGACTTTTTTTTCATCATGATGCCACGCGTGGTGAAGGCAAATACCGGCGAGTCCTTTGAACCTTATGTCAAGAAAAATTTCTATCACCCCCTGGGTGCCTACACCATGACCTTTAACCCCCTGCGCCAATTTCCTGCCGAGCGGATCATTCCAACGGAACGGGATACTTTTTTTCGCATGAAATTACTGCACGGTACCGTCCATGATGAAGGAGCCTCCATGCTGGGTGGCGTTTCAGGGCACGCCGGTTTGTTTGGCTCGGCCAATGACCTGGCCAAACTGATGCAAATGTACATGAACGGAGGTACCTACGGCGGGGAACGGCTGATTGCGGAAGAGGCGCTGAAAGAGTTTTCCCGTTGCCAGTATTGCCCTGATAATTACCGCGGCTTAGGCTTCGACAAACCCCTGGTAACCTACGATCCGGCACGCAGTTCGGTAGCCCGCGATGCTAGTCCCAACAGTTTTGGCCATACCGGTTACACAGGAACCCTAACCTGGGTAGATCCCGATCAGCAATTACTGTACATCTTTTTCTCGAACCGGGTGAACCCCACCCGTCTCAACCGAAAGCTGTATGACATGAATATCCGGCCGCGGATACAGCAGGTCCTTTACGATGCGATTAACGTTCCGAAATAAACACCTGAAAATCAGCTGCGGGCCTGTTCCCAAGCCCAAGCCGTTCGCATGATATCATCAATGGAACGGCGTGGTTGCCACCCCAACCGATTGGCAGCCCGGGCATAGTTGGCGTAAATCGCGACCACATCACCCGGCCGGCGAGGGCCCAGGCGGTAGGGTGGGCGCACTCCGGCTACCCTTTCAAAGGCGGCAACCGCTTCCAGTACACTGACCCCTTCGCCAATTCCCAGGTTAAAGATCTCACAGTTGGCCTCCTGACGACCTTCCAGGATGTATTGCAGCGCCTGGGTATGCGCTGCCGCCAGGTCCATTACGTGAATATAATCGCGGATACAACTCCCATCGCGCGTGGGGTAATCCGTGCCAAAAACAACCAGCTCCGGGCGTTTCCCCGCAGCCGCTTCTGTTATGACCGGAACCAGATTGGAAGCAGGATTACTAGGCGCCTCGCCCAGTAAAGCGCTTTCATGCGCCCCGGCAGGGTTGAAATAACGCAGCAATACAATCTTGAAGGACGGATCCACCCGGGCAATATCCTGTAGGATATCCTCCCCCATTTGCTTGGTCCGCGCATACGGTGATTCCGCTGCCAGTCGCGGGGTATCCTCCGTTACCGGTAATTCCGTAGCATTCCCATAAACCGAACAGCTGGAGGAAAAAATCAACGGTGCGATTCCCGCTTCCTGCATTAACTCCAGGAGGTTGAGCAAACCCAGTACATTATTCTTATAATAACGCAAGGGTTGCTGCACCGATTCGCCCACGAGCTTTAGCGCAGCAAAATGGATAACACCGGCAATATCAGGATGCTCCTTAAACACCTTTTCCAATGCAGGCCGGTCGCATAGATCAACCGTGTAATTTTTAACCTTTACCCCCGTGATCGCTTCGACACCCGCCAGCGAAGCTTCCGTTGAATTTACCAGATTGTCGATGGAAATAACGGAAAAACCGTTATCGAGTAAGTCGACGATGGTGTGGCTGCCGATATATCCGCAACCTCCCGTGACCAGAATTTTTGCCATAGTTGATCATGTGGTTTGCAATGCGATGATTCTCTACAAATAAAAGTAAAAAATACCTTTATTCTAAAAAAAAGATAAATCTTTCGCATTTTTGTCCAAAATCGTACCCTTGATTGATATCAACAGTGTAAAACAAATTGCCCGGGCTGCCGGTGCGGAAATCCTGCGAATCTATGCACAAACCGACCAGTGGGCGGTAGAGCAGAAGTCGGATAACTCTCCTCTGACCCTGGCCGACCGGCAGGCTAACCAGCTTATCTGCCAGCAATTATTGGAACTCGCTCCGGAAATTCCGATTATTTCCGAAGAAAACAAAGCCATTCCTTACGCGCAACGTAAATCTTTTGGGCAATGCTGGCTCGTCGATCCCCTGGATGGAACCAAAGAATTTGTCAAACGAAACGGTGAATTTACCGTTAACATAGCCCTTCTCGAAGGTGGCCGCCCTATACTGGGCGTGGTGTACGCTCCGGTGCTGGATGAAATGTACACCGCTGTTCGGAGCGAAGGAGCCTTTTTCGAGCAGGGTAACACCCGGGAACAACTGCAAACCAAGCCTTTTACACTACAGGATTCCGGGTTGCGGGTGGTTTGTTCCCGCTCCCACATGACGCCGGCCACCCAGGCTTTTGTGGATCAATTGCAGGAACCTACCTTAGTTTCCCGCGGTAGTTCCTTGAAATTCCTGTTGCTTGCCCGAGGTCTGGCTGATCTTTATCCCCGTTTAGCCCCTACCATGGAATGGGATACGGGTGCCGCACAAATGGTATTGGAAGAGGCCGGTGGCTGTGTTGTAGAGGCCTCTACCGGGCATGATTTAGCCTACAATAAGGAAAATCTCCTCAACCCCCATTTTATTGCCTATAGTCACCGGTCGGCAATCCCCCAACCCTAAAGGTATCCTATGGAAGCCCTATCGGTAGTCATCATGACCTTTAACGAAGCGGATAATATCGAACGCTGTATCCGTAGTGTCCAACCGATTGCCGATGAAATTATTGTCGTCGACTCCTATTCAACAGATCAAACGCCGGCATTGGCTGCACAGGCCGGAGCCAGGGTTGTTTATCATCCGTTTGAAAACTTCCGGGCACAGCGAAAATTCTGCCTGGAAGTGGCCAGTCACGACTTTGTCCTCGCACTGGATGCCGACGAGTGGGTATCCCGGGAACTACGGGAAGCGATCCTGGGCGCTAAACAGCACCGGCAGTTTGACGCGTATACCTTTAAGCGACTTAATGGCATTGCGGGCCGTTGGATGTATTACGGAGGCTGGTATCCTGATATAAAATTACGCCTCGGAGACCGTCGGTGCCTGGGCCAGGGAGATTCAACTACCCATGACGAACTCATCCCGCTACCCGCTGCCAGTGTCGGCTCCATGGAGGGTTACCTGTATCATCGCACCAATGCCGACTTCCATGATCGCATGCTGACGGTGAATAAACTCAGCACCATGGCTGCGCACGAACTAGCCCAGCGCGGCAAACGTGGTCATTGGTCGCGGGTACTCCTGAAGCCCCCCTTCCGCTTTTTCCAGGAACTCATCTTACGCCGGGGCTTCCGCGACGGATTCTATGGCTGGGCCCTCGCCGGCAGTTCTGCCATCTACGTATTTCTTCGGGAGATAAAACTCCTGGAGCAGCAGCGCCAACTAGCCCGGCCGCTCCAGGATGATTATTCACATCGGCGCTAAACAGTCACCCGCCACACTTCGTAGGCGGCACGTTCCAGCGATTCCCGGTGATCGGGATGGGCAATATTGATCAGTGCCCTGGCCCGGTCGCGAATACTTTGGCCAAATAATTCCGCAACCCCGTATTCCGTAACGACATATTGCACGTGAGCCCGGGTCGTAACCACACCGGCTCCGGGTTTAAGCATACCGGTAATACGGCTGATCCCGTGTCCGGTAACCGAAGGCAGGGCAATAATCGGTTTACCGCCTTCAGAAAGCGCAGCACCCCGAATAAAGTCCATCTGGCCCCCTACACCGGAATAAATGCGGGTACCAATGGAATCGGCACAAACCTGACCACTCAAATCCACCTCGATAGCGCTGTTGATCGCAGTCACCTTTGGTAGCTTGCGAATCACTGCCGTATCATTTACGTACATGATATCCAGCACCCGAATCAGCGGGTTGTCATTGACGTAGTCATAAAGCTTTTGGGAGCCGATCATGAAGCCCGTTACTACATAGCCCCGGTGCTTGGTTTTGTGTTCGTTGGTCACCACCCCACTTTCAATCAACGGGAGGACACCATCCGAGAACATTTCGGTGTGAATGCCCAATCGCTTGTGATTAGCCATAGCCGCCAATGCGGCATTCGGAATAGCACCAATCCCCATTTGCAGGGTGGAGCCATCTTCGACCAGGCTGGCCACATATTGCCCAATACGGGTTTCAATCGCGTCCGGGGGTGGCAACTCCAGCGTTGGCAAGGGGTAATCCACTTCGACAACATAGTCGAATTTGCTGATGTGGATATTCCCATCGCCATGGGTACGCGGCATATTCGGATTGATTTCCGCAATGATCTTACGGGCTGATTGTGCGGCAGCCAGGGAAGTATCCACCGACACCCCCAGCGTACAATAGCCACTCCGGTCGGGAGGTGACACCTGTAGGACCGCTACATCCAAATCAATTATCCTCCGGCGGAAAAGCCGGGGAATATCACTAAAAAAAACCGGAATAAAATCGGCTCGCCCTTCCTGGATGGCCCGACGCACGTTAGCTCCCGTAAACAAGCTTTTCACCCGGAATGCTTCATGGCAACGCGGATCGGCATAAGGTGCTGTTCCCTCCGTATGCATTTGATAAATTTCCACATCCCGCAGCTCTTCAAAACGATCCGCCAGCGCTTGGGATAAAACCTGCGGGGCCGCCGCAGCAGTGTGCATAAAGAGGCGATCACCCGACTGGACAACTGAAACGGCCTCCGCCGCAGATACCGGGGTATATCTTTTCGTAGTATTCATGTAATGATAAGTTTTGGCTTTGCGCTCGCAAGCTAGTGAAGGATTTTGAAATACACCAGTGGGGATTGTCGTAACCGCTAGTGATTTTTCGCATTGCCCATGTCTGGCAACAAGCATGATACATGAGGCTTTCGTAACTTAGTGGCGAAATCGCTATACCATGGGGCTTGGCCATCTGTTCGAATGGACTAGTACGTTTAGTTATTATTTTATTGCTTTACTGGTAATCCTGGGTGCGGGAGTTGCCCAGGCGCTTGGCGTAGGAGGCCTCTTCTTTTTAAAGCAATCTGGTGAACGGCGGGCTAATGCCTTCTATGGCGGGCTATTGCTAACCTTTGGATTCACCTTACTGCATTACCTGCTGGTCATCAGTGGTTTTTTCTCCCACTTCCCACCCTGGCGGTTTTTACCTATCTACTTCACATTGGCCTTGCCGGTTTTTTTATTCTTTTACGTCAAATTGAGTATGTACCCAGCCTACCGGCTGCGCTGGACCGATGCCAAGCATTTCATTCTGCCGACCGGACAGTTCCTGTTCTTTCTTGTTTTGTTTTTGCAGTCACCCGAGGTAAAAATCACCTGGGACCGGCGCTTTTTCAACCCCTTTTACGGGGCTGCTGAAACGCTGCTATACCTGACGACCTTTCCGGCTTACCTTTATTTTGCGTACCGGTATGTTCGCAGGCGGCGGCGTTCGACCCATTCCCGGGGTGAAATGCGCCTGGTTATTTACTGCGAAAAACTATTGCAGGTTCTCCTGATACTCTTCGCCATTCACGCTGTTTTTGTGCTGAGTGACTTTATCAGTTACGAGTTCCTCCAACGCAATCTTCGCTCATTGAATTGGTATGCAGCCCTCGGCGTGCTTTCCTTTGCCGCACTAGGGTTTTGGCTCAGCACCTATGGTTTCCAAATTCTGATTTGGGGGCGTAAGCTGTTTCGCTAAAAACCAGGTAGTCTCCTTTTCCTCCTTGTTCTCGGGACTCTTCAGGCTCCCGAACAGGGCTAAACCTTGTGATCTTCGGATCAACATAAGGCTACGATAGCTAAACTTTGAAAGTTTAGTTATCGTATTGCGAATTACTTAATATTAAAAACGAGGGAATTTATCGTCCGACCAGCCGGGTCACCAGGACACCTAGCCTTAACATTGTCAAAATAATAAATATCTCCCGGCTTAGCCACGTTGATCAGCTGCCTTGACTTCTCATTGTAGCGGGCACTTGTATTGACTGATTCAACCGGATCCTGCCTTTTTGGAACATAAACCAAATTAAAGCCAGTCACCTGACAAGTCGCGTCAAAATCAAAGTTATCCAAAAACGCCCCCAGGCCACCCTGTGCTTTGAATTCTCCAGAGCCTATTTGCCCTCCAGTACTCTTTGCGAGACGGGCCACCGGGTCCGGAATGCGCTTAACCCTGTATGTGAAAGAAGCCGTTTGACTATCTGTTTGGACATTGATCCTGGCTTCGCCAGGTTGGCCGACCGTAGCCAAATAACTCCCTTGCTCTCCACGCAGTTTAATGCCTGCGCCTGAACCTGATATTCTTGCATCCCTCGGTGTTACGGTAAGCGGGTTATCAACACCTATGTACAAGACATTCATTTTCTCTGTCTTTACGCCAATGGGTTCTACTGATTGTCGTATCGTGTCCCGGATAACAATCGTATCCCGAACAATAAGGGTATCTATCCGGGTCAGGATTTCTCTTGAAGGTTCAACCGCAACAGGAGATGGACTTTGAGTATTTGTACACTGCGTAGTCAACAACATGGCGAAAACGCTAAAGACCAGAAGCAAGCTTACAGATTTGCTTTTCATTGGTACAAGTATTGATCTGAAGATTGAGCAACCCAGGCACAACAGAGAGCCACTATCCAGTCCGGAAGGTAGCTTATCCCTGCTGTTACTACGTAAGATAGGCAAAAGAAGTTAAAAGAGAAAAACGCTGTTTGCGGGAGTCTCCAGACTCCAGAGCAGGCTTGCAACCTTACCCTCGTTTGTGGGAGTCTCCAGACTCCCACACAGGCCTGCAACCTTATGATCTTAAGATCAACGTTGTTGGCCCAGGTAATCCGAGAGAAATAGCAGTAGAGAGCTGAAGGAGAAAATGCAGGGCTACGATAACTAAACTTTAAAAATTTAGTAGTCATATTGAAATGCAATCAGCATGGATGTGACTTCAACCTTATTGTTTGGGGAAAGCCAGGTTTATTCCTTCTCCTTTTTCTTATAATCGCCATTTTTCCAGGAATCGAAGAATTTCTTCCAGGCAATGGGATTGAAGATATTCATGGGCGGGCGCTGGCCGTAGTAATAGTATTCACTGGCCTGCCGACGCAGGTAGTAGTCGGCATTTTCGTTACCATCAAAGGAAACACCGGCCTTGGCTTTTTCCAAAATGTTATTCGCCAGGTTTTCGGCGGCGTATTTCTGCAATTCCGGAGTAACATCCATCGCCAGAAATTCGAGTCGAAAATGTTCGCGGCTGGGCCAGGGAAAAACCACTGTTTCCGGGAGGTTAATCGGGTCCTGAGTCATCAGTTGCACGATCGAATAGCGATCTTCTTCCAAGTCCTCCGGCACTTTGTATTCGATGGTCTTGTAACCAAGGGCCGAAAAAATCAGGACATCTCCTTTTTCCACCACGATGGAGAAAAAGCCTTTCAAGTCGGCGTACGTTCCCCGGCTTTTATTTTTTACCAGGATATTGGTATACGGAACGGGCACGAGATTTTCGTCACTCCCATCCAGAATAAGGCCGGAGAACTGCACAAGATTCTTATCAGAGGCTGTCGTGCGCTGGGCCTGCAAAGCCGGTGTGGCAAGCAGGAAGGACGTTACCAGGATTGCCCAGAAATTCCACTTCATGTAAGATGCGTTTATCATAAGACTCCCGGGGAGCACTAAAGGTTTGCTCTTCCTCTTCAAATGTAGGTTTTTTTTGCATTTCCCGGGTGCAAACCTTACTTTGTCAGTGCCAGCCGTAAGACATCGGACATTTTTGTTACATAGTGAAAGGTCATACCGGTGATGTAATCCGGATTGATTTCCGCAATGTGTTTTTCATTCTCTTTGCACAGAATAACTTCACGCATCCCCGCCCGCTTGGCTGCCAAAACCTTCTCTTTAATCCCCCCAACCGGTAGCACGCGGCCACGCAGGGTAATTTCACCGGTCATGGCCAGGTAAGACTTCACCTTGCGGCCGGTATAGAGAGACGTCAGTGCCGTAAGCATGGTGATCCCTGCCGAAGGGCCATCCTTAGGAATGCCCCCCTCCGGAATATGGAGATGAATATCGCGCTTATCAAACAGGTCGGCATCGATACCTAGTTCTTCGGCGTGGGCTTTAACATAGCTCAGCGCTGTTGTCGCCGATTCTTTCATCACGTCCCCCAGGTTACCGGTCATAATCAGCTTGCCATTACCTTTACTGAGGCTGGATTCCACGAAAAGAATCGCGCCCCCCATTTGCGTCCAGGCCAGGCCAATCGCTACCCCGGGGCTGTTGACCTCGCGGTAAACCTCCATATTAAAGCGGGAGGGCCCCAGGATTTTCTCCAGCATGTCCGGGGTAATGTCAGGCTCATAGGGTTCCTCCATAGCCACCAGCTTAGCTACATGCCGCATAACGGCACCAATCTGGCGACTCAAGGCGCGCACACCCGACTCGTAGGTATATTCCTGAATCAGCGATTTCAGCACTTTGGCTTTAAGTTTAACCTGATTTTTCTGCAGGCCATGCTCTGCTAATTGTTCAGGAACCAGATGTCGTTTCGCGATCTCGATTTTCTCTTCGGTGGAATATCCACTAATTTCGATAATTTCCATCCGGTCCAGCAGCGCCGGCTGAATGGAACTTAGTGAATTAGAGGTGGCAATGAAGAGCACCTTGGAAAGGTCATACTCCATTTCCAGGTAATTATCATAGAAAGTGGTATTCTGTTCAGGATCCAGTACTTCCAGTAAAGCGGATGAAGGATCCCCACGAAAATCGCGGCCCACTTTATCGATCTCATCCAGGATAAAAACAGGGTTGTTAGATCCCGCCCGACGCAGCGATTGTAAAATTCGCCCCGGCATGGCCCCGATGTAGGTCTTGCGGTGGCCTCTGATTTCACTTTCGTCATGCATCCCACCTAAGGACATCCGGACAAATTCCCGGTTCAAAGCCCGGGAAATAGAGCGCCCCAAAGATGTTTTACCAACCCCAGGAGGGCCTACCAGGCAGAGAATCGGAGCCTTCATGTCACCCTTCAGCTTAAGCACGGCCAGGTGTTCCAGAATCCGCTCTTTGACCTTCTCCAGGCCAAAATGATCCTCATCCAGGACCTTGCGTACTTTGCGCAGATCAAAATTATCTTCCGTATGGGTATCCCAGGGAAGATCGACCATGAGCTCCAGGTAGGATAACTGAATAGAATACTCAGGTGCCTGGGGATTCATGCGCCGTAAGCGGTTTATTTCTTTGGCAAAGTGCTCAGCGGCTTTGGCTGGCCATTGCTTCTCAGCACCTTTCGCCTGCAATTTGGCAAATTCTTCTTCCTGTGGGTTTTGCCCCAGTTCTTCCTGAATCGTTTTCAGTTGCTGGCTCAGATAGTAATCGCGCTGTTGTTTTTCAATATCACCGCGAACTTTATTTTCAATCTGGTCTTTGATTTCCAGCAACTGCAGCTGGGTTTTCATTTCCTCCAGGATCAGTTGAGCCTTCTCTCCCAGATCATTGTGTTCGAGTATCTGTTGTTTTGTCTCAATCTTCGTTTGCAGGTTGGAAGCGATAAAGTTGAGCAGGAAATTGGGGTCTTCGATACTTTTCAGCATCACCATCGCTTCCGAGGGAATATTCGGCGATAGCTCCACAATGCGTTTGGCTTGTTCGAGAATCGTGGCAATCAGTGCCTCGAATTCCAGTAAATTTGCCGGCATCTGGTGTTCGAGGACCTTGATACGACCTTCCAGGAAAGGTTCCTCCTGCAGTAATTCCAGCAATTCGAAACGCTGCTGCCCTCTGAGGATGGCGGTCGTAGTGCCATCCGGCATGCGCAATAACTTGAGAATCTTGGCTACCGCCCCTACCTTGAATAAATCTTTGGGGGCGGGATTTTCTACCCGCAAATCGCGTTGAGAAAGCACCCCGATGAGTTTATCCCCATCAAAAGCTTTCTTAATCGCCTTGATGGATTTATCACGACCAACCGTTATCGGGATGACGACTCCGGGGAAAAGTACAGTATTTTTAAGGGCCAGAATGGCCAGCGTATCGGCGATTTGGGTTTCCTCATCATCCTCAAAGTCTTCCTCCATAGGTAACATAGGCATAAATTCACCGTCGTCGTCCAGGTTTCGATTCGCTAAAAGATCTTCAAACATAGGTTGCTATCCTTGTGTGCGCCATTCAGAAAATGACGCCTGTGGTTAATGTCAATTTGTCAGTAAACAGTCAACGCTATTTACTACACTTATCTTAGTGCAAGATCTGTGCCAGGGGTAAGTGTCCGGACAAGGTAAGGAATCAGGGTGGATTTAGGGGGCCAAAGGCCGACAAAACGGCAGCATTCCGCCAAAAGGACGGTGTGCAATACGTACCAATTGCATAACCCTGGCGTGATTAATTACCCAAAAACAGCAGGCTAAGCTTCAACCGGGGCCGCAACCTCAGCGACCTCCACAGACTCTTCAACGGCTTCTCCTTCGATCAGGTCATTTTTTTCTACCCGCAGGTTATCGATGATGAAATCCTGGCGATCGGGCGTATTTTTTCCCATGTAATACGATAGTACTTTATCAAGATCTGTGTCGTCATCGAGCCGAACGGGCTCCAGGCGAATATCATCACCGATGAAGGCACTGAACTCATCAGGGGAAATTTCACCAAGCCCCTTGAATCGCGTTATTTCGGGTTTCCCGCGCAGCTTGCGAATGGCTTCCTGCTTTTCTACTTCGCTGTAGCAATAGAATTTCTGTTGCTTATCACGTACCCGGAACAGCGGCGTTTCCAAAATAAACAGGTGTCCGTTGCGAACCAGGTCCGGGAAGAATTGCAAAAAGAAGGTAAGCAGCAACAAGCGGATGTGCATCCCATCGACATCAGCATCCGTAGCAATAACAATGCGGTTATAGCGCAAGTCATCCAGGCCGTCTTCAATATTCAGGGCATGTTGCAGCAGATTAAACTCCTCGTTTTCATAGACCACCTTTTTGGTCAGCCCATGGCAATTCAAGGGTTTACCCCGCAAGCTAAAAACAGCTTGCACCTGCACATCACGCGCCTTGGTAATGGAACCACTTGCGGAATCCCCTTCGGTGATAAATAAGGTGCTGTTATTGCGTATCGTCTCTTCTACCTTACGGCTGCTATCATTAAAGTGGATGCGGCAATCGCGCAGTTTCTTATTGTGCAGACTTGCTTTCTTGGCTCGCTGGTTCGCGAGTTTTTTGATATCGGCAATTTCCTTGCGTTCGCGTTCCGACTGCATGATCCGCTTTTCCATGGCTTTGGCCACTTCGGGATTCTTATGCAGGAAGTTATCCAGCTTTTCTTTGACAAAATTCCCGATAAAGGTCCGTATAGTCTGCCCATCGGGTGCCATATGGGTCGAACCCAGCTTGGTTTTCGTCTGGGACTCAAAAACGGGCTCCTCTACGCGCACGCTAACGGCAGCAACCAGGGACGCCAGAATATCGCGCCGGTCATATTTTTTGAAAAATTCATTTATGGTCTTAGCAACTGCCTCTTTGAACGCATTGAGGTGGGTGCCTCCCTGCGTAGTGTTCTGGCCATTGACGAAAGAATAATAATTTTCTCCGTAATGATTGCCATGACTCATGGCTATTTCGATATCCTCGCCAGCCAGGTGAATCACCGGGTACCGCAGGTTCTCATTCTTGGTACGACGTTCCAGCAGGTCGAGCAAGCCATTTTTCGACTGGATGATTGTACCGTTGAAGTTAATTTTGAGTCCTGCGTTCAAATAGGCATAGTTCCAAAGCTGAACTTCAATAATATCCCGCCGGAAGCGAAAGCCTTTGAATATTTCGGGGTCCGGACGGAATTCAACAATCGTTCCGTTTTGTTCCTTACTGACGCTGATTTTGGAATCTTTGGTGATAACCCCCAATGAGAACAGGGCCTCTTTTTCTTTGCCGTCACGGACTGCTTTGACCCGAAAATATTCCGAGAGCGCATTAACCGCTTTCGTACCAACGCCGTTAAGGCCTACTGATTTTTTAAATGCCTTGGAATCGTATTTGCCACCGGTATTGATTTGGGATACACATTCAATCACTTTTCCAAGCGGAATACCCCGGCCAAAATCGCGAATGACAATGGACGAATCTTCAACGGTAATATCGACCTGCCTGCCATGGCCCATCACAAATTCATCAATGGCATTATCCATGATTTCTTTAATCAGAATATAAATGCCATCATCCGGTGTTGACCCATCTCCCAGTTTGCCGATATACATCCCTGGACGTAGCCGAATATGCTCCCGCCAGTCTAGTGAGCGAATATTGTCCTCGGTATACTGAACATTAGCCATGGTCGTTGTAATTGTCGTTTTATACGCTAAAAAATAGAAAGGGCGTTCCGATCTCCGAAAAGATAATCCATTTTTTGAACTCGGCTACGCCAAAATGACCTGGTATTTGGGACCAGCCTGTTATTAGGCAGCCGAGCAAGGAATAAATACCAGGTTTGCGCTAAGCAAAAACACGTTCCAGTTGTTAAGCAAACAACGAAATTTACTCATTCACTCGAGCGCAAGTAGCGCAACGAAGTTAAGGAAGACCAGGAAAATATACAACAATTTGTTGATTAAAACTTCCAAATGATTGACGATCGGCTGTTCAGGCATCCGGCTATTGGGGTACTACACCGCGCGCTGCGGCGGGAGCAGCACCAGCAGCTCCTGGCAAGCCTGCTCTTGTTGCTGGGCGGGTTAGCGCTGACAGGTTGGGCGTTTACCCAAAGTACGCTATTGGTCATCATAGGTCTTGGGATTTTAATGGTCAGTCTGCGCCTGGTCTTTGTTACGGGTCGCGAACTGCGCCGCCAGGAACACCGGGTGTTGTGGTTGTTACGACACCATCCCCAGCAAGTCGTTTGGGTGTACAGTATGGTAACGGAGCGCCTGCCCTTTGGCGTGCAATTTTTACGCAATGGCACCCTCTATTTTAAATTAGCCAATGGAGATGACTTCAGTGTTGCGATGCCGGCCAACCAACTAAAAATGATTTCCCGCTATCTCAACCGCTTGTTACCACATGCCACCTTTGGTTATTCCCCCAGGCGTGCTGAACAATACGGGAAACATCCCGAATCCTTGCGGCGGAATCCCGGCTAGTGATCTGGCAACTTTGGCAATGGGCCCACCTGAGGGGGTGAGATATTGTGGCCGGTACTGAATAGTTCAAAACCGCTCAACGAAAAATTTACCCGACTCCAGGAGCGACAGCGTAAGGAGGCGGGCTAGTCAGCAGTCATCAGTGGGCAATGAACATAACCAGATACCAGATACCAGTCAACAGCAGGCATCACCGGAAATAGAACCGCACCCCGATACCTCCGCCAATCGAACCATCTGTACTTTCAATAATTTTCAGGCGTGGCGTTAGTTGCCCGTAAAATTCAAAACTATCTACCCATACATTGAGTCCGATCGTGCCACTGATTCCCAGAGCCAGGTCATCCTCATACCGGCCACGCTCGCGTACCCCCAGGAAAAGGCCGGGACCAAGAAAATAATTCACCCCGCGAATATCGGCAATAGGGCGTTCGCGCAGGCCGTGTACATTCAGGAAAAAATAATTATCAAAATCCCAGGCTGCCAGAAAATCCAGGGCACCCCGCTGCGTGTAAAACTTAAGGGTAATCCCCGTTGGTTCACCAAACTGCGCCCCCAGCCCAATGCGACCGGGACTTTGCGCTGTTGAAGTGTAAATACCCACTAAAACAAAGGCGGCAACTAACAGCGGCAACCGTAGGGCAATAGTCAATTTTGAGGTCATCTTTGTGTGTTTTCAAGAATAAATGAATGCTGCACCTTAAAAAGGCACTTGCCTGCATAGGAAAACTCGCCAAAACGGAATCCTATTTTCCTATCCGGCACATTTTTTTACCAACTCTTTTCCAAAGCGCTGGTGGAGATAGTATCTTGGATCAACAAAAGTACATACACTACCATGGACCGTCGACAATTTAGCCGCAATTTAGCATTAGGAGCATTTCTTCCCGGAATATTATCCGGCCGGTCGGTCGCACTCCCTCCGGAGATACAACCCGATTCATTAATCAGGCCGCGCCGACTGATCGCTGGCGATAAAGTGGGGCTGATCACTCCCGGAAGTTTTATCCCCGATGCGGCCCTGGAAAAAGCCGTTAATAACCTCGAAGAACTCGGTTTCTCGGTAGTAAAGGGTGCCAATATCCGGGCTAAACGCGGCTATAATGCCGGCACCGACCAACAGCGCATCGATGATCTGCACCGTATGTTTGCCGATCCGGAGATTAAAGCTGTTTGGTGTGCCCGTGGCGGGTATGGTTGCTCCCGCCTTTTACCTTACCTCGACTATAACCTCATCCGGCAGAACCCCAAGGTACTGATAGGTTATAGCGATATCACGGCACTGCTGCAAGCTATTTTCATGCATACCGGCCTGGTGGGATTTCACGGTCCGGTTGCGGGTGCTACCTGGACGGAATACGCCAAGAAACACCTGAAGGGCATACTCATGAACCCCCAGGAGCAGTACCGGATTGAGCTTGCCGAAGAACCCAGGCGAACGACCGATCCGCTTTACAAAGTTGACGTCATCCAGTCGGGGAAAGCCCGCGGGCGGCTCATGGGTGGCAACCTTTCTTTGCTGGCAGCAACAGCAGGTACCCCCTTTGCGCTGGATGCCTCCAGCAAACTCATTTTCCTGGAAGATGTTGAGGAAAAACCCTACCGCGTTGATCGCATGCTTACCCAATTGCGTCAAGCCTGCGAACTGGGCAATGCCCGCGGGGTAGTCCTGGGCGTATTTTCGGGTTGTGTAGCTGACCCCGGGGACGAAACCTTAAGCCTTGCCGAAACCGTTCGCGACCGCCTCGGCGATCTGGGTGTCCCCGTGATGTATGGCTTTTCCTTTGGGCATATTAGTAACCAATGTACGCTTCCCGTGGGTATTGAAGCGGAACTGGATGCTGAAAACCAAACGGTCACCCTGCTGGAGCCAGCTGTAATTGATGGCTAATACCAGGGATGATTACTGCTATAAATAAATCCGCTCTGCGATAAATCTTTAATCACCACCGCGATAAATCGCGGTGCTACAATGAAATTGATATGGCCCTAACGCTGCACCTTCACCCCTATGATCTGGCCTTGCGCCATACCTTTCGAATAGCACATGGCTCCCGTGATATCCAGCCTACGGTAATTGTCGAACTACGCGACGGCAACCTCAGTGGCTTTGGTGAAGCTGCAGCTATCCGTTACTACGGACAAAATCAGCAAGAAATGATGGCCAGGCTGGAATCCTGGCGAGACCTCATCGAACAAACACCCCTCACGACTCCGGAAGCCTACTGGGAAGCCCTTTACCCAACCATGCAGCAACATCCCTTTTTGCTGTGTGCCCTCGATGAAGCAGCCCACGAC
>JACJXV010000027.1 GCA_020636445.1 Lewinellaceae bacterium | reverse complement strand
TTATACCATTCCCGAAGGCAGCCATAACAATCTGCTCTATTTCGATGTCTATAATCGAAAAATGCAGGAGGTGCTGGGGGGAGTGAGCAGTGAGCAGTGAGGTTACTCTAAAAAAGAAAGCTGTTCGCAGGAATCTTTCGATTCCAGGCGGCGTATTGGCCGGTCTTCAGACCGCTGAAAGGAAGTGTGCGCTGTTTTAAATCGAACAAATAACGGGTAGTGGCGGCCCACCCGGAGCCAGCTAATCAGGCCAAACCACCAGTCGCTTATCAAGCCTCCACATAATGGATTTCGGATAGCGCCCGCAATTGCGCAGCTGCCATCTCCGGCGTAATATCCCGCTGCGGCTCGGCAAACATTTCGTAACCCACCATAAATTTTTTCACCGTTGCGGAGCGCAGAAGCGGCGGGTAAAAACTCATGTGCCAATGCCAGGCCAGGTGCTCCTGGCCATCCGTAGGTGCCTGGTGGATACCTGCCGAGTACGGAAACGACGTAGAAAACAGGTTGTCGTAGCGAATGGTTAACCGCCGCAACGTAGCGGCAAAATCGCGTTTCTCAGCTTGCGTCAGCCCCAGGATAGTAGCCATGGGCCGCCGGGGGATAAGCATCGTTTCATAAGGCCAGACTGCCCAGAAAGGAACCAAGGCCACAAAGTGATCCCCTTCGAGTACAATTCGTTCCTGGCTAGCCAGCTCTTGTTCGAGATAATCCACCAGGAGGGTACTGCCCATGCGGTTGAAGTAAGCATTTTGCCGGTCCGTCTTTTTTTGAACCTCGTTGGGAACAGACCCCTGAGCCCAGATCTGGCCGTGGGGGTGCGGATTGGAGCACCCCATGATCGACCCTTTATTCTCAAATATCTGTACGTGGTTGACCCCCGGGTGACTCCCCAGGGTGGTGTATTCGGCTTGCCAAACATCGATCACGCGTTCTACGGCCTCCAGGCTCATGCGCGGTAAGGTAAGGCTATGATCCGGAGAGAAACAGATTACCCGGCAAATGCCCGGTTCACCTTCCGCTACCAAAAGGCCATCCTCCATGCGTTCCGGGTCAGCCCCGGCCGACAAGGCTGCAAAATCATTGGTGAACACATATACATCGGTGTAGGCGGTATTCTGCGCTCCCCCACTGCGGGTATTTCCCGGGCATAGATAACACTCGGGATCATAAACCGGCCGGTTATCCGCTGGCAATGATTCCACTTTCCCCTGCCAGGGCCGCTTTGTCCGGTGCGGAGAAACCAATACCCATTCGCCCGTAAGTGGATTCAGCCGTCGGTGAGAATTTTGGTGCATATCCAACATGAGTCCTAATTTTTATGCGTCCAATAATGCAAAGAAGGCACATTACGCAACCCTCCTTAAGCAACGATCTGGGGTACTTTTTTAGCTAACGCTTAATACTTTCGCTCCTTCCGCAATGTCCACCTCATAAGGCGTAAGATCCCGACCAAAAGCCTCCCGGTATGCTGCCGAGGCCTCATCGATGAGCTCCGTCACGGCTGCTTTATGCACAATATTGAGGGTACAACCGCCAAAGCCGCCGCCCATCATACGGGCCCCCAATACCTGCGGGCGCTGTTGAGTAAACGCTACCAGGAAATCAAGTTCCGGGCAACTTACTTCGTATTCATGCTGCAACCCCGCATGGGTTTCGTACAGGAGTTTTCCCAGTTGTACATGATCACCCGTGCTCAAAGCGCGTGTAGCTGCCAGTACCCGGTCATTCTCCGCTACCACATACCGACAACGCTGGGCTACCAAAGGGTCGAGTACGTCCTTACAGGCTTCAAGCATTGAGAGGGTTACGTCCCGCAAACTGGTTACCTCCGGGAATTTTTGCTGAACAATTGCTGCGCCTTTTTCACAGGCCGCCCGCCGCTCGTTGTAGGCCGAGCCGGCCAGCGAGTGCGATACATTCGTATTAAGCAAAAGCAACTGGTAATCCCCCAGGTCGATGGGAAAGTATTCATACTCCATGGAACGACAATCAAGCAGCATCGCCTGCTTCGTTTTTCCATGCATACTGGCGAACATATCCATAATGCCGCACTTGGTTCCAACAAAGTTGTGCTCCGCCATCTGCGCTGCATACATCATCGTATCCATTGGCAACTGCAGATCAAACAAGGTATTCAACCCAACGGCAACACTACATTCCAGCGCCGCAGAAGAGCTCATCCCGCCGCCAATGGGAATTGTGCCGCTGAACGAGGCCGTAAATCCGGGAAATTGGGCTCCCGATTTTTGCAATTCAGCCGCAACGCCCATGATGTAATTCACCCAACCGGGTTCCATTGGTTTGGGATCACGAAGATCAAAGGTCGCTGTCTCCCCAAGGTCGAGCGCGGTGATCGTACACAGATTGGGGTCTTCACTCGGGCGAAGAGTAACCGTGGTGAATTTGTTGATGGCTGCCGGCAGCACAAACCCCAAATTGTAATCCGTGTGCTCACCGATGATGTTAATGCGCCCTGGTGCCTGGGCAGTCACTTCCTTGATCATAAAAATGCGTTGAGTGTTGAAAAAACAACAACCACCAGGTTGCCTTTACGTATCTCCTTTGGGCCAGGTAAGCCGACCCCGTCAACTCCTTGGCGCTTTATCAATAATAAACTTTTTCCCTTTGTCAAAGGGCATTTTTCAAGTCCATAATAAAAGTACAAAACACTTTTATTATTTAAAAGTACTTTTTACTTTTATTTTAAAAAAAGTGGTACCTTCCAGCATCCATCCAAAGAAGTACCGCTGGTATGTCCCTTAATTCTGCTTTTTACGAAAATGCTGACCCACTGCTCTTAGCTGTTGATTGCATTATTTTTGGGTACACCCCTGAGGGGCTTAAACTCCTCTTGTTCAAGCGTCGTGTCGAACCTTTTGCAGGCGCGTGGTCCTTGATTGGCAGTTTTGTGCAGCGCGATGAAAGTGTGGAGGAAGCTACCAGTCGCATTCTGGAGGAAGCCACTGGCCTGAGTCATATTTTCCAGGAAGAATTAGGGGTTTTCAGCTCCGTAAACCGGGATCCCGGCGGACGGGTGATTTCCATCGCTTACTATGCATTGGTTCGCATCCAGGAGGAAGATGCAGATTTACTGGCCTTGCACCAGGCTTCCTGGTTTCCGGTTGATCAGAGGCCCCCGCTCATACTTGATCATGAGGCGATGGTGGTTGCAGGGTTGGATAAATTGCGGCGCAAAGCCCGCTACCAACCCCTGGGATTTGAATTACTGCCTGAGAAATTTACCATTCCGCAACTGCGCAGCTTTTATGAGGCGATCTTACAAAGAGAGGTGGATCAGGGTAATTTTCGCAAAAAAATTCTCGCCATGGGGATCCTGGAAAAATTGGCGGAAAAAGACCGGGCCAGTTCCAAGAAAGGAGCCCATTATTATCGGTTTGACCGCGACCAGTACGACCGGCAGGTACAGGAAGGATTTGATTTTACGATTTAGTACTAGCCCAATCTTCGCGAAACAAGCGGTAATACAGCCCTGGATGCCGCGCAAATTCAAAAGGTTTCCAAAAGGTCATCCCTACTTTTTCCAGTACGCGAATCGACGCTTTGTTATCCGCCATCACCCGCCCGACAATCAGGTCGAGGTCGAATTCAGTAAAGCCTTGTTGTAAACAAACCAACGCCGCTTCGGTGGCAAAACCCCGGTTCCAGGCCGAACGCTTGAAGCGAAACCCCAGGTCCGTTTCCGCCAAATCTGGATCATACTTTAACCCACACCAGCCTAAATAGTCCCCGGTGCTTCGTTCCAGAACGGCCAGCCGGCCATACCCAAACCGGAAATAGGGATCGTAATTCCGCAGGAATTCCCGGGCAGCCGCCTCGTCGGGAAAAGGATCATCACCAGTATACCGAACAACCTCGGGATCGTTATTGAGGGCAAAAAAGTGCGGCGCATCAGCTTCCTGGAAAGGGCGTAGCAAAAGGCGTTCTGTTTGTAACATCGGCAGGTGTTTTGAGGGGGTTGAATCCAGTGAACTCCGGCAGTGACTACTCACGTTTCGTACCCAAAATAGGTGTTTTTTTTTACTCCTGATTTGTTGAGCGAAGAGCAGGGCTTGCGTGCATTTTCACCACCGATTACACAGATTTTCACCGATTGGGTGAGCGGTGAGCAGGCAAAAGTGGGCAGTCTGGAGGACTTTACACCACGGATTATGCAGATTTGTACAGATTAGGTGGGCAGCGAGCTACCCGCCAC
Source organism: Lewinellaceae bacterium (assembly GCA_020636445.1). Classification (GTDB taxonomy): domain Bacteria; phylum Bacteroidota; class Bacteroidia; order Chitinophagales; family Saprospiraceae; genus JACJXV01. The sequence goes on along the minus strand of JACJXV010000027.1, from coordinate 51,053 downwards.
GGAGCTAGTTGGCCCGAAATTACTGCTTCTGCTGCTCCGTTTTATTGCGCCATTAACCCACCGGTAGCTGGGGAAACGTCAGATCAAGTCGTGGTTATTACAATCTATTCTTCTTCATCAACATGATGATACTGAACGCCTCGACCTGATCCTGTTCTCAATATTAACCCTTCTTTTAAAAGATAACTTAAGTCTTTCTTGATCGTATTTCTTGACTCACCTGACAAAGCTTTTTCTATCGCTCCGACTTTGGTCGTTTTCTCCTGCTTGATAAAAGCTAATATTGATTTTTGACGTTCATTGAGTTCTAATTTGATCTTACTGTAAGTCAAGTATTTTTGCTCTAATCTTTTCGTTAGATCAATCATGCATCCCAAGAAAAAAGTCAACCATTCATCGATCTTTTCATCGTCTGTATATCTTTTCATTTGCCCATGCATTAAAGCTTTGTAGTATTCATCTTTTCTTAGCTCTATTACATGCTCAAAAGAGATGTACTGGACAAAGGCATAGCCCTGTTGTATCAATAACAGTGTCGTTAATAATCTCGATAATCTACCATTACCGTCTTGATAAGGGTGTATTGATAAAAACTCATAAACAAACGCCCCGACAATAATTAGTGGATGGATTTCTTCCGCCTTAATTGCTCCAGTTGTCCAGGCCAATAATTGCTGGATTTCTCCTTGGGTTAAGTGTGGCTCTGTTGTATTAAATATGACCTTTTGTGTGCCGTCTGGATAGTTCGCAACAACCTTATTCGATAGCTGCTTATATCCTCCTTTATGGGCTTGATCTTTATTGCTGTGCTTCAACAAGATCCCATGCAGCTGATGGATGTATCGTTCACTCAATTCTATGTCTTGGTAGTTCTCTAAAATGACTTGTAAAGCATCATAATAGCCTACTACTTCTTGTTCATCCCGCCTTTCAAGTTTGTTGATTTTTACTGACTTCAGTAGTTTGCCAATTTCTGCATCGGTCATCTTTGCTCCCTCGATTCGTGTGGAGGAGCCAACACTGGCCACCGTGGCCATTTGACGTAGCTCTTTTAAGTATCTTGCCTCTTTGTGTTCTATTTCTTGCCATGCTCCTTTGAAGGTGTCAATCAGGCTTAATAGCTTACTCAGCTGTAAATATTTCTTACTTCCGAACTCAAGCTTTTTATCCATCCCATTAGGCATATCCATACTTTATCCAATTTTATCCAATACAATTTAAGTAAACAAATCCAATCTGTATCTACTTTTATCCAATTTGAAGAAAGAAAAAATGACTCCGCATGAATTTGCTGTCTTGATGTTCCCACAAATCAAGGCAGCGAATAATTTACCTTTGAAAATTCGAAGTCAGGAAAACAAGGAGAAGCTTTACAGCCAAATGCAAAGGCCAGCAAAGCCCTTTTGCGGGAGGTGCGAGTTCACTCCAGCCGGGCGTTTTCACCACCGATTACACAGATTTTCGCAGATTGGGGGAGCAGGCAGCAGTGAGCAGCTTTTTTTACTACAGAAGGGTCTGGAGTGCTGACCGGTCATCGCTCCACGCCCTAAAAACAAAGGATCGGTACGTGTCCATACCGATCCTCCATCCTTGAGCCACCCAGCGGACTCGAACCGCCGACCCACGCATTACGAATGCGTTGCTCTACCAACTGAGCTAGGGTGGCATACCCTAAGGTAGGTCCAAAAATAAATGCCTTTTAGCTATTTATAAAGGTATGCACTTACTTTTTTTACTTTTTTTCTGCATAATTCATTTCGAAGGCGCTCAGGTCCGGGGCTCGCCGCCGGGGGCGTTGTATTTCGTACTGATGAATAGCCCGGCCCAGGCGCGCCAAAAAGGGAAATGCCACCTGATCGTATTCATACTGACCATCGTTGTAAATGCCGTTGGCGTTAGTGTGGATGGTGGCGGCCAGCAGGAATTCAACCTTATTGTCGAAATCAACGACGTAGGCGACATCGGTTACAAACCCATAGGCAATCCCTACTTTGTTGAAAACCCGAATGTGATCCGGCATGCGTTCCTGGGTATCGCCATAGAGGAAAAACTTGACGTAGCTGTCCCAAAAATCCTTCTCCGGATAGGCCGGATAGGCGCTTTCCCGGGGTCGCTCAGACATCGCCCGCAGCAGGAAAGCCCGGTCTTCGGGGGTATGTAAAAAGCGGCGAGCAGGGGGTACCGCCTCCGGAAAGACCACCGCCTGCAGCATGTCGTGGAGCTCCCGAAGCCCCACGTAATTTTTCGAAGAAAAATCAAAGGGCTGGTTCACCAACTGGTCATTCCCATTCAGGTAGCCATTGCCTTTTTGTTCGCCCCGCAAACGCAGGTTTGAATGGTCGCGACTAAACCCTTCTCCCTGGAAGTAAACGGGCTTTCCGACTGCATCCTGAAAGGCGATGGGGTTGGTATATTGATTGCCCAGGGTATCAAATCCGCTAACAGAAAGGCGATGGATGATGCGCAAATGACGGTAGCCTTTCTCGCGCAGGCTTCGGTTGAGGTAGGCCTGGCCTAAAAATTCATACAGCCGGTTAAAGGCATCATTATCGCTGACCAGAAAGATTTTGCGGATATAATGCCCGATGGAGGGTAAGCCATTCGCCGAAGTTGTATCCGAAGCGACGCCTGCCTGGGGAGGCCGGCCAGCGCCAGTAAGCATACTGGCATCGCGGTCGAAGCCTATCAGCCCCAGTTCGTTGATTTTTTCCAGTGCCAGAAAGGCCGCGGGCATTTTAACGGTACTGGCCGGATAAAAATACCGATTGGAATCTTCCCGAAAAGCGTAGGTAGTAAAATGGGGAACGTTCTGGGCGTCACGGTCAATCTGGGTATAGATCAGCTGAACTTCGTAGGCCGGTTGATTAGCAATAGTTCCCAACAGGGAGTCGCGGCTGAGTAACTGGGGTAAGGGATTGATTTGGGCGGATAATGCGCCCGCGATCAGGGTAGCGAATCCCCAAAATAATAAACGAAACATGGCAACTGTATTTACGGCCAAATTAGGGCTTTTGCCGCAAAAAACGACGCCAAATAATCAAGGCACCACCTCCCAGAACCAGGAGCCCCAACATAATCACCCAGGGAGACTCTAACACTCCCCGGGAATTAACGGGAAACGCCTGATCCCGGCCAATGAGGGTAAGTGCCGCCCAGTAATAGGGAGATTTTTCCCGACCGGGAATTTGGGTATCATCCAGATAGTTAAGTTTTGCCTGGTGCAAGGCATTGACGGTCGTCAGGCCCAAGCCCAGTTGCTGGTAAAAATCAGTGAGAATTTGTGCCGTTGCCTGCTCGCTGACTTTCCATTGGCTGGCCAGCAGGCTCCCCGCACCGGCATAGGTAAATCCACGGGCTAAACTCATCACCCCTTCTCCGGGGGCCCAACGCCCCAGGGCCGATTGGCAGGCACTAAGCACTACCAGATCTGCCTGCAACCGCAACGCATAGATCTCCGGTAAAAAAAGGGATTGATCCAAAAACTCAACCCGAGGGACGGTGGCACTATCCGCCTCCGCATGAGTCGATAAATGAATAATGCGGTATTGCGGAGCCTGCTCGCGAAAAGCGGTTAAGGTAGCCGAGGCTCCCTGCAGGATCCGTTGTGGCCGAAACCAGGCAGCAGCCAACTCTGCCTTACTGTGTGTCAGCGGTGCCAACGATCGTTGCCCTGCCGTAAACCCGGGGGCAACGCCCAAAAAACCCGGCCTGGAAGTACGGTGATGCGGTGGAGTCAGGAGCCATAGCTGGGCACTGTAAATATATTGCAACGGTTGTTTGCGCAGCAAATACGGGGCGCGGCCCAGCGCGGTAGTCACCTTCGCTGGCGCCGTCAAAAGGGCCTCAAAAGGCAATGTGCTCAGGTAACCATCGGGCACGATCAGCCAGTACTTTGCGCCACTCGGCGCGTAGGTTAACAGCCGCAAGTAGACATCATGCGAAACCTCGTAAAAAGCTCCGGGATTATTTAAAATGCGATCGCGCGACTGAAAAAAGCGCTGATATTCCCGGACGTGTTGCGCCAATGAATCGGTATCTCCGATGCGGTATAGACTCGCATTACCGGCTGTAATAACAAACAGATAAACATATTTTTCTCCCCAAAAATAGGCCAACAGGGCATTGTCTTGCAGGGCAACCTGCAACGAATCTAAGCCAACTGCTCGCTGGTGAACGACATTCCGGTAGTTGGGATAACGCTGAGCTAATTGGTTGTCCAGCTGAAAAAGCTGCTCCTGATAGCTACCCAGGTTTTTCCAGCCCTGGGGACTCAAATCCCCATTCAGGGCCCGGTCGCGTTCCAATGCGGCGATTTGTTCCCGCAGGTAATCCAGTTGCCGAACCATGGCTTGATCGGTTTCCGCCAGGGATTGTCGGAAAAGGTTTTCCCGCACCCCTTCCTGCAGCAATAAGGCTTTGTTGTTTTCCATACAGGAAAAAGCCCTGGCGATGTAGGCTGGGTCACCCGTGCGCTGATAGCATTCCCAGGCGACGGCGACGGCGGCTTCGGTGCGCCGCTGCCCCATGGCTTGCAGGAGCAACTTGGATGCATTGTACTGAAAGGTTTGGCGCAATTGCCCTTCCACCTGGTAGGCATCCTCCTGGATGGCGAGCGCTTTTTCCAATAAGGAAACATCCTGGGTTTGTCCGTATCTCTTTTCCAAAGCCGCGGCTTTTAGTGCCAGCGCCTCTAAAATGGTATTCTCCGGGTAGAAGCTTTTGGCATCCGGGCTATCTGCGGGATCCCGCGGGGAGAAGGTGGGAATGACGGCTTGCAGTGCCCGATTGATCCAATCCAGGGCCAGGCTGGGTTGTTGTTGGTCGAGGGCTACCTCCGCCAGGGCCAGCATAATTTTACCCACATCCCGGTGTCGTCCGCCCGGATATACCTCCTTTGCTAACGCGAGTGATTTTGTTAACTGTTGGGCAGCCAGGCTGGTCTGACCGCCCCGACGGGCCACAAGACCCGCTACTAAATAAGCCTTGGCCAGGTAGTCGGGTATCGAAGGATCATCAGGTGTTTGCCGGCGGGCCGTAGCCAGTTGCTTCAGTGCCTCCGCCACCCTGGCTGCGGCCTGAGCATCTTTGCCCTGGTCGTAATAACTCCGGGCCAGCGAAGTAAGGAGCAGCCCCTTTTTCCCCGGACTCAGCCCGGGCAGGGCTAGTCCCTGGCGCAAAGCTTGCACCGCTTCCTCCTGATTACCCTCATTCCAATAGGAAAGACCAATATTGTTGTATAGCCCTGCTATGTTTTCCGGCTCATCCTGGGGTGCTGCCGCCAGGGCTTTACGAAAAATTGCCCGGGCCCGTTCATTATCGCCCAGCCGGGTATAATTATTTCCAAGCGGTTTGTAGAGGTACTCCAGAGCATCAAATCCTTCCGCCGGATGTTTTTCCCAAATCTGCTGGGCTGCTTCGTATGCCTTCGCGGAAGCCAGCACCTGCCCTTCCTGAAACAAGTGATACCCGCGGTTCGCCTGCACCCACAACAGGGCTTCCCACTCCTGTGCGGACTGGGGTTGACGCCATTGCTTTGCCAGGGCTTCCTCCAGAATACGCAGAGCCCGGGGAGCATCCTCAAAATGGTAAGCCTGCCAGTCCCAATACGTGAATAACCAATCGGTGAGATTATTTGCTGAACGGTATAGCAGACTAAGCTTTTGATAGTCTTCATCTACCCGATCCGTCAAGCCGGCAGCCAGGTGCGCCTCCAATTGCTGCTGCGTCTCAAGCAGGCGACTGCTGTCGAGCGGTTGTGCGACGACCGAGAGTCCCATGCAACAAAAGACAAGCCCCCAAAAGCAATGCTTTAGCTCCATATTTACGAGGGAAGATGAGTACTAAGCTACTGCTTTTTCTGCAAAGGGGCAATTGGGTGCATCCCCTCGCCTGGAAACCACAGGGTGCATGTCAAAAAGAGGAAGCCTCTCGCTTCGTGAGCAAAAGGCCTCCTAAAAGTACCAGGTTATTTTTGAGGTTTAGTTTTAAGGGGTTGATACAAAAATGGCTGTTACCTACCAGAAAAACCGGACATGATTAAGGGATTTGTCCTGGCCTGAAAAATTCTCCAACCAGGCATGAAAACACTACAAAAAACTACTATTCAAATAGTTAACACCCCCCTTTGCATGTTTATTTCCTCTGGATGTAGCCGTTCAGGTAACTGGTTACTGGTTACTGGTAGCTGGTAGCTGGTAGCTGGTTACTGGTTTTCCGTTACTTGTTATTAGTTACTCGTTTAAAAAATGACCTCGCAAAAAGTCGAAAACGCAAAGAAGACGCAGCGCGGGGGTAGGCCACTGCTTACTGCTTACTGCTTACTGAAAAACGTTAGGTATTAAAGTGGGTTACTGATTATCCATTTTTCGTTGCTCGTTTTTTGGTGGCTGGTGACTGGTGGCTGGTGACTGGTAATTGGCCCGCCGGAGGCGGGTAAATTTCTATGCTCACTGCCCACTAGATAGGCTCACAAAGTCGCAAAGGAGACGCAGAGCTGGTTAGGCCACTGCCCACTAACTAACCCCAGCCTAAAATGCCGATTCCCCCTTTTTAGCCTCAAAGTTTTTGCATTACATAAAGGGAAAAGGCAAAAGGTTTCTCTTCGCCGGGCCAGAAGTAGGCGCGTACCCCTGCCGTTGGCCCGAGCCGGACGAGGCCCAGATGCAGGTCGGCAAAGAGTGCTGTACGTAATTGATTTTGCGTAAAGTTGCGCTGAACCTCCTGGATGACCGGGCCTTTTTCACCGGTTAAGGTGAATTTCTCCGGGCTTTGGATGGGATAGAACCCAGTTCGGATAGCATAGGAAGCCGTCGCATGCTCCTGGGTGGTTGTCTGCTGCCAACCGACCAGGGCCCCGGCGCCAACCCCCAGAAAGCTGGTCAGGCTATACCGCAGTTGCAAAGGCACCAGCGTAAGCTGTTTATGCTGGACCGTCCGGGTTCCTTCCGCTGAGAAAAGGGAGTCCTGAAAAAAGACCAGATCCCGGTTGGTCGGATCATCGAGGAGGGTCCGGATACTTCCGCGCTCCTGCTGAAAGGGTTCTACCATTTCCCCGGATAACCCGCCATACCATTCGACTTGAAAGTAAGGCTTATAAGAGCGATAAGGGGATAAAGTCAGCCCCAGGAAGGTTTGATCTTGCTGCCGCGTAACCGGATCGAAATATCGCCCCGCAAGGAGGCCCGGCGATATACCTGCCTTAAACCGCGTTCCTGAGGCATTGGTAACCACTGGAGGATTTTTATCAAACACGATGGAGGCCCGGCTGTTGAAAGCCAGTTTAGGCATTTTTTTACCCGGACTAAGGCGATACTTGACAAACCCTTTGGTAGAATCCCGATCATTGACGCCTTCCTGGCGGGTGCCGGGTAGGTAGATATTGCGGAAGGTGAATACCAACTGCTCGTCAACCCAGGCGGTATCCAGGCAGCTGTAGGAAACCAACTGTCCATCCGGGCAAATTGGGCAGGCTGGATATTGATCCAGGATGCGCAAAGGCTGCTGGTACAACCCAGGAGCCACGGTGGTGGTAATTTCAATCGTACTGGCAGGGCCCTCTCCATTATTTTGAAAACGCACTTTATAGTCGAGGTTTTTGCTGCGGTAAGTTCGGTAGCTAACCCGTTTATCCGAGACAGCAATGTGATTCGGGTCGTGTGAGGCGACGATCGCCATTTCGAGATCTACTACCTGGGCCAACCCGCCCCGGGGCTCGTAGATACCGCGCAGGGTGATTAAGGCATTGGTATCCGCGAGCATTTCTTCCGTAGCGGCAAGCGTAAAAAAAACATTGCGCTTTTGCCCGGGATTCAGTCCTTGAAACGCCAGGGAAACGGAGGATGCATATTCTGCTTTGGCCGCAGCCAGGGCAATTTGCGGGGCCTGGTCCGTCAAGGTTACTTCCGGCCTTGCATAATACCCCATAGTACTGGCCATCAGGGCTCCCTCTCCGGCCAAAGGTGCCAGGTAGTAGCTTAACACTTCTCCCTGCTCCAACTGCGTTTCTCCAAAAGGTGTGCGCACCTCACCCAACTCAAAGTGGGGTTGGTGATATTTTCTTTCATTGAAGAAAAGATGGAGCCGCCCCTCTACCGGTAAAGGATTGGTTTGGGTATAGCTTAAAATCAGCACTATTTCTTCGCCAGGTCGGGGGTCACGAATGGCACGCAGGGCAAATTTCGGATGCTCGGCAGTCAAAACGGTGGGCAAGCTTCCCGGTCCTGCATCTGCTAGCGCGGTTTGGGCGCGCACCTTTACCGGACGCGTTTTTGGTGGTTTACCATTGTCATAGCTGGCGGTTACATAGAGCTGTACCTCGTGCTCCAGATCATCTGTATACCGATGCAGCGGTGAAGGGTCAAAGCTAAAGCTCCCATCACCGAACTCCCAGTAGTAGGAAAAAAAGGCAGGGGGTGCACCAGCCATTTGCTGCAGCGGTGGCGTTTGTGCCCGAAACTGAAAGGTTGAAGCATCCTGTTGCAGGGCATCGATTAGGGCTACCCGTTCGGGTTCTGCCGGTGTGACGCCAGTGGGTTTCTGGGCTACAACAATTCCGGTAATACAGCAAACAGACAAGGTGATCAACAGGTGGCGCATAGGTGCTTTTTTAGTTTCGGGAAGTCCCCGAAATTACAAAATATTTCCTTCTGTACAGGGCGGTAAAATGCCGGGCCGGCAGTGCGATGAACACCACCGGCCGGCTGCCTAATGGGATTATATTTGTCCAGCAGGATTTTTATCTGAGGTAAAAATCCCTTGTTTATATGATATCTTCGATGGAATGAAATTCTTACCTCCGCCAGGCGTTAAGAATTGGTTAAAAGAATCAAGAAGATTATCTTCCCGAGGAAATTCCCTAGCAAATGCATGAAGATCAGCGATATATCGAAGGATTAAAACGTGGTGACGAAAAGGTCATCCAGGAAATTTATTCCCGCTATAGTGGTTTTATAAAAAACTGGATTAACCAGAATAATGGCTCTGCAGATGATGCCCAGGATGTTTTCCAGGACGCCTTACTGGCGCTATTTGAAAGAGCTGGAAATCAAGGCATTACCCTAACCAGCCCCTTCCAGGCCTTGCTTTTTACCGTATGCCGCAACAAGTGGCTGGACAGGCTTCGGCATAAAACCCGGGAGGGAGAGGTAAGAAATCAGGAAGAGCTCCGATATGAAGGTGAAGCAGCCGATACGGATACCCTGGCGTTTGCAGAGGCTGCCGAAGAAGAACAGCGTCGGCAAAAGTGTCTGGAAGCCACCTTCCGGCAACTTACCGAACGGTGCCAGCAGCTACTGACGTTCCTGCAACAGGAAGTCGCGGTGGATGATATTGCCCTCCGGCTCAGTATGAGTGGAGCCAATGCCGTTTACCAGGCGCGCTTTAAGTGCAGCGATCGGTGGCGTCAATTATTTTATGCAACCTTTAATGGATAAGACATGCAACCTGAGGACTATACCCTTATCGACCAATACTTGCGCAACCAACTGGCGGGGGAAGCCCGGCAAGCTTTTGAAGCTCGCCTTGATCGTGAACCGGAGTTGGCGGAGGCGCTCGAATTCGCCCGCCATGCCCAGGCCTTTCTCGGCCGGCAAGTGGAACGCGATGCATTAAAAAGCCAGCTAAAACGCCTGGGGGACCAGCATTTTCAAGGCCAAGGTAGCCAGCCACCACAGGCCAAAGGCCAACTTCGGCGCTTATGGCCGGTATTGGCCATCGCTGCCACCGTAGCCCTGATTCTGACGATCAACTTTTTGTTACCGCAGCCCTCTTTGTACGACCAGTTTGGTCAACACCAGCCGCTTTTTCTGACGGAAAAGAGTACCGATGCCCCCAATACGGCACCCCTTGAGACTGCTTTTAACAATGGGCAATATGCTGAGGCGCTGCCGTTGTTGCAAGCCTATACCCAGTCGAACCCGACGGACACGCTGGCACTCTTGTACCAGGGAATCTGTCTTATGGAAACGAACCAACTGACGGCAGCAACTTCCATTTTCAGTGCCATCCAGCAAGGCCAAAGTGCTCTCCAGGCCGAAGCAACCTGGTACCTGGCCTTAACCGCGTTGAAGGAGGAAAAGCCTGCGCAGTGCCGGAAGTGGTTGCAAACAATTCCTGCGGATAGTGACCGCTACCAGGCCGCCCAGGATTTGCTCAAAAAACTCTGATCGACAGCACTACCAGGTATCGGTGCGGAACGGGCTGGCCGGCAGCCCCTCGCGGTTATAAAGGTTAGCATCGGCCGGGTTATCCGCCCAGGCATAGCGAACGGCCACCGGTTCTGGAACAGAGGCACTCCATACGACGATCTCATCGCCTTCGATATAAGCCTGTGCCCAGTGGAATTGCTGATCAGCCCCGGCGATCGTAAATCCCCGCAGGTATCCGTACCGATCGCGGCGAGCTTCGAGGCCCGACCCCACGGAGGCAAACCGCAATCGGATGCGATTACCTTCCCGACGCTGCTCTTTCAGCACCGGGCCGCTGGTTACCAGGTTTGTTTCCCCGTAAACCAGGCGGCGGGCAGGAAGGGCAAGGCGGTAGCCCACATCGCGTTTGTTCCGCGGATGAATATCATCTGCATTGCCGATATCAATGATTACTGCCTGGCCGGTTTGGGGTAGCACCAGGGCTTTACCTTGCGACTCGCGCAGGGCAGCCCATAAACTTGCCTCCGGCTGATCCCTGGCCGCGCGAAAGTTAGCCAGCTGCACCCAGAGAAAAGGGAGTTCCGGCTGCCCGCGGTGCTGCCGCCAACTGGTTATGAGTTGTCCAAATAAATCGGCATAAGCACTCGCATCCGTTTCGGTGTTGGCATTGCTCTCACCCTGGTACCAGATTATCCCTTTAACGGGAAACCACTCCAGCGGGTGAATCATAAAATTATACAACTTGGTTGGTTGCTGGTTGGCCGCTTGTTGGGCTGTATTCAAATAAGCCTTGCCGAGGCGATACCGCCAGGAGCCTTGTAAGGAAATACGTTCCCCACCCACCTGGAGGTAAAGGGAATCGGCATTCCCATATATGCCACCGCCGCCCCCGGTATCGTCCACGCGAACGGCGATGGTATTCAGCCCAGGTTTCAGCACCCCGGCAGGGATGGCGTACCGTCGTATGGCATTATAGCGCATCGTCGTCTCCCCAACGAATTCGCCATTCACCCAGGTCTGGTCACTGTCATCAACCATACCTAACCCCAGATAGGCGGCTTGCCCGGCCTGTTGTGGAGAGAGCTGAACCGTGCGGCGGAACCATACCACTCCATCCACGCGATCCAGCCCCTGGGATTCCCATAAATTAGGCAGGTCCATTGTGGGCCACGACGCAGCATCTGCCGTGGAAGACTGCCAGTTTTGCAAAAGACCTTCGTCTTCGGTGGGTACGGCCCCAAATTTCCGGATAAGCCACTGCTCCTGCTCAGCGCGCCGCGCCACATCCTGTTGTTGCAACACCTTGCTGATGTCATCACCCAGGGCCAGTGTTTTTGCATCCATCCAGGGCTCAATCCGACTGCCTCCCCAGGAGGTGTTAATGAGCCCAATGGGCACGCCGACATGCTGGCGCAGCTGGCGGGCAAAATAATATCCAACCGCAGTAAAATTGGCTACCGTTTGCGAGGTAGCCACCACCCATTCTCCACCAGCCAGAGTATCCTGGGGTGTATTCGAAGAAGATCTAGGCACTTTGAAGTGCCGAATGCCGCTATCCTGGACTCTGGCCATCACGGTATCCGACCCTTCGGTATCCGCCAGCACCCATTCCATGTTCGACTGCCCCGAGCAGATCCAGACATCCCCTACCAGGATATCCTGGATGATCAAGGATTGACGACGTGTACTTACCTTAAGTGTATAGGGACCGCCAGCCTTAGCCGACGGCAGGGTGATTTGCCAGCGGCCATCTTTCCCTGCCCGGGTCTGGTAGGTAACTCCCTGCCATTCCAGGGTAATCCGTTCGCGGGGGCCCGCTTGTCCCGGAATGGGAATAGGCTGGTCTCGTTGTAGTACTACGTGATCGGTAAGTAAGCGAGGCAGGCGGAGTTGGGCGAATAAAGCGGTATGGGCCAACAGGCAAATACCAACCAGCATATATTTCCACATAAGCTTGTGAATGGTTTTTTAAAAAATGCAATTCAACACAGCATCCTATCCTACCGGGGCTGCTTTCGCTTCAGCACTGCACGCTGCAGGACGTGAATAGCCATGGATTCTACCGCAGGAACAGCCTCTTCACCTTCGCCGGTGCCCCCACTTACCCTGGCGGGTTTCTGGGGCCCTGAAATAATTTCATAATGAAGTTCATCGCCCCGCAGTTCCGTACGACTGTTCAGCAAGGTGCCCTGAACGGAAAAAACATCATAGAGCGTATTGCCCAGCCGGTAACAATCCAGCAAGATGCCATCCCCTTCGTCAATGACATAATGACCTGTAGGTTCATGTTCCGGACGCAACAGATAAGGCCGTAAACCAGCAACCGTATCCTGCCCATACACCATTGTCCAGGTGTAGGTATTGATAGTGGTATCATGGGGTAGAATCCGCAGTTCCATGGGTACGGTTTGAGTCAGCCCCCGGTAGTTGTAAATTTGTAAATCGCCTACCCACACCCCAGCCCAGTCGGCAGGAAAACTAGTCTGGGCCGACAAGGCCAAAGAAGTAAATAGAAAGAAAATCAGCTTAAATGGTCTCATCCGTACTCTATTTTTATGGATCATTGCCTGTTCAAAATACCGTAGTTTTGGAAAAAAATGCCCCATGCCTCGTTTTTTTCTCTTGTTAATGTTTTTCGCGGCCGGACAACTTAACGGCCAAGCTCCGTATTTTCAACAGGAGGTGCATTACCATATCCAGGTTACCCTGGATGACTCTCTTCACGTATTGCACGGGCAGACCTCCTTTGCCTACATCAACCACTCGCCGGATACCTTGTCGACACTATATATCCACCTCTGGCCGAATGCCTTTAACGAGCGGACCAGTGCCTTTTCGGAGCAACTCCTTCGCCAGGGAAATGACCAGTTTTACTTTGCTCCGGAAAACGAACGCGGCAGGATCGACAGTCTCGATTTTCGGGTAAATTCCTTACCAATAGAATGGGAATACACCCTTCAACACCGGGACATAGCCCGGATTTGGCTACCGACACCGCTGGCACCCAGTGATTCCGTGCGGATTGAAACTCCTTTTCGGGTAAAAATCCCCGCGTCATTTTCCCGGCTGGGGCATGTAGGGCAATCTTATCAACTCACCCAATGGTATCCTAAACCAGCAGTCTACGACCGCCAGGGCTGGCATCACATGCCCTACCTCGACCAGGGGGAGTATTACAGCGAATTTGGCTCCTTCGTTGTGGATATTACGCTGCCTGAAAACTATCGGGTTGCTGCAACTGGTACACTGCAAAACCCCACGGAGCAACAATGGCTGGCCAACATCGCGAATCAGGCATTCACGGAGGTTTTATCCGATGCGGCCACTGCACCTTTTCCTGCTTCCAGCCGAAGCTTCAAGACCATTCGCTATACGGCCCGGCAGGTCCATGACTTTGCCTGGTTTGCCGATAAACGCTTTCACGTAAGCTGCGACACCACTACCCTCCCCTCCGGACGCAAGGTGACTACCTGGGCTTTTTTCACTGCGCTGCAAGCTGATCTGTGGGCACATGCCACCGACTACATCGATCGGGCTCTGCAATACTATTCCCTGCGGGTGGGCGAATACCCTTACCCACAAGCGACCGCTGTACAAAGCGCACTCAGTGCCGGCGCCGGCATGGAATATCCGATGATTACCGTTATCGGATTAGCAAATTCAGGACAAGCCCTTGACGAGGTGATCACCCACGAGTTGGGGCACAACTGGTTTTATGGCATCCTGGCCTCCAATGAACGGGATCACCCCTGGCTGGACGAAGGACTCAATAGTTTTTATGACCATGCCTATAGCCGCATTCACTACCAAGCTAATGCGTGGAACAAGCTTCCGCAAATTGTGCAGGGTCGCTCCCGGATGGATGTAGGCCAACTAGGTTATCTCTATCAAGCCCGTTTGCACCGCGACCAGTCGCCCGAAACGACTTCGGATAGTTTGTCGGAAATGAATTACCTCCTGACGGCTTACGAAAAACCAGCTCAGGCCCTGCGCCTACTGGAAAGCTACTGGGGCACTCCCCGCTTTGACCTGGCGATGCAAGCCTACTATCGGGAATGGTCGTTCAAACACCCCTACCCGCAGGACCTCCGGGAGTCCCTGGAGCAAAGTTCCGGCGAGTCGCTGCCCTGGTTGTTTGATGGACTCCTGGCCAGCACTCGCAAGCAGGATTATCAGCTGCGGAAGGTTCGGCAACTAGCGTCGGAAGTACTGGAAGTCAGCCTTCGAAACGGGGGCACCCTGGCGGCACCCCTGCTCCTCCAGGGGCTGCAAAAAGAGAAAGTCATTTTTACCACCTGGGTCCCAGGCTTTGTGGGAGATACCGTCGTCCGCATTCCCCATGGTCCATACACGACACTAGTCATTGATGATGACCGGGTAACCCCGGAACTGTATCGCCATAACAACAATTGGCATTTCCATAGGCTGTTTCCCCGACTGGAGTCGTGGTCGGTAAGTATCCTGCCCCGGGTGGTTGATGATGAACACCCGCAGTTGTTCATCACCCCGGCGTTGGGTTGGAATGTCTATGATCGCTGGATGCCCGGCGTAATTTTGAGTAACACCAGCATCCCTGTTCGTCCGATCGAATTTGAGCTAATGCCCCTTTGGAGTTCCCGCAACCGTCGGCTCGTAGGCACCGGAGAAGTACGGTTTAGCCGGTACCAGGATCGCGGCTGGGTGCGGGGAGTCACCCTTGGGATCGCTGGACGACGCTTTCACGAACAGGTGAATGAAAATTTGCACTATCGTTTGCGCTACACTCAGCTAAGGCCTTTCCTCCAGTTCGACCTGGCGGCAGCACCCCAGGGAACATTCCGCCATACCCTGACGGCAGAAAGTATTTTTCTGAATAGCCAGCAACCCCGGTTTGGCAACGACGGCACCCTGGCAGGAATCGACACCCAGCATGCAACGTTCCAGGTGTTGCGCTATGCCTGGGAAAACACCCGGGTACTCCACCCGCTTGGCGGTGCGTTGCAGTTGGAGCAAAACACGTTACCCGTATTCAACCGTCAGGAGTCGTTTCTTAAAATATCACTGGAATGGCGCCAGGCATTCACCTATGCCCCCGGCAGGCATTTCCGCTGGCGGTTGTTCGGGGGAACCTTTCTGGGGAAGTCATCGGACGCGCTTAACTTATTGCCTAATGCCTGGAATTTAGCCGCCCAGGGATTTAATGATTATCAGCACCGCGAACTCTACTGGGGCCGTAATGAAACCCAGGGGATTTATAGTCGCCAAATTTACCGCCGCGAAGGAGGCATGCACCTGGCTTTTGCCGCTCCGTATCGCCTGGGGCGCTCCAATTCTTTTATTCTCGCCCTGAATACCAGCCTTGATCTGCCCATATTACCGAAGGCAATTACCAAGTTTCCATTTCAACTCTACGCCGATGTGGGATACACCGGGGGCACCCCCAATCTGCCGGGGAGTAACCTCGACGACCCTTTGCTCTGGACGATGGGGCTAAGCCTTAATTTTTTTGACCGCCGTCTGGAAATCGCCTTACCGCTCCTGAACGCTGCCAATATCCGGGCCACATGGGCAGATCAGGGACTGAATTTCTGGGAACGCTTTGTCTTTACGGTTGACCTGTTGCGACTCAATCCGATCCCTTTCTCCAAAGAAGTACGCTTGTGAGCAGGTAAGAGTGAAAACTCGGCCGTAATCAAACCCAAATGGCTTCCAATAATGATAAAGTGACCCAAATTCACACTAGCATCTTGACTTGTGTTCTTTTTTCATGGAAAATTAGTCTTTAATAAATCTGGTGGCAGGGGATGATTTCGACAGCCCCCTGTCACCAGCTTTTTTTCCATCGAAAAAGGGAAGTATGTCCAATTACCTGGAAAGCATGACCAAGCAGTTCGCCTACTACCAAATGCTGGGCGACAAGGCGATGAAGCAGGTTACGCCTGAACAATTATTCTGGATGTATAATCCGGAGAGCAATAGCATTGCGATCATTGTCAAGCACCTCTGGGGGAATATGGTTTCCCGCTGGACTGATTTCCTGACCGCCGATGGCGAAAAAAGCTGGCGTGACCGCGAAGCCGAGTTTGACAATGACCTGGCCTCTGCTGATGACCTGTGGCAGAAATGGGAAGAAGGGTGGCAAGCGCTTTTTACGGCACTTAATGCATTAACAGAAGCCGACCTGGAACAAATCATCTACATCCGTAATCAGGGCCATACGGTAATGGAAGCCATTAACCGACAAGTAGCGCATTATGCCTACCACGTTGGGCAAATTGTTTTTCTCGCCCGCATGATTGCCGGTTCCCAGTGGCAAAGTTTAAGTATACCCCGAGGACAGTCCGACGCATTTAACACCCAGAAGTTCACACAACCCAAGCAACGCGGGCATTTTACGGATGAGTTTTTAGCCCCAAAAAAAGAGGACACCCCTTAAAGGAGTATCCTCGCAGGTAACCAAATTACCGTCAATTAGTGAACAAACAATTTCTTTGACTTTTGCCCGTCGTTGGCATTTACCGTAACGATCCACATCCCGGTTTCCAGGTTAAAGTTCGTGTCGGTATAGGTATAGAAAGAGCGGTGTAATACGCCATTGAGGCCATAAACCTGAATTTCCGTTCGGGACTTTACCTGATCGATGTATACCTGGTTGTCGTAGGCATAAATGTTGACCGAAGTTTCCGGTAGTAAACGTCGGGTACTGGTAACATCTCCGCTTATCAGCTCAGGGATAGGGTCCCAATTGTCGTTTCCCTTGGTAAAGTTGAAGGTGGTAATCGGGGTTCCATCCGTCAGGGTCGGTTCCGTAAGTAACGTTGACCAGGAGGCACGGCTACTGCTGTTGTTAGCTCCCGATTGTTCCACTGTGCCATATTCATACATCATGGAGGATTCACCACCTAAACTGTTTTGCCAGCCAAGGGGTACAATCAGCGATGCGCCCTCCGAACCAGGATAATCCGATGTTTCCACATTCGTTTTGTAGAAAACCACTTCACTGGTTGTGGCTTGCCAAGGGCGGCCAAAATAGCCAGGCTTTGCCCGGTACGTGGCAGCCGTTTCCGTTCCAGGGATGGCAGTTGTTACATTGCATTCATACATCAGATATCCCCGGCCACCACCTTGCTGGGCAGCCGTAATATAGGCTTGATCGGAACTGACATCACTGGTATTCATCGCCAGGTCTGTTTTGTAAAACACGGCAGTCATGCCGCCGAACAGGTAATCCACGGCCCCCATGACGGAACCCTTGTAGACCACCACCCGTGATCCAACGCCCCCAAAGAAGGAGTCCTGACGACCAATCACCCGGCATTTGTTCAGCACCACTTTCTGCACATTGTTGAGGATGGCGATAGCCGCCGCCCGCTCTACATAACTCCGGTCCTGGACAGCTGTGTTTCCATAATCGGTAGGGCGAATGCCCTTGCCACCTACGGCCCACATCATCACTACATCAGCAGCTTCTTTCCGGGAAATATACTGGTTAAACGAGTTTTCAAAAATAATGTCCTTCGCCTCAAAACCATCGGAGGCCACCTTCACAGTTGCGTTCCAATAAGAGCCATTGGTTGTACCGGCACCTTTGTTTTCATAGGAGAGATAGCCATTTTCTTTATTAACCCGCAGAATATCAGCATTCCATTTTTGATCATTCCCCATACTGAAATAGCTGTAGCCATGTCCGTAATAGGAGGTGATCCGTACCACTCCCGGGGCAATATCTACGCCCTTATTTAGCAGGTTGATATTCGGGTTGGCAGCGGCATTTTTCAGCGTAATATTAGGCCGGTCAATGACCAACATCTCTTCGTAATTTCCTGGATCGATCAGGATGGTCACCCGATCCTGATCCCCCCGGTCCATCCGGCGGACGGCAGCCAGGGCATCGTTGATCAACTGGAAATCTTTGTCTACGCCCACCGTCAGTGTTGGGGTATAAGGTACCACCTGCCCAACGGCAATATTCGTGAAGTAGGTGGTTGCCGTTCCTGCGCCAATGAGGATGGTAACATAGCTGGCGGTATCGCCGGAATAGACATAACTTACCTGCTCAAGGGTGCTGGTACTTTGCGTATTGGTTGAAACCGTTGCGCCCCCCGCGATGGAGAAGTCAGCAGTGTAATAATAGGTTACATCTACTTTTTCGCCGGGATTCACAGGCACCCGAATGGTTGCATCGGCTTTCGTCACCAGGTGGCCTTTGGCAATTTCATTGGAAACCGTACCTGAAAACAAAAGGCCTTTGTAAGCCGGATCACCATTCGCGATAACCTTGTCGTCGAAGGCCCAGTTGGTCACCCGTTGAAAGTCTAGTACTTTGGCTGCAGCAGCCCCGGCCACCTGCAGATTAGAGGTAAGCCCCAGAGCTACCGGAAATGCATCCAATCCGCTGGCATTAACCTGATAAACGCCATCGCGCAGCGCAATCGAATCCACCCCATTGAAGGTATAGGAATACCCGGTTTCCTGGAGGTTACTAAACGTCAGTTGCAGGCTTCCCAATTGTTCCGCATTCAGGCCCGGGGCACTGATATCGATATCGTAAATGGGTTTTGCGCTAAATTCAATATTAATCGTGGTATCCCGATCCGCCAGGGTAAGCTGCGGAGCTATGATGAAATAATCATTAACCCCTTGAGCCGAGATGGTATAAGCAACCCCGGGTTCCAGTAACACCGAATACATGGAGTTTTCGCGGTCGATCACCGGCTCCGGCACAAAAATGGTCTCTGCGGAGGGGTCAGGCGTATAGATCAACGCCAGCTGGTCTATGGCATTGCCCAACCCGATGATGGTACCGCTGGCAGTGAAAAGGCTCACCTTGGCCAGGGCAACATCGTGCGTCGTTACCCCTTCCGTCAGGTTCAGGGAATCCCCCTGACTGATTATGTAACCATTGGCTCCCGCCAAACTTAAGGAATAAGCATACCCCTGGGGCAAACTGATTTGGTAGCCGCCACCAGCTACATTCGTTGACCATGATTTACCTGCTTCGTTGGTAAATACCAGCGAAAAATCTGTAGGAATATCCGCTGCGTTAGTTAGGTCTACGGCCCCTGTTAAAGCAACGTAGGTAGCATCTTTACGGTACAACCGATAGTAACTCGGTTTGCCTTGCGTGTCGAAGAAATGATAGGTTCCTCTGGCTTTGGCGACAAACTTCAGTTCGGTGAGGGCACTGGTAATGGGTACGACGTCCTGTTGTGCGGATGGATCATCGACATATTGGAAATTGATAACCCCTCCGGCATCCGTTTTGGTAATCAGGGTTACCTCATCATCTTCACTCAGGGTGATGCTCAGGAAACGCCCAGTATTAGCACCCGAGTTTACATAAATGCGCCCGGTATACCCCGTAACGCTGGCGATATTATTATCGTAGCGGGTAAGGTTGGTATTGGTAGACCGTAGGCGGTCGTTGGTGCCGCCCGTCCAGAAAAGAACACCAGCATTGAAGTTAGGCAGCACATTTCCTGTACTTCCCACAGTGATCGAGGGGCTGTACCAGCTATTGATGGTTTCTACATTCAGCTGATTGTTGTAGGCAGCGGTGTCCAGTTGTTCCGCACCAAAGTCCCAAACATCGGTTTTACCATTGGAAGCCAGTACTTCGGCTGCATTTTCAACATTCAGACCATGCAGATATACCTCTGCCGTCGGAAAATTCGCGCTTTTTAAGGTAGCAGTAATAACCCCTTTGGGTCCCTTGTAGGCAAAACTGCTGGGGAAGCCATCCGCACCACCAATATTTTCAGCAGCAATGCTGCCAACTACCTGACCATTGGGATCCGAAAAGGAAAACACAGCATCCGTTGCAACGCCGTAAGTGTCAACAATAAACGTAACTATCGCATCGCCCGCAACGGATATATTAAAAGAGTTGCCCGGAAAGAATACGCCGCCATGGGCTGCATCATGATACCCAAACTGTCCGGATTCATTATCGGTATTGCTGAAGATGCTCAGGATGCCGTCTTTGGAAACATACTTTTTATATCGCAAGGCCTGGTAACTCACCTGAGGCAATTCGGATCCGTTAGCAAAGTTGTAGGTATAAATCTTACCCGCTTCCGCCTCTACAACCACACTATTGTCTTTAACAAGCAGCAAATACCCCTGCGGGTCCGAAGCGGGATCCTTAAAGACTACAAACATCGAGTCATTGCTAATCCGCACACTATCAATATCCCCGGCCACGACAGGGGAATATGCGGCTAGCGTTTTACCATCCAAATTGATTTCTACAACTGCATACTCGTTGGTGGCACTAATCACTGTGCCAGCGCTGACGGCTATCGTGGCATTACTGCTGGCATCAGCTCCGGAAGTAACCGTAATGGTATCCGTATTGATGACAATCGTTCCTGATTTTTGCACCCAGGGGGTCAAACTAACTTCGTAGGGCACAGGAACCACTTCCACATAGGGAATATAATTAGTTCCGGTAAAGTCCAGCGTAACAGTTCCTGCGGCACCTACATACAAAAAATCTACGGAAGCCCGGCCATTATCAAAATTGGTTGCCGTTGCCGAAGGTTGTGAAGGTTTGTCAAAAACTCCGGTAGCACTGGAAACACTAATTGTGCCATTAGAGTAGATGCTGCCACCCACTTTGATATGGGCATTGCCGGCAACCTGTAACTTGATTTTATTTCCCCCTTTCAGGATTGATCCGTGCTGCGTCCCGTTGTAGCCATAGGCATTGCTGGGACCCACAACGACCTCCATCAACCCTTGGGTAATCCCGGTTTGACCGTTGGTATTGGTAGGAATAATACTCCCGTCGCGTAAGTCAAAATAGTAAACGACGTTCTTTTCCGCCGTAGTCGCCTGGCCTCCTGCCTGTGCCGGGATGACGGTAATCGTCGGTAAATATAAATCGTTACCTGTTCCCGCTGTAAGGGTGAACGTTAAGGTAGTGGCTTCCCCGGAGTAGACAAAATCATAGGTATCACTTAAGTCAGTGACCACCTTGGTATTCTGCGTTCCTAAACTCCCTCCTTCTCCGGTAGTCCCTACCATTTGTAGTCCTGAATGTTTGGATCCCAAAAACCGAACGGTAGCACTGCCGGTAACCTTAAGTATAATCTGGCCCCCAACTTTCATATTGAGCCCGTAGGTGGCACCATGATGACCGAACGTTCCTGCCAAACTGAGCAGACCATCGCTGCTTTGTCCGGCGGTAATCAGCTGACCATCCCGGAAATCGTAGATGGTCGCATTAGTTATTTGCCCCTGGGCAAATCCCCAAAACAGCAATAATGCAAATAGGGAAAGTAAGTAGCGGTTTTTCATAAGGCGGTGTTTTTGCGAAGCCAGCTAAAGATTGGATTTCGTTTTTTGCGCAAAAAATGGGCGTATCCCTTGCAGTTTCAGTTTGCGTTGGCATAACCAAACCCTTTTATGGCAAAGCAAGATTACCTTTTGCACACCTTACAAAAGCTGCAATAATTCACAATTTGTATTCTTTTTCTCGGGGGAAACCCAAAGTGGCCAAATTTTATACACATATAGGCATGCTAGTTTAGGGTGTCGCTTCGCTCTCGTTGGTTTTGAGCCGTAGGTCGCTATCGCTCCCTACTCGTTTAGAGAACTCGCTTCACTCGCAGTTTAGGGGTGCACCGATGGTGCCGGTTTAGAAAGTTGACTTGTTGCGTTTATGCCGCTCTCCGTGTTCATCCCATACTCAGGCGGGCAAACTGGGTTTATGGGGTTTATTTTTGGGAAAACGGCAGGAATAGCTAATGCGCCAACACGCTAATACCTAACACGCCGAAGTAGGTTTATACCACTCACTTCGTTCGTTCTGTTTATGACCGCTTGCTAACACTCGCTCGGTTTATGGGGTTTATTTTTTAGCCCACTGCCCACTGCAATACGCTAATATCCAACGTGCTTCTTTTAGGTTTATGCCGTTCGCTTTGCTCCCTCAGTTTATGCCGTTCGCTTTGCTCCCTCAGTTTATGCCGTTCGCTTTGCTCCCTCAGTTTATGCCGTTCGCTTTGCTCCCTCAGTTTATGCCGCTCGTTGCACTCACTCGGTTTATATCGTTTTGTTAGGTTTATACTGTTTATTTATTAACAATACTACGGACAGAAAACTGTCCTTATGAATAATTCGAAGCGCCGAGGGCAATAGCCCGCTGAACTTCGGGAATATTTAATTCAAACTCAGCTTTAGAGCTAAGTTGCGAAAAAAGCCATTCGACCAATCGTTGGTTATAGGCCTTTCGCACCAAAACGTTCATTGACTTAATGGCTGGATCGAGCGTTAACTTTACCTGAGCGATGTTCACTGCCGCTAAGCTAAGGTTAAAATGAAAATGCAAGGCTTCTTTGCTGCGTGCTTGACAGTGGGTTAATCCACAGAACTGCTTTGCATCCCGAAATAGAAATTCGATCTTAAATCTCAATTGGTAGTAACGTAGAATGGCTCGTGCATCTAGGCTTATGTCAGTACATGCTAATAAGATGTACTGATTCGTTTTGGTGTTGACGACGATAACTACACGAAAGTTGCGTTCAAAACCGGGAGCGTTCAGCACTTGGGTATAGATTTCCAAATGGGGGTATTTATCATCTGAACCGATATGTTCCCATTTGGATAAATCGAGACTTTTCCAATTTACTTTACCGTCGTACTGCGTTGGCCGCCCCTGTTTACCTGTTCGTTGGCCGTGGTAGAGGTAGCGCAGATTGGCATCTGGACGCAGCTTAGTGATTGTTTTTTTGCCAAGTTGATCTATGGTTGTAAAGACCTTGTCTTTGGCATAAAATCCGTCGGCGACTATGTATTTAATACCGCTCAACTGCGCTTGGGCTTGCTGTAATTGACCCATGTAGTGATCTACACGAGTCAGTCTATTGGGATCATCTTGCTTGGTAGAAAGTCCTGCCGGTGTTTGGCTAACCGCCAAAGACCAAGCTTTGCCATCTTGCGTGTTAATCACACAAAGCAGCGAAATTTCCAACCCTTTCTTGGCCCGACCGGCGATGCTACTAAAAAACTTATCTAAGCCATAGGTTGACTTACCTGCTTTGGGGATATAACTACAGTCAATCGCAGCTATAAGCGTAGCTTGATCCAGCTGTGCATATAGCCTGATTAATTGCCAATTGAAATCCAGCCAGTCAAAGAACTTTTTGTAGTTACGTCGAAATGTACGCTCGCTCATGTGCGAGTATCGAGCCAGGTTCTCAAAAGTGAGGCGCCCCTGGATCGAAAATAGTAATGCAAAAATTTCGTATAGAAAATCGGATTGCCACTTGTGCTTCACCGATATTCTGGCGATTATTGTCGTGAGTATCTCTTTGATGCTCATGGCCGTATTGGGTTTTGCTGGAACTTAACCTTACGGCCATTTTTATTTATTTCAAAATATCCGGCTATTTTTTGTCCGGACTATTGATTAAGCCGAAACGCTAATAGCCAACGCGCCAAAAGCCAACACGCTAACACGCCAGTTTCTGGTCTCAATTCCCTGTTTTGAGGCGACACCTTCGCCATTTACCCTGATGTTTGGGGCATGGTCCAAAGGGGGTAAAGAAATCACCCCATACGCGCCATGAATTGAATCACCCAAAATTTTACAACTATGCTTTTGTCTTTGTACATCAGGTTCCTCCAGTCTACACCTCTTTCCTCATGGATAGGGCAAATAGCCGTTGCTATACCTCGCATTTTGGCCGGTCTGTTACTGACAATAGATTTTGGTGCCAGCAAATTCGGGATGCCCTGGACCGACGCTGACCGGGAGCTCAGTCTATTTGAAGTGGCGGATTGGTTTCCGCAGGATGTCGCCCAATTCGGTATTCCATTTAGTTTGGCCCCCACCCTTTTTGCCTGGATGGGGGCTGCCAGTGAGGCTATCGGTGGTATTTTACTGGCCCTGGGATTCCAAACCCGGCTTGCGGCTTTCTTCATTAGCTGTACAATGCTGGTTGCTATTTTTTTCCAAAAGTGGGGTGAGGGTACCTGGGGAATGCTACCCGCCATGGGCTTTTTGTGGATCTGTATATATACCTGCGTATATGGCCCGGGAAAGATAGCATTGGATACCTGGCTGTTGCGGTTTTTAGCACCCCGGCAAGCAGCCTGAGCGCTTAGGTTAAGCCTGGTAAAATGTGCTTTAGGTTGGGGTTTCGGGAACCCCAATCCTCAGTAGCTGTTATATTCAGTAGAGAGCTGCGTTGGGGAGAAGGAATTCCGGCGTAATCCAATGGATCGATGGTATTGGTCACTCTCGGGCTAAACCCTCAAGAAACAGTATCCAATACCCTAACCTATTTCAATCATTATGGGACTATTCGAATGGATTGGCGAGCATTATAATCCGGGACCTACCGGCAGTATTGATTTCAACGGCAACAAACAACCCCAGGGTCCTCCTCCCCACATCAATCTGCGATTTTTAGTGGCAGCAGGCCTTTTTTCCGCAGTACAATACGGCTTTGCGAAGGCAGGCTACTTAGCTGATTTTTCCCAGCTATTTCTTGCAGAAGGATGTTTAGCGGCCTACCTCCTCATGGCTTACTTTATTCGCGTTCGCCCCAACTTCGATAATACGGGTTGGGTGCCTTTCCTTATCAATCATCCCTTTCGCATTTCGGATAACCTCAATCGCCTGTTGGTCTTTCTATGGGTTATCTTTGCGCCGGGAAAATTTGTAGCCCAGGCTATTGTCCACTTTTATCAACACCGACTGCGTTAATATTGTACCACCAAAAAATTGAGTTATGCGCTTTTTGTTTTTTGTAATGCTTGCCCTGGTAAGTTCCTGCCCCCTGTCAGCCCAAATCACGCTGGAACAAAACTACCTCGATGGCCAGGTTAGTCGTATCAAGCTGGAGCAGGCAGGAGAAAAGTACTACTACCTAAGTATTCCCAATAAATTGGTGAACATTCTCAATGCCGACCATACGACCTGGAAAAGTATCCCTCTTCCCCTTCCGGAAGGAGCTACTTTAACCTCCGTCACCCACCTTTCCCAACGAAAAATCAATGCTGATGACCTTATTGAAATTGCCTATAGTTACTACACTATTGGCAGCCAGGGTATCAGCTTCGCCTGCCGCCTGATCAATGAAACCGGCACAGAACTCCTCACCGTGCCCAATGCCAACGTTCTTACGCTCAGCGAACTTCCCGGGCTTCCCAGTCAACTCCTGGTTGTTCTGAGTGGGCCTCCTGCTACCAGTCAGGTGTACACGCTCCCGGAGTTTGCACTAGCCCATACCTACGCAGAAGGCATTGCCACCCGTACGCTGGTAGAAGGCCAGGAAGTCTATATTATTACCGACCTAGCCCAGCGCCAGCTGTATATCCACCGGGGCGATCATACTTTATGGAAGCAAATCTCCTTGGTGCAACCTGACGGTGCTGCTTTAGTAGCCGTTTCCAATATTTCCCGGTACATTTTTAACGACGATGATGCTTTTGAAATAGCCTGCTCTTTTTCTTCCGACCCAACATCTCCCGATGGTCAATTCGCAAGCCTGATTATTCAGGAAGATGGCACGGTGCTGTTACGCGTACCTGGTGCCCTGGGCTTAGTGGTGGATCAACTTGAAGGGCAACCCCAAAAACTCATTGCGACCCTTTATGGTAGTACCTTTAGTAGCCAGATATACAACGTTCCTGATTTACAGCTGGAAAGAACCTACCCTAATGGAACCGTCAAGCGAGTGCTCCTCTCAACAGGAGGGCCCAAGTACGTGGTCGCAAACCAAATAAACAACAGTGCCGATCTCTTCAACACAGATCATTCCCCCTGGAAATCTGTTCCTGCCCCGGTTCCCGCTGAAACGACGCTGAGTACTATCTTTTTTGTGTCCGAGCAAATCATCAATCCGGACCCCCAACTGGAAATAGGTTATAACTATTTCAGCAGCACCCCTACGGCGTTTCAGTTTGGCTGCCGCATTACGAATGAAGCGGATTCTATCCTCTTGGATGTTCCCGGTGCATCAGCGCTAATCATCAGTGAAATTCCAGGCCTGGCAC
Source organism: Lewinellaceae bacterium (assembly GCA_020636445.1). Lineage (GTDB taxonomy): Bacteria > Bacteroidota > Bacteroidia > Chitinophagales > Saprospiraceae > JACJXV01. Next base: position 24,921 of record JACJXV010000027.1, on the reverse strand, counting down.
CTAAACTTATTGCCGACCTGTCCAGTGCCAATGCCAGCTATGTCTATGGCCTGCCAGGAATAGCCAGTGCTGTGCGGGAATGGGAAATTGATAACAGCGGCATTGCCCTGTTTCCCAATCCGGCCAATGAACAGGTTTTCTTACAAACGGATGCAGCACCCCTGCGGCAAATAACGCTGTTGAATAGCGCCGGGCAGCTCTTTCGGCAGTTGCCTGCGCTGGAAGGCCTGCAAACCATTAGCCTGCTGGGCTTGCCGCCAGGCACCTATTTCCTGCGGGGAGAAAGGGGGCAGGGTCGTATCGCCTTGCTGCGTTTTGTGGTGCAGTAAGAGGGGTTTATTTTCTGATGGTTTGCCCCAAAATTTGGAAAAAATTCTGGGAATAAATGGAATGCTACGGCAGTCCTGCCGGCCCGCCTTGCCCCATGCCCTGCGCAAAGGGGTCGCCTCGGGTTCTCCTGCTATCCCCTTTTCTTGACAATCTAAAGCCCCCTGCAAAGTAACCCTTCGTTTGGGAACGTTAGTCGCGTCTGATCCGCTGGGGTTATGCCAGGGCTTACCTCAATGCCCTATACTTTTTTATTCGTTGAGGATAAATGACCAATTGAATAAAATTGAACTCCAGGTGTTGAAAACTCAACTTCTTATCCTGGTTTTCAATAGTCAACAATGGCAAATACCTTAGATTGGTTCGCAGGAGCCAGATATCAGCTCGCCGGGCTGGTCTAATGTCCCAGCCAAAAACAATGGAAGGAGTCGCAAGACTATATTGCCGGTCCGTAATACTGACGTTTTGGTCTTTTTCCGTAAGTCTGATGTTTTCCAACAAAACGCCAGCACCCGCAAAGGGGGCAAATCCGTGGTAATCAAATAAAAATTTGTAGGCTTCCACGCCAAAGCTATTCCTGCGGATATGCTGCTGAAATGAAAAAGCATTGCGCTCTTGCCTGATGGGTCTAAAATTAGCAGAAACGATGAAGTCGTATCTGGAAAAATGATACCCAAGGGTTATTTCAGGAAACGTATTTGGCATTGACTTATCATCCAGAAAAGGATATAGGTCGGCTATATAATCAGAGCTTTGCACAGGGAAAGATGCTGAGGGTCCGATACCGAAAAACAAACCCAACGAATTTTCCCTGTGTAGTAAAGAATCCAATTTCGGCATGGGATGTGCATAGCTCCCCGCAGTACTCTCGAAAAGGTAGTTTATGCCGACGGTCAGAAATTTATTCGGAAAGGAAGATGAGGCAGTCTGAGTTCTGGAAAGATAAATGGTCGCATCCCTGTTAGGGATAAGTTCATACCCGGCATACGCGTATAACTTAGGTGTTTGAAAAGCCAAGCCACCCCCGATCAGCGATTTTACTTGTGTTGTTCGGAATCTTTCGCCATTTATCGTATGCTGGTTTAACCTGATGGGGGCAAACTTGTAGCTAAGATAGGGGCGAAGGGCATTGTCTTTTATCGCTATGGGAAAGATTCTCATTCCCGTAATTGCCCTGAAGCCGATTGAATTTTCAACTTCATCTGGCCTGGTTTTTACGGGAGAGGTAGCTAATGACACAAAAAAATCTGCGTGACCCCAAAAATGGGTACCTCCTATATTGAGGGAGGGCGTAAGGAAGTTGTTTCTTTGAAAAGGTTGAATTTGGTCTTGGTTATCAATAAAACTGCTGTTTCGCAGATCAACGAAGTAGTTGAAATCCATTCCTATGTACGACTTGGCAAAAGCGTACCTTTTCCTAAAGTCGGTTTGCTGAGCAACTGCGGCAAGGTATGCCGAAAAAAGGAAGACGATGATCAATACCTGTTTCATACGCTGCTTTATGGATATATGCGGATATCATTAATCACGAATTAATTGGCGTCTTGCTACCTGCTTTGGCAAGACCAGGGGGCAATCATTTCCCGAGCCCACTGTGGGATTAACAGCAAGATAGGCGGATCCTTATTTTCCTCATCAGTGAAGTCCCCAAAATTAAAACAGGCTTTGTTTTCCAGGGTTCGTAAATGCAATTGAAATCGCAATCAGGCCCTTCGCATACAACTGATGTTAAACGTTGTTTCCAGAATGCCCTGAGCTTGGGAGAAAATGACATTCCTGTTTGGGATAAACTGAATTTCCGAAGCTCCCAGTGGGCCAGGTTGGTTTTCTAAGCGGGGCTATCATTTCCTCCCTTTTTTGGAGTTGCCCATGTTGACATATACCTATCCTAAAAAAAATTGAGGATTTCTAATTTGTTAGCCTTGCTAAAATCTTACCCAATTCCTGCGCAATGGGTAATGTCCGGGGTTTTCCTTACCACCCAACCATCGTTTACTCTCCTGAATCATCGTAAAAATGCTACCTTGGGTTGGCTATTTTGTGGCCTTTAAAAATGCTTTTGCCATGCAACGGACCCTGAGTTTGCTCATTGCTGTTTTGTTCTATACCCTTTCCTGGGGTCAGCCCGGGCTTTACCAACCCCGCAACCTGAGTGCCGCGCAGGCACGCGGAACCCGCACGCTTTCCGGAGCGCCCGGCCCCAATTACTGGCAAAACCGCGCTGATTATTCCTTGAAAATGAGCATACAACCGCCGGATCGCCGGATCCAGGGCAGTGCCGTAATCCGCTATACCAACAATAGCCCCGACACCCTGCACGTCCTGAATTTCAAACTCGCCCAGAACACCCACCTGGGGACCTCTCAGCGGCCTTTTGATGTAGAGTCAACCTTCCTGACCAGTGGCATGCAAATTCTTTCCCTGAGGATTGGAGGGCAGCCGGTAGCCTGGGATAATCAGGAAGTAAACTACAGTGGCGATGCCACCAATCATTTTGTCGATCTGCCGCAGCCGCTGGCGCCGGGAAGCCAGGCCGAAATTGCCATTAGCTGGACCTATGAGTTGAATACCGCCACCGATAATGTGCGCGAAGGCGTGGTGGATCCTACCACCTTCTTTCTGGCTTACTTTTTTCCCCGCATCAGTGTCTATGACGATCTGGATGGCTGGGACCGCACCTCCCTGAACGAGCAAACCGAATTTTACAATGACTTTGGAACGTTCGACCTGGAAGTGGAAGTTCCCAAAGGCTTTGTGGTGTGGGCCACCGGCGATTTGCTGAACGCCCGGGAGGTTCTGCAGGGGCCCGTGCTGCGGAGATTGCAGGAATCCCAGCGTTCCCCCTCCACCGTACGCATCGTTACGGAAGCGGACCTGCGCAACAAGGCCGTTACTCAGAATACCCGCCGGCTCGTCTACCGCTTCCGCGCCGAAAACGTCACGGATGTAGCGCTGGGGGTTAGTGACCATTACCTCTGGGACGGCCTGAGTGCCCAGCGTAACAGCAGCGCCACCGAACGGGTCTGGGTTCAGACCGCTTATAGCTCCAGCTCGCTGGATTATCCCGGTCTGGCTGAACAAGCCCGGCAAACCGTTGAATATTTTGCCACCCAAATGCCAGGGTATCCTTTCCCCTACCCCAAGCTTACCGTATTCGAAGGCTACAGCATGATGGAGTACCCGATGATGGTCAATGACGTCAGCCTGGACAACCCCGATGATGTCATCGCCCTGGTAACCCACGAAATTGCCCACCAGTACTTACCCTTTATGATGGGAACCAATGAAAGTAAATTTGCCTGGATGGACGAAGGCTGGGCAACCTTCCTGGAGTACCACGCCTCACTCGATGCTTTTACCTTGCGCAACCCAAAGGCTGCTACCTTTCCGGGATATTACCAGCGCCAGGTGCCCTATAACGGCACTCCCGATATAGACCTGCCCCTGTATACCCCTACCGATCAACTTTTCCCCGAGGCTTACGGCTTCAATTCGTACGGGAAACCCGCAGCGGCGTATACAGCACTCAAGATGCTCCTGGGCGAAGACCTTTTTAAAAAATGCCTGCATGGCTATTTCGAACGCTGGCAGGGGAAGCACCCCAGTCCGCACGACTTCTTTTACAGCTTCAGCGACCTTGCCGAGGAAGACCTCACCTGGTTCTGGCAACGCTGGTTTTTCCAATATAACCGGGTAGATTTAACGGTACAATCCGCCACCCAATCCGGAGAAACACTGCGGGTGGAAGTGGTCAATAACGGAGGTAAGCCAGTACCGGTATTTCTGCAAATCACCTATGCTGATGGCAGCCAGTCTATGGTAGAAGAACCCCTGCGTATCTGGCAGAATACCGACCGCTATTCCCTGCACGTCGTTGCGCCCAAGGTGGTAAAAGAGGTGCGCCTGCTCGACGACTGGTTCTTTGATGCGAATCGCAGTGATAATGGGCGGAGTGTAACTCAACAGTAATAAGCAATAGCAAGTCGTTATTATTTTAGTGAGCGGTGAGCAGGGTCTTGGGTCTTGTCCTAAAATAGGTAGACTTTTTACCTTTGAAAAAGATTCCAGCAAACAGGGGGCTTCTCGCGGTTATCGTGCCAAATATCTAATAGAGACGTTTCGTGAAACAATAGAGACGTTTCGTGAAACAATAGAGACGTTTCGTGAAACAATAGAGACGTTTCGTGAAACGTCTCTAACTAACTGACTAAATTTCACTCCAATGCACAACCATCCACTCAACCTCGCCCTGCGTTTCGGCCTGGAAATTACTGCGCTGGTAGCCTTGGGTTACTGGACCTGGCATAAAGTTGATTCTCCCTGGCGTTGGGTCGCCACCATCGGCATCCCACTGATTTATGCTGCCCTATGGGGAGTCTTCCGCGTGAACAACGATCCGGGGCCAGCGCCCGTTGCTGTGCCCGGGATGGTCCGCCTGGCCCTCGAAGTGTTGGTGTTTGGCTCCGCCCTCTTGGCCTGGTACCAGGCAGGAGCAAATCGAGCCTTTTGGATTATGCTGATCCTTTTGATTGGTCATTACCTGGTGTCCTACGAGCGGGTGCGTTGGCTCTGGGAACAATAACTTTGTATGACACGCGGACTGGTTCTGGGTAAATTTATGCCTTTGCACACGGGGCACGTAGGCCTGATCACTTTTGCAGCGCAGCATTGCGATCATCTGCTGGTGTTAGTCTGCGCCGAGGCCCAAGAACCTATCGCGGGTGATATCCGCCTGGGATGGGTACAACAGGCCGTAGCTAATCTACCTCAGGTTGAGGTCACCCTACTGACTTACCGCGATGCAGACCTGCCCAACACGTCCGCTTCTTCCCAAGCGGTATCCCGCCTTTGGGCCGATTTTATTCACCGCCAGTATGGCAATTTTCAGGTGGTTTTCAGTTCCGAACCGTATGGGGAATACCTGGCTGCGTATCTGCACTGCCGCCACCAGGCTTACGACCCTCCCCGTCGGGAATATCCGGTTGCGGCTTCTCTCATCCGGACACATCCGCTGCGCTACTGGGATTACCTCCCCGCTGGCGTTCGGCCTTATTTTACCCGAAAAATTGCTTTGCTGGGAACCGAATCAACCGGAAAATCTACGTTAACCCAACACCTTGCCGATCATTTCGGGGGAGTGGCCGTTCCGGAAATGGCCCGCGATATTGTTGCACACACCGACCAGGTTACGCCCCGGGACCTTCAGGATATTGCCTTTGCGCAGGCCCGGGCCATTGAAGAGGCCCTCACACGGGGAGTTCCTTTGATCTTTATTGATACGACCCTACTGATCACCCAGGCGTATAGTCGGTTTCTCTTTGACGAAGCTTTATCCGTCCCGACCTGGATCGAGGAGGTCAACCAATGCCATTGCTATTTGTTTTTAACCGCTACAGCCCCTTATGTGCAGGATGGCACCCGCCTGACGGAAGCCCAACGCAATCAGCTGGATTCGTTTCACCGGCAGGAAGCCCTGCGCGCGGGCATTACCCTCGTAGAAATCTCCGGAAATACCTGGCATGCGCGTACCGACGAGGCGATAGCCAGGGTAAACGATTATTTGGCTCCGCTCCTATGACCGGAAGCCTGGCAGGAACGAGCAGCTGGCTTATTCGAAAAGCTCCCCTTGTTTACCCAGGTCCACGTCGAATTCAATGCTATCCCCGGCATGCAGTTTGCCGGTTGGCGGTGGCGGTGGTGGCGGAGCCTCAACAACATCATAGAGCTTGGCATCACTGAGTTTATTCCCGATCGCCTTCCAGCCTTTGATATCGATGATCTCGACAAGCGATGCTTCGCCTTTCATCCGCTTATTGCCTACACGCATGGTGTACTGAACGCGCGGGGTCGGCTCAAGAGTAGCAAAAAGTAGTTTGGTATCCTTATGGTCAGTCAGGTAGTTAAAGCGCTGATCGTTAGAGGAGGTTTCTATTTCAAAGCGTTTGACCAGCGTCCAACCCTTATTCCCCTCGTAATAGACGGCACTGATGACCGTATCCGATCTAAGCTTACCAATGGCGTAAAGATCTTCCGGAACAAACCGTTTGGTAAGATCCATCTCGGTAGTCATGTAGGTCCCGTCTTTATACAGCAGGAGCAACACATCGCCGGTATCAAATTCGCCCAGGTAGCGGCCCCGTTCGTCGGTATTTAGGCGACCACTTACCTCATCCATCCATACCCGCAGTGCCCCCAGCGTCGACTTGCCTACCTCTTTCAGTTTAATGTTCCGTACCGGATATTTAGTGAGAATATTCCCTTGCGAACTGCGGCCCTTAATGGCCAATTCACCAAAGTCAAAATCAAATAATTTCACTTTGGCACGACTACCTTGCGACAACTGCACAATGACCACTTCCGCCTCTCCGTTAGGATTCGCCGTGAAGTAAAGAACTTTACTACCTTTGGTATCCTGGGTGAGCGGGTATTCCCGATCGCGGGTAATAGCTGTTACATTGAACCGCTTCGCATAGCTACGCCCCGATGCCCCATCGAGATAAACCATGTTATAGGTGGTGCGGTCGTCATTCTTCTTCCAGACGGCTACGTGGATAATATCCTTGCCTACAAATGTTTTTTCGGCTATCCGCGAAACCTGGAAATTGCCATCAGCCCGAAATACGATGATATCATCGATATCCGAGCAATCTGCCACAAACTCATCTTTCTTAAGCCCCCAACCGATAAAACCGTCACTGCGGTTGACGTAGAGCTTAGCATTATTGGCCACCACTTCTGTCGCCGCAATTGTATCAAAGGTGGTTATCTTAGTCCGCCGTTCGCGACCCTTGCCATATTTCTCCAGCAAGCGCTGAAAATAAGCAATGGCAAAGTCGGTGAGATGTTCCAAATCGTAGCGAACCTGTTCCAGGTCTTTTTCCAGGTTGGCGATATATTCATCGGCCTGGAAAGAATTGTATTTCGAAATCCGCTTAATGCGAATTTCCGTCAGCTTGATGATATCCTCGCGGGTGATTTCCCGCATCAGCCGCAGGCGTGTATCCTTAGCTGTGGGTTTTTCTGACGGAGTTACCACGAAACGGCGCAGGCCAACCCCAATGGTTTCGATGACCTCCTCGAACGATTCGCATTCTTCGATGTCGCGGTAAATCCGGTTTTCGATGAAAATCTTTTCCAGGCTGGCCATGTGCCACTTCTCCAGCAGTTCGTGCTCCTTAATCAGCAACTCCTGACGGAGCAGCTCCACCGTATTTTCGGTAGAAATACGCAGCAAATCCTGGACGGTGAGGAAGTGGGGCTTGTCATCAATAATCACACAGGCATTCGGGGAAATAGACACCTCGCAGTCGGTAAAAGCATAGAGTGCATCAATAGCCACATCAGGTGAAACACCCGGTGCTAATTCAACGGCTACTTCTACGTCCTGCGCCGTATTATCGACAACCTGTTTGATCTTAATTTTACCCTTATCATTAGCCTTGATAATACTGTCAATCAGCGATGTCGTAGTTACCGCGTAGGGCAGTTCCTTAATGGTCAGCAGGTTCTTATCGGTCTTTTCAATGGTGGCCCGCACTTTTACCCGGCCACCGCGCTGTCCGCCGTTGTAATCACTGACATCCACCATCCCTCCCGTTTGGAAATCGGGAAAAATCTGTACTTTTTTTCCTTTCAATTGATCGATGGACGCCTTAATCAACTCAATGAAATTGTGGGGAAGAATTTTGGTAGAAAGTCCCACCGCGATTCCCTCCACTCCCTGCGCCAGCAAAAGCGGAAACTTCATCGGCAGGTTGACAGGTTCGCGTTTACGACCATCATACGAACGCTGCCATTCCGTTGTTTGGGCATTGAACGCAACTTCCAGTGCAAATTTCGTCAGGCGGGCTTCAATGTACCGGGAAGCTGCGGCGCCGTCCCCAGTGAGAATATTTCCCCAGTTTCCCTGGGTGTCAATCAACAGCTCCCGCTGCCCCAGATTAACCAGGGCATCGCCAATGGCCGCATCGCCATGAGGGTGGTATTGCATTGTCTGCCCGATGATATTCGCCACTTTATGGTAGCGACCATCGTCCATTTCTTTCATGGCGTGTAAAATCCGGCGCTGGACAGGCTTTAATCCATCCGCAATACCAGGCACTGCCCGCTCCAGAATTACGTACGAAGCGTAGTCCAGGAAATAGTTTTGGTACATCCCCGGGAGTGTAATCACTCCATCCTGCTCACTGTCCGGTGTGGAATTCCCTTGCGGTTGCTGACTCATAAGTTATACATCACAACTAAACTGAAATTCAACGGGGGAGTAATGGCTAATAGACCCCACCCACAAAAGCAAATATACAAATTTGCCGTTACGATAAAAAACAAAAAAGTTTTATTGTTTTTATTTTAAACATTTTATGTCTTTTTATTTCAACAATAATTCACATGCCAAGCAGCATATACCTTACCCCTCCCGTTACCTTAATAACGAGAGGCAATGTCGGGCAGGCGACTGAGTATGTGTGACGTATATTCCTCCAAGCGCCTGTAGATCAAACCGATATCAAAATAAAGCCAAATGAGGCACTTGTAATTGTCAGGCGATACGAGTATTTTGGGTAAATTTTCATCCGCATGGATTTTGTATTGCCAACAAATTTCGAAGAGCAGGACCTGATTAAAGCTTGTATCCGGCGGGAGCGCTGGGCGCAGCAGGTCTTGTACGAAGAATTTTACGGCAAGATGATGGGGGTATGTCTGCGCTACGCAAATGGAGAGGAAGATGCTCGCGATATGCTACATGAAGGGTTTCTGAAAGTACTCCGGAACATACACAAGTATCAGCCTGGTACTTCCTTACATGCCTGGATGCGGCGGATAATGATCAATACAGCTATTGATTTTTACCGCAAAGCCGTCCGGCGTCGAACGGAAGATATCGATACGGCAACTGAAGTGAGCTCGGGTGACGCAGACGCTATCAGTAAATTTTCTGAGAAGGAAATCCTGGCAGCAATACAAACACTGACCCCCGCGTACCGCACGGTTTTTAACCTGTATGTAATCGAGGGGTTTTCACACAAAGAGATCGCAGATGTACTGAACATTACGGAAAGTACTTCTCGTTCCAATCTGGTTAAGGCACGTTTAAAACTGAAGGAGATTCTGATGGGCAGCGGTAATGATTATGGAAGATAAAATCTTTGATGCCAACATTCGGGAAAAAATGCACGACTTCCAGGAGCAATCGCTTCAGGCAGATTGGGCTGTATTTTCCCAAAAGCTGGCTGCGGATGAACTCTCCTCTTCCAACCAAGCCTTTGACGATGCTGTTTTTGAAAAAATGCACGCCTTTGAGGCTCCCGAGCCAGCCGCTGATTGGGATGCGTTAGCCCATAAGCTTGATCAAGCGGATATTCCTGTCAACCAGTCGGCTTTTGACCAGGCGATCTACGAGAAAATCCAGGGATACGTTGCTCCGCACCCAGTGGGTACCACCCCTTGGGTAGCATTCTCCCGGTATTATACCGCCCTGCGGGAACGTGAATACCTGATCATTCGTTCAAAACTAGCCGAACTGGCGCTATTGCTCCTTGCTCTGATCACGTTACAGCACTTGCCCCAGGCTGATAAGCCCGGTATCGATGAAAATATCTGGTCCCGCTCCACTATTACTCCGGTAGCTATAGCACCTCCCCCTCCCGCTGAATTACCTGCCAAACAACAATTGCCCGCGAAGATACAGGAGAAGCCTTTAGCACTTTTGCCGGGTACTCAGCACTTTATACCACAACCTGAAAGGCCATTACAACAATCAACTTCCTCGCTAAGTGCCAAAGTAGTTACCGCCCCAGAGATACCCAGCTTATCTATCAATAAGGATATTTCATCTCCTGCCCAGGATTTGCGGGATCTTCAGGATCAACGCCTGATGCGCGAACTGGCCGGACAACCCGTTCCGCCGTTGCCACTGGCCATGAAATCAATCCTGAGTTTTGACACCGGCGAACCGGAATCTGTTCCGCAACTCGTACCCGTCCGGCGTAAAGTAATCATGAATGTCGGGATGTTTGGAGGTACTGATTACAATCAGATCTTCACACCGGAAAATCCCCGTCTTAAAGTTCCGGAAACGGCCCGCTACTCGCTGGGGTATGGTGGTGGTATTGGATTGGGAATCGAATACGGTCGCTGGGAACTCGGTGCAGCTATGGTATATACTGCCAAACAATATAATCCGCCACCCATTACCTTTATCCAGGGTAGTTTCCGCGAGCGGTACACCAGCGAGGTACTCGAAACAGTCCAACTTAATATGATCAATGTGCCGCTTTCGGCCCGCTATAATTTCCTGGTCAATAACAAATGGCGGAGCTATTTCCTCGCCGGGGCTTCACTGCAAATGGCCTACGAAGCTAATTACTATATCATTCACCCCAGTTACCTGCCAGCCTCCGTGGCTATCACCACCAGCAATGCCAGCAATTTCAAAAATCTGGAAGGTGGTGTTTTCCAAAATGGAAGCTTTAAAGAGAATAGCTACATCACCGCCAATTTGGGCTTCGGGGTCGAGCGTTTTGTTTCGGAGCGCTGGAGTATTTTCACCCAACCTACTTATCAGCAAACTATTGGTCATTTCGGAGATGGCTTTGGCCCCTACCGCGATCGCATTTCAACCTTGTCACTCTGGACAGGGGTTCGCATTCGCTTTGTTGAATAATTTTCTCGCTTTACTAAAGCAATTCCCCTTCGATTCCCCATACTCTTGGGCTGTTTTGCCCAGCATCTTTTAATGAGTGCAGATCTTAAGCCGTTGATTCGGTAGTCTATTACCAGTGCTTTGTCAACTGTGAAAATAAAGATTTGAGATAGCCTTATGCATAGGAGTGAAGGATGAAGCAACCCATCGTTGCGTCGTTGCGAGAAATTTCCATGAATAGCTAGGTGTGATGAAAACCTCAGGAGGTTTTTGCGGGAGATCGGAATATTTTAATTCTTAATCAACAGAACACCAGGTGGTTGCCGCCCTGACATCCATGCTTCGGCGGGCCAGGCTCCCCCTATTCCAACGTGGAGAAAACCGCTGCCAGGCCCGCTGAATCCCGCAAGACACCATGGTCGGTAGGTAAGAAAAAAGTGCGCAAATGGGGGCAGGCTTGCAAAAAACGCCGGGCGCGGCGCCCCCGCACGACCGTATCATTTTCGCCCAACAGGAGAATGACCGGAATACGCATCGTCCGTAGCAACCGCCGCAGCCCTCCCCGGTCAACCGGGAAATGCAACGCCGAAAACCAAGTATTCCAAAGGCGATCCCGCCGGGATGCAGAATGCAAATGGAGTCGCAAAAAACGCCAGGAATAGTCGTCCAACAAATGTAACCGCCGCATCAGGGTTACTAACCAACCCCAGCGCCCCGGAGAAGAAAACCAGGCTCGCAGCCACTCGCGTCCCCACTCCGGAAGAATATCCAATAACAGCAACCGCCGGGTTGCCAGGCCATCCGGAGCCATTAACACAAGGTGAGCCAGGCGAGGCAACCACTCACTCAGCGTACTCAACCACAAGCGTGCGCCAAAACTATAACCGATCGCCGTAAAGGTTTGTGCCTGTTCCAGCAGCAGCAGTTCCCTGACGGCTAAGGCTAAATCAGGAGGCAAAAAGCGATCCCCATGCCAGTCTGTAAGTCCGTGAAAGGGCAGATCAATGGCATAAATAACCCAATCCTCAGATAAGCCTTCCGCCATTTCCTGAAAACTGCGGCCATCTTCGGCAAATCCGTGTAAGGCTATACCCATACGGGAGCCTGCACCATACTTCCAATAGTGCAATCGCCCTCCTGCCATATCCAAATATCCTTCTTCTGCTTGCATTGTTGTCCGTAAAACTAAGGCCTTTCTCCGAAAATCAAACCGTCCTACCCCGGACAATAGTGCTGGAAGCAGCTTTTCCATAAAACTAACCTCCGCTATTCTTCGTATATCTTTACACAAATACCCACGCCAATGTTATCAAGATCACTTGTTGTTACCATAGCCCTGCTTTCTCTTTTTCTCGGCTCCTGTAAAGTCAGGGACTATACTTCTGCCTCAACGCCCATCAACCATCAGGTCTGGGATGAGCTCCTGCAAGCACATGTTGATACCGATGGCTGGGTGAATTATCCCGGATTCATTCGGGATAGTGCCCGCCTTAACCAATACCTGGCCACGCTTAGCCAAGCCCACCCTAACCCCGCCAACTGGACGCGGGAAGAACAAATGGCTTACTGGATTAATGCCTATAATGCCTTCACCGTTCAACTCATTATCCGGCATTACCCGGTAGCAAGTATCAAGGATATTAAGCGGGGGATTCCTTTTGTCAATACCGTTTGGGATCTTAAATTCATCCAGATTGAAGGCGCAACCTACGACCTGAACAATCTCGAACATGGTATTCTGCGCCCTAAATTCGCTGAGCCCCGGGTTCATTTTGCACTGAATTGCGCCTCTGTCTCCTGCCCAAAACTCCAAAACCACGCCTTCACTGCCAACAACCTGAATCAACAGCTTGATCAGGCAGCCCGGGAGTTTATCAATGACCCGTCAAGAAATCGCCTAACCAAGGATGCGGCTTCTCTTTCCATGATTTTCAATTGGTATGGCGGCGATTTTAAAAAGGAAGCCCCCGTACTTGACTTCATCAACCGCTACAGCACGGTGAAGATCAAGGCAGATGCAAAGGTCGATTACCTGGACTATGATTGGAACCTGAACGAAAAGCGGTAAAGCACCATTCGGCTACCGCCCCAGCCATTTCTTAAAAGCGGTAGCCTTTTCCTTACTGATCACCACCTCATTGGCCACCGCAGCAGGTTCCAGTTGGAGGATGAGTTTCCCATTGAAATACGACTGAATGTTCCGGATCGCTTTGGCCTGAACCAGATAACTGCGATTAACCCGAAAAAAATCATGCGGCTCCAGCATCTCCGTCAATTGCTCGAGGGTATAGTCCAGCACAAATCGCTGGTTTTCCCAAGTCCGCAAATAACAAAGCTTTCCCTCGGCCTGAAAATAGGCGATATCCTTAACCTCCACAACCTGGTAACGCTGCCCTTTTTTTACTAAAAACCGGTTGCGTAATTCACGGTCCGGGCCTCCCTGATGCAATTGGCTAATGAACTCCTCAACCTGCCGCAAGGCTTGGGGTACAACCGGGACGTTTTTATTGATCCGGTAAAATTTCCGCAATGCACCCCGGAGGTCTTCAGCACGCACTGGCTTTAGCAAGTAGTCGATGCTATTCACTTTAAAAGCCTGCAAAGCAAATTCATCGTAAGAAGTGGTAAATACGACCGGCGTATTGATCTCCAATTGCTTGAATATCTCAAAACACTGGCCGTCGGCAAGTTCTATATCCATAAAGATCAAATCCAGGTTCTGCTGTTCCCGAAGCCCCTCTACTGCCGCGCGAATACTCGCCGCCGTTCCGCAAACCTCCAGTTGCAACTCCTGGTCAGCGAGTAACTTTACCAGGCGCTGCAGTCCTAAGGGTTCGTCTTCTACAATAAATACCTTCATACCCAAGTGGCATTATAATAAAGGAATAGTAACCGTAAAAAATAGGTTTGTCTCCTCCACAACAATAGGTGGTTGCTTTAGCAAGCGATACTTAGCCATAATATTAGCCAACCCTACTTGCGCCGAAGGCACAGTAAGCTTTTTGCGTTGTAAATTATTCCGCACTTGCAATTCTCCGGCAGCGGTCGTTTCCAGGGTCAGAAACAGGGGGCTGGCTTCCGAGACTTCATTGTGTTTAACCGCATTTTCAACCAGCAATTGCAACGTAAGCGGAGGAAGCCGACGGGAAAGATATTCTTCGTCAACGGTAAACTGCGTTTGCAACCCCATCCCAAAACGCGTCTGAAGCAGGTGGAGATAGGCTGATAAAAAATGGAATTCCTCCTGCAACGTAACCAGCTCTTCCTGACTACTTTGTAGCAAATAGCGATATACGACACTCATCTCTTCCACAAATTTTTCTGCCTTATCCGGGTCGATAGAAATCAATGAGCTTAAGCTGTTGAGGCTGTTAAATAAAAAATGAGGATTAACCTGCTGCTTTAGGGTATCGTATTGTGCCAGCAAGTTTATTCGGGAAAGTTCTTCCCGTTCCCGTTCTGCTACCAATACTAACTGATACTGGTAGAATGCCTCAGCCAGTCCCAGGATAAAAATACTGGTAACAACTGTTTGAGATACAATCACCACCAGGTTATCCCACGCTAACCGGTAAGGTTCCTGGTGGGTAAGCCCCCAAAGCAGTGCATCGGTTAATTGAAACAATATCCACATGGCCAGTGTCCCCCAAACCAGCGATAGTACTAACCGCTTGCGAATTTGTTCGTGGCCTCCAAACCGCCGTTGGAAATAACGTGCAATCAGATATACCGCCAGCCAATGGGAACTAATCCCTAGAAGCACAACCAGCGCAATCAGGGGTAATCGCTCCGGAGGAATATCGGCATTTGTGAGATATCCCACCATATTGGAAATAACCAGCATCGCTACCCCGCAACCCAGGACAATCCATTGGTAATTCTGCTTCATATTCGTTCATCTAACATGCTTTCCAAGCCAGTTCATAGTCCTGCTGGATAAAGTTCGCCATCCTTTTTTACCAAAGCAATAGCAGGGGGACTGAAGCAACTATTTACTGGCGTGAAATGACAAAAGGCATTTATGGAGGCTTCTCCTGACCATCTCAAGTCACTTACTTTTCATACGCCGCTATAATTCCTTATTCATGCCCATTCATTGCGCTTAATGACCGCTTCACTCCCTTTGTTATTGACGGATCGGTAGCTCCGAGGGTATTTTTGACCCGAAATCACCCGACGGTATCACCTCTTTCGCTGGCGGAACCGATCAGGCAACCGACTTCTCTATCCTGATTCATCATTACCTAAATCAGCATCCATGTTTACCCATTGCTTAAAATCCTTCTTTATTCTCTTATGCAGCATCCAGCTATATACTTCTGTAGTCGCTCAGCCGGATATTGAATTGTTGAACACCGTAATGCAACAGCACATCCGCTTGAATTGCTTTTCAGGAGTAGTTTTGGTCGCTCGGGGTGATCAGGTATTGTATGAGCGCGCCTTTGGCCTTGCCGACCGGCAACGCAATATTGCAAACCGTCCGGATACTCGTTTTAATTTATGCTCCATGGGTAAGACGATGACCGCCACGCTTATCATGCAGCAAATCGAAAAAGGCACCCTGGCGCTCGATATTCCTATTCGCAGCTATTTACCCCAGTATCCTCTGCCGAATGCTGATCGCATCACCATTCACCATTTACTTACCCATTCTTCCGGACTGTCGAACTATATGATGCACCCCGACTACGAAGCCAATAAATTGCGCTTTAACAACCTGGATAGCGTAATGAAAGTCATCGTACAGATGCCCCTCGCATTTGATCCTCCGGGTAAGCAATTCGAATATTCGAATTCAGGGTTTATTGTATTGGGGAAAATCCTCGAGACTGTTACCGGAAAAAACTACTGGGAAGTACTGCAATCCGAAATTTTGGAACCCCTGGCGATGGAACACACCTGGAGCCGATTCCCGGTAGGCATCCAGGCTCCCCGGGAGGCCGTACCTTATTATGTGCTTTCTCAAACGAAGTACGCTGACGCCAAGCAGGAGGAGTCTCCTGCTTTTTCGGATGGAGGAATATATGCCAGTGCACACGATATTTTTCAATTTGCCTGGGCATTGCTGCAAAATCAATTACTGCTTCCGGCTACCCGTAATCTGATGTGGGAGCCGAGGTTGGCATACCCCAACGAACATTATCATTACGGCTGGGAAATGCGCCCAACCTCCGATGGGATTCCGATATACCAACACGGAGGTGGAGGTAGAGGATTCACTACGCACCTGGCCATCTTGCCCTCAGATAGCACCATAGTAGTCGTTATGGCCAACTACCGATTTCCCGTTTGGGAAATCACCGACGATCTGGTCCAATGCCTGCGTAGTGGTAAGGCTCCCGTGGTTGACCAGCAGGCTGAATTCGCGCTGATGGCTGCCCTGGAGAAAGGGAACCCCGCATCCATTTTAGCGGCATACCGCCAATCACCTTCCACCCAACGCCCTCCCGTGACATCTCCTAACTTGTTCATTCGCACAGCTGATATGCTTCATGAGATGCAGGAAGAGGAGTTGGCAATGACTTTATACCAGTTGAATACTGAACTGTTTCCCGATAAAACGTTCTCCTGGCTGGGGCTAGCGGAGCATTATCGAATTCATAAACAGCAAGAGCTCGCTATTAAATACTTCCAACAGGTGTTGACCATGGACCCCCGTAATTCCTTTGCTCAAAATCGGCTGATGGAGCTAAATCAGTAAGACCTCGTAGTTTCTGGCGGGGTCGGTCCTGCATCCTTAAGTAACTTGTTCGGGCAGCACCCTTTCACAAGCCTGGCAGCTTGTGAAAGGGTGCTGGCGTTTTCAAGCCAAAACAACATAGTTGCGGAATATAATTTTTAAAACTTTAATTATTTCAAAATAAAAATACCATCAATCACTTTCATTTGATTTAGAATACTGTTAAATTGAATAAAACCAAAACACCTAACACCTAAAAAACAAACCATGCAAAAGAAATGGATGCTGATCATCATTGTGCTGGCCATTATGGTAGCCAATGCTTGGGCCCAGGAACAGGCCGAGAACCCCTTATTGGTTGTCAGTTACATGAAATCAACCCCGGGTAAAACCAGCGAATACGTAAAATGTGAGACCCAAGTGTGGAAAAAAATCCACAAACAGTTACAGGCCAGTAAAGGCATTATCGACTGGTCATTATGGGCAATTACCAGCCCCAGAGGAACCGAGGTTCCCTATGACTATATCACGGTTAACGTCTACCCTAACTGGGCGGCCGTTGAAGCAGGTGCGAACTATTCCGAATTAGTCAAGAAGGCAGGCTTAACGACGGAGGAACTAAAGCTTTACAATGAAACCAATAATTTGCGGTCAATCGTCCGTAGTGAAGTGTTCCGCCTCGAAGGAGGCACCGAAAATGCTGCCACAGGGGCTAAATATGCCGCTGTCAACTATATGAGCGTTCCGGAAGGTGGCATGCAGAAGTATTATTCGATGGAGTTTAATTATTTCCTCCCCGTCCATCAGGAAGCAGTCAACAACAAAAAGCGCGTAGGCTGGCAGATTATGTCCCTCCTGCAACCCTGGGGTACAGAGGTAGGGTACCAGGCTGTTACGGTGGATTTTTACACCCATATCGGGCAAATGTATGCTGACACCAGCCCTGAATGGGAAAAAATACATGGCAAAGACGACCCCAACCTGGATGTTGCACAAGTAATTGCCGGTACCCGAACAATCGCTAAAGGGATGTTGCTAACGTGGGTTGATGGGTTATAATTTGTGTCGCTGGTTACTGATTACCCTCAATTGACCCTATAAGGCTCTCTACGAGTAACCAGTAACCAGTAACCAGTAACAAATTTACATATACTTCCTGAAGCGCTCCAGGTCCCGCTTGGTATCCTTTTCTTTGATGGTTTCCCGCTTGTCGAAGGCCTTTTTCCCCTGCGCCAGGGCTATTTCAAGCTTTACAAAGCCCCGGTCCGTAAAGTACAAGCGATAGGGAACAATGGTAAAGCCTTTTTCCATAACGCGGCGCTCCAGTTTCTTCAGTTCGCTGCGATGTAAGAGTAATTTGCGCGTCCGGCGGGCCTCGTGGTTGGCATAGGTACCATTTTCGTACTCAGAGATGTGCATATTCCGGACAAAGAGTTCGCCTTTTTCAAACAGACAATAGGCGTCTGATAAATTGGCTTTACCTGCCCGCAGGGCTTTTACTTCAGTGCCCCACAAGGCGATACCTGCTTCATACTTATCGATGAAGTTATATTCGTGCCGGGCTCGTCGGTTGACGACCTCCGGGGTGTGTTTTTTCTTTTTCTCAGTCATACTTCTACTGTGCCCCTAAGGAACGGCCAAAAGTAAAGAAAAGTTCCCTGATTGTTGGTTTCTGGTTACTGGTAGCTAGTAACTAGAAACCCAAACACTACTCCTTAATCGGAATATTTTTCTTCACTTTGCTCTCTTGCAATTTTCGCATCATTTCCACCTTACCCTGGTCGCGGGCGGAAGTAGATTCCGCCAATGGCCGACCGCGCAGGTTCTCATGCAGGAAATTAGTCATTTTAGTATACAAATGCAGCCGGGCATTATCGCCGCGAATGCCGTGATTGCGGTTGGGATACACATACGTATCGAATTGCTTATTGGCGGCAACCAATGCATTGGTCATTTCTGCCGTGTGCTGGAAGTGTACATTATCGTCGGCCAACCCGTGAACCAGCAGGTACTTGCCCTGCAGGCGATCGGCAAAATTAACCGGTGAATTATCCCGGTACCCCCCCGGGTTTTCCGCTTCCGTCCGCATATAGCGTTCGGTATAGATCGAATCATACCACTTCCAGTTGGTTACCGGGGCTACGGCGATGCCTACCTTGAAAATATCGTTCCCTTTGAGCAAACATAAACTCGACATATACCCCCCGTAACTCCAGCCAAAAATACCTATGCGCTGGGGGTCGGTAAACGTAAGCCCCGCCAAATAACGGGCGGCTTCAAGCTGATCGATAGTTTCGTACTTTCCTAACTGCTGATAGGTAATCTTTTTGAACTGTTCTCCGCGGCCGCCAGTACCCCGGTTGTCGACACAAGCCACCAGATACCCTTGTTGGGCCAGCATTTCGAACCACCAGTAATTGGCCCCCTTCCAGCTATCCGTAACCTGTTGGCTGCCCGGCCCCCCGTAGAGGAACATGAATACCGGGTACCGTGCATTGGGGTTAAAGTTAGCCGGCTTAATCATCCAGCCATTGAGCTCAACTTGCTCACTCGTTTTGAATTTGAAAAACTCTACCGGAGAAACCGCTGCCTTTTGCTGCAAATCGATAAGCGCAGTGTTTTCTTCAATAGTACGCACCATGCTCCCCTTGCGATCGTAAACCACATAACTTGACGGCCGGTTAGCCGTAGAATGGTTCAAGACAAAATAATCGAACGTGCTGCTGAATTGAGCTATATTCCAACCAGGTTCCTCGGCTAATTCCACCTTATTGCGGCCATTTAACCCCAGTTGATAAACCTGCCGTTCGAGCGGAGAATTTTCTGCCGCCTGGTAATACAAAACGCCGTTGGCTTCATCGACACCGTAAAAATCGGTGACCTCCCAGTTGCCTTTAGTGAGTTGGCGGACCAGTTTCCCGTTCATATCATAGAGATAGAGGTGGTTCCAGCCGTCCGCCTCACTCGTCCAGAGGAACTCCTGTCCATTCGCCAGAAAGGTAAGGTTATCGTGCAGGTCGATGTAGGCGGGATTCGTTTCCCGCAACAACCGGCGGGTATCCCCCGTAGTAGCATCTGCCAGCAAAAGCTCCAATTCGTTCTGGTGTCGGTTCAATCGGGTAAGACACAACTGGGTATTGCCCGATGTCCATTTTATCCGGGGGATGTATTGGTCCGTTTCAGTGCCGGTATTAACAGCTACTGTTTTAGCGGTTGTCAGATCAAAAATCCGCACCCCTACCAAGGAGTTGGGTTCGCCAACTTTGGGATACTTAAACGTGACATATTCCGGGTACAATTCTTTTTTGAACAGGGTCATCGTGAATTCAGGAACGGCCCGCTCATCAAAGCGCAAAAAGCCAATCTTGTTGCCATCACCCGACCAGGAAAATGCCTGGGCCATCGAAAATTCTTCTTCATAAACCCAATCGGCAGCACCGTTGATAATGGCGTTGCGCGCTCCATCCGTAGTAATGGCTGTAATCTGCCCACTGGCCAGATCGCGGTAATACAGGTTGTTTTGGTAGACAAAAGCCACCTTATCCGCTTGCGGGTTAAAGGAAGCATACATGATTTTCCCGCCGGGAAAAACGGCCTCCAGCTGGCCCGAGTTGCGATCAAACACCAGGAAATGAGCTTGCGAACTACGCCGGTAAATAGACTCCTTACCTACCTCAAGCAGCAATTTACGTTCGTCAGCACTAAACGTATAGCCATCCAGCTCCCCGGAAAAACCTGCTTGCCCGCGCAAGGTAGCAGCATCAAGTATCACAGCCGTTTGCTGGCCTGTAGTGAGATCGTACTGAATAATGCGATTTCCTTCCAACCGCGTATAATGGCGCCCATCGCGCTGGAAGTTGAACCCAGGGACACTCTTTGCATCGTAAATCCCTTCCTGCCAAATACCCTCCAGCGTAATCGGCTGGACGGATGCAATCCGTTGTGCTGACAGCAATCCTGTAAGGCTGCCCAGTACAAGAACAAAAATCAACCGTATCATCATTCCGTTTATCCGTTTGGTTAAGGATTTCTACCCGGGTATTAAGACGCCAGGTAAAGCTAAGGGTGACAAAAGTAGGAAAAGCATCACGATCAGGCATCATCCGATTACCTGTACTGGGCTATACCCACAGCGAAGAGCCCCACAGAAGACACCCTTGCGTACTAAGGATTAACGCTGTAAAGCGTCCAATTGATCTTGGATGCGCTGCATTTTCGTCCGCCGGTCAGCAATGATCGGCGGAGAGGCCCGTTCCTGGCAATCACTTATCGTACAGCGCTCGCAGGTAGTATGGACCTCCCGCAAGGGAATCGCTGGATCCGCCAGAAATTTTATTTTCCTGGATAATTCGTCGTCGAGCAGCAACCCCAGCGTAACACTTACATTTCGGTGCGGCGAAGGATAATCGGGGCGGGCAATCGTGAGGCAGAGGTACGTCTCGCTTCCCTTCTGGTACTGCGACAACTGCGCCTGAACCAGAAAATCGGGCTGCTCACCCTTAGCCTGGCGATCGGCCAACTCCTGTAGTAAAGACACGGAAACCCAGCGCCGGCAGTAGTGTTCAAACAGCCCGTTTCCATGGGGTTGGTGCCGATAATTCAGGTGTAACTCCCGATCTACTTCAAAAACCTGTTGTCGTGGATCGTGGACAAAGCGGATGAAAAATAATTTCCGCATGCCGAAATGCTGGGGCAGAATATTAGTCAACCGGTGGTAAAACATTTCCGGTGTTGCCTCATAGCGATGCATGAGCCCCAACCAGGCTTTGCTATCCCATTCTGCACGGGCAAAGAACTGTTGCATGTCCGCTACAAAAGCTTGCTCAGGCATATGGAGTGCCACCGAAAAATAGATCGCTTTCGAATGGTTCAAGACTTCCTCAAAAACCCGACCCCGCATGAGCGAAGAAGTATATGCGCGATCTTTTAACCCCAGAAAATGGAACCCTAGCTCTTTGCCATACTGAAAGGAACGCTGGCTGGCGGTCAAACTACTGTTCAATAGTAATTCATTGCGCTTGGGGACAAATACAGCCCGCAAGTGCTTTAGGTCAGGATAGGCATCCAGGCCATTCTCGCTGATCTTATATCCCAGATCATCCGCCAATAATCGCCGCAGCAGATTTTCCGGCAAAGGGCGTCCCGCAGGAATCGCATGCTCCCGGCTGAAGGCAAGTGCCGCTTGCTCTAAATCTGCAAAATAGTTACTGTGCAATTCCAGGTATGACCGCAAGGCGCCAAAATAAAAATTCTCCTCCCGTAAGGCATAATTACGGGAAATCTCCAATAGGGTTGAGATAAACGCCCCCACCCGGGCAGGGGCATTGGCAATAATCTCTACAACTTTATTAAGGTCTATCCCAAACAGATCCAGCGGTAGTTCATTGAGAAAGTTGGAGCGAAGCAACTCCTGCACCGGTGCCAGATTTTCATCCTGGTCAAAGGTTAATATTTCCTCGACGCTAATTCCCAGTGCCGCGGCCATCACCGCCACCTTGTCTTCTTTGGGAAACTTCTTTCCCTTCTCAATCTCATTGAGATAAGAAATCGACAATCCGGTTTTTTCAGACAAATCCGCAAAGGATAGCTGCCGCTTTTGCCTGAGTTGCTTTACCTTTAGGCCGAAGAGTACCCTGAAATGTGGTGATTTTGTCTTCATAGTCCGGGAAAATACCAACTTTTAGCGAAATTTCGCAAAGCAAATGTTTTTTTTAGCAATATTACCCGCTCAGCGAAAAAAAAGCCAGAATTGACCCCTCCGGTAATAACCATAGTCGTTAACGCCGGCGAAAATCCAGCACTGTTCCATGTCAATCACACCATCCATCCATAATGAGGCTGCTGCTACACGCTACCGTCGTCAGGCTGCTGACTTCCTCCAGCAAGCCACCCGTTTGCGTAAACGCTATGTTCGTTTTGCGATCGTCCGCCTGCTGGTGTTTCTGATCGCCCTCTTCACAGGCATTTACCTGGGGACGGCCATCCATCCGCTGGCAGCCTTCCTTTTTGCCGTATTGGCTTTGGTTGGATTTTACCGCCTGGTGCAATGGCATACCGGTTTGGAACGGGAAGAAGCACAGCAACGACGGTTGGCCCGCGTCAATGAGGAAGAACTGGAAGCCCTCCAATACCGGTACCGGCATTTTCCCAACGGTGCTCGTTTTCTGGACATCAACCATCCCTACAGTGTTGATCTCGATATTTTTGGAGAGCATTCTTTTTTTCAATACACCAACCGGTGTACCAGTGTAGGGGGGGAAGAATGCCTGGCCGGGTACTTCACCCAGGCTGCCGCACCGGCACTGGTTATGCAACGGCAGGAAGCTATTGCCGAACTGCGCGACAACCTGGCCTGGCGGCAAGCATTCCGGGCTACCGGACTGGCTACCGACGACCAACCCATTTATCGCCAGCAAATTCTAACCTGGCTCCGCGATACCGGATTCGTTTGGTCGAAACCCTGGATGCGAATGGTCCTTTGGTTACTGCCGATCGC
Organism: Lewinellaceae bacterium; assembly: GCA_020636445.1. Classification (GTDB taxonomy): domain Bacteria; phylum Bacteroidota; class Bacteroidia; order Chitinophagales; family Saprospiraceae; genus JACJXV01. Next base: position 1,776 of record JACJXV010000027.1, on the reverse strand, counting down.
TACACTCACCGGGCTGGCAACCACGGTATATCTTCGTTTACCCTGGCTGGCCACTTTGGCCTGTCTGCTGCCGGCAGCATTACTACTGATGCGGTATGCCGAACGCATTCAGCAAGCCCATACCCAAACGGGGAAAGCCGCAGACTTGCTCCACCACTATACCTACTTGCTCCAGTTACTGGAAAAAACGACCTTCCAGGCGCCTTGGCTGCAGGCTATTCAGTTGCCTTTACTCGCCAACCAACAAACGTCAGCCCGGGCGCTTCAGCAGTTAGCCTATTACTGTCAGCAACTCGATGTTCGGTATAATGCTTTTGCTATCATTTTGAATTTGTTGGGCCTCTGGGATCTGCAGTGGCTCTACCGCCTGGAGGGCTGGCGCGAACGCTGGCGGGAGCACCTACCCCAATGGTTTAATAGCCTGGCGGAGATGGAGGCCTTGTGTAGCCTGGCGAACCTTGCTTACAACAACCCTGACTGGTGTTTTCCGGAATTCAATGAAAGCCCTCTGCTGGAGAGCACCCAACTCGGCCACCCGCTTATTAACCCGGGGCGACGGATCGGCAACGACCTTACCATGCCCACCCGTGGGCACCTCAAGTTGATCACAGGATCCAATATGGCAGGCAAAAGCACTTTCCTAAGAGCTGTAGGGCTGAATATTGTCCTTGCCCAGTCCGGGGCACCCGTTTGTGCCCGCAGCTTACGCCTGCCCCCGTTACAGATCATTACCAGTATGCGCACTGCCGATAACCTGGCCGAAAGTGCCTCTTCTTTTTATGCAGAACTGCAACGTCTCAAATTGGTAATTGATGCTGCGGCAAGTACCCCCTTACAGGATACACCAACTAAAGGTTCCGTTTTTTTCCTGCTCGATGAAATCCTCAAAGGAACGAACTCGCGTGACCGCCACCGCGGGAACAAAGCCCTCATCAAGCAGCTGTTAGCCGAAAAAAGCGCCGGACTACTGGCTACCCATGATCTGGAATTAACGCAAATGGAAGCTGAATCCGATGGGCACATTGAAAACCTTTGCATGGAAGTAACCATTCACGGCAGCGAGCTGGCCTTTGATTACCGCCTTCGCAAAGGCGTAAGCCAAAGCTTTAATGCCACCCTGCTCATGGAAAAAATGGGCATTGTGATGGACCCTGAACCGGAGGACAATCCGCAGTAATCCCCAAGTACCTGCTATGCGCGCCTACGATCTAGCTTCTGTCCGCCAAAACCCTAGCGCTGTCCGCGAGTTGTATTTATCACAGCATCAACTAACGGCCTGGCCGGATATGCTGGAAGCGTGTATCAACCTGGAGGTACTGGACCTGAGCCATAATCCACTACCCGTCATTCCCCCTGCCATTGGTAAGCTGGTAAAATTGCGCCGCCTTAAATTAGCCTCAACCGCTCTTACCCAATTGCCCCCTGCCATTACGTCCCTGGTCGCTCTGGAGGAGATCGATATAAGCTATAATGCGCTGGTTTCCTGGCCGGCTGAGTTGGGTAAACTGCCTGCCCTGAAACGGGTTCTGCTAGCGGGGAACCGGATCCCAAAACTCCCTCCCGAATGGGGGCAATATGCCAATCAATGGCGTGAACTTGACCTGCAGCAAAATCAGTTGCGCAAGCTTTTCCCCTGGTCGCCTCCGGCCAATGCGGCCCTGCAAATTCTCCGCCTGAACAAAAACCGCTTATCTGTACTTCCGGAAGATTGGTCGGGACTTCCCGAACTCGAAACACTCGAACTAGCCCGCAACCGTCTGGCAAGCTTACCTGCTG
>JACJXV010000026.1 GCA_020636445.1 Lewinellaceae bacterium | reverse complement strand
ACCCTAAAGCGCTCTGAGTTAAATCAAATAAGTTCTTTCGGAAATTGCCAAGATTTTACCCGCCAAAGTTGCAGATATAGGCGGGCTCGTCCTTTGTTAAACCCAAAATCTAGCCCAGGTAAGTCTCCGACTTACCGCAGCTATATGGCACGTCTCCTGACGTGCGGGTGGTGGTTACGTTCACTGCGCTTACGCACGTCAGGAGAGTGTATGTTTGAAAAAGTTTCAGGTAAAGCGATTAAATTATTGGTTGATAAAAACAATAATCGCAAACCTGAAACTATGTCTGAAGTTAAAACAAAAGACCAAAAAGATCAACTGGTATATTGCGGAATTGATACGCATCAACACAGTTGGAAAGTGGCCATTTTACAAAATGGTCATTTCGTGAAAGTATTCAGCCAGGAACCAGGAACCAAACAACTAGCAACGCATTTGCAGCAACATTACCCAGGAGCTCATTATCAACTGGGTTATGAGGCTGGGTTCTGTGGGTTTTGGATTGTGGAGGAATTCAAAAGTTTAGGTATCGATTGTAAGGTTTTACATGCGGCAGATATACCCACAACCGACAAGGAACGTCGTCAAAAGACCGATGCGCGGGATTGTCGTAAGATCGCACTAAGCCTGGCTAATCCAGGCGGCATACGTAGTATACATGTGCCCGAAAAAGAGTTGCAATATGATCGGAGTACGGTGCGGGCTCGACTGAAGATCAGCCGAGATGCCACCCGGGTCAGAAATCGAGTGAAGGCACATTTGCATTTTTATGGGTTGTCATTGGGCAAAGACTTGCCCCGTTATTGGTCAAAAGTCTTTATCGACAGCTTAAGGCAATGGAGTATTGATCAGCGGGATGTGGCCTTGGGTTTGTTGTTGGACGAATTAATGGCATTACGCCAGCTCAAAGCCAAAGCCTTGCAAGAACTGCGAAAGCTGGCTAGGCAAGATCGCTACGCCTCCAAAATCAAACTACTGATGAGTATTCCGGGGCTTGGCCTTTTGCACGCGGTGAGTTTTGCCACTGAGATCGGGGATATTAAACGTTTTAAAAACCTGGATCAATTGTGTAGCATGATTGGTTTAATCCCCAATACCAATGCCAGTGGGGAGAAAGCAGGAGTTGGGCGAATGACCAAGCGAGGCAAAACCGAGGTCAAAAATCTGCTGATTGAAGCGGCATGGGTGGCCATCCGCTGTGATCCGGACTTGAAAGTAAGTTTTGAGCGCTTGAGCCAAAGAATGCAAAAGAATAAGGCGATTGTGCGTATTGCCAAAAAATTACTTAACCGAATTCGGACAGTTTTAATCCAAAATAAGCCTTACAAAATAGCCGTTTGCTGATTCTATAAACAGATGCCCATTAGCATCGGAATAGGAATGGCCGTTGAGCACGTTGGTAGCATACAAAGACTACATTGTCTGAGAGTGCGGCTTCCTATTTATCCGTTTAATACACTCTTGCAGCGCTTGTTTCAAGCTGGCTGCTGATAGAAGACTGATGGAAAGGCATCTGCTTGAAACATAACCCTAACGACGATTTTTACTTTTCGGCAGCACCCCATTAGATATTGAGGGTGTACCGAAAAGTAAAAATCTACTTGAACGGTCCTGGCTCCGAACAGCCTGCGGCCCAAAAAAAATATTTGTCCTCTGCTAAAAAAAGATCGCTTTGCGCTTGGAAGTCAACATAGAAGACGTGCAAGATATTACCTGCCAGGCAGAGACTGGCAGGGGCTTATGGTGTTTTGTAAAACGCTGATGCTGTTGATACGGAGAAAATGGGGAATATTAAAATGTCCATTTTCTTTCTTGTAGTAGCTTCATAGGTGGCTCAATATCCGGCAGGAGTATTTTGCTTGTATTTAGCGATCTTTAGATCGAATACATCTGTTGGCCGGCGACCTGAAGATCCCTGGGCTTAGGCAAGTCGGTAATCTGAGGTTTACCTCCAGCCAGGACGACCTATACTGTTAGTTGCTGATGAGCAGCACTTTCAGGGTTGCCGGAAGTTGATTCGCCGCTTTGATTTCAACCAGATACAGGTTATTGGGGAGCCGTTTTCCATCGTCATTCCGACCATCCCAGGTGTAGTTGTTTTCTCCTGGCGGACAAGGTTTGTCAGTAAAGAGCGTTCGTACTTTTCTGCCTGCCAGGTCATACATGGTGATGGAGAGATTCGTCTCCTTTTGCAGAAAAAAGGTCAGGCGTGTTTCACTGGAAAAAGGGTTGGGGAAGGCCTGCACCTGAACGACAGCGGCTGGCGGTCTGCGTACGCTGGTGGCTTTACCCGTAATCGGATACAAATTGAAAGCCTGGTTGTCGAAATACGCAATCCGGTTGGGAATAGCCTGGGCTATTTTGGTAAAATCCTGCGGGCTGATCTGGTCCTGGCGATGGCGGATAGCCAGCCAGGTCAGAAAGCTTTCGGCAATATCTTCCCGGGTGGGATTGTCGCGGGCATAGGTTGAGATAAAATTCCCATCGCGCTGTTGGGCATTAATCCATCCGGCAGCGGCAGCATGGGTTGCATCGAGAGAGGTGTGGCTGGCCTCATGAACCAGTGTTTCTTCCAAAATACCATCGGCTTCATAAAGCGCACTTTGGCCGGTGTGAACCAGGATGGAGCGATTGCCGCCCCCAAAAGGTTGCGTGCCGCGATGAATCCAGATCGCATCCACATCGGTGCGAAGGCAGTTGGGCAATTGGCCAATTGCCCGGCCGTACTTCTCAGCTTCGACAGTAGCTGCCGCAACGCTTCCAAATTCCGGGTTGATCTGGGCTTCGGAGGTGAGGCCATCATTCCAGACCACGGTAAATAAATACGCATCTATGGTAGTCCAGTTATTTATCCTGCGATCAAAAACAGTTCGCATGCCCCGCCCCTGGTAGGTGACACTTACCAAGGTAGAAGAATCCGTACTACGGATAATATCCGGATCGATAAATATCGTACCGCCATACGGCGGTTGTGCGATGCCAGGAGTAAGAAACAGCAAAGAAAGGAGCAGGGTAGCCAGTGCTGTACGGACCATGAGTGGTGGGTTTAGGGATACCTCTCCTTGGGAGAGGCGGATGTTTGCTTGATATAAGGTATTTATTTTTGGGCAAAACACCAAATCGCTGCGTTTGGCTTGCCGACCCTTGCAAGTAAAGACATATCGGGGCCAGGGCTTGACATCGGTGAACACTATGTCATCGGGAGTAAGCGGAATCTTCATGCGGTTTGTACAACCAGACTCCCGAAATTCTCCTATTTTGAAAGCGAATGTTTTAACCCCTGAAGTATGCGATTCACCCTACTGCTATTCTCCTTGTTTTTGAGCCATTCCCAAAGTCTGTTAAGTCAATCGGTAAATGTCACTTTTCGGGTGGACATGCGCGCCGAAACGGTGGCAGCAAGTGGGGTTCATATTGCCGGCAATTTTCAGGCCGCAGCCGGGTTCGGTGCCAACTGGAATCCAGCTTCCACCTTGCTCAGCGATGCTGATGGGGATAAAATCTATGCCCTAACCGTTTCGCTACCACCGGGAACCTATGAATATAAATTCATCAATGGCAACGCCTGGGGGCAGGATGAAAACCCACCGGGCGCATGCTCGGTAGGCAACACCAACAATCGGGAAATGACGGTGGGAAATGTCGATTTGCTACTGCCGGTGGTTCCTTTTAATGGTTGTATTGAAACCTTGCGTCTGGCGGTGAATATGACGGGGCAGGAGGTTTCCCCGGCTGGCGTACACGTGATGGGCGATTTTCAGGTTGCGGCCGGGTTTGTGTCAAATTGGGACCCCAGTGCAATTCGCCTGTCAGATGCTAATGGCGATGGTACTTACGAGGTAGAGTTGGTTGTTCCCGCAGGGGATTATCAATACTTGTTTGTCAATGGAAATATGCCGGAGCAAGCCGAAGATTTGCCGGCTGATTGTGCCGTTGCGGGTAGTAATGGCCTGCGCGCCCGGCGTTACACCTTTGCGCCGGGTGCGGAAGCACCACCGGTCTATTGTTTTAACCAGTGTACATTGTGCTCTCCCGCAGTAGTCTTTGATTTGGATGCTCAGTGGTGGAATGATGCGGTATTTTACGAAGTTTTCGTGCGAAGCTTTTACGACAGCAACGGGGACGGGATTGGTGATTTCCGGGGGTTAACGGAAAAGCTGGATTACCTCAATGACGGCAACCCTGATACGCATGATGATCTGGGTATTACCGGCATTTGGTTGATGCCCATGCTGGAATCACCCAGTTACCATGGGTACGATGTCACCAATTACTATAAAACCGAACCTGATTATGGTACAATGGAAGATTTTGAAGCCTTCCTGGCGGCAGCTCACCAACGGGGAATCAAGGTAATTATCGATTTGGTTCTGAACCATTCCTCCAGCCAAAACCCCTGGTTTGTCCAGTCGGCCAATAATACGGGAGATTTTCGCGACTGGTATATCTGGTCGCCAACAAACCCGGGGAATAAAGGGCCCTGGGGGCAAACGGTATGGCATTCCCGTGGAGGCAGTTATTACTATGGCCTTTTCTATGACGGAATGCCGGATTTGAACTATACCCATCCGCCGGTAAAGGCTGAAATGTTTAATGTAGTTGATTTTTGGTTGGGTAAAGGCGTTGACGGCTACCGGTTGGATGCAATAAAATACCTGGTGGAAACGGGAGGGCAGTTGGAGGATACCCCGGAGACCTTTGCGGTGCTGGAGGAGTTTCATGATGTCTACAAGGCCAAGAATCCCCAGGCTTTTACAGTAGGGGAAGTCTGGTCAAGTACTTCCTCCATCATTCCCTATGTGCAAAAAGACAGGCTGGATGCCTGCTTTGAATTCGGCCTGGCGGGAGCAATTCTCGATGCGGTGAATAATGGAAATACCGGCAGTGTAGAACAGCAATTGGAGACGGTTTTACGGGGCTATCCGGCGCTGCAGTATGCTACTTTTTTGACTAACCATGACATCGATCGGGTATTTAGCGTGTTGGGAGGCAATACCGAAAAAATGAAATTGGCGGCCTCGCTTTACCTGACACTCCCGGGAGTGCCTTTTGTCTATTATGGGGAGGAACTGGGCTTAACCGGGACGGGCGATCACCTCAATATCCGCCGCCCGATGCCCTGGACAGGCGGGGCTAACGGCGGATTTTCGAGTAGAACCCCCTGGAATAGTCTGGGAGGTAATTACGTGACTAATAATGTTGCTACCATGGCAGCCAATCCCCAATCGCTCCTGCGCCATTACCAGCGATTGATTCGGATTCGGAATGAGCACCCGGCGTTACGCAGGGGCCAAACCCTACCGGTAGCGGATAATGCCAGTCAGGCTTTTAGCTTCGCCCGGATACATGACGAAGAAACGATTATTGTAGTCGCCAATACGAGTACTCAGGCGATTAAACCCATCCTGTCGCTGGCGGTTTCCGCGTTACCAGCAGGCACCTACGAGGTCATGGAGTTGTTGACGAACACGCCCATGGGAACCCTCGAGGTTGATGCCCAGGGTGGGTTTGCTAATTGGCAACCAGGCCAGGACCTGGCCGGCCGCACCACCTGGGTACTGCGAATTGCGGAGGATAGTGCCGTTAGTGCTATCGATCAGAAAATAGATGATCCAGCGGCTGTTCATTTAGTGCCCAACCCCGCGAACGAACAGGTTCGGGTCCTTCGGCGGGAAAATGCTTCGGGCAAGGCGCAGGTTGACGTTTTTTCCAGTGGTGGGCGGCTGGTCTTTCAAGCTCAACTGATCGGAAGTTTGCTGGAGCTGGAAACACGTAGCTGGCCGGCTGGCATGTATTGGGTTAGGGTTACGGATAAGGGAGGGAGTGTCGTTAAGCGGCTGGTTGTGGCGCGTTAGGGAGGTTATATCCTAAAAGCTGAACGCAAGGGTAGTAACCCTTCGCCAGGGGGGGCGCTGTGGGTTTTGTTCATTTTTCCTTATCTTTTCTTGAAGAATGGTCCTTTTTGCCCAGGATGATTCTGAGCACCTCCAAACCCGAAGGCTATGCGCTGGATAATTTTTATGCTAGGGCTATGCAGCATGGTGACCGGCTGGAGCCAACTCCAGGTATACACCCTGGAAGAGAAAGCAGACACCCAGCTATTGGCAGATTACGTCATGGTTTGGCCGGATCGTGCCCCAAACTTACCGGCGGACATTGCGCTGGCACACTGGGAAAGAGGTGATTTTATAACCTGGTCCCTGTTTCGCGAGCAGTTGCCGAGCCGATTCCTTCGTGGAAAATACTACTACTGGATGATGGTAGCGCTGCATAATCCAATGCGCGACTCCTTTCCAGCTTTATTGTTGACAAGGGGTGATATTCTCTACGCGGAAAGAAACATTTCACGTGAGTCGAGGGAACAGGAATCCAGAATCGCGATCACCCATCCTCCGAATCATATATACCTTACGCTGGCCCCCGGTCAAACGGATACCCTTCTTTTGCAGCTATTCAATCCGGGATTACCTGCTGATTTTATACCTGTTCTGCTGGACCAACGAACCTTTTTTGCGCTGGAAACGCAGCAGTACGTCTATCTTCGGTTGTTCTATACTTTTCTTATTGGGATACTGTTTAGTATTTTCTTCTTTTCAGGCTTGATGTATTTCAACCTGAAAAATCCAGCCTATTTATGGTATGCCCTATACGCTGCAAGCCTGGTTTTTATTTACTGGCGCAATCTGGAGGAAATACACTCCTTGATATTTTCCACGTACCGAATCATTAGCTGGACGACTACCAAGGTATTTCATACCGTTTTTACTATTGTTTCCTATTTCTGTTTTGCGTATTTCCTTATTGGACAACAGCGGGAATGGTTTCGACAGGGACTTAAAGGGTTGTTTATGTTCGTAGGGGTTATTCTAATTGTCGAGGTGACCTTATTGGTGCAACAGGCTTACTATTGGAGTTGGTTATTGTATTTTGGATTGCGGATTGTGTTGACACTGGCCGGGTTGGTTTTTTTACTTTTTTTATGGAAAACCCCTGGTAAGATTGCCAAGCTCATCTTAAGCGGAAGTGCTGCCTTAATCTTTTTCGAAGGTATTTCCTGGGCGTTTATTGGCACTGCGGCTTCAGCAGTTAGTGGAATAGGCGTTTGCTTGGAAATGGTCTTTTTTTCGATAGCGATAGCTTACAGTGTCCGGCTTGATCTGGAAGATCGCGGTCGGCTGAAAATGGTCGCAAAACAACTGGAACTGGAGAATACTCTCCAGGAAGAACGCCTGCGAGGAAGGATAGCCCAGGACATACATGATGACGTTGGGGCTGAACTAACTAAGATTTCATTGGGAACAGAATTGGTTTTGCATACCTCAGGTCATTTATCCCAGGAAGTGGAGGACCGTCTGCGAAGAATTGGGACTTCTGCGCGGTCAGCAGCCACCTCCTTACGGGAGATCATTTTTACCATTAATCCCGATTATGACCAGTTCTCGGAAATGCAAGCTTACTATCGGGAATACGCGCTGGAGTTTTTTAAGGATTCAGGGATAACGCTGCACTTGTCGTTCCCAGATACTTCCTGGAGTACGGAAAATATTTCCGCTGAGGTGAAGCGAAATTTGTTTCTCTTGTACAAGGAAGCCTTGAATAATATCGTCAAACACGCTGAGGCCAGGGAGGTTTTTATTGGTTTGAATCTAACCCCAACCCTCCAATATATACTGGATGTTCAGGATGATGGGTTAGGATTTGACCGTACAAGGAGGCGACCTAATGGTCGGGGAATAAGGAATATGGAACAGCGGGCCCAAGCTATTCGGGCCAGTTTGGTTTTTACCACCGCTGAGGGGGAAGGAACTCAGTTGTGTATTGAGGGGCCTATTTATACCTGAGTTACAACAGCCTATTTCATACGTTTGTGGTATGGCGCCCCAGGGAAAAATTGTCGATTATCGCCTTGTGTTACAAAAGACGCCTACTATGCCTATCCGGGTTACTGTTGTAGAAGATAATGAGGAGATTCGCATGCTTACAACTAGCTTGCTTAACCTTTATGCGGATATAGCGTGTGTGGGTACCTTTTGCGATGCGGAAACCTTTTTAGCTGCTTTGCCTGGTTTGGACCCTGAAGTCGTACTTATGGACATTGGGCTGCCAGGGATGAGTGGAATAGATTGTGTATTCAAATGCCAGGATCAGCCTGCCCCAAGGCCTGAGTTTATCATGTTTACCAATCACATGGACTCCAAGGAAGTATTTGATGCACTGGCTGCCGGTGCCAATGGTTATGTATTAAAAGGAGGGCCTCCTGAAAATCTGGCGGAGGCGATTCGCGAAGTTACGTCGGGAGGGTCACCCATGTCACGGCAAATTTCACGGATGGTTACCCGGTCATTTCACCGGATGGAGAAACAGCATCCGGATTTAGAGAAACTCACAGAGCAGGAATGGGCGGTTTTACAAGGATTAGATAAAGGACTGGCCTATAAAGAAATTGCTGCGCAGCGGTTTGTCTCAGAGCATACCGTCCGGACACAGGTACGTTCGATCTATCAAAAACTACAAGTACATACTCGTACCGAAGCGCTGAATAAGTTGCACGGAAGAGAATAGACTACCTAATGCCGGTCTCGAAGTAATCTGGAAAGTCAATTCACCCGCCAGGGTATTTCATATGAAAGTGGTATGGACAAGGAGCGGACAGGATGGTAGTTTTGTAATAAACACCAAAACCAGCGAGTAATGAAATTTTACTGCAACCTTATTACGGCTGTGCTTCTATGTAGTCCGACTGTGTTTTTGGCGCAATCATTGACGCAAACGGTCAGGGGAGTTGTTATCGATGCGGATACCCGGGAAGCACTTGTCGGGGCTTCGGTATTTATCCCTGGCAGTGATCCGCTTATTGGAACTACCACGGACGAGAATGGGCAATACATACTGACAGGAGTACCGCTGGGTCGCCAGGCGTTACAATGTACCTATGTAGGTTATTTATCTTTTCTACGGGATAATATTCAAATTTCGTCCGGCAAAGAATACGTGTTGGATATCGCCCTTAAAGCAGGGGTTGAAGCTGAAGAGGTGGTCATTAGTGCCTATCGGCGCAACGAAGCGGTGAATGAATTAGCGGTAGTCAGTGTGCGCCGGCTGGATCCTGAAGAATTGCAATACCATGCGGCAACTGCGAATGATCCGAGTCGACTCGTTTTAGGTTTTCCCGGGGTTCAACCTTCCCGGGATAGTCGCAGTGATATTGTTATACGCGGCAATTCATCGCTTGGCATATTATGGCGCCTGGAGGGTATTGATATCCCCAATCCTAATCATTTTGCCCGGAGGGGTTCATCGGGAGGTGGCATTACGGTCTTCAGCGCTTCCCTTTTGGGAAGCTCGGATTTCTCAGTGGGGGCCTTTCCTGCTGAGTATGGCAATGCCTTTGCTGGCGTTTTTGATATGCGGTTTCGCAACGGGAACCTGTATCAGCGGGAGCATACTTTTCGGGCTGGATTGCTGGGGTTAGACCTGGCAACTGAAGGGCCGATTAAGGAAGGAAAGAGTTCCTATCTGGCTAACTTTCGCTATTCAACCTTAGGCATCCTCAATGCTGCAGGCTTGCATCTCGTTGGTCCCCGTACCGATAATAACTTCCAGGATTTTTCATTTAAGCTATACAGCAAAGGAAAAAAATCACAACTCAGCCTATGGGGGATTGGCGGCAACAGCCGGGAAATATTTAACCCCGAGGAAGAAATGCCCTGGCAATCGTATAGTGATTATGCAGCTTATGAGTTCACAACCCGGATGGGAGCGGTGGGTGTTTCCTGGAACTACCTCCTTAATGACCGGTCTTTTATACAGGTTAATGCAGGGGTTATGGGGCAGCAGATTTATTTCCGGGATGACACCTTGAATGTACAGGAGCAGCCTTTTGCCATTAATGAAGAAGACTACAGGACGAATCAGGTCACACTTAATGCTTACTACAAGCGCACCTTTAGCCCTCAATGGAATATGAAGATAGGGGTTATCGGGACGGTAATGAATTATTCCCTGCAACAGGCCCGGTGGATGGTTGACCAACAGACTTATCGAACGGTTATCGATGGCGATAGTAAAAACGGGCCGGGTAACAATCAAGGTGATCTTCCTGTATTGTCGGGCTTGCAGCAACAATACATTCAGTTCAGTTTTCGCCCCTCGCAGCGATGGGTTTTTAATTTTGGCAGTCATTTTTTACAAACTTCGATTGGGGATGTCCGCGCCTCTTTAGAGCCACGCGTTGCGCTTCAATACCGGCTGAATGCCCGCAGTAGTCTGGCCCTGGCGTATGGATTACATAGCAGGATGCCACCATTGGGGTCTTACTTCGTGCGGACGGAAAATAATTATCCCAATCTTGGTCTGGATTTGATAAAGGCCAATCATCTGGTGTTGGCTTACAATCAAGCCATTGGTGAAAACCTCAATCTACATGCTGAAACCTATTACCAAACCTTGTCGCAGGTGCCGGTTGGTATCAATGCTAATCGCATCTACTGGTCGCTTAACGATGTGCAGGGATTTGCAGGGGAAGCCTTAGTATCAGAAGGAACCGGCCGTAATCTCGGGGTAGACCTAACTTTGGAAAAGTTTTTTCATCAGGGTACCTTCTTTGTGCTTAGTACATCGGTTTTTAGCTCAACCTTTCAAGTGCCGGGTAAAGATGGCCGGTTTTCCACCCAGTATGATGGTCGATTCTCGCTCAGCTTCACGAGTGGAAAAACCTGGACGCTGAACGAGAAAACGTTTCTGGAGGGCGGTTTTCGCCTGCTTTTCAATGCAGGTAACCCTATCACACCTCTGGCGCTGGGGTTTGAGACCCAGGATGGTGAAGACCCCGTGCTGAACGATCAGGAGCCCTTTTCTCAGCGGGTAAAAGGATACCTGCGCCCCGACCTGAGACTTGCGCTCCGGCGCAACCAGGGCCAGTCTTCCTACTGGTTGGCCTTGGATGTGCAGAACTTGATTAACCGGGCGAATGAAGATTTTCTCGCCTACGAATTTGATGTCGATGCTGGCCGATGGGGCCCTCGCCGGCAAAGCACACTTACGCCGTTACTGACGTTCCAAATCGATTTCTAGCAAGGTAAACGAAAGGACAATCTGCTTTTTGGGGAACCTACTCATTAGGGTTAATCACGATTTGTCGTGACTACCCAGGGGGATTTTTTATCACAAAACATAGCGCAATGAAAACGAAAAAAATCAACCTATGGTGCGAGGCTGTATTGCTTTTGAGTTTAATACTGATTAGCGGTTGTAGCAAAGATGCCAAAGAAGAAATGACCTCACCGGAGGCTAATCTGGTGGCCACCCTTTCAACCAACGCCAATTATGAGGTGGTTAATACCAGCACCATTAAAATGTCAGGGTTTGTGTCTTTTACCTCCGGAAAATTTACCGGTCATGGACATGTGTGGTCGGCAACGAATACCCTACCCACGGTAGCTGACCAAACCATCGATTTGGGAGCGTTGAGTCAAAGTGGAGCCTTTACCAGCGAGTTGAAGAATCTGGAATACGGAGTTTCCTACTTTGTGCGGAGCTATGGGCGGAATGGAGAAAAAATTGTGTATGGTGAAACGGTAAAAGTTACAACAGGTTGGGACCCGGGGGCTGCTTTTGGCGGCGGCCGCCGTCGGGATGGAGCTGCCTGCGCGGTAGGAGCTAAGATTTTTATCGGCCTGGGAGCTGCCAATCTTATTGCCCCTGCCAGCCAAACTGATTGGTGGGAATATGACACCCAGGCTGATAAATGGGCAATGAAAGCTGCGTTTCCCGGGGCTGCCCGCGAGGAACCCTTTAGTTTTGTCATTAGTGGTATGTGTTATGTCGGCGGGGGTATAGCTTTTTCTCAGTCATCGTCAGCTTCTTTTAGCCGGTTGACTGATTTTTGGCGCTATGATCCTGCCACCGATCAGTGGACAAGCCTGACTCCCGCCGGTGAATTTCCTTTGGGAAAGGGGAGTGATGTGACGAATGGCTCTTTCAGCATTGCAGGTATTGGGTATGTTATTAGCAGCGATCGGCTGTTTGCCTATGACCCTGTGACGAATACCTGGAGTCATAAAGGAGATTTACCAACAACGGGCCATGAATATTTTACGGCGTGTGCGGTCAACGGTAAGGGATATTTGATTGCCGGGGAGAATGCCGCGGCTGATTTTCTGGAGTATGACCCTGTCGCTAATACCTGGAAGTCATTGGGCGCTTTCCCAGGAGCTTCCCCACGCTATGAAGCCGTTGCGGTTGCATTGAAAGGGAAAATCTACGTAGGGACGGGTACTACTGATTCGTTTTTTGCCAAGCCACAAGCGGATTTATGGGAATATACCATAGCAACTAAAACCTGGCGTCAGCTTGCCAGTATGCTGACTGAGCGACAGGGTGCCTTTGCGGTTGCTACGGAGGAGCGTGCCTATGTTGGGATGGGGGCCAAAGCAAACACACTGGATGATTGGTGGCGACTGGTAGAGAGAAATTAACGGCGTGTTCTGCACTACAGTTGTAAACCCCTTCATGATTTAAAAAAGAGAAAGATGGAAAGATCCGCTACAAAAAGTAGGCTAGAGAGCCTTGTTTTTCTGGCCTTGACATTGGGTTTGCTTAGTTTCGCCAGCTCGGGCTGCCTATCATTGAGGTCGCTCCAGAGTGGTATTACAGAAATCAGGGACCTGCGCGAAGTACAGTCCCCTGATACGGCCGATTTGTCCCCGCACAACAACCGGGATGTTGAAGTCAACAGGATCTATTTTTTGGATGGCGAGGCCTACGAAATCATCTTTTATCGGTATGAGAATGATGTTCTCCGGGATTACCGGGTTTACTATAGAGAGGAGGAAACTTTTCATGAAGCGAGGTATTCCTGGCTAACTGACTCCTCCTTGCGGATTTGCTTGTCAGGTCCTGACTCACCCCGGGGGGTTAAGTTGAAATTGCGAGGAAAAGGCTCGTCCACCAGCATGAAGTTCTGATCGGTCTGGGGTGGAATTTTCTTGCCATGGGGAAAGCGGTTTTCGTCTTTTACAAGGCAAGGGTGCTTTTAAAGTTGCACCCCCACGCCCACATAAAAACTTCGCCCCTCTCCGGGGATAATTCCCGGGCCGGGGTACGATTGGGCCCGGCGGGTGAAGTAACGCTCATCCGTAACATTATTCAGGCCACCGCTAATGCGCCATTGTTTCCAGGTATAGGTAGCGCCCAGGTCGAGCAGACCAAAGGAAGGCACGATGCCGCGGGTAGCGTTGGCCACAAAGCGAGCATTCGTAGCATCGGAGTAGTGTTCGTGGATGTAGCTGAACAAGAGGCTGCCACCCCAGGTGCCACGGCGGTAGTTGAGGCCTGTTTTCAAGCTGAGTGGAGGAATGAGTTCAACCTGTTTCCCCGCGATGGTTGGGCCCCCGGTGAGGTATTCACCCTGGATGGCGCTGCCATTGACAAATGCCAGCAGGGTGGTCTTTTTTTCACTGCCCCAAAGCAATTTCCAAATATCGGCTTCCGCATAGAGTTCCAGTCCCAGGATGCGGGCATCACCGATGTTGGTGCGGTAAGCAACCGGACGCTCCACAACGACAGGGTCGGGAACAATAATTTCACGGAGGCCGATACGGTTATTATAGGCCAGGTAGAATAAACTGGCATCGATGCGCGCCAGGCCTTGGAGGAGTGTACCCCGAATACCCAGGTCGGCGTTATAGCCGCGTTCGTCCTGGAGGAGGGAGTCGATGAGGAGGTTGGGGTTTACTACAGCAAGGTCGCTGAAGTTGATGGAGCGGTAATTCTGCGAAATATTGGCATAGATCTCCAGTTCTTCCCGCAAGCGGTATCCGGTACCAATACCGGCCAGCAGCAAGGTGCGTTCGCGCTGGCGGGCATCCGGAATGCGCTGGGAGAAAATGACTTTGCCGCCGGAAAAAACCCGTTGCTGATAATAGCCTTCGGAGGCGGTACGGATATATTCCAGGCGAATACCAGGCGTAACACTCCATTTTTCGGTAAGGTTAAAGAGGTTTTCGGCAAACCAGGCTGCATTCCGGCTGGGGAAGGTATAATTGGATTGTTCGAGGTTTTCGGGGTTTTGAAATTGAAAGGTAGCATCGCTGCCCTGGTCTCCATCTCCCTGGCGATTGCGGGTGTTGCCCCGGTAGTAGCGAACGCCTGTCAGGAAAGTTGCCGTTTGCCCCCGGAAGGGGTAACGATGAATCAAGCGCGACTCCATGCCGTAATTTTGGTAACGCCCCTGGATAAGGTCTCTTTCGCGCAGAGGGTCGGGGCGGTTGATGGCGCCAAGTTCGCCGAGGGAGCTGCGTTCGGCATCCAATAAGAAATGGCGCATGTTGAGCTGGGTTCGCTCGGAGAGGCTATAATCGAGCGTAGCAGCGCTGAGGTTCCAATGGACCCGGAACCAGTTGCGGGCCCGGTTTGATTGCCGGGCATCCTGCCGGAATTCAAAATCGGTAAGGCCACCGGGTTGTTGCGCAAGGTAGCGCATAAACGTATGCTCGACACCAATCCGCAACCGCTTGCCCAGCTGCCATTCGGCATGCGCAAAGGCCGTGTGCTGGTCAAAGCCGGCATTGGGGCGCCAGCCATCACCGGTTTTATACTGATAAAAGCCATAGTAGCGCACCGGACCGGCACTTCCCCCGATGCTGGTAAAGGTATTGCGAAAGCCAAAAGAACCCAGGGTGTTTTCGGTGAATAACTGGAAGGGTTTGTCAGCAGGTCCTTCTTTAAAGACAAAATTCAGTAACCCTCCGAATTGCGTGCCATACTGCAGGGAAGCTGCCCCGCGTACGATGTCAATGCGAGCCAGTGCCTGCGCAGGAGGGGTGTAATAACTTTCAGGGTACCCCAGAGCATCAGCACTGATGTCATAACCATTCTGGCGTGTATTGAAATTAGTGGTGCGGTTAGGATCCAGGCCGCGAGCCCCAATATTGAGCTGAATCCCGGAGTTGTCATTCTCCCAGATCGTCAGTCCGGCCACCCCTTTGTAAATTTCACGGGCATTATTGGCGGCCAGGTTCCCCACGATATTCTTCAATTCAATGACTTCGCTCTTTTTGGCCGCATAGATACCCATGCCCTCTACGTTTCGGAGCCGGCGCAGGGAGTACGTTTCTGCGGCGGTACCATCAACGGTAACTGCCTGCATATTTACTTCCAGGGGGGTAAGTTCAAACGTGAGGACAACCGGCTGTGTGCTCAGGTTAACGGCTTGCGTTTGGGCGGCATAGCCTTCGGCAAAAACCGTCAATTGGTAGTTCCCTGCCGTCAAATCAGGAAATACATACTGGCCATTGCGGTCCGTTTCGCGGAGCTGATTGCCCGGCTCCAGGTAGACGGTGGTGCCGGGGATGGGTTCCCGCAACTGGGCGGTCAGCACCTGCCCGCGAATGGTTAGTGACTGACTATGGAGGCCGGGTAGGAAGCTGCCCAGGAACAGGGTGTATACCAGGAATGTAAATAGTCTTTTCATCTGTTTCTTAGTTGTTGAACCGGTGTGCTGGAGTCTGCAGCGGCAGCATCCAGGTTTTAGGGCCAAGCTGGTCGGTAATGCTGGCCAGGTTGACCGTTGGGTCGATAAATCGCTGGCTTGGGCGCCCGTTTAGTGCGACAAAGCTATCTACGGTAACAATTGGGTTGTGAAAGCCATGATGCTGTTGGTAATAGCTTGCCAGGTGATGCGCAAATTGCAGAATGAGATCTGGCTGAATCGTCATTTGTTTTTCCTGGTAAGAAGTCAAAAAATCGCTGTTGATCACTTCGGTGCGCCGGTCACTGGCACCATCCTCCACATAAAACGTAGCATATCCGGTTTTTTCAACCAACATCACCCGCCAGGCAAAGCGGTATCCTTGCTCGGTCCACAGCACATTGCCTGGATACAGGAGGTAGCGAAAGGGGAGGGCAACCTGAAGCAATAGGTAAATAGCAAGGCCCGGCCCCAGGCAGCGGACGGCCCAACGCGGGTAGGTATACGGCCGGAAATGATCGGTTGACCGATATCCCAATGGACGGAGTAACCGTTCATGAAAGGAAGCCGGGAAAAAGACCAGGGTGTTAAAAATCATGATCAGGGGGAAGAGCCCAATATTAAAGAGGGCCCGCGTTAGTCCATGGAAAACGAGCACGGCACCATAAGCCAGGGCTCGGGTACGAGGTAATGAAAGCCACAATGGAATGGTCAGATCATAAAGAGCACCGGCCCAGCTAAAGGCAAAAGCTACCCAGGGTAGCTGGAACAGGGTGCCCAGCACTGGCCAGTGGTGATGTTCTTTTAGCCAGACGGTTAGTGGCATTGCATGAAACAACCAGTCGGCGTTGAGTTTGGCAAAACCGGCAAAAAAATAAACCAGAGCAATTTGAACCTGTAATAGATAGATCGTCCAGGCCGGAACGTGGCTCACCTGCCAATCGGGTCTCCGGCGTACATCCAGGGAGAACGCCCGGTGGGCAGGCAGTAAAAGCAAAAGGAAGCCAAGCAGGCAAACCAGGTAATAATGATTGAGGTAGTTCGTAACATCAAGCAACTCGGCATAGGTGAAGCTGAGCCCAAAAATGATTGCACTAAGGCGGTAATACCACCCCAGCATGATGCCTGCCGCCCCCAGGGCGATTGCGCTGTACAAGATATATACCCCCGGGCTATCGGGTACTTCCACCCAGTGGAAGCCATAAAATTTGAAGAAAAACTGTGGTTCAACGAATAGCTTTTCTACCCATCCACTAGCCATAAACCGCAAGGCTCCCAGACACATCAAGCCCCCGAAAAGAATGCGGAAGGTGACGAGCGGAGCAATGGGTGTTGGTGCATGTAGCAGGCTGGTGTGTCGGTCCATGAGCGTTGGTTCTGGCTGGTGTAGCTAGGGGCTAATCCGCCCAGGCAAGCGGCGTTTAATCTGAATCACTTGGGTTATCCACGTAGGTAATGGCGACACAAAGCATCGAGGGCATATCCGTTTTCAGGAGAATAACCTGCCGTTGCATAGCTACGTACGCATTCGACACCACTGATTTTTGCTGCTCGACAGCGAGGTGCAATGGTTGGCTGATCGCTTCAATGGCCGTGATGGCCGCCGTAAATTGGTTAATGATTAATGCGCTCAGCGGTTGACCGTCCTTCTGGGCATCAATATAATTGAGCAAGTCATCAAGGCTGTTGCCGTTGATTCCGGTACTGCTTTCTCCTGCAAACAAAGCCCTGGCAGCACGAACCGCTTCGAGGCACAGCTCACGGGATAGCCCGGAATAACGGGCTTCAACCTGGTCGGGGTTGGTAAACCCCAGGGTAAGGGCACCCGAGGGGATGCCCAACTTGTCGCGGCGAATGGCTTCATAATGTTCATTCAGGCTATTGATAAGCAGGCTGAGGGAAGTGCCGGCGGCGGTACCGGTATTCCGGACAAAAGCATCTCGGTATCCCTGGTTTTGCCAGGCATCAACTACCTGGCTGGTCCGGGTGGTCATATCATCCAGTACCCGGGTGAGGTATTGCCGGTTGGCTGGGGCGAGTTCGCCGGCGTTGAAGCGTTCAACGATGGCAGCGGGGGTGTCGCCAGTGCCAAAAAGCAGGTAATCCAACGCTGGAAAACCTTTATCGTAGGTGTCCGGCCGATTAAAATCAGTATTACCTGCAGCAATGTTACTTTCAATAGCCGTGATGTTAGCCGGAAAATTATTGAGACTGCTGCGCAGGGCAACTTCTTCCGCGGGACCAAATTCATATTGGGCAATGCGTTGCCAGGCCAACCAGGCAGGCCGGAGGGCACTTTGGGCATTGCCCAGGGTCAGTGTTGAGGGCGAATTAGTAAAGGCCTGCACGGCGACCTGCAGAGTGGTCAGGTTTTCCTGAAAAAGAGTGTAGGCAGGAATGATTTGCTCATCGGCCAAGTGAGCGAAAAGGGCCGCCTGGTCGAAACTGTTCTCACAGGGATCGCCGATGCTGTTGTCGCTGCCACAACCTGTAACAAAAAGGGTCGCGGGGAGCCAACATAAAAAGAGAAGGATATTTTTCATGGTTTCACCATTTGCATAGTACTACGAATGCGTTTCGGAGAACTACAGTTTCCGAAACGCATCCATCGATGGGCTTATTCAAAGCGGGTTCACGATTAGGTTTAGAATTGCGACATCATCGTTTGCCAACCGTATTTGGCTGCCAGCTGCTGCCGGGCGGTTTCCAGGTTAGCTTTCGTTACATTGTATAAATTCATGGAAAGGAACGTATCGCCTCCGCCGCTGAGTAGGAGTAGCTGCTTGACCTCGTCATTGGTTATTTTTTTGCTGGGATTGAACTGAAGGCTGTAGATAAAGGCAACGCCCTCACTAATGGCATGGGTACGCACCGCAAGATCATCGAATTGGACGATGGCTGTATTCAGGTAATTCAGCGCGGTAGCGGCGACAACCTGTTCCCAGTAGTTGCGCACTTCGCTGATGGTAGCATCGCGGGTGGTGTAATCTTTATTACCGATAGCCACCCGCCCTTTGATAAAGGCATTCATCAGTTTTTGATTAACGCCTAGTAACGGATCCCGCCGGTTGGTATAGGTGCCCCAAAAATAAAGCCCGTTCGTGTTGGCTGGAAAATCGATGGGTACACCCAGGTAACCAAAAGCTTCGTCCCAGTGATGTTGCATCATCGTGCCTTCGCCGGGCGTAATGGTTGTGTTGTCGACATTCATTTTGCCTTCACTGAGGTAAACAGCCGTTGCCTGGTAATATAAGGTAGCGCCCATGATCGCTTTTTCGATGACCTGGGCATATTCAAGGCCATTGGCAGCGAGCAGGTACTTTTTGGTGCCGTCGGTGCTGGTTACAATACCTGCTAGGCCCGGAGCAGCGCTGGTGTTAGCTCCTGCCTGACTGGCTTTGGTTAACTCACGCAGGAGCGTTTCAATATGCGTCTGTTCGGCAGGAAAGGTTTTGTCGCGCAGCTGCTTGCTGGCTTCGTAGGTTTGCCGGAATCCAGCACCCGGTTGATTGGCGTACTGGGCCAGTAGCTTGGTTTCGTCGAGGATGATACCTCCGGCATTAGCCGATTTCATATACTCACCCAGTTCCAGCAACATCGCCAGACGTTGGGTCTGGCCACTGTAGTTGACGTGATCGAAAGAATAGGTCGTAGGCAGGACCACCGTCGGAGTGTCCGGGTTCTCCTGTTGGCAGCTCCAGCAGGCGACGGCTATCAAAAGCGAGTAAGCGAAATATGGGTGCATGAAAGTTAAATTTAATTAGATTTAATCTTAATAAGCGCAAAAATACCATGACTATTCCCGCTGGGCAATACCTAGTATTTACCAAAAAAAGAATCCTAAAAACTATGGGTAACAGATACCTAATATTAGGTAGGTAAGCAGGAGTGATTATTTCTCCTGCCGGGAAACGCCTTCCAATAAAACGGCCCTCCATAGGCGGGTAAACCCTCCATAGGCGGGTAAACCCTCCATAGGCGGGTAAACCCTCCATAGGCGGGTAAACCCTCCATAGGCGGGTAAACCCTTACCGCTGGCGCTAATCATGGTGAGCGTTGATCGTTTTATGCTATGCCGTCCTGGTCAGTTTTTCCCATTTTTACCTCGACGCAGTCGGGGCTCATTCTCATTTCTCACCTGCCGTAGGCGGACAAGTTTCTAATTTCAGTTGCGCTGTGGTCAGCATCACCATCACTAATTAAAAGTCTGCCAGTGAAGAAAGGACCTCCATGGCTATGTCTCTATCCTCATAAGGCACAAAAATATGGTCGTGATAGTAGGCGGCAATGACGTTACAACTGACTTGCGCTTTAGCAAGGGCAGTGGAAAAGGCAGCTGTAAGTCCAACGGCTGCCAGGGAGGAATGGACCGTCAGGGTAATCCAGGCGGCAATAAACGCATAGGGTAGCGACAAGGCATCCGCTGCGTTTTGAGCCAGAATAACCGTAATCCCTTCTTTTTCGCGGAAATAGCCTATAAGGTTTTCCTGATCAACTCCCGCCAGGTCCGGCAGGGTGCAGAAAACGTACTTCCCCTCCTGAAGGATTGGGTTGGCTGAACGGAGGAGGACCGACAGGTTGGTTTCTCCGGGTGTTGGGTGCTGCATCGGATGAGCGGGTATAGATACTTTAGCAAAAAATAGGTTTTTTCCGCGGAAAGAACAAACCGTGCCACTGGGTTTGGAACGCAAAGCACGCCAGGAGGAGCAACCCTGCCGCCGGGAATAACTGACAGGAAGGATGCTGTCAAAATGACAGTATTGCCGACAGATTATCCGGGGAAGGCGGCTTGGCATTCTGCTTGTACGGGCAGAGACGATGAAAAAAATCTTTTAACCGAAAAGTTATGTCAGCAATGAAGATGCGTCCGATCAATGACCGGGTTGTGGTAAAACCCGCGCCTGCGGAGGAGAAAACCAAAGGAGGAATCATCATTCCGGATACGGCCAAGGAAAAGCCCCAACGTGGAGAAGTGGTGGCAGTTGGTCCGGGCAAAGAAGGTAATCTGATGACGGTAGCGGTAGGCGATGTCGTATTGTATGGCAAGTACGCAGGTCAGCAGATTCAATGGGAAGGTGATGACTACCTGATTATGCGGGAAGATGACATTCTGGTCATTTTGTAGCAAAGATTTTTTTAATCACAACAAAAAGCGGGATAGCATGGCAGCTAAAGAAATTACCCACAACAGCCACGCACAGGAAAAACTAAAGCGTGGGATCGACAAGTTGGCAGAAGCCGTTAAGGTAACTTTAGGCCCCAAGGGTCGTAATGTAGTGATTGAGAAAAAATTCGGAGCGCCGCACGTCACCAAAGACGGGGTTACGGTAGCCAAAGAAATTGAGTTGGAAGACCAGTTGGAAAATATGGGGGTACAACTCTTAAAAGTGGCAGCTTCCAAAACGGCCGACGCTGCGGGTGATGGCACTACCACTGCAACAGTGCTGGCGCAGGCGATGATTGGGGTTGGATTAAAGAACCTGACTGCCGGTGCCAATCCGATGGACCTCAAGCGGGGGATCGATAAAGCCACGCAGTTGGTGGTGGCAAATCTGCGGGAGCAGGCCGAGCTGGTAGGCGACGATTTTGCCAAGATCAAGCAGGTAGCCGCAATTTCGGCCAATAATGACGAAGAAATAGGGGAACTGATCGCCGATGCCATGAAGCGGGTTTCCAAGGATGGTGTCATTACCCTTGAGGAAGCCAAGGGTACGGAAACCTATGTGGAGGAAGTAAGCGGGATGCAGTTTGACCGGGGTTATTTATCCCCCTATTTCGTTACGGATACGGAGAAAATGATTGCCGAGTACGATAATCCGTTAATCCTGATCCATGAAAAGAAAGTTTCCAATATCAAGGAGTTACTGCCTTTGTTGGAGTCGGCAGCTAAAATGAACCGACCTTTACTGATCATTGCGGAAGATGTAGATGGATCAGCGCTCAGTACGCTGGTGGTCAACCGCCTGCGTTCGGTGTTGAATGTCGTCGCTGTCAAGGCACCGGGCTTTGGTGATCGCCGCAAAGCGATGCTGGAAGATATCGCGATACTGACCGGAGGTGTTGTCATCAGCGAAGAACAGGGATACACCCTCGAGAATGCGACGGTAGAGATGCTGGGACAGGCCGAAAAGGTCAGCATCAATAAGGATAATACTACGATTGTCAATGGCCGTGGAGCGGCCGACAAGGTCAAGGCGCGGGCCGCACAAATCAAGCAGCAGATCGAAAATACAAGCTCTGATTACGACCGGGAAAAGCTCCAGGAGCGTTTGGCCAAGCTTGTTGGCGGGGTGGCCGTGCTGCACATCGGCGCAGCAACCGAGGTTGAGATGAAGGAGAAAAAAGACCGGGTTGATGATGCCCTGCACGCTACGCGTGCCGCGATTGAAGAAGGCATTGTGACGGGAGGCGGGGTAGCCTTCGTAAGAGCAATCCAGGCGTTGAACAATAGCAAAGGGGCCAATGAAGATGAAACGATTGGTATTGACATTGTTCGGAAGGCGCTGGAATCACCCTTGCGGAATATTGCTGCCAATGCCGGGGTAGAACCTTCCGTAGTTCTGGACAAGGTGGCCAGCAGTAAGGGTAGCATGGGATATAATGCCCGCACTGATCGCTACGAGGATCTGAAGACTGCCGGGGTAATTGATCCAGTTAAGGTAAGTCGTATTGCGCTGGAGAATGCCTCTTCAATTGCCGGAATGGTACTGACTACCGACTGTGCCATCAACGACAAGCCGGATAAAAAAGCTCCGGTTCCAGCGATGCCAGGTGGTTATGATGATATGATGTAAGTCGCAACCAGCTATTCCCCTGTGCGAGCACGGGCAATGCTTATCAAACATGAGGCCATCCCGAATTTCGGCACCGTCCGAAGTTCGGGATGCTGCTTTTAGGCGTATTAGCGCGTTAGCTATTGGCGCATTGGCTAGTTGCGTGTTAGGATGTTGACGGTTGGCGTTTTACCTCCAATTTCAACTACATAAACCCCATAAACTTTATAAACCCCATAAACCGAGCGAGCAAAGCGAAACGGTATAAACCTGAAAAAGCGTATTGGCGTATTAGCTTAAAAAATAAACTTTATAAACCGAACGAACGAAGTGAGTGGCATAAACCGAGTGAGCAAAGCGAAACGGTATAAACCTAAAAGTAGCGCCAAATAAGCCGGAGCCTCAAAGTCCGGCCTCATTCGTCGAATATGCAATAAAATGTTTGATTTTATTGAAATTTTGAAACATTTTTGTGTTCTGTAAGCCCTGAAACGGCAAAGTCAGGAACTTTATCTGCATTTTCTGCTGGTGCTTTGGCATAAAAGTGGAGAAATTTCGTTTTAAGCTGTTGATTTGATGGCCTTTTGCCGTCCTAATGGAAAATAAAGGTTCATGTTAAGGGAACGTCTTCAAGAATGGGCACAGCGGGCTCGGCCGTACATCACGGCCGCAGATCAGGCGATCAGCCGGCGCCTTTCAGCCTGGACGGGCCGACCCATCGTTTCGGTGGAGGCTATTATTCGGGAGAAAGCTGCGTATTACTGGGCCAAGCGCCCGAATCGGCAGGAGTGGCTGCGCTATGGGTTATGGGGCATGGCTGGAGGAGGTGTTTTGCTGGTTCTGTTTGTCATCAGTGTTTATCTGGGGCTGTTTGGGGCTTTGCCTAATTACCAGGCATTGCGGGACATTCGGAACAATAACGCCGCTGAGGTGTACGGGGCAGACGGGGTTTTACTGGGGCGTTATTTTACAGAAAATCGTGTCAATGCTGACTTTGAAGAGATTTCTCCGAATATCATCAATGCGTTGGTCGCTACGGAAGATGCCCGTTTTTTTGAGCATGGTGGTGTCGATCCGCGCGCGCTGTTGCGGGTAATGGTTAAGTCGATCCTTTTGTCAGATGAATCGTCGGGTGGCGGAAGTACGCTTAGCCAACAATTAGCCAAAAACCTTTTCCCGCGCCGCAGTTACTGGATGTTCAGTACTCCGGTGAATAAGGTTCGGGAGATGTTTGTGGCCCGACGTCTGGAGCAGATCTATACCAAGGAAGAACTTCTTCGCCTCTATTTGAATACAGTACCTTTCAGTGATAATATTTTTGGTGTAAAGGTGGCTGCACAACGCTTTTTTGGTCAGTCACTGGCGGAACTCAAAGTAGAAGAAGCCGCCGTATTGGTGGGGATGCTAAAGGCACCAACCTCCTATCATCCGGTTCGGCATCCGGAGCGGGCTCTCGAGCGCCGCAATACTGTGCTGGCGCAAATGAAGCGCTACAAGTACCTGACGGAGGCGGGTTGTGATTCTTTACAACAGCTGCCCATAAACCTGCACTATTCGCAGGATGGCCGTAACCAGGGGCCAGCTACTTATTTCCGCGAACATTTACGGGTAGAATTAGAGGACATTCTGGAGGACTACCGCAAGCCTGACGGCAGTCGGTATGATCTGTACACGGATGGCTTGCGGATTTACACGACTATTGATTCCCGCCTGCAACGGTATGCCGAAGCTGCTGTTCAGGAACAAATGCCTCAGATACAGGCTAATTTTGCTAAAGAATGGAAAAAAGGAACCCCCTGGGGCAGTGAAAGTATTCTGCAGCAAGCAGTGAAACAAACCCGCCGCTACAAACAACTCAAAGAGGCTGGTGCCTCCGAAAAAGCGATCGAGCGGGCCTTCAACGAACCCCATGAGATGACGCTTTTTACCTGGGGAAAAGAACCACTGGTGAAGGAGATGACCCCATTGGATTCGGTCAAATATTACCTCGCTATGCTAAATACGGGGATGCTGGCGATGGACCCGGCAACCGGTGAAGTAAAAGTCTGGGTTGGCGGCATTGATCATGGGTATATTCAGTTTGACCATGTAAAGGCTCGTCGCCAGGTGGGCTCCACCTTCAAGCCTGTCGTTTATGCTGCAGCGCTGGAGGCGGGTATTAGCCCGTGTGAGTACTTCCCCAACGAGTTGGTTGAATATCCGGAATATGAAAACTGGAAGCCTGAAAACTCGGATGGCGAATATGGTGGTATCTATTCTATGGAAGGCGCATTGTCCAAGTCGATTAATACGGTGAGTGTTGCGATACTCATGCGCACGGGAATTGAGCCGGTGCGCAAGCTAGGTCGTGATATGGGGGTTAGTGCGCCCATTCCCAATGCCCCTTCCATTGCCCTGGGTACTACGGATGCCAGCCTTTATGATATGGTGCAGGTATTTGGTACGTTGGCGAATCGGGGCGTTCGGGTTACTCCGCATTACCTGGTGCGCATCGAGGATAGTGAGGGCAACGAGATTGTCTCCTTTAAGCGCCCTGCGAGCAGCAGGGCTTTATCGGAAGTAACCTCCAATATGGTTTTACATATGCTTGAGGGGGTAGTTAATAATGGTACCGGGCGCCGGTTACGGACAACTTTCGGACTGCGTGGGCCTATTGCCGGTAAAACGGGCACTTCACAAAACAATGCCGATGGGTGGTTTATTGGCTGTACTCCGGGCTTGGTCGCGGGGGTTTGGGTAGGCGCCTCGACACCTGCTGTTCATTTCCGTAGTTTAAGCTCCGGCCAGGGGTCGAGCACTGCTTTGCCGATCTGGGGTAGTTTTATGCGCCGTGCTTCAGCCGCCAAATCGTTGCGGAAGTATTATGGGGGTTCCTTTCCGGCGGTGCCCGACTCGTTGCAGTGGGCAATGGATTGCCCGCCCAATCTCGACGATTTACCTATTGCTTCTGAAAACTGGCTGAACTTCATGACAAATCCTGCCTTTTATAGCCGGCTGTATCAGGAGATGCAGCAGCGAGGCGATTCAAGTGCGCTGGCGCGGCCGGTGTCGGAACAGGTCAATGACGATTTGGAGTTGCGGTTCCAGCCCCGCCGTGCGAATGAGTCTGATTCCGCCTATTATAACCGGATGCTCCGCTTTAATAGCCGGGCATTGGAACGGGAAGACCGGCGGGAGGAGCGCAAAGAATTCTGGAATAAATTGCTCTTCGGCAACAAGAAGAAAAATAATGATGGCGGGCAGCAGTAACCCCGCACTTTGTGCGGAATTACTGCTGTGGTTACCCGCCAGGCGCTTAGGCCCCGAAATGCTTGCGCAGGAAGGTTAATGCCAGTTTATTGGCTTCACCGGCATTTTTAGCATCGAAATTCGGGTTGCTGGGATTCGCAAATGCATGGTCGGCTGGAAACTGGTGCACTTCCAGGGACTTCCCGGTAGCCTTAGCCAGGTTTTCGAACTTGGTAACCACTTCAGGGGTAATCCAGGCATCTTTTGCTGCAAAAATACCCAGTACGGGAGCTTTTAGCGGAGCCAGTTCTTTGGCGTTGTCAACCGGAAGGCCATAATACATAACGGTTCCGACGACTTGTTTGCCACCCAGGATAGCACTACGCAACGACCAACCGCCACCAAAGCACCAACCGATAGTAGCAATTTGGGCAGTTGATCCAACCTGTGTTAACGCGCCTTTGATGATTGCTTCCGCCCGATCGTTGCTAACGGCCTGCATCAGCTTGCCCGCTTCTTCCGGATTGTCAGTGGATTTGCCGTCGTACATGTCGAGGGCCATGACGGTTACGTTTTGCAAGCTGTCAAACAGGTGTTCAGCTTCTTGTTTGATGTGGTCGTTTAGGCCCCACCATTCGTGAATGACGAACAGGACTTTGCCGGAAGGCTGGGCAGGTTTGAGTGCGTAAGCGGAGCCCTGTTTGCCGTCGGGCGTTGCGAAGGTGATCATTTCACCTTTGCCCGTAAAAGCAAGTTCTTCAGGTTTGTCGTGGGCCGCCTGAAAAGCCGTATCATCGGCAAACTGACCCATATTGCCCTGATCCGTATTTGCTTTTGGCTGGCAGGCGCTCAGGCTCAGCAAACCAATCATGGTGATAAAGAGAATGGGTAACTTCATGATAGCAGGTTTCGTGTGATTAAATATCAGGCACAACAGTACCTGGACTCCTTTAGTTTAGAAGACAGGTTGTTATCTCCGGGGCTATATCAGCGGTACAGATGCTACGGTCAGTCTTTAGGGATAGGCCAAGCTGAGGACAGGAAGGTCGGTTACGTCCCACCGGAAAGGGGGGGGCGAATTGCTGGCTTGCTAGCAATAAATTTCCCCAACCACTCCTCGCCAGCTATAAAATCGTTGCGCCTTCCACTAAGGATGCCTATTTTGCAGCGAAATTGCCAACGCGTCCTGAGAAAGAAACGGAAAATTCCGCCGTAATTTCCCAGGGAAGTCAAATCCTAACCACTATGCTGCCAACAACGGTACCTGCCCCACTGACTTTTAACCGAGAAGGAATCACGGATGATCAACTGCGCGAATTACACCGGCAATTGGTATATCCGCGGCTCATTGAAGAAAAGATGCTGATTTTGCTGCGCCAGGGAAAAATCAGCAAATGGTTTTCCGGAATTGGGCAGGAAGCTATTTCCGTGGGAGCTACTATGGCGATGTTACCCGATGAATTCATTTTTCCCCTGCACCGTAATCTCGGGGTATTCACCGTGCGGAATATGCCTTTTGACCGCCTTTTTGCGCAATGGCAGGGAAAAGCGGATGGCTACACTAAGGGACGAGACCGCTCATTCCATTTTGGGGCGAAGGAACATCACATAGTAGGTATGATTTCGCACCTGGGACCTCAGCTATCCCTGGCAGATGGTGTTGGTCTGGCCCATAAACTTGCCGGAGAAAAAAGGATTGCAGTAGCCTACTCCGGGGACGGGGCAACCAGCGAAGGAGAATTCCACGAAGCGTTGAATGTGGCGGCTGTTTGGCAGCTTCCGGTCATTTTTATCATTGAAAATAACGGCTACGGCTTATCGACTCCCGGGAATGAGCAGTTTCGCTGCGCTCAGCTTGCCGATCGCGGCATTGGCTATGGTATGCGGGCACTGACTATTGATGGCAATAATATTCTGGAGGTTTACCGGACGGTAAATGAATTGGCCACGCAACTGCGGGAAAACCCTGAACCGGTATTGTTGGAATGCATGACTTTTCGGATGCGCGGCCACGAGGAAGCATCGGGCACCAAATACGTTCCGAAGGAGTTGATGGACACCTGGGCCTTGCGGGACCCAATTGCCAATTATGAACGTTTTTTGCAGGAAACAGGAGTAATGACCGCCGAGGAGATCGAGCAGGTGCGCAAGGATTGGAAAAAGCAGATTAATACCGGATTGGCAAAAGCCGACCAATCACCTGATCCTGAGCTGGACCCCGCGATTGAATTATCCGATGTTTATGCCCCCTGGAAGCAGGAGGTCACTCCTGCGCCAGCGCAGGGAAAACAAGCTGAGCGGCGCCTGGTTGATGCTATTTCCGATGGCTTGCGCCTGGCGATGGAACGCCATGAAAACCTGGTTTTAATGGGGCAGGATATCGCCGATTACGGAGGTGTTTTCAAAATAACCGAAGGGTTTGTTGCGCAGTTTGGCAAGGAGCGGGTGCGGAATACTCCTTTGTGCGAAAGTGCCATCATCGGTGCCGGCCTGGGGCTGAGCCTCAAGGGGTATAAGGCCATGGTGGAGATGCAGTTTGCCGACTTCGTCACCTGTGGGTTCAATCAAATTATCAATAACCTGGCCAAGCTGCACTACCGTTGGGGTGAAAAAGCTGATGTGGTCATTCGCATGCCTGCTGGTGGCGGGGTGGCGGCCGGCCCCTTTCATTCCCAGAGCAACGAAGCCTGGTTTTTCCATACCCCCGGGCTTAAGGTACTGTATCCCTCCAATCCTTATGATGCGAAGGGCCTGCTGTTGGCGGCCTTTGAAGACCCCAATCCGGTTATCTTTTTCGAGCATAAGGCACTTTACCGAAGCCTATCGGCCAGCATTCCCGAAGCCTACTATACGGTTGAAATAGGAAAAGCCGCAACGGTGCGTTCGGGTAATGATCTTTCGATTATCACTTATGGGATGGGCGTTGTTTGGGCGCAGCGGGCCGTAACCGACATGGGGCTTGATGCAGAAATTATAGATCTGCGTACACTTTTACCGCTTGATTATGAAACTATTTTAGCGAGTGTACGTAAAACCAACCGGGTATTAATCTTGCATGAGGATACTTTGACGGGCGGAATCGGTGCCGAATTAGCGGCTTATATTACCGAACATGCTTTTGAGGAGCTTGATGCACCGGTAGTGCGCGTTGGGGGGCTGGATACCCCCATCCCGTTTGCCAAAACCCTGGAAGAGCAATTTATGCCCCAGGGTCGATTACGAGAAAAAATAGCTCAGTTACTGGCCTATTGATAAAAATATTAGTAATTTTGATATCATAATAAGCCAATCTCCCCCCGTTAAGACTTACCCACGTCAGGATCTTTTTTTTGCGGTGTTCGCAATCCGACCCCCTACTTGTGAGTTTTGTTTTTAAATTTGCCTCCTCATTTTGAACAAGTAACGGATTATGAACCTGGAAAATCTTGTGGCAGTTAGCGGTTTATCTGGACTTTTTCGTCTGGTAGCCAATCGCAGCAACGGCCTTATTGTTGAAGATCTTGCAGATGGTAAAAGAAGGTTTGCTTCCGCCCGTAAACACCAGTTTACCCCCCTTGAATCGATTGGAATTTATACCGACGATGGGGACTCGACGGAATTGAAAAACGTCTTTCGCAACATGTTGGACCAGCAAGCGGACAACCCTCCCGTTGACCCGGAGGCTGCTCCAGAGGAGCTGCGGAGCTACTTTGCTGATGTATTACCCACGTACGACCGCGACCGCGTACATGTAGGGGATATGCGAAAAGTAGTAAAGTGGTTTCATTACCTGCAAGGAAAAGGCTTATTGGCCGACAATCCGACAGCTGATTCGGACACAGAAGCAGCACAGGAGGAAGAATAAAACGTTTATCAGTTCCTATTGACTAGTCTTCCATTGCGGTAGGTCCGGCGCCGAAAGGCGCTGGGATAACCGGTATGTTATGAAAGACCTTAATGTTGTCAGTAGGGGAAGCAACGTCTTTATTGCGAAGACTTTTACCTTCGAATCCTGGGATGATCTCCTGCCTTACTATCAGGATCTCCTGGATCGTGATGTGGAAAGTTTATCTGCCCTGGAGGCGTGGATTCATGATAAAAGTGAATTGGATGCCTGCATAAGCGAGGCTTTCTCCTGGCGTTATATTGCAATGAGTTGCAATAGTGAAGATCAGGCAGCAGTAGAGGCCTATCATCAACTGGTCAGGGATGTTTCTCCCCAGGTAGCTTCTTTTGAGCACCTGCTGAATGAAAAGTTGGTGGGCAACGCCCATGTTGAGCAACTTCCTGAGGAGCGCTACCGCATCTACCTTCGTAACGTCCGCAATTCAGTAAGTTTATTTCATTCTGAGAATGTTCCAGTGTATACCGCGGTACAGCTGAAATCGAAAGAATACGGACGTATTTTTTCTCAGATGACGATTGGAGTTGACGGAAAGCAGATGACCCTGCAGAAAGCCACTACGCTGCTGGAGGAAACGGATCGCGATCGCCGGCAACAAGTTTACCACAAGATAAATCAACGAATTCTTCAGGATACAGAGCAACTGGAGGATCTTTTTGATGAATTACTGGCCAAGCGTCATCGGATAGCGCTTAACAGTGGCTTTGATAATTATCGCGATTATGCCTTTCGGGCACTGGGTCGTTTTGACTATACTGTTGATGATTGCCTGAATTTTCATGATTCTATCGTGTCAGAGATCCTGCCAATTCTGGATGAATTCAATACCTGCCGGCAGAAAATGCTGGGTACGGAACCTTTACGTCCCTGGGATTTGAATATTGACCCCAGCGGCTGCAATCCCTTGCGTCCTTTCAGTCATGTTGACGAGTTGTTGGATACTGGTTTAGTCTGTTTGAATCGCGTAGATCCGCTCTTTGCCGAAGTAATCGGTAAGATGCGTAAGATGGGTAGGTTGGATCTGGATTCCCGCCCTGGGAAACGTCCTGGCGGGTATAATATGCCGTTGCAGGTCAGCGGTGTGCCATTTATTTTTATGAACGCGACGCAGTCGATGAACGACTTGCGGACGTTTATGCACGAATGTGGCCACGCCATTCATTTTTACCTCAATCGGGATCGTTCCTTACTTGCTGATCGGCGTTTTCCTTCGGAAATTTCGGAATTGGCGGCGATGTCAATGGAGCTCCTGACGATGGATTACTGGGATACTTTCTTCCCCGGGAAGGACGATCTGCGTCGTGCGCGGATGTACCAGTTGGAGATGGTGTTAAAGGTACTCCCCTGGATTGCGACTATCGATAAGTTCCAGCATTGGGTATATACCCATCCTAATCACAGCCGGGAAGAACGCAAAGAAGCCTGGATGACCATTTTGCGTAGCTTTTTGTCGCCCCTGGTTGATTACTCAGGATTAGATCACTACCTGGAATATCTATGGCACAAGCAGCTGCATATTTTTGAGGTGCCTTTCTATTACATCGAGTACGGATTTGCGCAATTGGGAGCCATTGCTATCTGGCGGCGATTCCGCGAAGAAGGGGCTACTGCAGTGCAGGACTATATCGGGGCTTTGCAATTAGGACATACCCGGTCCGTGGCGGACGTCTACGCCGCAGCGGGTATCCGGTTTGATTTTAGCCAGGAGTATGTTGGAAAAATCGGCCAGTTTGTGCACACGGAGTTACAAAGCTTAATGGACTAAGCGAGCATACCGCTATCGAGCTGTGTGGATTTTTTTATTTTTGCGCCACAATAACACGTTATGTATAACGGAAAGAAGGTCATTGTGGTGTTGCCTGCGTATAATGCAGCAAAAACCCTGGAGAAAACCTACCGGGAAATTCCCCATGAATTAGTTGACGAAGTGGTGCTTTGCGACGATGCCAGTCGGGACGAGACATCGGACCTGGCCCGGGCTATTGGGATTCAGCACGTCATTCGCCACGAGCAGAACAAAGGCTATGGCGGCAATCAAAAAACCCTTTACCGGAAAGCACTGGAATTGGGAGGGGATATCATTATCATGTTACACCCGGATTACCAGTATACGCCAAAGCTAATTCCTGCAATGGTTAATATTATTGGTGAAGAGCTTTATCCCGTGGTGCTGGGGTCGCGCATTTTGGGCAAAGGAGCATTGCGTGGTGGTATGCCTTTGTATAAATATGTAGCTAACCGCTTTCTCACACTGGCCCAAAACCTGCTAGTGAATTACAAGCTTTCGGAATATCATACCGGATACCGGGCATTTGATCGCCGGGTGTTGGAGGGCATTCGCTTTGAGCAAAACTCCGACGATTTCATTTTTGACAATGAAATGCTCTCACAGATTATTTATGGAGGATTTGACATTGCGGAAGTAACTTGTCCAACCAAATATTTTGAGGAAGCCTCCTCCATTAATTTCCGGCGGAGCATGACCTACGGCTTAGGAGTTTTGCGCGTTTCTCTGGGCCATTTCCTTCAGCGGCTGGGCCTCTTGCGGTTGGCGATGTATGGCGATACCGCGAAGCGGCGATAAGATTTGCTGGTTACCCAAAGATGGATGGCAAATCCTTTCCTAATGGAAAAAAAGAGATTAAGGGTAAGGTGGTGCCGCTGGTGTTGGAAAACGTTGATGGTTACTGCGCGAAGTTGAAGTAGCGTAACTCGTTGAACGGGACTCTTCACTGCTTACTGCACACTGCCGACTGGGTTTTGATCCGCCGGAGGCGGACAAGTTTCCTTCGCACGCAAAAGCTTCAGTGCAGGAGGGCCGCCCACCGAAGCCCGCCATAGGCGGACAAGCTTAACGTAGGCGGGTCTTGACCCTTCACTCCTCGCTCTTCACTCTTCACACCTCACTGTGTTACAAAATGATCGTCTGGATAAATTCCTGTTTATTCGGGTAATCCGTATTGTAGTGCAGCCCGCGGCTCTCGCGGCGCATGCTGGCGGAGCGGGTAACGAGGTAAGCGATATTGATGAGGTTGCGCAATTCGCATAACTGCGGGCTGATGGTGGTACTGTGATAGAGGTTTTCGGTTTCCTGATGGAGGAGCCAGAGACGATCCAGGGCCCGTTTCATCCGAACATTGGTCCGGACAATACCCACATAGCTGCTCATGATTTCCTTAAGTTCCTTGATGCTTTGGGTGATGAGGACCATTTCCTTGGGGTCGGTTGTGCCTCCGGCGTTCCAGTCGGGGATTCCGGCTTTGTGCGTAACGGTATCAATTTCCTGCACCAGTTCATGGGCAATATGGTGGGCGAAAACCATGGCCTCCAACAGCGAGTTGGAAGCAAGCCGGTTGGCGCCGTGCAAGCCCGTGCTGGTACATTCCCCTACCGCAAAAAGTCGTTTAATGGAGGTGCGGCCCTTGGTATCCGTTTTAATTCCCCCGCACATGTAATGGCAGGCTGGGGTTACGGGGATCATATCCTGCATCGGATCAATGCCTATACTGACACATTTTTCATAGATCGTAGGAAAATGGCCGATAAAATGTTCTTTGTCCAGGTGACGGCAATCGAGGTACATACATTCCTCCCCCCGGATTTTCATTTCGTTATCGATCGCCCGGGCAACAATATCACGGGGTGCCAGTGATTTGCGGCGATCATATTTTTCCATGAACTCCACTCCTTTGTTATCCTTAAGGATACCGCCAAAGCCGCGCACCGCTTCGGATACTAAAAATACCGGATTATCACCCCCGGGGTTGTAAAGGGCAGTCGGGTGAAATTGAACGAATTCCATATTTTCGATCCAGGCTTTGGCCCGGTAGGCCATAGCGATGCCATCGCCGCTAGCAATAACAGGGTTGGTGGTTGCGCGGTATACCTGGCCGGCTCCTCCGGTAGCTACTACGGTGATGCGGGAGAGAAATGTTTCGATAACTCCGGTTTGTTTATTGAGTGCGTATGCGCCATAGCATTCAACATTAGGCATCAGGCGGGTGACGGCATAGCCCAGGTGGTGTTGCGTGATGAGGTCCACTGCGAAATAGTGTTCCAGCACCTCGATGTTTTTGATTTGATCCGTTTTCTCAATGAGGGTGCGCTGCATTTCCCAGCCAGTAAGATCCTTGTAATGCAGAATGCGATTTTCGGAATGCCCGCCCTCGCGGCCCAGATCGTATTCCCCTTTGTTGTCGGCTTTGCGATCAAAGCGGGCGCCCCAATCGATGATCTCCTGGACGCGGGTGGGCCCCTCTGTAACGACAATATCGACGACTTTCTCATCACAAAGACCATCGCCGGCGTCGAGGGTATCTTCCCGGTGTTTGAGGGTGGAGTCTACTTCTACATCCCAAACGGCGGCCACCCCTCCCTGGGCATAGCGGGTATTACTTTCCCCTTCGTTGGTTTTGGTCAGTACGACAATACGCAGGTCAGGCCGGGCTTCGGCAATTTTTATGGCGGTGGTTAGTCCGCCAATCCCTGAACCAATAATCAGGACGTCGGTTGTAGTCATGGTGGTGATGTATTCAAACGAGTTTTGCGGGCACCTACTACCTTGTAGAAGGCGATTATGGGCTATTAACAAGATACTAAAGGCAAAGGATGAACCCCGGGATCGAAAAATAGTGGATTCCGCGGGAAATTTGTGCTTTTTATCTGGAATGGCGAATTGTAAAAACTTTATTTGGGTCTTTGGTTTATTGACCGTAGGGTGTTTGGCAATGATTGGCGATAGCCACGCGCCCTGATTGCGGCATTGGCGATGTGATCGTAACTGTTTGTTTCTCAATGGCTCTACCGGAGAGAAAGACTAAGAAAAATTTTTGGTTTCGTTTTTTTAAGCGGACTAAACTATATACCTTTGCACCGATTTTTAGAGACAGGTATAAATGCTGCTTGGAATGAGAAGGATACTGGTCAGTTTGTTATGTTTGGTAGCCTTGGCGATTGCGCTTCCTGCGCAAAGCCATCAGGAAGGTGCTGAGCATAGCGCAAATCAGGAAGAAACCCACGGTGAAGGCGGTCACGATTGCGCTTGTCATGAGGATGAAGCATACGATCCCGGAGCTTCGGCATTTCACCATATTTCGGATGCTAACGTTTTCCACATTGCTGGAGAAATTTATCTGCCGCTTCCCTGTATTCTTTACGCTCCAGGGCAGGGACTGTCTGTATTCCTTTCGAACAAGTTTCATTTCCACGAGCACGGCAACGGAGCTTATGCCGTTGATGGCTACGTGTTGAATCATGGTGAAGTGATGCGGGTTGCTCAGGCTGGTTTTCCGATGGAAGGCGAGGTAGCTATTGAGTGTTTTACGGAGACCCATACGGAAGATGGCAAGACCATCAATCAGGTCATCTATGAAGGGCAGTGCTATAATCTGGATAAGAAGACCTCTTATGATGGGGGGATCATGGGTGGCGGTGTTACGTCGTTTTACGATTTCTCGGTAACGAAGAACGTCTTCACGATGTTACTGACTTTCGTGTTGCTGTTCTTTTTACTGCGCGCGGCTGCCAAAGGCTATCAAACCAATGACGGGAAAGCGCCGAAGGGCATTCAAGCCTTTATCGAGCCGGTCTTCCTGTTCATTCGTGATGAAGTTGCGATTCCTTTCCTGGGTGCAAAGTACGAGCGCTATCTGCCTTACCTGATGTCTATTTTCTTCTTCATTTTGGGATTGAACCTGATTGGTCAGTTGCCGATTTTCCCGGGTAGCGGTAACGTAACCGGGAACTTATCCGTAACGGCGGTATTGGCAGTCATTGCCTTTGTGGTGGTGAATTTGAGCGGCAACAAAAACTACTGGCAGCATATTTTCAACATGCCAGGGGTTCCGGGCTGGATCAAGATTATCCTGACGCCGGTTGAATTACTGGGGATATTCATTAAGCCGCTGACGCTGATGCTTCGTTTGTTTGCGAACATCACGGCTGGGCATATTGTAATCATCATATTTGTGAGCTTGATCTTTATCTTCGGCAAGGCAGGCGAGAGCATTGGCGGGTCAGCATTAGGGGGCGTTATGGCAGTACCTCTGACCATGTTCATGATGTCGATTGAGTTGCTGGTAGCATTCATTCAGGCTTTTGTATTCTGTATTCTAACGGCTTCCTACATTGGGGCGGCGGTAGAAGAGCACCACGAACATCATTAATTAATCATATTAATACACGTATCATGACTGGTACTTTAGCAGCATTAGGAGCTGGATTGGCCGTTATCGGCGCTGGCATTGGCATCGGTAACATTGGTGCAAAAGCAATGGACGCTATTGCTCGTCAGCCAGAGGCTGTAGGTGATATCCGTTCGAACATGATCCTGATGGCGGCCCTTATTGAAGGTGCTGCCCTGATCGCGATCATCCTGTCGATCTTCGTTAAGTAAGCATCGACAAGCTCCGAAAGCAAAGAGGACGATCCGCGTAACGGTTGGTTGCCGGATCGTCTTTCTCAACTTCGACAAATGTATTTTATCATAAGGTAAAACCAGCGATTCCTTAAGGTTTCTCTGGTTACAATAAAAGCCTCAACGACTATGGATCTGCTTTTTCTGGCCGATTTCTCCGTCATCCGCCCCGAGCCGGGTCTCTTGATTTGGACGTTAATAATCTTCGTCCTTTTCTGGTGGTTGATGTCCAAATTTGCTTTTCGCCCGATTCAGGAGGGGTTGAAAAAGCGTGAGCACGATATCCAAAATTCGCTTGACGCCGCTAAAATGGCGCGGGAAGAATTGGCGAACCTGCAAGCTCACAACGAAGAACTGCTGAAGCAAGCACAAGAAGAGCGGGCGATGATTTTGCGGGAAGCAAAAGAAGCCAAAGAAACGATTATCCAGGAAGCGAAAGATCGTGCGAAGGAAGAAGCCAAGAAAATTGTGCTGAGCGCCAAGCAGGAAATTGAACACCAGAAGCTGGAAGCGCTGACCAACATCAAGAACGAAATTGGTCAAATGGCTATCAATATCGCTGAGAAGGTAGTGCACCAGAAACTCCAGGACAGCAAGGAAAGCACTAATCTGGTAGATCAGTTGGTGAAGGAAATCAATTTCAACAACTAAGCGACGGGCCAGCAATGGTCCCCAAAATAGCAACCGATGTCGGTAAATAGAATCGCTACGCGTTATGCCAAATCCATTCTCGATCTGGCCATGGAAATGGACCAGGTGGAGCCGGTATTGGCAGACATGGAGATGCTGCTTAAAGCAATGAAAGAAAGCGCTGATTTGCGGGCCTTTTTGAAAAGCCCCATTATCGCTTTCAATCGTAAGCGCCAGATAATTGGTAAATTATTCGAGGGTAAAGTATCCGCGCTGACGCTAAAGTTCATGGAACTTTTGGCCAGTAAGCAACGGGAAATGTACCTGCCGGAAATTGCCCAGGAGTATAAGCAGCAATACAAGGATCTCAAGCATATCTCTACCGTGAAAATTACCTCGGCTGCTCAACTGACACCTGAGGTGCTGGCTACTATTCGCCAGAAACTGGAGAATGGCCCCATTGGTTTCGAAAACGTAGAGATTGAAACGAAGATCGATCCGGCATTGGTTGGCGGGTTTATCATAGAGTTAGGGGATTTCGTCTACGATGCCAGTGTTCGCCACCAGCTCGATGAGCTGCGCAAGGAGTTCACCGGTAATTTGTATCAGTCGATGATTCGCGCCCGCTAACGCAGGCCTTGAAAATATATATTCGATCCAGGATTTTTTATCAGTAACTGTACCTGTGCAAAAAGCAGGTCGAAAAAATTAGCAACATGGTTGATGTAAGACCGGAAGAAATATCGCAAATACTCAAGCAGCAGATTTCCGGCTTTAGCAATATCGCCGAGCTGGAAGAGTATGGTACCGTACTGCAGGTTGGCGACGGTATTGCCCGCGTTTACGGCCTGAACAAGGCGCAGTCGGGTGAACTTGTTGAATTTGCTACGGGAGTCCAGGCTATCGTCCTCAACTTAGAGGAAGATAACGTTGGGGTAGTACTCATGGGTGCCAGCGATGGCATCAAGGAAGGCTCCCGCGTACACCGTACGGGTCGCATTGCTTCGATTGAAGTCGGGGAAGGTTTTGTAGGCCGCGTCGTTAACCCACTGGGTCAACCGATCGATGGCAAAGGACCTATCACCGGTACGAAGTACGAAATGCCGTTGGAGCGCAAAGCTCCCGGGGTAATTTATCGCCAGCCGGTAAGTGAACCACTGCAGACGGGGATCAAGGCTATCGACGCCATGATTCCGATTGGCCGTGGCCAGCGGGAATTAATTATCGGTGACCGTCAGACGGGTAAAACGGCTGTTGCTGTTGATACGATTATCAACCAGCGCGAGTTCTACGATCGCGGCGAACCCGTTTACTGTATTTATGTTGCCTCGGGCCAAAAGGCTTCTACGGTAGCCCAGATTGCCAAGACGCTGGAGGAAAACGGTGCGATGGAATATACGACCATCGTTTCTGCTTCCGCTTCAGATCCGGCTCCGCTGCAGTTCTTTGCGCCTTTTGCGGGAGCAGCTATCGGAGAATTCTTCCGTGATACCGGCCGTCCGGCACTTATTGTTTATGATGATTTGTCGAAGCAGGCAGTAGCCTATCGCGAAGTATCGCTGTTGTTGCGTCGCCCTCCGGGCCGTGAGGCTTATCCGGGTGATGTATTCTATCTGCACTCTCGTTTATTGGAGCGTGCGGCCAAGATCATCGGCAACGACGAGATCGCCCGTCAGATGAACGACCTGCCGGATTCATTGAAAGAAGCAAAGGATGCCAATGGTCAGCCCCTGGTAAAGGGCGGTGGTTCGTTGACAGCCCTGCCGATCATCGAAACCCAGGCAGGTGACGTTTCGGCCTATATCCCAACCAACGTAATTTCGATTACCGACGGTCAGATCTTCCTGGAATCTAACCTGTTTAACGCAGGTATCCGCCCCGCCATTAACGTAGGTATTTCGGTATCGCGGGTAGGTGGTGCTGCACAGATTAAGTCCATGAAGAAAGTAGCTGGTACGCTCAAGCTTGACCAGGCTCAATACCGGGAACTTGAGGCTTTTGCTAAGTTTGGCTCTGACCTGGATTCCGCTACCCAGGCGGTACTGGAAAAAGGTAAGCGCAACGTGGAAATCCTTAAGCAGCCGCAATATTCGCCGGTTTCTGTGGAAAACCAGGTAGCTATTATCTTCTTGGGTACCAATGGCTTGCTGCGGAACGTTCCGGTTGACAAAGTATCTACTTTCGAGCATGTTTTCCTGACAACCCTTGCTCAGCGCTTCCCTGATGTGTTGAAGAATTTCAAAGCAGGTAAGTTCGAGAAAGAAGATACGGACAAGCTGAAGGAACTGGCTGCCGAGTTGTCGAAGCCATATATGAAATAAATAGATGGAAAATGTCGGATTGTGTCAGTCTGCAAGGCTACTCAGTCCGACATTCCTCAACCGCATTTTAGTGATCGCTGTTGCCGGTTTCGGAACAGCAATCAGGATTCAAAAAAGCTATCATGGCTGCTAACTTAAAAGAAGTACGTGAGCGCATTCGGTCGGTAATCAATACCCAACAGATTACCAAGGCGATGAAGATGGTTTCGGCCGCTAAGTTGCGGAGAGCTCAATCGGCGATCCAGCAGATGCGTCCGTATGCCGATAAGCTAAATGCCATGCTGCGCAATATCCTCTCCAACCTGGATGGTGATGCCTCTACCCAGTATGGGCAGCAGCGTCCGGTGGAGCGAGTCTGCATCGTGGTGATTACCTCTAACCGGGGCCTTTGCGGAGCTTTTAACTCCAATATTTCGAAAGCTGCTGCCGCAGTTATCGATGGGAAGTATGCTGCTCAGCGGGCTAAAGGGCAAGTTGATATTCTTTGCATTGGTAAGCGTGGCTATGAGTTTTTCAAAAAGCGCTATTCTGATTGCCGGGTGATAAATCAATACGTTGCCCTTTTCGATGATCTGACTTACGATAATATCGTTAAGGTTCCCCTGAGTCTGATGGAGTCCTTTGCCAAGGGCGAATATGATGCGGTGGAAGTAGCTTATGGCCGGTTTAAGAATGCCGCTACGCAATTTGCGGAATGCGAGCAATTCCTGCCGGTGGCGAAGTTGGAAAAAAGCGACGACGATAAAAAACGGGCCGACTATATTTTCGAACCCGACAAAAAGGGCTTATTGGAATATCTGGTGCCGAGCATTCTGCAAACCCAGTTTCAGAAATTTGTCCTGGACACTCATGCTTCTGAACATGGAGCCCGGATGACGGCAATGGATAAAGCCTCTGATAATGCCAATGAAATCCTGCGTGACCTTAAGATTACCTACAACAAGGCTCGTCAGGAAAGTATTACGAAAGAAATCCTGGAAATTGTAGGCGGTGCTGCCGCCCTGGAAAGCGAATAAGCCTCGTTTTTCCTTATATCAACCCTATGAGCGCCGGCTGCCTGGAAACGAACAGGTAGCCGGCGCTTTTTTTAGCGCTCACCTGCCGGCCTCCGGAGAAAATTGTATTTTTCACGTAAAACGATGTCTCCGTTTCGGGAAAGTGGATTCGCCGTACAGTTTGATCCTTCCTGGTTGGTGCAGAAATACGATGCTCATCGGTTTTACCGCAGCCTGAGTGGCGTAGGGCTGAAAGGAATTGACTTTCTGGCCTTGCGGCGTGGGGAGCCTTTGCTACTGATCGAACTAAAAAACTACCGGGAAACACCCCCAACGCCGACGGAAGTTGCCGAAGCCGTTGCCCGCAAAGCCGTGGATACCCTACGGGGAATCAGAGCCATACAAGGATATTTTCAGCGAAAATGGTTGTATCGTATGCTGCGGCCTTGGTTATTACGAAGGTCATGGCAACATTCTGATTGGGTTTTTTATGCCCAGGCGACCGCGCGGATTGATGCACCCGTGCCGCAGTGGGAACTAGTGGTGATTTTAGCCCTGCAGTCATCGGTAGCTTGGGCTCCCTTCGCCAGGGAGCTCACCCGGTTATTAGCCGAACAGTTAGGCGGTGTTACGCCGGTAAGCATTCGGGTCGTAGCCGGCGGAGGGGTGCGTACTGGCATATTCATCGAACAAACGGACAAGTAGGAAAATAAAGGGCTATGCTGTGATTTTTGGTGTTGAAAGCCCAAAACGCCTTAGTTGCCGGTTCAACCCTGCCCATTGCCCTTCTTTGCAAGTTGATTTTCCAATTCCACTGGGCTACTCGCTACTAATAAACAGTAATGAAAATGCAAAGAAGGATTCCAGGAGCCTATCCTGGTCCCGGCTTGCAGTGCGATAATTTTCTCCATCCGTTTCGTGGTGGACCTGAATTATACTATCTTTCTTTCCCCAACCAGGGCACAAAACACTGGTTGAGGATCAGATCTACCTATTATGAAAGCCATTATTCCAGTTGCCGGTGCCGGTACCCGCTTGCGGCCCCTGACCTATACCCAGCCAAAACCGCTGATTCCGGTAGCGGGAAAGCCCATTTTGTCGTTTATTATTGATCAACTGATTGGGATAGGCATTCGGGATTTTGTATTCGTCATTGGGTATCTGGGAGAAAAAATTCGCCATTATGTGGAACAAGCATATCCGGAATTAAACATTGATTTTGTAGATCAGGAAGAGCGTCTGGGTTCAGCCCATGCGGTCTGGACTGCGCGCGAGTTTATCCGGGATGCAGATGAGGTAATCATTTTTTTTGGGGATGTGATTATCGATATGGATTTTCAATTGGTTTCCCGGGAGCCGACCTCCTGCCTGGGGGTAAAGAAAGTGTTGGATCCGCGGGAATATGGCGTGGTGGAATACGGAGAAGATGGCATGGTTTGCCGGGTAGTAGAGAAGCCCCGTATTCCGAAATCCAATATGGCCATGGTTGGTTTCTACAAGATCAAAGAAGTAAGTGAATTAGTAGAAGCCCTGGAGTTCAATGTAGCACATAATATTCGAACGGATGGCGAATTCCCGCTTACAGATGCCCTCATGCGCATGATTGAACGGGGTGTACAATTCAGCACGGTCAATGTAGATAATTGGTTTAATTGTGGTAAGAAAGATGTCCTGCTCGACACGAATGCCATCCTGCTCGATCGTGAAGGCTATGCCTCGGTTAATGTACCTCCTTTTGACAATTCTATCATTATTCATCCGGTGAGTATTGGCACCCAGTGTCAGATTACCAATTCGATTATCGGACCTCACGTCACGATCGGTAATAACGTCCGCATCAACAATGCCATTGTCAAAGATTCCATTATCGGGAACTACGCTTCCATAAAAGA
This sequence comes from Lewinellaceae bacterium, assembly GCA_020636445.1. Classification (GTDB taxonomy): domain Bacteria; phylum Bacteroidota; class Bacteroidia; order Chitinophagales; family Saprospiraceae; genus JACJXV01. The sequence continues at coordinate 13,861 of JACJXV010000026.1, read as the reverse complement.
GATTATCCTTCAGCGCTCGGTTGTTGGCAACGACGTGGCCATTACGGGTTTACGGCAAAGCCTGAATATTGGTGACAATACGGAAATAGATTTTAGCTTGCCTGGCTAGTGCTTTGTCAACTAAGAATTTAGGTGTTCAGATATCCCCCGGGAAAACCTTCCGGATTTTCCATTGCGCATGATTATTCACCGAAATTTCTCGCAACGACGCAACGAGACATAGCGATATCGCTTCACTCCTCACCCTTTCACCGAATTACTGCCAACCCTTATCTTCATGGTTGACAAAGCATCATTCACCTTTAACTAGGATATTGCCGGATCGGCAGGCAGGGTATCTGCCAGCCAAACAATGGCGGCGGCTAGTTCGGTATGCTCTTTTGCCAGTTCTCCTTTGGCTAGTTGGTGAAGGGCTTCGACGGGTTTTCGTTCGCGTAGGGCATCCTGAACCCAGCGGTTTTCTTTTATTTCCGTGAGTGCTTCGGGGGTTGGTTGATGGGCAAGCCCTGCCAGTTGGCCAAGGTCATTACCGGTTAGAATAGTACTGGATCGGGCACTGGATGGCAGCTGGTCGAAACCGATAGCCATGATATTGGTTGGTTGTAAAATGGTGTGAACAGCCTCCCCGCTGGCGCGCACATAAAAGGCGCGGCCCATACGGCCCATCAGATCGATTTTGTGGGGGTCAATCCGGCTCTTATCATCGAGGACTTCTTCCTGAATATGGAACCGAATTACCTCACAGACGATGAGGTGCCCCGCCCCGCCTTTATCGCCCAGCGGAATGATTTGCCGTACTTTGCACTCAAGGTTTACCGGAGATTCCTTGACGCGGAAAGGGCGAACCAAATCGGCAGGCAGGGGGGTAAAGCCTGCTTTGACAAATTCATCTACTTCGGGAGGGTATTCTACGCTGGCCACCGCCATTTGCCGGACAATGCTATGGCTGACCATATTGATCACCACTTCACCGGTAGCTTCTGCATTGTGCAGTGTATCTTTGGTGGTATTACTGCCCGTTCTACGGTTAGACGAAAAGACAACGATGGGAGGATTGGAACTAAAGCAATTAAAGAAGCTATAGGGCGCCAGGTTAGGGCGGCCATTCTCATCAACCGTACTAACAAAAGCAATGGGTCGGGGCGAAACAGCCCCCAGCAGGTACTGGTGGACTTCCGGTGTAGGAATATCTTTAGGATCGATTACTAACATAAGGGCTACTCGTTTGCTCGTCAAAATACAAAATATAAGGAGTACCTTCGGTGATCAACTTTACCGATCGCCAGATGTTTTTGAAAAAAATAAAGATTAATGGGTAAGTGGACTTGGCTGATAGCCGTGGTGATCGTGGCTGGGATTTGGTTGGGAAAAAAATGGTACCTCCAGCCACGTTATGAGCGGGGAGAAGTAGCTACCAACTTTACGGCTAAGCTGCCCAACGGCAAGCACTTCGCATTAACTGATCTGCAGGGATCCTACGTTTTACTGGATTTCTGGGGAAGTTGGTGCGCGCCCTGCCGGCAGCAAAACCCTACGCTGGTGGGTATTTATCAAAAATATGCCCAGGCAAACTTCAGGGAAGCGAAGGGGTTTGAGATTGTGAGCGTAGCCATCGAGCAAGATTCCGCCCGCTGGCAGCGGGCAATTAAGCAAGATGGCTTGGTCTGGCCCTATCAGATCTTCGACAAAACGGAGAGTTTCCGTTTCCTGAATTCGCCCGTGGCGAAGGCATATGGGGTTCGGCAGGTTCCAACCTCCTATCTGATCAACCCCGCAGGAGAAACCATTGCTGTCAACCTTGACTTGCAAATGCTGGATGCCTTTTTGGCGAAACAATTGGAGTAGTGTGTCGGTTAGGTAAGGGCTGCACCCAGGGGGAAGCACACCACGACACCCTGACGGAAAGACGGGTTGGTCTTGCCAAATAGCGGCAGGAGCAGTATACCTGACAGCCAGGTGGAAAAATACCTGTCAATTTGACGCAAAATAAGGGCTGGCAAAAAAATTGCTATCCTTTTCAGTTGGAGTAGGCCTTTAAGTCCGTTTATCGGATGAGCGAGGGAATTGCATAAAATTCTGTTAGTCTATACCCGAAATTGGAAGTTTCATACCGATACAAACGGTATTATTTTCATATCGGGCATACTTAAAAATAAAACAGACGTGAAAGAAAAACCTAACACGCACGAGGAGCCAACGATTGAATCTACGGAAGAATCCTTGTCGGAGGCTACGCAGGATACGGTAGTGGATATGACATCAGAAAAACTCGAACAGATGGCGCGGGAGAATGAAGAATTACGGGATAAGTATCTGCGGCTCCACGCTGAGTTCGATAATTTCCGCAAGCGGACGCTGAAGGAAAAAATGGATATGATGCGCACCGCATCCCAGGATATCATGATGGCTTTACTGCCGGTGTTGGATGATTTCGAGCGGGCTAAGAAGACAGCGGACGCTGCGGATAGCACCGAGCAGTTCAGTGAAGGAGTAAATTTGGTTTACCATAAGTTATTTGCCACGCTTAAAGGCAAAGGCCTGGAGCCGATGGAAGCAGCGGGAGAAGCGTTCGACCCGGAACTACACGAAGCAGTAACCGAAATTCCAGCCCCGACGGAAGACCTGAAAGGTAAGGTGGTTGATGCCATTGAAAAAGGCTACAAACTAGGCGATAAAATCATTCGGCATGCAAAAGTTGTGGTAGGCAAGTAAGTTCTACCTTTTTCGTTAGCAGTACCTGTTGATATAGAACATCCATGGCAAAAAGAGATTATTACGAAATATTGGGTGTTGGCAAGGATGCCGATGCTGATACCATCAAGAAAGCCTATCGTAAAAAGGCGATTCAGTATCACCCTGACCGCAACCCAGACAACAAGGAAGCGGAAGAAAACTTCAAGGAAGCCGCGGAGGCCTATGAAGTCTTAAGCGATGCTGATAAGCGGGCTCGCTACGATCGCTATGGCCATGCCGGGGTAGACCCGAACATGGGTGGCGGCGGTTTTAGTGGCGGGGGGATGAGCATGGATGATATCTTCCAGCAGTTTGGCGATATTTTTGGCGACTCAGGGTTCGGTTCCTTCTTTGGCGGCGCCGGTGGTCGCGCATCTACCACACGGCCACGGGGCCAGAAGGGTACTAATCTGCGGATAAAGGTAAGCCTGACACTGGAAGAAATCGCTACGGGTGTTACTAAGCGGGTTAAGGTTAAAAAACAAGTCGGCTGTGATGAATGCTCCGGTAGCGGCGCGAAAGATGCCTCTTCAGTGCGCACCTGCCAATCTTGTGGTGGAGCGGGCTACGTACGGCAGATCCGCAGCACCTTCCTGGGGCAGATGCAAACGACTATTACCTGTCCTACTTGTAATGGTGCCGGGCAAACTGTAACGGCCAATTGCGCCAAGTGTAAAGGTGATGGCCGGATTTACGGAGAAGAAACGATAGAGCTGGAGATTCCAGCAGGGGTAGAAGAAGGTATGCAGCTCAGTTTACGTGGGCGCGGGAATGCCGGCCTGCGGGGCGGCCCTGCCGGAGATCTGCTGATCAGTGTTGAAGAAAAACCCCACGAGTACTTGCAACGCGATGGCCAAAACCTGATCTATGAGCTATTTTTGAACTTTGCTGATGCGGCGATCGGGATGTCGGAAGAAGTACCCACGATTGACGGTCGGGTGAAGATCAAAATTCCGCCAGGAACACAGTCGGGTAAGATTTTCCGCCTTCAGGAAAAGGGCTTGCCTTCTGTCCAGGGCTACGGCCGGGGAGATCAGTTAATCCATGTCAATGTCTGGACTCCCAAGAAGCTCAATGCGGAAGAGCGGGAGTTATTGGAAAAGATGCGGGAAATGCCCAATTTCAAGCCCCAGCCCGGAAAGTCTGACCGCACATTTTTTGAAAAAATGCGCGACTATTTCAAATAAACGCGTCGCTGGCGACCGTTATACTTGACCGAAGCGGCACTGCTGACACAATGGCCAGCTATCTTGGTTTGGGAGATCTCAGGCCGCTTTAGTCAGGATACACGATATGTGAAGCTCGATTGGTCTTGCCGATCCGCTCTGAGAGTAGTATCCCGGCAGGATTCCTTATTAATATCCTTCCTTATGTTAATACAACGTTCAGCCCTGTTTTTATTCGTACTACTCCTGGGCCTGGCAGCCTGTGATGCAGGAAAAATGGCCGATAAGACCCTAACGATTAGTCCGGATAGTGGTTGGACCTATCCCGATAGTCTTGAGGTAGCTTTTACTATCCAGGACACCAGTTTGCTGTACAACCTGTTTCTGACGATTAACCACACCACGGATTTTGGCTATCAGAATTTGTACACGCGAATTCGCACGGGGTTTCCCGATGGCCAGCAACAAACACAGGTGCTGTCGCTGGAGTTAGCAGATAAAGCCGGGGGGTGGCAGGGCAAATGTTCGGGAAAACGCTGCCAGCTGGAAATTCCACTACAGGAGAACGCCATATTTGCCATGCCGGGAACGTATACGTTTTCCATCGCCCAGTTCATGCGCCAGGATTCCTTGCCTGGTGTGAAAAGTATTCGCTTTCGGGTAGAGCAGAGCGAGACGAAACGCTAACCCGGCCAATAATAGTTTTCTTATTCCCTGGATCGCGGGCGGATTTTTTCATACCTTATCTATGCCTATTTCTGGGGCTATCACCCTTAGAGGCTGTGGATGCTACTCTGGGGTTATGGAGCCTCTGAGGGGAGGGCTATGGGCGCGATAAATCGCGTCCCAACAAGATGAAAAGCTATTGCGATGCGAATACAAACCTACCAACTCAAAGCCGGGAATTTAGCTCACATGAAAATTCAGCACCACGAACTATCCGAGCCGGGCCCGGGTGAGGTGATGGTAGCCGTAGCCGCTATCGGGCTGAATTTTGCCGATGTTTTTGCCATTTGGGGTTTATATGGGGCCACCCCAACGGGGGTGTTTACACCGGGCCTGGAGTTTGCCGGGCAAGTAGTACGAACAGGTTCCGGAGTGACGGATTTTAGCACCGGAGATCAGGTATATGGCGTGACACGATTTGGCGCCTATACTACCGGGATCAATATTGACCAACGGTATATTCGGAAGTTACCTCCCGCGTGGGATATAGCTCATGGCGCCGCCTTTCCCGTACAGGCATTAACAGCCTATTACGGTCTCAAGGAGTTGGGGAATACCCAACCCGGACAGACGGTTCTCATCCACAGTGCCGCTGGTGGGGTGGGGTTGTACGCTGGGCGGATTGCTAATCGCTGGGGTTGTTATACGATAGGTACGGTAGGCTCGGCTCGCAAGGCTACTTTCCTGCAGGAGCAGGAAGGCTATGACGCGGTGATCGTCAGAGACCGGCGGCGGTTTGCTGCCGACCTGGCCTCCGCCCTGAATGGAAAGCCCCTGAATGTAATCATGGATTCTATTGGCGGGACCTACTTTACCGATGGTTTTGCCGCATTGGCCCCTATGGGCCGCCATGTGGTCTATGGTTCGGCCCGCTATGCTTCGGTGGGTAACCGGCCTAATTATTTACGGTTGTTGTATTACTACCTGACCCGACCTAAACTCGACCCCCAGAAATTACCAGAGCAAAACAAAGGCGTATTAGGGTTTAACCTAATTTGGCTCTATGATCGGGCCGAATTAATGGGGCAGTTGCTGGCCGAGATTCATGCAATGGAGTTGCCTCCCCCGCATATTGGGCATACCTTCTCTTTCGAACGACTTCCGGAAGCCATTCGCCTTTTTCAGTCTGGGCAGACTATCGGCAAAGTGATAGTGCGGGTAGATTAAGCGTTAACCTACCCGCACGTTCTTCTTTTTTGAAATCTTAGCGCGACAGGTACATGTAGCGCTGGCTATCCAGTTGCCGGAAAAACGGATCACTCAGGTCCCGGATAAAGCGAATTTCCTCCCCGGTAGATTTCATCTCCGGCCCCAGGTTCTTGTCAACGTTGGGGAATTTGTCGAAGGAAAATACAGGTACTTTAATCGCGAAGCCACTAGGCTGCGGGCGAATATCAAAATCTTTCAGCTTATGGGTACCCAGCATGATCTTCGTGGCGATCTGCAGATAGGGAACCTTGTAAGCCTTGGCAATAAATGGAGTGGTCCGGGAAGCCCGTGGGTTAGCTTCGATGACGTATACCTTATCCCCTTTGATGGCGAACTGAATATTGATCAGGCCGCGAATATTGAGGGCTTTGGCCAGTTTTTCTGCGTATTCTACCATCGTAGCAATGGCTTCCACCGAGAGGCTGTAGGTAGGCAGTACAGCAGATGAATCCCCGGAGTGAATCCCGGCAGGTTCAATATGCTCCATGATACCCATGATGTGGATTTCATCCCCATCATAAATGGCGTCTATCTCTGCTTCTTTCGCCCGGTCAAGGAAGTGGTCGACCAGGACCTTGTTTTCGGGGAGGTGCTTGAAGATGGTCAGTACCTGCCGTTCGAGTTCCTTGTCGTTAATGACGATACGCATCCCTTGCCCACCGAGGACATAGGAAGGCCGCACCAGGACAGGATAGCCCACTTCATTGGCGATGCGGATAGCCTCGTCGACATCGTCAGCTACCCCGTAGTTTGGGTAGGGAATATCCAGTGCTTTGAGCAGGTCGGAGAAAGCACCCCGATCTTCCGCAAGGTCCATATCCGGGAAGGAAGTGCCAATGATTTTGATGCCTTTCTTATGCAGGGTCTCGGCAAGTTTGAGTGCTGTTTGGCCTCCTAATTGCACGATAACCCCATAAGGTTTTTCCAGTTCGATAATTTCCTCCAGATGCTCCCAGTAAACGGGTTCGAAATAGAGTTTATCGGCGACATCGAAATCGGTGGAGACCGTCTCGGGATTGCAATTGATCATGATTGACTCGTAGCCGACATCCTTGATGGCAAGCAAACCATGTACGCAGCAATAGTCGAACTCGATGCCCTGCCCGATCCGGTTGGGCCCTGACCCCAGGACGATAACTTTCTTTTTATCCGCAGTGGGTATACTTTCGTTTTCGTGGTCGAAAGTAGAATAGAAATAGGGTGTTTGCGCTTCGAATTCTGCAGCACAGGTATCGACCATTTTATAGGTTCGCCGGATGTCCCGGTTTTTACGGTCCCGGGTTACCAGCTCTTCTTCTACACGGAGGAGCCAGCTGATTTGGGCATCGGAGTAGCCAATTTCCTTCATTTCCCGCAGAATCGGGGTAGGAATATCTTCGGGCACATTATAACGCATTACCTCTTCCTCTATCTTAACCAGGCGCTTGATTTGCTTGAGAAACCAGGGGTCAATACGGGTAAGTTTCTGGATGGTATTGAGGGGTACGCCCAATTTGAAGGCATCCTTGATGCGGAAAATGCGGTCGTCGGAAGCTTCTTCCAGGCGCTTGAGGACATCCTCGATTTTGATCCATTCCTTTTGGTCAGAGCCCAGCCCTTTACGGCCGTTTTCGAGCGACTGACATGCCTTTTGGAGTGCCTCGAGGAAATTGCGACCAATTGCCATTACTTCTCCTACTGATTTCATCTGCAGGCCCAGGCGGTGGTCAGACCCAACGAATTTGTCAAAATTCCAGCGCGGCATTTTGACGATAACGTAATCAAGGGTAGGCTCGAAATAGGCTGAGGTAGTCTTGGTAATTTGATTTTTCAGTTCATCCAGGGTATAGCCGATGGCCAGCTTGGCAGCAATTTTAGCAATTGGGTATCCGGTAGCTTTAGAAGCCAGTGCTGAGGAGCGCGATACCCGTGGGTTGATCTCGATAACGATCAGCTTTTCGGTTTCGGGATCCTGGGAAAACTGGATATTACACCCCCCGGCGAAATTGCCAAGGGAGCGCATGGCCTGGATCGCTTCATCCCGCATCTGCTGGTATGCGGTATCAGAAAGCGTCATCGCGGGGGCAACCGTAATGGAATCTCCGGTGTGGATCCCCATTGGGTCGAGGTTTTCCACTGTACAGATGATAACTACATTATCATTTTGGTCGCGCAGCAGTTCCAGTTCGAACTCTTTCCAGCCCAGTACTGCTTTTTCAACAAGCACTTCGTGGGTCGGGGAGGCCGATAAGCCGCGGCGTAGTGCAGCATCAAATTCATCTTCGCTATGGACAAAACCACCCCCGGTTCCACCCAAGGTATAGGACGGGCGAATAACCAGCGGATAACCAATTTTCTGCGCGGCTTCTTTTCCTTCCAGGAAGGAATTGGCAATATAAGAAGGAGCAACACTCAATCCAATATCCACCATGTGCTGGCGGAAAGCCTCCCGGTTTTCGGTCAGCTCAATAGCTGCCAGGTCAACACCGATGAGGCGGGTATTATACTTTTCCCACACACCTAACTTGCCGGCTTCAATGGCCAGGTTCAGGGCGGTCTGGCCGCCCATAGTTGGGAGCACAGCATCAATATGTCGTTCTTCCAGCACCTGGATGATACTTTCCACCGTTAGGGGCAGCAAATAGATATGATCGGCCGTAACCGGGTCGGTCATAATTGTTGCTGGGTTGGAGTTGATCAGTGTTACTTCAATGCCTTCTTCCCGCAGGGAGCGAGAGGCTTGAGAACCGGAATAATCAAATTCACAGGCCTGTCCGATAATGATGGGCCCGCTACCAATGATGAGAACTGACTTAATGGAATTGTCCTTAGGCATGGCGTCGCGATTTTTTTACAAATCGGACGCAAAGATAGAGGACTGCCAGGGAAAAAAGGGGTAAAAACCTGTTTTTTTCCCGTCAGGGGTAAATTTCTAGGGCGTCAGTTGAAAAAAGACACTTTCCGTGTAATATTCTAAAATACAATTGATTTGGTGCCAGGACGATTCAATGGGCCGAACCTTCTTTTTTACGAGATACAATTCAATGGTCCCGGAGGCCAGGTTGGCGAGTTCGGCCGGATCAACTTCCAGGGGTATTTGCTTGCGTGGCCCCGAGATAGTTACCACCTGGGTTTCCCGGCGACTATCCGTAAAGAGTAGAACCAGCGTTTCGTTTTCTTCGAGGGCACCACCGGCAAGGCCAATGGTTAGCGGGGTGCCTTTGCGAAGCGTAGCAGGTACCTGGGGTGATCCAGGGGAAACTAACTGCAGGCTTATGGTTTTGGGGCCGCGGTTTGCCAGGGTCAGCTGAAATTTTTGGTTCGTTTGATAAGCCTGATTGAACGTCGTCTGAAAGCGAAGAGTAGGTGTTGCGCTTTCCGATGAGGGTTGTAGCGGGCGATCCAGGAAGGTGAGCGGACCATCGATATTCAGGGGGACAATTTCCCCTTCGTTGGTTTCTTCCCACAGCATGGCTTCAGCTTTGTACTGGCCCTCGGGCTGTAAATACCGGACATAAAACTCGCCGGTGAGGCGTGATGTTCGTTCGGATGTTGTTTGTTCCCGGCAAGCAAACAGGGAGAAAAGCAGCAGGAACAATACCGTAAAAGATCTCATGGACACTATTTTGAGGAGTATACCTGACGCGGAGCGACCAGGGAGTTTTCCTGGCTGCTTCGGGTGGGGTATTGGGTACTAAAAACAAGGCCGGCATTGCCGGGAGTACTATCACAAAAATAAGCGGAATCCCGGATGTTACACCCATTGCGAAATGATTTGCGAAATTCCAGCTTGCGATTCTATGTTCAAGACCACGTAAATTGTGGAAATTAAATCCGGCGGACTAAGAAACCCTGGATCCTTACTGACCATGCGTTTCTGCAAGATGCGTTCCTGGGAGTGGAACGATTCGAATGCGTTAAATGTCGCACGTTTAGCAAGATCCGAGGGGAAGATTACTAACGGAATGTATGCAAATTTTATTAACATTGTGCACGAAGAATAATCCTGTTCAAAATAAAGGTACTATGGTACGAACCTTACTCCTCAGTTTTTTCCTGTTACTGGGAGCCGGTGCCCTTTTCAGCCAGACAACGCTGGGAGGGAAGATTACCGACGAAGAAACCGGAGAACCCATCATTTTCGGGACGGTTGCCATTTTTAAAAATGGGGTATTAATCACAGGGACAGATACCGATATGGAGGGCAACTACAACCTCCCCGATATCGATCCAGGCACTTATGATGTTGAAGCCAGCTATGTAGGGTATAAATCGCAACGCATAGTTGGTGTAAAAGTGTTGGCGGGCAAGGCTACCCGACTCGATATAAAAATGACTTCGGATGGCGGGGTTGTTCTCGACGAAATAACGATTGTAGAATATAAGGTTCCGCTTATCGAACAGGATAACACCACTTCCGGGGCCGTTATAACCAGCGACCAGATTCGCAACTTACCAACCCGAAATATCAATGCCCTGGCGGCGACTTCTGCCGGTCTGGCGACTGCGGATGAAGGTGGTGCGATCAATGTACGGGGTTCGCGATCCAATGCTACCGACTACTACGTAGACGGTATCCGGATTCAGGGAAACCTGATCCCGGAGTCGGAAATTGAGCAGTTGCAGGTGATTACCGGAGGGATCGAAGCACAGTATGGTGATGTAACCGGGGGGATTATTTCCATCACAACGAAGGGCCCCTCCAATAATTTTTCCGGAGGATTGGAAGTGGAAAGTTCAGGACTGACGGATCCTTACAACAATTCCCTGCTTGGGGTTAACCTCACCGGACCCATTCTGAAAAACAAAGTTGGGCAGTCCATTTTAGGGTATCGTTTTTCGGGGCGGTATACCTATCAGCTGGATGATGACCCTCCTGCAACCAATGTTTTTCAGGTCAAGCCGGACAAGTTAGCCGAGTTGGAAGCGAACCCTGTGCTACCTTCCGGGCGAAGCTTTTTAGTCGCTGCCGATTTCTTGGGCGAAGACGACGTCAATGTATTGAAGGCTCGCCCCAATGAAGCCTTCGAGCGGCTGGATCTTACGGCTAACCTGAGTGCGCGGTTGAGCGATGCTATTGATATTGCCTTTACCGGAGCTTTAACGGATACCAAGAATCAGTTTACCCCCGGTGGCTGGCGGGTTCTGAATAGCCAAAACAACCCTTTCTCCTATGGCAATACCTACCGGGGTAACCTCCGGTTTCGCCACCGGCTGGGTGGCTCTGCTAGTGAGTCCGGCGGCCGGAGTGTGATCCAGAATGCTTCCTACACCTTACAGGCAGGGTACGAAAAAACCCAGGGAGAGACGTATGACCAGCGGCATGGGTTTAACTACTTCGACTACGGCTACGTTGGAAAATTCGATGTAGAATGGGTACCTACGTTTGCCCTGGCTTTCGATGAGGCGACCCAATCGGTACGCTTACAGCATACCGATTACCGGCAGGTTTTGCGTGGCTATGAGGGCGCTGCGATTAACCCCGTGCTGGCCAACTATAACAAAGCACTAGGCTTGACTCCCGGAGAAGGGATTAATAGTCAGGTAGGGGAATTCATTGTAACTAACTTCTTCGATGACCGCAGCTTGCTGGCGTTGGGAAGCTTTATTGCTCCTAATGGCTTCATTTCACCAGTCTACAATAACTCCTGGGGGTTTCATACGAACGTAGGCTGGGTGTATAACTCGGCAAGCCGTTCGGATAATGACCTTTACACGATGACGGCCCGGGCCAATTTCGATCTGGTTCCGACTAGCTCCGATAAGGGTCGGCACAATATTCAGCTCGGATTCATCTACGAACAACGTACGAACCGGGGTTACACGGTGTCGCCGCGTGGCTTGTGGGATATTGCGCGCCAGCAGGCGAACAACCACATTCAGGGTATTGTGCCCGGCGCTGACACTATTGGGTATATCGATATTCCCAATTTCCCGCAAACGCCGATCTTGGGCTTGTCTATTGCCCAGAATGCCGACAACCGCTTTTACCGGGCTATCCGCGAGGAGCTGAACCTGCCGCTGACGGCGTACGTCAATGTCGATGGCCTGGATCCTACGCAGTTGCGTCTCGATATGTTTTCGGCGAAAGAACTCAATGACCAGGGCGCCCTGGGTTATTTCGGGTACGACTACCTGGGTAATCCTTTTGACGGCACCTTTGACGAATTCTTCACGGCTACCGATGCCGATGGGGTACGTACCTTTCCGGTTACTCCCAACCGCCCGGTATATTCAGCTTTTTACCTGCAGGATAAATTTACGTTCCGCGATATTATTTTCCGTCTGGGCGTCCGGGTAGACCGGTATGATGCCAATACGCGCGTGTTAAAAGATCCCTATTCGCTTTACGAAATCATTGGTGCCGATGAATACCATTCCCTCCCCGATGTAAGTGCGGAGCGGCCAGGTAATATTGGTGATGACTTCAAGGTCTATCTTAACGATGCCGGCAATAGCGTGCAAGCTTACCGGGATGGAGATCAGTGGTACCGGGCAAACGGTACCCCGGTAAACAGTCCTATTGAAATATTCTCTGGTGGCCTGGTGTTCCCCCGCTATAAGGATTCGCGGGCTCAAAGCATCAATAACTACATAAAAAGCCGGGATTTTGATCCGAACGCATCGTTCCGCGACTACCAGGTGCAGGTTAATATCATGCCGCGTCTGGCTTTCTCGTTCCCGATCTCGGAGGATGCCAACTTCTTTGCCCATTATGATATTCTGGTGCAACGGCCGCCATCCAATACGCTTGCTACACCGCTGGATTATTTTTATTTCACAGATTTTCCCGGTGTCATCAAGAATAATCCTGATTTAAGGCCAGAGCGGACTATTGACTACGAGGTAGGCTTCCAGCAGAAGCTTTCGGCGAGTTCCAAGATTAAGATTGCCGCTTATTACAAAGAACTTCGGGACATGATTCAGGTGCGGACGTTCTTCCCGGTACCTATCATCAACCAGTATACCACTTATGACAACCTGGATTTTGGAACGGTAAAGGGTTTTTCATTTGAATACGAACTGCGCCGTACCGGAAACGTATCGTTGGTTACGAACTACACTTTGCAGTTTGCGGATGGTACGGGTTCCGATGCGAATTCCCAGCGGGGGCTGACCAGCAGGGGCAACCTGCGGACCTTATTCCCCCTGAACTTTGATGAGCGCCACCGGATCAATATTAACCTGGATTACCGGTATGGTGCAGGTAAATTTTACAATGGACCCCGCATTGGTGGGGTTGACCTGTTGTCGAACACGGGTCTCAGCCTGCAGGCTGTTGCCGTTTCGGGGCGCCCTTACACGGGAACGCTGACTCCATTGGAATTGGGCGGAGCACAGATCGCCGGAGCTATTAACGGCGCCCGCAAGCCCTGGAATTTCACGATCAACCTGCGGGTCGATAAGAATTTCACTTTTGGCAATGGTTTGGGTGGTAATATTTACTGCCGGATTTCCAACCTGCTGGATCGCCGGAATATTATCAACGTTTACTCGGCCACAGGATCCCCGTATGATGATGGCTTTCTGGCATCATCCAATGGTCAGGATAAGTTGCAGAATATTGTCAACTCCAACCGCGAGGTGGAGGCCTACCTGGCATCTTTCCAATGGGCGTTGTTGAATCCTAATTTTTTCAGTTTACCCCGCCGGATTTTCCTGGGGGCTATCCTCGATTTTTAGCCATAACCGATTTCGGACTTGAGATATAATGAACGTACATGATGAGCAATAGCAATACTTACAAATCCTGGTTACTGACCTTTTTCGCGCTGGGACTGGTGGTTAGTGCCCAGGCGCGTTTTAACCCCCTGCTGCATGGGCGGAGCAACCGGCCGGGTGCGGGTAGTCTGCGGTTTGCAGAAAACTGCAACAATGCCGTTGCCCAGATAGATCAGGCCATTAATAATGTTCGGGCCCGTCTTACCACGGGCGGTGACGTTTGGTGGGATAGCAATGACGGGCGCTATGTGGTACCCAAAGTTCCTCCTGGGTTACCGGAAGTGTCTTCCATTTTTGCCGGTGCTGTATGGTTAGGTGGGGTTGAC
>JACJXV010000025.1 GCA_020636445.1 Lewinellaceae bacterium | reverse complement strand
CAAATAGCAAGACTGGACGAATGAACACGAACCAACAACTAAAGCAATACATCCTATTGGTTAAATGCGGGCACTGTGTATTTTCAATGTAATGGCGGTCATGGAAGAATGTATACTATTGATAAAAATTACAATAGCATTAATATAAAAAAATCAGGCATGAAGTTTTCAAAGTTGGTTCCAAGTGTGTTTTATGCCGACATTGCCGACGGCCTTAAATTATTTGTTGACTGTCTGCAATTTACAATTGAACACCAGGATTTAAAAGCATCACAACCTTATTGTGTTTTAAGTAAGGACGGCATAAAAATGATGCTATTTCAAGACGAACAATTAGCCAAAGAGCATTACCCTGAGCTAAGGATTGAAACCCATAATATTGAAGAAATATATACAAATCTATCAGCTGCTCATCCGCAGCTACTGCACCCAAATCTTGACAAGGTTACCCAAAGACCCTGGGGGGCCAAAGAATTCGCCATTTTAGATAATCAAGTAGGAATTAGATTTCAACAATGGTAAAAATGCTTAAGAAAGGCATAATAATGAATTACTAAAACGGGGTAGGCGACAAGGATCCCTGTTCGTCGGGTACCGGCCCCAGAATAGACCCGGTAAACGAAAAAATAGCTTACCAAGCCTTCCGGTAGGAAGCGCTGTGCAAGATGAGCGCCTGTAAAGGGCTGACGAAATCTGATGGTGGCTTAACACCGTAGTCGGGCAAGTGCTGTTCCTCACACTACTGGACATTTTTGACAAAGGGATAATTTTGGTTCTCAAACAGGGAGTGTAAATAATTGACAAACGAATCAAGAGAAGCGCACCAGATTGCCACCAAGGCCAAACCCCTCCGGAAAACGGACTGTGCGGGAAAAACAGATTCATCCGCAAATGTTATTTTCCGAATAAGCTTTTGCGTTTTCCATGCTGCTCGAATAGTAATTGTATATGCCAGGCAAACGACTGCCATCATCAAATTGCTTTTTGCCACTGATCGTAGGTTGATTTGCTCTAAATTGAAACCATTTGTTTTTACGTGGCGAAAGAAGCATTCAATGCGCCATCTTTTGATGTACTGATCCACGGTTTTGCGAACCGGTCGGATAAGGGTTAGGAAAATTATGACCTCTTCGCCTGGTGTGTTTTTGGGGTTAGGGCGCATAGCAATGAAGTATGCGTTGCCGTCCAGTAAAATATGCTTACGAACAAATTTTCGATGCAAGAAGCATTTGTCATACATCTGTTGATAGGTTTTACCCAAAGCGGCATCAACCGCTTCGTAGTAATCCCCAAATCGCAAACGAATCACAAAGTCTATCTTATTCTCTTTGAGTAACTTAAACCACTTTTTGCCAATGTATTCCCGGTCAGCCAGCAAAGTCATTCCTTTAAGGTTAAAGTGCTTCAATACCTCAGCCATTAGCTCTTCCCGTTCGCGTTGATTCGATGAGCCAATTTTACTGAGTTGCTTCCAATATATAGGGATAGCTACCGATCCAGCAAGCACACTAAGTACCATGTAGTGGTATTTCTGTTTGCCTCTCGTCCAACTTGTTCCATCCAGCAGCAGATGGCTAAATCGTAATCGTCGGAGCACTTTGAAGGAATGTTTTTGAACATCTAGAACGAACCCTTCACAGTTGCCCCAGGTGTCAAAAAAACGGGTTAATCGACGATAATGACTTTCCTGCTCAACATCCGCTTTTCCTAAAGCCATTCCCACATAGTCTTTGAGTTTCCATAAGTTTACTGTCCGACCAAGAAGGAGTAATTGAACCATCAGATGAAGATTCTTTACCGCACTAAGGCCATATTCTGCGTACAGATCACTAAATTTACGGAGGTGCAGGGTTCGCATTTCTTTGAAGTTGTCGTAAACTCCAAGCTAATGCTTTCCCTGCATTTTCTCAAAATGTCCAGTAGTGTGCTCTTTTACCTATTGCACTTGTGAATAAACTTGTTTCACTTTCAGACCACCCAAGCTCAGTCTTACTTGAAAAATTTGCTAAACACAATATCAAATAGTAGAGAGAAGCACAACCATAGACAGAAGGCCAGCCACCAACAGGCGTTTGCTTCAATGGCGAAGAGCGTTTCATAAACCATGTCAAAAAGAAGTACTACCTTAAAGCATATCCATTGACATAGAAAAGAAAAAATTTAATTTCAAAGCTTCCAAATGGGAAGCGCAAAGCAAATTATAAGCCTACAAAGGGGCTTTCTTGAAATACACCCAATACGCCCCAGACAAATGCTAAACTACTACTTCAAAGACACCATAGAATCATTCCTTGCCAAAAGCACTGAGGAAATCATTGGTTTTATCACGCTTGCTAATCAGTTTGATTCCAATGCTTTGCAGAATAAATCCTGGGAACAGCAGATTCCTATTCTAAAAAGAGCACTGCAGGGGTTTAGGGGGACTATCTTTTTTGAGTTTTCCATTCCCAGGATGGGTAAGCGCGTGGATTCCATTGTCATTGTTGAAGACGTCGTTTTTGTCATTGAATTCAAAGTAGGGGAAAACAGATACCATTCCTACCAGGTTGAGCAGGTTTGGGATTATGCGCTGGACCTGAAGAATTTTCATGAGCCAAGTCATCGCGCAGTGCTTATCCCTGTTTTAGTTGCGACAGAAGCCAAAAAATCCTTTATCCAGATAACTACTACCTCGCATGCTGACAACCTGATTTTGCCCCTTAAAGTATCCCAAAACCAATTACCAGAGGTAGTTGGCAACTGTGTCCAGTTCTTTCAAAACGCTCAAATTATCAATGGTGAAATTTTTGCCGCAGGAAGATACTCGCCAACGCCTACTATTATTGAAGCTGCTATTTCGCTGTATAATAATCATGCTGTTGAAGCCATTACCAGACATGATGCTGGCGCAAAAAACCTGACGAAGACGACCAGGGCTATCTCTGAAATTATTGACTTCGCAAAGGTAGGGGGCAAGAAAGCGATTTGTTTTGTAACGGGTGTGCCAGGGGCCGGAAAAACGCTTGTTGGTTTAGATGTCGCAACCTCACATTTAGACAAAGAGAAAGGTAACACAAGTGTTTACCTGTCAGGTAATGCCCCGCTGGTTGCTATTCTGCAGGAAGCGCTTACTAGGGATAAAGTCAGTAGGGAATCAGCGCTAGGTAAAAAGATAACAAAGCGGGAGGCGAGACAAGCCGTTAAGTCATTTATTCAAATCATTCATCATTATCGGGATGCTTATTTGATCAACCAGGATGCGCCTTATGACCATGTAGCCATTTTTGACGAAGCCCAACGAGCATGGAATAAAGAGCAAACAATTCGGTTCATGCGCCAGAAGAAGAACCAGCCTGATTTCAAGTATTCTGAGCCGGAATTTTTGATTTCTTGCCTGGACAGACATCAGGATTGGGCGGTCATTGTTTGCTTGGTGGGTGGCGGCCAAGAAATAAATACCGGGGAAGCAGGTATTTCGGAATGGCTAGATGCGGTTTTCAATAGATTTAGCCATTGGGAAGTTTTTATTTCTCCAAACTTGGCTGATTCAGAATATGATGCAGTTAATTCAATCAAGTTATTGGAGGAAAAGAGTACAGTAAAGTATAATGAAGATTTGCATCTTTCCGTTTCCATGCGCTCCTTTCGGGCAGAAAGCGTTTCTTATTTTGTTAAAAACTTACTGGACTTAAAGGTGTCTGAAGCGGCAAGGGTACTTGCTGAAATTCATAAAAACTATCCCATTGTATTAACCAGAGATTTATCAAAAGCCAAGGCTTGGTTAAAGAATAAAGCAAGAGGTAGCGAACGGTATGGAATAGTTGTGTCCTCTCAAGCGCAGCGCTTAAAGCCATTGGCGATTGATGTGAAATCACCCATGAATCCAGTAAATTGGTTTTTGGACGGGAAAGATGACGTTCGTTCTTCTTTTTATCTCGAAGAGGTGGCAACGGAGTTTCATGTGCAAGGACTTGAGCTTGATTGGGCCTGCATCACCTGGGATGGAGACTTGCGGTATTCGGAATTAGGTTGGAATACTTTTTCATTTAAAGGGAACAAATGGCAAAACATTCACAACCTTGAGCGGAAAAAATACCTAATCAATGCTTACCGGGTTTTGCTTACAAGGGCAAGACAAGGAATGGTCATTGTCGTTCCGGAAGGGAATCCTGATGACCACACAAGAAAAGCCGAATATTATGATCCTACCTACGAATATCTGAAGGAGATAGGTATTCCATATCTTTAAATGTAATAGGCAACGCTTGGTCTAGCAGGCTTGGCTTGTTTCGGATGCTATCAATCCTCAGCTTTATCCAATACCAGCCCAGGCTGTAACATCACCTCATTTCCCATCAAACCCAACACCATAAATCCAGGCCAGCCAGGGAGAGTCTTCATATAACTGTGTCCTGTGATGACCAGTAGCCATTTTTTTCATGAGTAACCTGGTTTTGAGTTCAGCCAATCAAAAACAAATCTCAATCCCGTTTCCGCCCTGTACTCACCAGCAGTTCGCGGACATCGACCTCCAGGGCTTCCGCTATTTTGAAGAGCACCTCGACGGTGGGTTGCACCGAATTGGAGCACCAGCGCGAGACGGTTGATTTGTCGCGCCCCACCTGCTGGGCTAGCCAGCTGCTGGTTCGGTCCTGTTCGGCCAGCACTACCTTGATTCGGTTGTATTTACGCATCCATCTATAATACGCAATCTGCGGCGGTTGCGAAAGGGAAGCGCATTTTCGGTTCGACAAAGTTCCATTTAGTGTATATATGTTGCATTTGATGAAACTATTTTGTATTTTGGTGCGGTTATTATTCCACAACAGGTAAGTGATGGGGCATTATTATGTATAAGCTTTGTTCCGTGCAATTTTGGGGTTCAACAAGGCAAAAAACGCAGGCGACGCAGCGCGTCGGCGAGGCTTTTTAACGACGTGGAAGCCCAAAAGGGCCTGAAATAAGGTATAGATAATATTGTCCCATCACTTTTAGGTCAGGTAAACCAAACAGTTTCAATTCATAGGTGCCTGGTGTCTCCGGCGTACCCTGCCCCGGGTGTGGGTAGTGGTGCGGGTTGGGGCGTTTGGGGACCTGCAAAAAGGGACGCTTATGGCCAAATTTGACTGGGATCCCCGCAAGGATGCCGCCAACCAACAAAAACACGGCATTGGCTTTGACCGGGCCAGGGAGGTTTTTTCGGATCCCGATGCGATTCGCTACCCCGGGGGAACCCGGAACGGTGAAAGTCGGTTTTTAATCGTAGGCAAAGTGCTGGGTACGTTTATCATCGCGGTGGTGTATACACTGCGAAATACCGTTTTTCGGATCATCTCTGCGCGGCAGGCCCAAAAAAAGGAAATCAAGGATTATATTGTCACCAAATACAGCGCCGATGGCAACGAAGGGAAACATCACCATTGAAACCGCGCTGGCCCGGCTGCGGGCTGGCCAATCGATCGCAGAACTCACCATCACCGGTCTGGACACAACGCCCCTGCGCATGCAGGATGCCCTCCTGCTGGCCGAACACGGCGTGGTTGTCCCCAGCGGTAACATCCGCTATGATGACGCTGACATCGCCTACGATCCTGAATTTGATGAGGTAACCTGGGGCGACCCCGTGCCTTTTGCCAGTCAGGATCCGGAACCTGCGGAAACACCGGTGCTTTATCTGCGCGTTTACGGCGAAACGGAATGGAAACCGGTGCCGGCCCGCCTGGAATGGGCGGACCCCGACCGCCATAAAGCCCTGTTCACCCTGATCGATCCGGCGAACCCGGAAGAATCCGGTATGTTCGTCCTGGCCGACTGGGTAGATGGGCAGTACCGGGCCGAGGTGGGGTTGTCTATGTGATAGGGGGCATTGCTGTTGACGGTGAGGGAGCTCACCTTTCTACACTAAGTGACCATCGCTCACTCTTTTACCACAGATTTATACCGATTATCACGGATAGAGTATTAATTTAGGACAGGTTAGTTGTGCTTCGAGCTGGTCGGATGGTTTCCAATACCGGGAGACCATGGACCAAGGTGAAGGGTAATAATTCGCGGAGCTATGCTGAAGCCTTTTCTCAATAACCAACCCCAAAATAGCAATACATGTCCAGTCTTTTTAGCAAAAATAAGGAAGCATATTTCTGGAAGTGGTTTGTCAGAAACAAAGCCAGGATTGAATCATTTATGGATTCTGATTTTTCTGATTACACCATTTATAAACGACTGACAAAGCAATTAAAATCATACAATTCCATCTTATTTCCGGAACTTACCAAAACACAAGATGGTATATATGTTTTAATCATCACCCCTGATGGAGACGAAAAGGGCATTGAACCCGTGCAAAAACTCTTCGAGAGCCGACCCGCAATAGAGAATTGGATCGTCAAAAAATTCAGACAGCCCAATGATGAAATCGACCTGAACTTCGACGGCATCGAATATCCTTCTAGTGATATTGAAATCATTCCCATTTTTGCGGATCAGGATAGGGTTGACCTGGAAATATTTGTGCGTAATCTAAATCAGGATGAAGGAAAATATAAGGCTTTAGCTTTTTTATATTTGGACCATATTCTTGGAGAGTTTAATACAATAACTAAAATCCGCTATGTTGATTTTTTTCATTTGGATAAAGATCAGTCCGTAAAGGGTAGTATTGGTTTACTTGAGTTGCGGAAATTGATTGAAGAGAAATTATATTGAAAGAAGAGCCAAGGGGAAATAATGCCTGAATGCAGTTGCATTGAACGAGGAAGTCAATTTGCATGGCATGGAAATGCGCTACAGTATTTTGATCTATAACTGATTAGATGAAGTTTACAACAGAAATATATGAAATCAGTCGGCCTAAAATATCCCTGAATAATAAGATCGTACACTTGTCTTGGGGGATTATATTGGTTGTGTTATTAGGCCTTGACAAAGAGTTATTGCCAGATAACTCCTTTGTTAAATTGCTATTGTATATTAGTATTATTATTCCTGGAATTGTTGGTTTTTATGCATTTTTTGCCAGAGAAGAAATGACCAAAAAAATAGTTGGAACCCTGGAAGTTGAATTAGACAAAATCACCTGGAATGGTCGTCCTATTAAATGGGATGAAATGGAGACTATTTCGATGGTTTATTTTGATTATAGCGAAAGACCCATTTATACAGGGTATGGAGATTTTGGAAATAGTAATTCCAATGGATTAGATAACATAATCAATATAACCCTAAAGGATTCAACTGCATTTGAAGGAAATTTCCTGATGAAATCCAAGCAAAGTATTCAGGATTTAAGGGAGGTTCTCTGGGGTGTTATCACAGAAAATAATATTTCACTTCGCAATGCAAGGAATATTATTAATCCTGAGAATTATAAGGAACATCAGGAAATAAAAAAATACTGCAGCCAATAGCCAATGCAAAGCTCCCCTTTACTGACCCCCAATCTATTCAACACCATCGGCTGACTGCCCACTGCTCACTGCTTCACCACAGATTTGCACCGAATATCACCGATTTAGCACACGGTATCCAGGGTCTGTCAACTGCCAACTGCCAACTGCTCACCGCCTCCAGGCTTGTGAAATGGTCCAAAAGCATCTCTACTGCTTGTGTGATTCCGGGAATAAGCATATTTTAGGGGAGTAACAACTAAACCTATACACTATCCTCCTGCCTGGGACCTTATCCATTGACCTGAAAAAGGAAAAAATTGCTTGCGAAGCCTGCAAGGCGCCAGTGCTGAGTAAGTTGAAAGCCGAAAAGCCCTCTCCCTAAGGATTAGGTAAACCTTGAACGATTTGCTGCCCGATGCCGGATAAATTTAGAAACAAATTTCGCATTGAATCTGCCCGATTGAAACATTGGGATTACGGTTGGAATGCCGCCTATTTTGTGACCATTTGCACGCAAAACCGGGAATGTTTTTTTGGCGATGTGGTTAATGGTAAAGACGCATTACCCTGCGTATCCTTATCGCCAATTGGGGAAATTGCCCATAATTGTTGGTTGGCAATACCCAGCCATTTTCCATTTGTTAAATTGGGTGAACATATCGTCATGCCCAATCATGTCCATGGGATTGTTGTTATTGATAAACCCGATGACGGACGTGACGTAGAGACGCAAAATTTTGCGTCTCTACCCGTAACGGAATCCGTTACGGAATCCCCCACCAAAAACAAATTCGGGCCACAATCCAAAAATTTGGCATCCATCATTCGGGGTTTTAAAATCGGGGTAACCCAAGCCGCCCGGTTAATCAACCCTGATTTTGCCTGGCAACCCCGGTACCACGACCATATCATCCGGGATGATGCCTCTTTTTATCGAATAGCTGCATACATTAAAAATAACCCAAGGAATTGGTCATCAGACCAGTTTCGATAGCGACGCGGGCAAGTTGGTGTTGCCCCGAACCGCACCCCCAACGAATCTCCTTCGCTGGCCAATCCCACTGACGGGGCCTTATTTTTTACCACAGATTTACACAGATTAGCACCGATTTAGCACATGGTATCCAGGGGCTGCCAACTGCCAACTGCTAACTGCTCACGGCTCACTCCACCACCACAGATTTTTACCGATTACCAGGGATTTAGCGCACAGTATCCAGGGTCGCCGACTGCAAACTGCCCACTGCCGACTGCGAACTGCTCACTGATTTTTCCCCCAAAACCCTTATCTTTATAAGCTGAACGAAGCCATGACCTGCTGCTGCCCCGGAAGTCATTTAGATGCCCGGTCTCTTTGGCAATATGTCCTGGCAGAATCCAGTATGTAAAAATTATTCCAATCCATACCCAGCGTGGAATGGTTAGGGCAATTATAGTTTAGCTAGCGTTGTTCAAGATAAGGCGCCAAACGCTGGCGCAGCCTGAGCTGCAGCGAGCCTTGGCGGCAAGGTAGGCTTGGCAACGCAGCCGTGGGCAAGGATAGCAAGCTAGAAATTCCTAAATCATTTTGTGAGGGATATAACTCAAAAACAATAAATAGATAATGTTTCAAGAGCCCAAAAAATATTCGGACAAGGACCATTTCTTTTTCGTAGCAGACATCGAATTAGAAAAAGCATGCAATGCACCAAAAGACAAGGACGGTGTTTTTAAAGTGTTAGAATTGCGGAATGGGAGGATTAATCTGGTTTATATCGGTTACTCAAATTCAGGCGGACTATTTAACGAAATAGTGAATGGAATTCATCTCGATAAAAACCCAAGAAAAATAGGATGGACTCACCAATTGTTAAAAGACAAAACAGATGCACTTGATATTTATTGGTACGTAACGACTGGAAAAGGCGACCAGGAAAAAGAGCAAGTTGAAATGCTAAAAGACTTTGTTAATCAAACAGGAAAATTGCCTGTCTGGAACAAATAGGTAGAAATACAACGAATCGTAACAAGAGGGAAAAAATTATCGGGAAAGAAGGTTCCCAGGGTAATAGCCACGACTTGACCGTCCTTTTTGCGGGATTGAGCATGGTCAGTAAGGGCAGGGGAGCGCTCGGCATAGGCTGAGGGTTACCTCCAACCAGGTTGTACCAGTGTATGTATGCAGAAGATAGCGGAACAATTATTCCGGGAAACGGATTATTTTGTGTTTAATAATCGGACCACCATGAAGCGCATTCCCGTAATCCTGTTCTCGCTGCTGATTTCCCTCACTGCCTTTGGCCAATCGGAATCGGTGCCCCGCTTTGCCAAATACCCGGTTGCGAATACCGGATGCTCTCTTTATTTACCGGGAGAACCCGGTCGGTTCGAGCTATCGCTGAGCCAGGACTCTTCCGAGGTTTATACGTGCGAAGTCCCCTATGGGGAATTCTTTTTTGCCGCAATCGTGGTAAAGTTCATCCCCGGCACCTCTTTAGAACTCGAAACGGTCGAAGACAAGGAGTTGCTCATGGAAAGCTATCTGGACTTCCTGCAAAACCAGTTTTCCATCCTGGAGTCCGCAGGCTATGGTTGGGGCCATACGATGGAAAGTGCCCCGAAAGCTACCGGGGTCATCGATTTCTGGGCAGGAGATGATGATACCGTGTACGCCATAAAATCCTGGTGCGATGGTAAATTTCTCAGCGTTCTGTTGCTTTACGGACCTAAGGAATATCCCTATTCCTCTGCGCAGGATATGTTTTTAAATGGGTTCAGGTTCCCGGAACCCTAATTTTTTGATGAAAACAGCCCATATTTAGTAATCCCGGAAAGCGATAGCGCCGTTTTCCGACAGACTTATTTGTTTTTGAATGCTAAATATGGAAAACCTGTCGTACCAGATAACCCCATTCAGCCGGTTGCTTTTTTCGCAATATTGCTCGCTTTAGCTTTAACAGCCTTTGGTGTGTTAAGAAAAAGGATATTACGCATGGGACCTGATAAGGTGTAATTCCCAATCAAACCATCCTCCAAAACCCTTATCTTTATACGGCAAATGAAGCCATGACTCGCTGCTGCCCGGGAAGTCGTTGATAAGCCAGGTCTCTTTGGCAATATGTCCTGACAGAATCCAGTTTAGTAACAATTACTCCAATCCATAAATCATCCCAAAATGAAGTATGCATTTTTATTTTGTTTAAGCCTGGGTTTTTCTACCCAAATGCTCACTGCCCAGTCGACTACCTGCAGCCCCTTTTACAACATGAAGGAAGGGTCGGTAATGGGATACACTTTTTATGATGGCAAAGGTAAAGTGGAGGCCAGTTCTAAGTCGGAAGTGAAGTCCGTTACGCCTACCGATAAGGGGATAGAAGCGGTGATTGCTTCCGAACTGGCTAACAAGAAAGGCGAAACGGCCTCTTCCGGCACCTTTAAGGTACGCTGTGAGGGGGAATCCTTTTATATGGATATCACCGGAATGATCCCAACGGATATGTCGCAGATGTTTGGAGAATCGGAAATGAAGGTAACAGGTGACGGCTTTACCATTCCCAATAACCTGACGGTAGGCCAGAAACTTCCGGATTCCCAAAACGAAATTCAGTTTAACACTGATGGCCCTATCCGGATGACCCTGAAAATGGATATTTCCGAGTATCAGGTGGAGGCGAAAGAAAAAATAACCACTCCGGCCGGCACCTTTGATTGTTTTCGGGTTTCCTATTACATGGATACCCAGATGTCCATTGTTAAGAAACAGGTGAAAACAGTCAATTGGATTGCCCGCGACCTGGGAACCGTCCGCAGCGAGAACTACGACAAAAAAGGCAACCTCGATAGCCGCATGGAGCTGACCAGCCTGAAACTGTAGTAGAGAAATCAGAAACTTGTCCGCCTCCGGCGGGTTAGAAATTCACCCGCCTCTGGCGGGTCAGAAATCAGCAAGCTTTTCCCCCTCCTTTAGCGGAGGGGGCCAGGGGGTGGAGCTTAGATCGCGGGAGGCCCCTCCCCTTTAGGGGATTGAGGGGTGCGTGCGGGCTGCTGAAGGGAAATCAGAAATTTACCCGCCTCCGGCGGGTGAGCCCGCCTTCGCTTAGCTTCGGCGGGTAAAAAACCAGTACCTAGAAATTTACTCCGACGCAGTCGGAGCCAGTACCTAGAAACAGCAGGGTATTTTATTTGAAAATTGACTCACTAGCGGAGGGCATTGCAGCCTAGCGAAGCAGCGCCAAATCCCCGGTTTCTACCTGACGAATGGGCCGGCCTTCGCCTTCCAGCGTGTACGTCAACACATAGAGGTACACACTGGCGGGGGCCGGCTCACCTTTGTATTCACCATCCCACTCCTGGTCGATGTTGTTGGCGGCAAATACGAGGGCTCCCCAACGGTCAAATACCTTCAGGTCGTAGCTGCTAAAGGTGCATTCTACGCCAGGGAAAGGACGAAACCCATCGTTGCGGCCATCGCCATTCGGTGAGAAGGCATTGGGGATATAAATTTGGCAAGCACAGGCTGCATCAGCAACGGAGGACGTGTGTTGGAAAGGCATCAACAGGAAACTCAGTAAAAGGCTCAGGTTCATGGGTAAATGAATTTGACGCCAAATTTATCACAGCAAATGCAGATATTCAAAAAAAGATTAAGTGTTTTGTGTGATGGACCTTTCTACTTTGGGAATGGTATTATTTACCCAGGAAACGCGTAATTCGCTGGTAGATTTGGCCAGCCAGCTGATTGGCATCGGGCGATACCCGCAGGGCTAAAACGGCCCCTCCGTAAATGCCCAGCACCAGCAGCGAACGCACTGCTGCATCCACAAACGGATTGGCAAAGCGGGGCAGAATAAGTGCCGGAATCAGGGCGAGTACGCCTGCCAGCGTAGCCCAGATCAGTGCCTTGCTGAAGGGAAATAATCGCCAGTGCCGGTAGACAAAACCCTGGTACAGGGCATTGATCAACAGGTAGGTTAACGCGGTGGCCAGGGCTGCACCTACCATGCCCAGATAGCGGATGAAATAAAAATTAGTGGCGATAGTCAGTAGGGTAGTAACGAGTTTACCCAGCAGATCAAACCGGTAGCGAGGCGAATGGATGATGATCATTTGATTATGCCCATTGATAACATTGATCAGCTGACCTAACCCCAGCAGCACCGCCACCGGAGTGCCCCGGGCGTATTCCGGACCCAGGATGGCCACTGCATTGTCGAGGTTGACAATGATCCCGACAAAGGCGACTACCCCGAGGATATACATCACCACCGTCGTTTGCTGGTAGGTTTCCTGAATCTTTTTCAGGTCCTGGCGTTTCCAGGCATCGGCAATGATCGCTGAAATGGATAAGCCAATCGCCAGGAAGGGCATCTGGATGATTTGGGCAAAATAATAGTACACCGTGTAGATTCCGGCATCAGAAAAGCTAAGCAGCGAGGAAACCATCAGGGTGTCAATATGACCAATCAGCTCGTTACTGATCAGCGAAAACATCGCGAACAGACTGAAATACAGCATCGGCCGCAACTCCGGGTGGCGCAGGATATCCCGCAGGGAACCGTAGCGCAGTACCCCCAGGTATTCCAGGTAAACAACCAGCACCAGCACGTTCACCAGGTTTTTGATGCCGAATAAATCGAGAAAAAGCTTCAGGTCAATCCAGTCGAAATAATAGGCGAGGATCAGCAGGGTAGTGAGCAGCCTTGTACCTACCTGGGTGAGAAAAACCCCGACCCGCGGCCGCCCCAGGGCCACGGTATAGCCATTCAATACGCTGAACAGGTTACTGGCCACGAGGTAAAAAAACAGCAGGTAGTAATACTCCCGGGCCAGATCCCGGCTGACAGGGTCCTGAATGGCCCCCAGAATGAGGGGTTTGAGCAGGAAGATACTCCCGCCAACCACGGTTGTCATGGCCAGCGTAAGGGCGAGTAAAAAACTGAAAAAACCGTTTTCCATGCGGGCACTACCCCGGAAATAGGCAAAGTAGCGGACGGTAGTATTCTGAAGGCCCAGCATGCTGAACACGGCAAATAATCCTACCGTAAAGGCCAGGGTTTGGGTAAAACCATAAATACTCGGGCCCAGAATTTTGGGAAAGAGCAGGGTTCCGTTAATGAATCCCAACACTACGCCGAAATACATGAAGAGACTCGAAACCAGACCCTGACGTTTAATAATCCCCATAGACGGTGCTCGTGTACAAATAGGCCGGCAAATTACAGTTTATCCGGTAAATGGTTTTTTTCAGGGGGTAAAAGTTCACTGGTGTTCGGTCAAGTGAGAAGCAAAGGGTTAGCGATGGTGTTTCTGACCGCTCCCGAATTTGGGAATCAGTGAGTAGTGAGCGGTGAGCGGTGGCCCCTGCCCTTCGGCTTGATAATCCTGAGTATAACTACGATTGGTTACTAAGGGAAGCTGAAGTCCAGGTCACGCTGTCTGATTTCCCATTTCCCATTTCCCATTTCCCATTTCTCATTTCCCATTTCCCATTTCTCACCCCGATGCAGTCAGGACAAGTTTCCCATTTCCAACATGAGCACTGGTGAGAAACGCAATAGTGACCTTTAATTTCTTGGTTGACAGACCACCAGCGGCCTCAATGGGGCTTTTGGGCCGCCAGGCAATAGCCCAGGGGATATTTACGGGCGGTCCGCTGCCGCAGGCGCTGGAAAAAGCGGCTGCGCCCCAACCACTGGGCCATTGGAACCAAAACCCCCAGGAGTCGGCGGTGGTTTTGTAATCCTTTGAAGAGCAAATCCAGCAAGGCATCAGGATAGCCGCCGTAGGGAACCAGGTGTACGATCTCCAGGCCTGCACGGCGGGTCATTGCCTGAAAAGCAAATTCCGTATACCGGAAATAGTCGTGGGGTTCTTCATGGACACGATACAGAAAGGGAGTGGTGATCAGGGCTTTGCCGCCGGGTTTGAGCAGGCGGGCCATTTCCTCCATAAGTTGCTGGGGTTGGTGAATATGCTCCAGTACATCGGTACATAAAATAGTGTCAAACGATTGATCGGGAAGCGGAATAGCCTGATTTAAATCGACAGCCAGATCGAGGTGTACATTTTCATGGAGGGAGTCCGACCAGTCGACACAATAATTCTCCGTAACCAGCTCGCGATAAATGGGCCAGTAGGGAACCGGGCCGCAACCGAGGTCAAGCAGGCGCCCTTGGGCATGCGACCGAATCAAGGTGCTATAGGGCTTCGCTAAAAGAGACATCAGGTACCAGCTTCCCGGGCTGGTGGTTTTCCGGTCAACGGTCCAGGTTTCCTTGGCGGGTATCCACCGGATTTTGTAAGGCTTCCACTGGTCGGTATGCTGCATGCCAAATTTTTGCGGATGAAGGTAGAAAAAGAAGCTGGAATTATGGGTTAGGCACTACACCTGGATACGGTTTTTTCCAGCAGGTAACGCAACAGGGATTGGTCCTGCCGCCCGTTCCGGAAAAACGACAGAATCCTTATCTTGCCGCTCTAAGCTCTCCAATCTACAACCGAGCCCGTTATCATGGATAAAATTGCCTTAGTTACCGCCACGCTGCCATCGTATTCTGAAACATTCATCCAGCAGCATATGGAACGCTTGCCGGCCGAAGTGCTGTTATTCCACAGCGCACCCAAACTAGGGTATCACCCGATCTATGGACCCAACCAGCGCCCGTTATTTTCTGCCTGGAAGCCCTGGATCTATGCCGAAACGGCATTTGACCGGATTACGGGCGAAAACGGGTGGGGTTTTGTCTTGCGCAAACGAGCTATGACCCGACTGTTGCAGCAATCGGGCGCGCGGGTTGTCCTGGCGGAGTACGGCCCCGTTGGGGCGGTTATCACCGATGTATGCCAACGGGCAGGCGTACCCCTGGTCGTCCATTTTCATGGCTTGGATGCTTATCGGTATGCTACGCTGGAGCGATTCCGGGTACCCTATCAGCGGATGTTTAAGGCGGCGGCAGCAATCATTGCTGTTTCGGAGGACATGCGGCAGCAGCTCATCGGCCTGGGAGCTCCGCCCGAAAAGGTTTTACTGAACCCTTATGGCCCCAATTTCACACATTTTCAGTTTGCTCCCCTGAGCGAAGGGCCGCCCCTGTTTTTAAGTGTTGGGCGCTTTACGGGAAAAAAAGCACCCCATTTGGTGTTGCAGGCTTTCGCACAAGTGGTACGTGCAGTACCCGAAGCCCGCTTGACCATGGTCGCCGATGGGCCCCTGTGGGAATCCTCCAAAGCACTGGCGAATGAATTAGGCATCGCCGAACAGGTTTCGTTCCCCGGTAGTATGTCGCCCGCTGAAATAGGCCGCCTTCATCACCAGGCCCGCGCGTTTGTCCAACATTCCGTTCGCGCAGCAGATGGGGATTCGGAAGGTACACCTGTTGCCATCCTTGAGGCTATGCAATCGGGCCTGCCCATTATTGCCACGCGCCATGCGGGCATCAAGGATGTTGTAGTGGAAGGAGAAACCGGCCTGCTGGTCGACGAAGGCGATGTCAACGGTATGGCCCAGCACATGATCGCACTGGCCCAGGATCCCGATCGTGCCGCCCAAATGGGGCGCGCCGCACATCAGCGCATCCGCGATCATTACACCCTTGAAAGACATTTGGATTACCTCTGGAGCGTTTTGCAAAAGGCCATGCGCTAAAGCGTGAAACTGGCGTTTTAGCGTGTTGGGTCGATGGGTTGATTCCTAAAATCAGCCGACAGGCTACCTGGCAAAACTCTCTAAACCCCATAAACCTAATAAACCTAATAAACCCCATAAACCAAGTGAGCGATAGCGAACGGTCATAAACTGAGCGAAGCGGTATAAACCGAACGAACGCAGTGAGTGGCATAAACCTGGCGAAGCGGTATAAACCTCATCACCTTCCCCGCAACACCTCCAGAATACGCCCCGCTGCCAGCCCGTCGCCATAGGGATTCTGGGCGGCCGACATCCGTTGGTGGTGCGCCGGGTCGTCCAGTAAACGGCTAACCTCGGCTACGATGCGTTCCTGGTTAGCTCCCACCAGCCGAACCGTACCTGCGGTGACGGCCTCCGGGCGTTCGGTGGTATCGCGCATCACCAGCACGGGTTTGCCCAGACTGGGAGCTTCTTCCTGGATACCACCACTATCGGTCAATACGATGTAGGCCTGACTCATCAGGTAAATGAACGGCAGATAACTCAGTGGCGCACACAGGTGGATGTTGGCAATGCCGCCCAGCCACTCATGAACGGGGCCCTGAACCTGCGGATTGAGATGGACGGGGTATACAAAGTGCACTTCCGGGTAGGCCATGGCCAGTTCGCGGATAGCCTGGCAAATCTGGTCAAACCCATCGCCAAAATTCTCACGCCGATGACCGGTAATCAGGACAAAGGTACTTTGTCCGAGCTGGAAAGCGGGCGCCTGAATGGCAGCTGCCAACTCCTGTTGAAGAGCCGTTTTCAGGGCTGCTGATCGTTCAATTTTTTCCAATGCCAGATGCAGGGCATCAATAACGGTATTGCCGGTCACCCAGATGTCGCCCTGGGGTACCTGTTCGTGAATCAGGTTTTCCCGGGCCTGGGGTGTTGGGGCAAAGTGGTAGGTGGCAATCCGGCTGGTTACCTGGCGGTTGATCTCTTCGGGCCAGGGCGCGTATTTGTCCCAGGTACGTAACCCTGCTTCGACATGGCCGACCGGTATCCGCTGGTAGAAAGCCGCCAGTGAGGTGGCCAGGGTAGTGGTGGTATCCCCATGAACGAGCACCAGGTCGGGCTGGAAATCATTCAGGACCTCCCGCATGCCTACCAGTACTTTTGCAGTAATGTCATATAAGTCTTGCCGGTCCTTCATGATGTCCAGATCATAATCCGGCGTAATATCAAAAACCTCCAGCACCTGATCGAGCATCTCGCGGTGTTGTGCTGTGACACAGATGCGCGAGGTGAAATCAGCAGGAGCTGCCGCAAAGGCCCGCACCAGCGGGGCCATCTTGATGGCCTCAGGTCGGGTACCGAAAACAGTTAAAATCTTTTTCATGTCTATTGGGTATCGCGAACGCCACAAAAATCAAGTACCTGCTTGTCCGGCTGGGCGGGCAATAAGCGGAACTGTTTGTGGGCTACGAGGAAAACGACCAAATCGGCCTGTGCGTATGCTTCCGGGTAAGGAACAAGCGTAAATCCTGCTAATTGTTGTACATGGGGTTCTGCCACCAGGAAGTCGGCTTCCCCGGCGGCCAGTAAGCGCTGGGCGATGTATAACGCCGGTGATTCCCGCAAATCATCAATATCGGGCTTGAAGGCTAGTCCCATAATGGCTACCCGTGCGCGGCGTTGCAGGGTTTGGTGGAGCCGCAAAATGGCATTGCTGACTTTTTCGATTGCCCACTCGGTTTTGTAGGTGTTAATTTCGCGGGCCTTGCGAATGATTTGGGCTTCCTCCGGAAAATCGGCTACGATAAACCAGGGATCCACGGCAATGCAATGGCCGCCAACGCCGGCGCCGGGCCGCAGAATATTGACGCGCGGATGGCGGTTGGCCAACCGGATCAGCTCCCAGACATTAATTCCCGCCCGATCGCAAATCATCGATAGCTCATTGGCAAAGGCAATATTGGTATCGCGGAAGGCATTTTCCACGAGCTTACACATTTCCGCCGTGCGGGCATTGGTAGGGTGGAGTTCCGCTTTGACAAACTGGCGATAAAAGGCCAACGCCTGTTGGGCCGAAGCCTCATCAATACCTCCAATAACCCGGTCGTTGTGTTCCAGTTCATAGATGACATTGCCGGGCAATACCCGTTCCGGGCAGTAGGCAACATACAAATGGCCTTGCAGCTCAGGTCGCTCCTGATAGACAAGGGCTGCCATTTTCTCGGTGGTTCCTACCGGACTGGTGGATTCAATAATGAACAGGTTACCCGGCTGAAGCAGCGGGATGACCATCCGGGTGGCTGCTTCCACAAAGCGCAGGTCGGGTACGTGATTTTCTTGAAAAGGGGTGGGTACGGCAATGAGAAAAACGTCAGCTGCGGCCGGCTGGGTGCTGGCCCGCAGATAGCCTTTTTCAATGACGTGGTGCACCAGGCCGTCCAGCTCGGGCTCCACGATATGAATTTCCCCCCGGTTGACGGTTTCGACAACAGCGGGGTTTATATCGACGCCCAGGACCTTGATTTTCTTTTTGGCCATCAGCGCTGCGGTGGGCAGACCGATATACCCCAGTCCCATCATCACCGCGCTTTCGTATTGTTTCATGTCGTGGTTGTCGTTAACAGTTGGCTAATCAATTGGGCCATTTTTTCGGCTTGTTTCCGCCGCGAATAGGCCGTGATGTTTTCCCCGGGGGCGCCGGCAAGTGTTCCTTCCTGATAACGCTGATACCAGCGGAGTATTCCCTGGCGAAGCCCGGTTTCGTCAGCAAAGGCGTAGATGTCACCCGCGCCTGTTTCCCGGATGATGCGGGCGGTATCTCCGGTAGGGGGCCCGATGGCCAGCATTGGCCGGCCGCTGGCGAGGTATTCATATACCTTCCCCGGGATAATTCCCTGGACATTGGGCGTGTCGTTGAGGGGTAAGAGCAACAGCGGTGATTCAAGTAAGGCCTGCAGGGCTTCCTGGTGCGACAGCTGGTTGATATACGTGACGTTACCTTCCAAGCCGTGGCTGGTAACAGCCTGCCGGATAGACAGGTCGGTGGCACCAATGAAGCGCAGTTGCAAATCCTGCCGGAATTGAGGATCAGCCTGGGCCAGGTCACGCAGCACCCGCCAGAGAATCTGGGGGTTGCGGTCACTATTCAGGGATCCGGTATGCGTTAGCGTGAAGCCCGGGTGCAGCTCAGTGGCTCCTGATGCAGGAAAATCCTCCTCATCGAAAGCATTGTTGACCACTTCCACCCGCTTGGCCCCCAGCTGCCGGAATTCGTCGGCCCAGGTCCAGCTCACGGTGGTCACCAAATCGGCATGCCGCATGATTTGCTGTTCCAGCCGGCGGTGGCGGGCATCGCCCCAGCGGGTAAGCTCCAGTTTGTGATAGAAGTCGATATTGGTCCAGGGATCGCGAAAATCGGCGACCCAGGGTACCCCCAGGGAATGTTTGATGCCGAGGGCAATCAAATGCACCGAGTGAGGTGGCCCATTGCTGACAATGGCATCCACGGGATGCTGCTGTAAATAGTCGCGCAAATACCTGACGGAAGGGCGAATCCAAAAGCAGCGCGCATCCGGGATAAACAGGTTACCGCGCACCCAGCGGGCGATATATTCCTTGAACGAGGATTTTTTACCTTCGCTAAGCATCCCCGTTTGGATCTTCGTATCCTTGCGGAGGCCGAGAAAGCGCCGGTACCAGGAATAAGGCTCCCAGATGGGCTGCCGGATTACTTCCATGTCGGCGGGAACCTGAGCGGCCAGACCGGCATCGAGAGAGGGGTAGTCGCCATTCGCTACCGTATAGATAACCGGTTCCCAGCCCGCTTGCTTGAGGTGCCGGGCCATTTTTAACCAGCGCAGCACCGCTATGCCTCCGGAAGGAGGCCAGTAATAGGTAATAATCAGTACTCTTCGTCCCATGCCAACTATCGGCGAAGCAAAGCTTGCTAGCGTTGCGCCTATTTTTTCTTTTTGCGAACTGCGGTTTTTGGAGCGGCGGCCTTTGGTGCTGGCGGCGGCGGTGCCTCCACGGGAGCCGGCGTCCGCCAAAAATGCAGGGCCTGTGGGATGAAAATGCCCAGCAAAGCCAGCAAAAGGATGCTTGAGGCAATCAGTGAAATGGTTTTCCCCTGGGTATATACCGCCGGCGTAAACCGGAATACGATTTCGTGCTGCCCGGCGGGAACACGCAAAGCCCGCAGCACAAAATTGGCGCGAATATGATCCACTGGCTTGCCATCAATGAAGGCTTGCCAGCCTTTGTTGGGGCCATACCAGACTTCCGAGAATACAGCCAGTTGCTCGCTATCACTATTGGACTGGTAGACTAATTCCTCCGGTTTGTAGGAGGTCAGTTTAATGTCTCCGGCACCCGTTGGGGTTAATCCCTGCAAGTAGGGTTGGAATTCCTCGTGCACAAAGGCTTTGGCGGCTGGGTCAAAGTTCTCCAGCGAATCGATCTCCGCATTGGCGGTTGCCACCAGTTGAATATTGCTGACAAACCAGGCATTTCCAGCTGCACCAGGATTAAGTTGCACAGTAGGGGTGTTATTGGCGCCTTGCACGATAAAATACTTGGTGTTTAGCATATTAAACACCGCCTGATTACCTTTTGCCAGATGACGGGAAATCAGGTCGTCGTAGCGTTGCAGTTTGGCAGCGTGGTAGCCACCGACTGTTTTGTGGTGGTAAGAAGCCATAGCAGACCTAAAGGGATCGGAAGTAATATCATGTACGCGGTAATAGGGGTCGGGATCCTGCAAAATCTGCTGATCCACCGGCCGCGCGGCAAAGTTTGCCTGGTACTGCTGCTGGGTAATAAATACACCCTGATCGAAATAGCGACGGCCTACGCTCCACACATCGAAGAGAACCAACACACCGACGCCTGCTATCACGGCCGTTTTTCCTAGTTTCTGGGTTGCAAAAGCCCAGAGCAACCCAGCAGCCAGGGCAATCAGGAAAAAGCTGCGCAGTGCATCGCCCTGTAACATACTTTTCCGGTCGGCAATGACGGTACCGATGTCAAAGCCTGACTGCTGTAAGGAGGCATCGCTACCGCCGGCAAAGGTAAAGAGTCCGGGACCCAGTAGCCACATCAGTAAGGCAAACCCGCCCGCAACACCGCCGGCAATTTGCAGGGCGCGCAGGGTTTCTTTGCGGGTACGCTCAGCGTTGAGGAAGCGGTCGAGTGCCAGAAAGCTGAGAATCGGTAACAAAAAGGCCGTAACGCCCAGAATGGAACTCGGGGCACGGAATTTATTGTAGAGGGGCACCGAGTCAAAAAAGAAGCGGTTAAACCACTCTAAATGACTACCCAGCGACAAGGCCATGGTGAAAACGACACTGGCGGCTAACCACCATTTTTCGGGACCTTTGACCAAAAGAAGCCCTAAAATAAACAGGAAAATGGCAATAGCACCCAGATAGGCGGGGCCACTCGTAGAGGTTAGTCCACCCCAGTAATAGGGCAGTTTAATGTCGGCGGGGAGGTTCATCCCTTTAGCCGCCAGGTTGCTGACTACCTGGGAATTTTTCGGCAGCTTTTCCTGCGAACTTCCGCCCACTGCACCAGGGATAAAGGTAGCCAGTAAGTCTCTTTGCGCATTGCTCCACTGCATGGCGTAGGTCCAGGCCAGGCCATCCTGGGTGCTGCTATTCGTTGCAGCTTCGGTGGAATTGGCTGCTTCCAGAATGGGTTTACCCCGCATCGTGTCCTGGGTATATTCCAGCGTCGTTAATAACGAGGAGGCATTGGCGGCAACGGCAAGTAATGCGCCGGCGACCAGCGCTCCCATGGCTTTGAAAAAGGAGGCCAATTGCTTTTCACGAATGTCATAGATCAGACGGATCAGCCCAAAAATCAGGATGCTGAGCAGCAGATAATACGTCATCTGCGGGTGATTGGCGTAGAGGTTGAGGCCCAACCCGGCCGCGAGGACGGCACCTCCCAGCAGGTATTTTTCCCGGAAGGCCAGGAGGATTCCGGCTACGATGAGGGGCATATAACTCAGGGCACCGACTTTGGAGGAGTGCCCGGCCTCCATCAGAATGAGGTTATTGGTGGTGAGTCCAAACGCTATACCCCCAATGATGGCAATCCAGCTATTCACGCCCAGCAAGACGAGGAGCAGGTAAAAGCTCAGCATCGCCGCCAGAAAGCGTCCGATCGGCCGGTCAATACCTAGTTGCAGGGCATTATCCAGATAGCGCAGCAGGTTACCATCGCGAACCGCACTGATCTGGTAGGTGGGCATACCACTGAACATCGAATTGGTCCACAGAATCTGGTGGCCGGTTTCTTTTTGGTAGGTAATGAGTTCGTGTGCCATTCCCTGGTATTGCACCAGGTCCGGCTGGAACATGACCTTTCCTTGCAGTTGAGGCGAGAAATAAGCAATGCTGCAAAGCAGGAAAATAATAACAGCACTGATGTGCGGCAGGATGACCTTGAATTTCGGGTTCATGCTAATGACTTAATGTGGGCTTATAAGAAATCGACATCTACGTCGTAAGGATAGGTGATTAAATAACGTAATGCTTTATCCATGTCAAATCCTTCAAAAACGACACGATAGAGCATTTGGGTTATCGGCATGCGCAATTTATAATAATTTGCTAAATGGCGGGTAATATTCAGCGTGCGGACACCCTCGGCGAGCTCCGGCATGGAGGCCTGGATTTGTTCAAAGGTTTCACCCTGTCCCAGGCGATAGCCAAACGTAAAGTTCCGGCTGCTGCTTGAGGTGGCGGTAGCGACCAGGTCGCCAATGCCGGCTGTGCCAAAAAAGGCTCTGCTACTGGCCCCGAAGGCTTTGCCAAAGGTGACCATCTCCACCAGTCCCCGGGTGATAAGCATGGCCTGGATGTTTTTACCCAGGCCTTTCCCCCGGAGAATCCCGGAGCCAATGGCGATGACGTTTTTGAGCACTCCCGCAAATTCGGCTCCCAGAATGTCATGGGTGCCAAATACGTGGAACTGATCGCTGCTCAACGTGGTTTTACCCGATTGGATGACCTCGTCAAAAGCCGAGCCAATGACCGTTGCCGTGGGTTGCCCTTCCAAAATTTCGGACGCCAGGTTTGGCCCCGACAGACAACCTACCCGGCGCACTACGCTCTCCTGGCAGATTACCTGACTCATTGTGTGTACGTGTTCGGGACGCAGCAGGCCAGCGTGAATTTCATCGTCGGCTAATTCTACATCAAACCCTTTCGTACCGTGAATCAGAATATGGTAGGGTAGCAGATGAGGACCCAATTGGCGCATCATCGTGCGAAAGCCATCAGAGGGAACTACCGGAAAGATCAGGTAGCATTGCTCTGCAATCTCCCGCAAGTCATTGGTGGCCGTGATCCGTGGCGATAAGGTAATATCCAGATTGCGATGGTCGCGATTAATGGAATCTACTACCTCCGGCTTCCGGGAAAAAAGCAGTACATCAACATTATGTGCCAGTAAATTGGAAATGGCGGTACCAAAAGTGCCGGCACCAATCACGCCAACTCTAGTCCCCGGGACTTTATTTGTCATACCAATGGTTGGTTCCTGAATAATTGCCGTAAAAGTACGT
The DNA here is from genome assembly GCA_020636445.1 of Lewinellaceae bacterium. Classification (GTDB taxonomy): domain Bacteria; phylum Bacteroidota; class Bacteroidia; order Chitinophagales; family Saprospiraceae; genus JACJXV01. The sequence continues at coordinate 37,113 of JACJXV010000025.1, read as the reverse complement.
TTATTTTTCCCCTTCTTTGACAATTTCCGTGGTCGAACTGATATATGTCATCCCGAATTTTGGACAACCTGGGTTTCTGGTTTAGAGCCGCTGCGCTTCGCTTGCTGGTTTAGAGCCGTTCGCTGCGCTCACTGGTTTAGAGCCGTAGTTCGCTGCGCTCCCTACTGGTTTAGAGCCAGCCCTACGGGCTTAGTTTAGAGGGTCTAGAAAGTTTTAAAGTTTACACAACGTCCTCTAAACCATTTCAACGCTCTAAACCAACTTTCTAAACTAGTGCCGTAGGCACGGCTCTAAACCAGCACCGCAGGTGCGACTCTAAACTAGCCACGAGCGGAGTGAGTGGCGGCTCTAAACCAGCCTGCCAAACCCTGCCTATAGCCTATAACTAAATAAGAATTTGGGAGGACTCATGTTTGATTGACTCAAAACACGGAATTTGTCAAAGAACCATTTTTCCATTGAAGGAATTTACGCCAGGGGGGAACCTTTTTGGATTTTGTGATAAAGAAACCTCCGCTGGCTAAACTTGTGGAGACCTGTCTTTGTTAAGCCAGATATACATGCTAACGCCTTAATTAAACGGGCTGATAAAGACAAAAATCAAGTATTTCCGCAAATTTCCCGGGTTATGTTACTCCTTTGGCCTATATATTTACTTTCCGCCTGGTGGCTTATTATCCCTGCCGGCGCTTCTTCTATGGTTATCCCGACGGATCCGGCTTCCCCTCCCGGGCAGCCATTGGATGGTTTTGGGGGAATGGCCTATGTCCATGACAGTGTACGGTGGACTTCCTATGCCGAAGAACAGGATGGCTTCTGGTTGTTTGAACCGGCATCACCCCGACCGGATTCAGCGCCGGTTGTTGTGTTTACGCACGGTTACGGAGCCATCAACCCCATGGTTTATGGGGGCTGGATCCGCCACCTGGTTCGCCGGGGTGCGGTTGTCATCTTTCCCCGCTATCAGCAAAACCTGCTGGTGCCGGGAGCGGGAAAATTCGCTGAAAATGTCGCCACGGGAATTCGCCAGGGTTTGGATACCCTGATGTACGGACCGGGACGTGTAAGACCTGATACGTCCCAGATGTTATTTATCGGGCATTCTTACGGAGGGGCTATTTCTGCTTTCCTGGGGGTTCATTATGCCGATTACCAACTCCCCCAACCCAAGGCGCTGTTGTTGTGTGCTCCGGGTACGGGCCCCTTAACGGCTACCCGATTGGATAGCTACGAAGGGCTGCCTGCTGATCTGCAGCTGGTTATCGTTTCCAGTACGGAAGACAGGGTAGTGACCGAGGATTTTCAATACCGTATTTTTGAAACGGCAGTGCAGACCCATCAGCGGGTATTTATCCGTCAGTTTGCGGATCCTTATGGTGCGCCGGTAATCTCGGCTCAGCACAATGAATGCTACAGCCTGGATGAAGCTTTTGACAGCGGTTTGCGCAATGGGACCGTCCAAAGGGGATTAGTCAATGCAAAAACAGATGCAGTGGACTATTTTGGGTATTGGAAGCTGGGAGATGCGCTGTTGGCGCAGCTGCAACATAACCCTGCAGCAATTGATTCAATGGTAGATACCACCTGGATACAGTCGTTGGGCGTTTGGAGTGATGGAACCCCCATTCGGTCCCTGGAGGTTACCCTTCCGGAATCTGCTGGGGAGCGCTAACCGCTTCAATATGCTCAACCAACTGTTCAAGTTCCCAGGCTTGCTGCAGGTCGTGGTCACCAATTTTGGTGCGGCATAAGGCGGTGAGATAGGCACCACTTTCCAGGGCTTTGCCCATATCATGGACCAGCGACCGGATGTAGGTTCCCTTACTGCAATGCACGCGGAAATCGACTTCCGGCAAGGCAATGCGGGTAAATTCCAGCGAATAGATATGTACGCGCCGAGGGTCGATTTTGACCATTTCCCCTCGCCGGGCTTTTTTGTACAGCGGCTGTCCATCTACTTTAATCGCGGAAAATATCGGAGGAACCTGATCCAGTTCTCCGGTGAATTCCTCCCGGACGCGGTCTAAGTCTTCAGGTGTGATATGGTCGTAGGGGTAACGGCCGTCTACTTCGGTTTCCGCATCAAAGGAGGGGGTGGTTGCGCCGAGGAGAAAGGTCCCCGTGTAGACCTTGCCCAGGTCCTGGAATTCGCCTAATTTTTTGGTGAATCGGCCGGTACAAATTAACAATAAGCCGGTAGCCATAGGATCAAGCGTTCCTGCATGGCCAACTTTTATTTTTTTTAACCCTAAATGGTACTTGAGTTTACTCCTGAGCTTATTGACAACATCGAATGAAGTCCAACTCTTGGGTTTATTGACTAACAGTAGTGCGCCATCCTGAAAGTTGTAACTCGGAGGCTGGCTCTCCTCAGTATGCATAACGTTTTCCACTTTTGTTAATCTAGTGCGAAACTAGTGCCCCTTGTTGGGTATAAATCAAATATGCCACCAGGGCAACCAAAAAGCAATATAGCGAAAAATAGCGCAATTTGCTATGTTTGACGAGCTGCACCATCCACAGGCAGGCAGCAATGCCCACCACAAATGCCCCTGCGAACCCAATGATCAGGGGGAGAAGCGAAACGCTGTCACCCTGCAATTCGCCATCGAGAATATCCTTGGACATTTTGCCCAGGATCAGAGGGACTACCATCAGAAAGCTAAAGCGAGCGGCTTTTTGCCGGTCAATTCCCAGGAGTACCGCGGTAGATACGGTAGCTCCGGAGCGGGAAATGCCGGGCATAATGGCAATGGCCTGCGCAATGCCGATCCATAGGGCATCCTGGAAACGAACGGGATGGTCGTTGTGCTTAGCCCGGTCGGCCAGGAGCAGCAATAAACCAGTTACTACCAGCATTGCACACACCAGGCCGATACGTTGGTTAAAGAGGGCATCAATAGCATCCTCATAAAACAACCCGACCAGCGCTGCGGGGATCATGGAGATAATAATCTTTACGGCAAATTGGCTTTCCTCATTCCATTTGCCCTGAAACAAGCCCTGCAGGATCTGCCAGATATCCCGGCGAAAAACGACCAGGGTTGCCAATGCCGTGGCGGCATGCAAGGTGACAGTCATTAAAAGGCTTTCCTCACCTACGCTGGTATCGCCGAGGAAATATTTGGCTAATTCGAGGTGGCCACTACTACTGACGGGTAAGAACTCGGTCAGGCCCTGGATAACTCCCAGGATAAGCGCCCGCAATAATGCTTCCATGAAAGTTGAGGTAAGAATTACTTGCGGAAGATAGCAACTACTCCAAGGACCAGGCCGGCTATCATCAGCAGGGGAGCTACCGTGATGCGTAGTGGGCTGTAGATCAGGTTATCGTCCCAGGTGTTAGGGTCTGGCATGTGGCCACCGGCCATCAGGGCGGTACCCAGAATGACTAAACCCGCTGCGCCAGCTATCAACATATAGTTTCCCCTGTGGAAAATCAACTCCGAGGGTTGTGCGTCAGTTGCAGGTTTCCGGGGGCTTTTTGCCGTAGTCCGGGCCTTTACAGGGGCAGTGGTTTCGGTAGTTGTAACGACTACTTTTTTCTTAACCGGTTTATTTTTACTCATGGATGTTATTGCATTACAGGTTGAACTATACGGACAAAAAAGTTTATTGCAGCATTGTCACCAGATTCAGCGGTTTGCCATCGCAGATTTAAGCAAACAACGGGATTGGGAAATACTTGCGGGGCAAATTTACATTTTTAAACCTTTGCAGTATGGAATTCTTCCGGGAATTCTCCTGATGAGTCAGTTACTGGCTCGCCGGAGGCGGGCCGGTCAACTGGTTTTGGGTACTGCCAACTGCCAACTGCCAACTGCGGACTGGGTCCTGTTTTTCTTCACTCTCCGGTTAATACAGATCGTCCACCCGCATATTCAGGTATTTATTAACGACAAAGTAAGTGCTTATCAGGTAAATCAGCGCTCCCAGGATTAGCAGTCCTCCTCCCAGTATCAACAGTTGTTGGGGGCTGGTTGCCAGCTCAAGTTCCGGAACCTGAATTTTTATCCAGGAAAGCACCAGGGCCAGGGCAGTACAGGTAATGAGCCCGCTTATCAAGCCATGCAGCAGGGCACGCCCCAGGTAGGGTCGGCTGATAAAGCCCCAGGAGGCACCTACCAATTCCATGTTTTTAATGAGAAAACGATTGGCGTAAAGCGCCAGGCGAATCGTATTATAAATCAGACTCATGGCGACTAAAACGAAGAATATACTTACCACAATAGCGACGGTCTGCAGGCGATTGAGGTTATTGACCACTTCATCGAGCAGGCTTTCCTGGTAAAATACATCACTGACGACCGGATACGTTTGGATTTGTTCCCGAATTTGCCGTAAGCTATCCAGTTGGAGATATTGACCTTTGACATTGAAGGTGATAATGTCAAAAAATGGGTTAGGCAGGTCGAGTTGCAAAAACTCATCGCCAAAATCGCGGCGCATCAGGTCGGCAGCCGCATTTTTATCCAGATACGTTACGGATCCGGACTTGGTAAAAGCAGCCGCAGCCAGGTATTGGCGCAGGGTATCCACCTGGCCCGCGGGCGGATCTTCACCCAATTCTACAATAATGTTGACCTGCTCCTTGTAAAGCCGGATTAACTGCTGGGCATTAAGTAGTAGTAGCCCAAAAAAGCCCAGAATGAACAGCACCAGCGCAACACTACTTATGGCATAGAGGTAATTGGGCTTGGTGCGTGCCGCGGCAATGCTCCGGCGTTTAGCCATATAAATAAGTGGTTTTTCAAAACGAAAATAAAGAATTCCCGGGGTTCAGCAGTAAAAACGGCGTTTACTGTTGCTCCAGGTCGCGCATCAGCTCTTCTGTTTCATTGAGCAGGCGGCGCAGATCAGACTTAAGACGATCTTCTTCACGCCTGGCTTGTTGCACTTCCTGGCTGGTGCCTTTACTGCCCAGTCGTAGCTTTTCATCTTCGACTTTACGCTGCAGATCTTCCAGGTCCTGACGTTGCCGATTGAGTTCAGCCAGGCGGTCGCGCATGGCTGGGTCGCGGGCCTTATCGACTGCCCCCTTTAAACCATCCAGCAGGTTGCCAACTTTGGCTACAGCTCCATCATATTTTCCATCGTCGAGCTTATTTTTTTCAGCACGTAGTAAATCCCAGGAAGCTTTGCCCAGGTCGCGTACCTCGCGAAAAATCGTTTTGGATTGTTCTTGTTCTTCAGGTGTACCAAAGAAGTAGTTATAAATCAGGATACCTGCAACGAGGAAGAGCCCCAGCTTGATGAGGGAACGAATCATGGTTGTTTGGTTTATAGCTTGTAGCCAATTAACGTGGGTAAGATACGGTAAATTATGCTTGAGGTGAAGCGGGTTTGGTGAATTATCCGTGGATTAAAGCGTTTAACCGCTTTTGCTTGTTGAGAAAAGCACCGAAGGTTGCCGGGTGTTGTTCCTCCGCTGGCGCTGGAAAACGTTGGGAGTTGAATTGGTAACTGGTGGCTGGTGACTGGTGACTGGTAACTGGTAGCTGGTTATTCGTTAAACGCGACTCTTCACTGCTTGCTGCTCACTCAAAAATGGTAAGGGTTGAGTGTTTTTTTTTACGTAACCCCGCTGATTTCTCACCCCACGCAGACAGGGCAAGTTTCTGACTCAGACTGCGTCGGAGTGAATTTCTAATTTCCAATTTCCAATTTCTTTTTTGGGCTCAAACGCCCGTTTTACCCGCCGTAGCCTGGTCGGACCAGGTAGGCACTGGGTTACCAGCTGGAAACCTATCCCTTCCCTGGCCAGGCATTAATCGCAGAAGCTAAGGCGAGCATATCCTCTTCCGTATTGTAAAAATGAGGAGCAATGCGGAGCACACCACCCCGGGGGGAGGTGATAATCCCCTGTTCGGCAAGTGCGGTGCCTACTGCTTCCGGATCAGGGCAAACCAGGGGTAAAATACCTGAACGATGTTCAGGTGGATAAAGGAGAGGTTTAAAATCAGGGTGACTCAGTTTTGTCAGGAAAATATCCTGCAGGCGGATGATTTCAGCGAACAGGGATTCTGCCCCATAATGGGCAGGCACTTCCTGAATACAACGGGCGAGCGCGGCCACCAGGGTTACAGGTGATGAACTGTATTCAAAACGCTTCGCCGTTTGGTGGGGCGCCCAGGTGTGATCAAGATAATCCATTCCCTGGGTCATAGTTTCCGCACCGATCTGTGTAAGGGCTATCTTTTCCCGTAAAGCGGGGCTTGCATATAAAATGCCAATGCCAAATGGCCCCAGCAACCATTTCCAACCAGCGGAAGCCACTGCAGCAATATGCCATTCTTCCGGAAAAACGGGCATACTTCCCAGGCTTTGTGCTGCATCGATAATCAGGTCAATACCCCGTTCGTGGCAGAAAGCTCCCAGCTGGGGTAAGTTGGCCGCAAAGCCACTGGTGAATTGAACATGGCTGAGCGCTACTACCCGGGTGCGCGGCGTTACTGCGGCTTCAAGGGCTTCCATCGACCAGGATCCTACCAGTGCCGGATCAATATCCGGGCGGTTCGGAATATTGGATAACAGCTTGATATGAACACCACGCTGCTCCTGTAAGCGCCAGGGGTAGTGGTTCGCCGGATACTCATGGACAAACGAGATAACCTCGTCGCCGGCAGCAAAGGGATAGCCATTGGCAATCATTGAAATGGCCTCCGAGGTGTTTTTTACCACCGCTAAATTCGCCGGCGTAGTTTTGAACAGCGCCGCGCCATGAATCTTAATGGCTTCAAGAGTTTGTGGGTAGTAATCACCAAAATGAGCCACCCCATAATGCTGCTGGTCGCGTAGCAAGGCAATAGCCTCCTCAGCCGCAGGGGTGTATAAGGGAGAAACACTACAATGCGCCAGAAAACGGCGCTCCGTGGAGTAGGGGAATAAGCGTGGGGTTTTGTCAAAATGCATAGCCGGCAACAACGTTGGAGGTTACTGAAAAGGGAAGTAACGTAACCAGGATCAGGTTCAAAATGCCTGCTTAGGTTGTGCTATCTCCGGCTGCCAAGATACTAGGTGTGCCATTAAATAAAGGGATTTTTTACTAAAAACCTGGCAGCCCCGGGGAAATGTTAGTACCGTTTTAGGCTAAGCTTGGGGAAATAGGGCAATTTGCCTAATTTCGTGGCCTGTTTTGGGGACAATTTTGCATTCTCCAACGTTTAGCTTACAAGGCAAGCAGGCCTTTTGCACCATACTTTATACAGCACTAGTGATCATGGAGTACAAACCAAGTGAATTTGAAGCCAAGTGGAAACGCTACTGGGAGGAAAACCAGGTTTATCAGGTATCCAACCAGTCGGATCGCCCTAAATTTTATGTTCTGGACATGTTTCCCTATCCTTCGGGAGCAGGCTTACACGTCGGGCATCCACTGGGCTATATAGCTTCGGATATTTTTGCCCGTTACAAACGCCTGCAAGGCTTTAATGTGTTGCACCCGATGGGGTACGATGCTTTTGGGTTGCCTGCGGAGCAATATGCTATTCAAACCGGAGTTCACCCTGCGAAGTCTACCGCGGAAAATATTGACCGGTACCGGGGCCAAATGGATAACCTGGGCTTCAGTTTTGACTGGAACCGGGAGGTGCGTACTTGTGACCCGCAGTATTACCGCTGGACACAATGGATTTTTCTGCAGTTATTTGGGCACTACTACGATAACCAGGCCAACACTGCCCGCCCCATTAGCGCGCTGGAAGCCCATTTCGCAAAACAGGGTACTACGGGGCTAGCGGCAGCCTGCAGCGAAGATTTATCCTTCAGCGCGGCCGAATGGCAAGCCAAAACAGCCAAAGAACGCTCGGATATCCTGATGAATTACAGGCTGGCGTATCGCAAGGAAACGTACGTAAACTGGTGCGAAGAGCTGGGCACGGTGCTTGCTAACGACGAGGTGAAAGATGGTGTTTCTGAGCGGGGGGGCTATCCGGTGGAGCGCCGCCCTATGCTGCAGTGGTCATTGCGGATTACCGCCTATGCAGATCGTATGTTGCGCGATCTGGATGAGCTGGAATTTTCGGAGGCCATGAAAAAAATGCAGAGCAACTGGATTGGTCGGTCTGAAGGGGCCCAGCTGTTCTTTTCTATTGCCGGGAGTGATGCCCAAATAGAAATTTTCACTACACGGCCGGATACCATTTTCGGGGCCACGTATATGGTGTTGGCCCCTGAACATGATTTGGTTCCCTTGCTGACTACCCCTGAACAAAAGGCAGCGGTGGATGCTTACCTGACGTATGTAAAAACGCGATCGGAACGGGACCGCATGTCGGATGTCAAAGAAGTTACCGGTGCTTTTTTGGGGACCTATGCAATAAACCCCTTTACAGAATCGCCAATCCCCGTATGGATTGGGGAATATGTACTCAAGGATTACGGCACCGGGGCTATTATGGCTGTGCCGAGTGATGATGATCGCGACTTTGCTTTCGCCACCAAATTTGGCCTGGAGATCATCGACGTTGTAGATAAAACAAACTATCCGGGATCAACCCGCCATGACAAGGAAGGCCTGATGATCAATTCGGGCTTTCTGGATGGCATGGAAGTGCCGGCGGCGATTGAGCTGATGCTGCAGGAGATTGAAAAACGCGGGTTGGGTAAGCGCAAGGTGAACTTCAAAATTCGCGATGCCATTTACAGTCGTCAGCGTTACTGGGGTGAACCCTTTCCCATCATTTATGATCCGGAAGGTGTTGCCCATCCGATGCCTTTGGCTGAGTTACCATTGGAATTGCCTGAATTGGAAAACTTCCAACCGGCGTCGGGAGGGGTCTCCCCACTGGCTCGGGCAGCAGATTGGGTGGAATTACCCAACGGCTGGCGACGGGAAACGGATACGATGCCCGGTTTCGCGGGTTCCAGCTGGTATTTCCTGCGGTATATGGATCCCCATAATACCGAAGCTTTTGCCAGTAAAGCTGCGCTGGAGTACTGGCGTGAGGTAGACTTATATGTTGGCGGTACGGAGCATGCCGTAGGGCACCTGATGTACAGTCGTTTTTGGCATAAATTCCTCTTTGACTTGGGTTACGTACCCACTAAAGAACCCTACCGCAAGCTGATCAATCAGGGGATGATCCAGGGGGTAATTGAAAATATCTACCTGCAAAAAGAACGTCTTACTGACGGCCGTAACCGATTCGTCTGCGCTACGCTGGTAGCTACGGAAGAAGCTAAGGGTATAGAGTTTACCAAGATTCCGGTTTTTGTGGATTATGTAACCGACTACGGCTTGCCAGGCTCCTATTTGGGATTGGATGGAATTGCCAAGTTTACGGCCTGGCGACCCGAATACGCCGATGCTGTTTTCGAAACCGCCCAGGGAGCGATCTCAGCAGGCAAGTTCAATGGCACGGGTACTCCTCGGTTGGTAACGCAGTCGGAAGTAGGCAAAATGTCAAAATCCAAGTACAACGTTATCAATCCCGATGATGTAGTATCTCAGTATGGAGCCGACTGTTTCCGGATGTACGAAATGTTCCTGGGGCCTATTGAACAGGCCAAACCCTGGGATACCAAAGGCATCGATGGGGTAAATAAATTTTTACGCCGATTCTGGGGCTTGTTTACCAATAATCAGGGGGAATTAAGCCTTAGTGAAGCTACGCCGACCCGGGATGAGTTTAAAGTACTGCACCAAACCATAAAGGGTATTGCCGAAGACATTGAACGGTTCTCCTTTAATACCTGTGTGAGCAAGTTTATGATAGCGACGAATGAGTTGCAAAAACTAAGCTGCAATAAGCGGGACATTTTGCGGGAAATGGTCATTCTGTTGGCTCCCTTTGCGCCTTTCACCAGTGAAGAATTGTGGCACCAGTTAGGAGAATCCGGCTCGGTGCATCAGGCGCGTTTCCCAGAGTTGAATGAAGACTACCTCAAGGAGTCAATTATTCAGTACCCCATCAGTATCAATGGGAAGGTACGTACGACTGTTGATTTGCCCGCGGATGCTTCGAACGATGCGCTGCAGGCAGCCGCCCTCGCGTTGGAACCTATCCAGCGTTGGATTGATGGTAAGGAGGTCGTCAAAGTAATTGTCGTTCCTCAGCGGATGATTAATATTGTGGTAAAGGGATAAGCATTTTCACTTAATCCTGCCAGGCTTGTTAAGCGGTTTATGGGATCTTTCCATAAACCGCTTAACTTTTAGGCCAGGGTATGCAGCGTCAGAACATTTTAACACCCCTACGAAGAAAACCCTCCTAAAATCCCTTATTTTAGCTGGACCAGAAATTCCCAGAAACATCCGCTAATGCCCGCTGCCTGGCGGGACTAACGGTCAAAAGTACACCGATGACTCCACGATTACGATTACTCTTTTGGGTTATGACTTTTTCTGTTAGCCAGGTGTTGCTGGCCCAAAGTCCGCTCCTCAATAACCCTTCCCGCTGCGATACTACCTATGCTTTGCGCGATTTTAGTTGCCCTGATATTGGCGGCTTTTTTCAGCCCAACACCTACACTATCCAGGTAGCGAATGTAGCGGGAGCAGCCCTGGGGAGAGATGTATATCTACGGGAAGTACGACTGGTGATTGAACATGAATGGGTCGCGGACCTCGATCTGCGGCTACAATCGCCCGGCGGGCGTACGGTATTGTTAAGTGCCGACAATGGTGGGGGAGAGAATAATTATGGTAATCCGGCAGATACCTGTGCCGGATATATGACCTTTTCGGAGGGTTCATGTGTGTCTATCAAAGTAGGGCTGGCCCCTTTCCTGGATCGGGCTTACCGGCCAGAAGAATCCTTCCTGAATTTTAATGATAACCTGACAAATCCTAATGGTAATTGGACTTTACTTATTTGTGATGACACCGAATTGGATGTCGGTAGCCTGATTTTTGTAGAATTGGTTTTTGCGCCCTTGGCCTGCTTACCTATTTCAGCGGTATCAGTCCTTAATCAGGATACTACCGCTGTGACATTGGGGTGGAGCCCCGAAGCTCCTTGTTCCAGCGGAAGCATGGTAGTAGAGTATGGTCCGGTTGGGTTTACACCCGGCATTGGTGCTGCTGCTGGTGCGGGAGGGCAAATAGTTCGCGCTTCCTGCCCTCCATTTGCACTGACCAATTTGGCACCGCAAACAACTTATGATATTTACCTGCGCCGCGATTGTGGCGGCGGGCAATTTTCAGATAACTCCTGCCCAATAACGATTACAACCGGCTGCCGCCCCCCCTTTCCCCGGCTGTTGGAAACCTTCGACCAACAAACGGTCTGCAATTCAACCTGTGGAGACCCCTGCGCCCTGGTGGGGTCCTGGCGGAATGAAACAGGTAATTCGTACAACTGGCTGGTCTTTCAGGGGGCTACGCCAACGCAAGGGACTGGTCCTGCCGGAGATGTCACCGGAACAGGGAAATACCTCTACATTGAAACCAGTGGCACCCAATGTCCGGCAGGGGCTAAAGCGACTTTATTGTCGGATTGCTTTCAGTTAAATAAACAGGGTAGCCAGGATTGCCACCTGTCTTTTTCCTATCACATGTTTGGCCCGGATATTGGCCGGCTAACCTTAGAAGCCAGTGCAACAGGTGGCGCAAGCTGGCAGGTAGTCTGGACGGCCCAGGGCAATCAGGGTGACCTCTGGCAACGGGCATATATTAGTCTGGATGCCTTCCCCGATGGAGCTATTATGCAATACCGGTTTACCGCAACCCGGGGCAATGGTTCCAAGGGGGATATCGCCCTGGATAATATTGCCCTGCACGGCGCTGTAGCCCTCGGAACACCGACCAACCGGTTCTTTGCCGACCGTGATGGCGATGGCTACGGCGACCCGCAAAATAGTATATTGACTTGCCTGGCAAGCCCACCTGCGGGTTATGTGCGGGATAATACGGATTGCAGCGACAGCAATGCCAATGTCAACCCCAGTCGCCCGGAGATTCCCTGTGATAATCTGGATAATAACTGCAATGGCATAGCCGACGATTTGTTGCTGCCCGATCCTCAGGTTATCGGCGATACTATTTGTTCCGGGCAAACACCAAACCTGCGGGCCATCCCTGCCCAGGGAAGTTTTTCCTTTTGGTACACGTCACTAACGGCTGAAACCGGAGAGTTTTCATTTGATAATACGTTTTCTCCCGGGCCATTAATCAATACAGGGTCAGAGCCGCTCCTTGTTCGTTTTTATGTTTCCATTGCGGATGATCGGCTGCGTTGTTTTTCAGCCCGCAAAGAGGTACTGGTCATCGTTAACCCCTTGCCATTACCTTTCCAGACGGAGACGGTTCGCATATGTCCGGGTACCTCTTTTGATTTGGCAGCTACGCCTTTGGTCGACCAGCATTTTACAGGAGCCACCGTTTCTTTTCACAGCGGCTTACCGGCTACCCAAGCGAACCAACTGTCACAAACACTGGTAGCTCCGGCCAATACCCGCAATTACGGCTTTGTAATGACTACTCCTGCGGGGTGTAAACAGGAAGGTTTGGTAGCCGTTAATGTGCGCCCCCGGTTGCTGGGTGTACTTAGCCCGCTGGATTCCTTTTCGCTATGTCTGAAATCATCCCAAGTGGTTGAAGTACGGGCGGCCGGGGGAACACCCGGTTATACCTACCGCTGGAGTACAGGTCAGGAAACACCCCTCATCACCGTGCGGGCTTCGGAAACGCCCGGCCAACTGGATGCTTATCAGGTGACGGTCACCGATGCCGCCGGTTGTACTGACCAGCAGACGCTTAAGGTGCTCACTACGGTAAGTATTGATTCAGTTCGTCGTACGGTAGTTGGCGTAAGTGCCTGCAATGGTATGAACGGCAGTATTCTCATTGAACCATTGAATGGCTTGAGACCCTTTCGCTACCAATGGTCGGGTACCAATGGCGTGCGAGGGGATACGGCAGGAATAGATGCCTCGTCATTTACCATCGGGAACCTTCCGCAGGGGGCTTATCGGGTAACAATAACCGATAACTCCAGTGAGGGGTGTGCTTTTGTGATGAGCACCGCGTATGTCAACGGCCCTACCGCTGAGGTACGCTCGGTGCAGACGCAGCCGGTGAGTTGTACGGGCTTAAGTGATGGGAAAATATGTCTGGATGTCCGGGGAAATCCCCGCTACACCTGGAGTACGGGAGATACCACTGCTTGTGTTGAGAATTTAGTGGGAGGGATGTATTCCGTAACCATCTCAGAAGGTGATTGCGCAACGGTAGTAGAAAATATTTTAGTGGCCGAACCCACCCCGGTTCAAATCTCGGGAACTATAAAATTACCCTCTTGCCCTACTACTGCCGATGCTGCCATCGATATTCAGGTTTTTGGCGGTAGCCCTAACTATCAGTACAATTGGAGCAGTGGACCGAATACGCAGGATATCTCCCGTTTGGTAAGAGGCAGTTACCAGGTTTCCGTGACGGATGCCAATGGATGTCAGGCATCGAGAGAGTTTGTCGTTGGCGGCCCTGCCCCTGTTGAGGTTGCACTCGATTCACTGCGCCCTATTTCTTGTTTTGGCGATGAAGATGCAGCCTTAGTGGTTCGGGGTAGCGGCGGTACGGCTCCATACCGGTATCGGTGGTTGGGAGGCGAGCTGTCGCCCAGTCGCAGTGAATTGGCACCCGGGGGATACCGGGTTACGGTTACCGACCTGAAAGGATGTTCGGCTACCCGTAACTTTACGATTACTGCTCCGGCACCGCTCCAGGCTGAGGTGATAGGTGCTCGCGCGCCCGTTTGTGAGGGTGATGAAACGGGCTCCATTACGGCGGCAGCCCTGGGGGGGACTGCTCCCTATACCTTCCGCTGGAATACAGGAGCTCAGGGTGCTGTGCTTGATCAGGTAGGGATAGGGCAATATGCGGTTCAGGTAACGGATCGCAACGGATGTCAGTCGGATTCCTTGTCGGTGAACCTTACTGCGGAATCTACACTGGCTATTGACTGGGTAGTACTTCCTGTTACCTGTCAGGGATTGACGGACGGTATTGTTTCAGCTGCTCCCCGACTCCCCGGAACCTATACGTATAAATGGAGCACAGGCGCTACTACCAATGTGCTTTTCGGTCAGCCGGTGGGGGATTATGCGGTAACCATAAGTGATCAGCGGGGCTGCACAGTGGATACTGTGCTGACTATTTCTCTGGCTGATTATCCGCTGGCCGCCACTTACGCTGCGGTAGCTCCCAGCTGTTTTGGGAGCAGGGATGGCGTGATCGATGTCACGATCACCCAGCCTGGTCAGCAGCCGCTGACCTACCAGTGGAACGACGGAGAATTCGATGAAGATCGCAGTAGCCTGAGGCAGGGAACCTACGAACTGACGATTACCGATCAACGGGGTTGCCAGGTGGTGCTGGATAGTATTCGCCTGGAAAGTCCGCCGCCCCTGAGTTATGAGGTGATTGGGCGTGGGGAGATTAATTGCTTTGGCAGTGCTACTGGATTTGTTGAAATCAAACCAGTGGGCGGCAAAGCTCCTTTTACCTACAATTGGGTAGGGGATACGGCCCGGGGTCCGGGAGCCTACAATTTAAAAGCAGGCTCATACCGTGTCTTCATTCAGGATGCCAATGGCTGTCCAGCGATTGGTGACTTTACGTTTAACCAGCCAGCCCAGTTATCGGCCTCCATTCAGCTGACTACCGGGGATATTTGTGCCGGTGATACGACCTCTCTCTTACGAGCCCGGGTAACTGGCGGTACGGGACCTTATAATTTCCGGTGGAGTAACGGCCGTACGGATTCCTTATTGCAAAACATGCCTCCCGGTGATTATGCCCTTTTGGTAAGGGATGCCCGGGGGTGTCGTGCTAACGTGCCTGCCGTAAAATTGCGAGACTTGGGGAAACCCCTTCGCCTGGAAGCCTTCACCGTGCGGGATATTAGTTGTTTTGGCAGGCGCGATGGGCAGGCTGCCGTCCAGGTAAGTGGTGGGGTGGCTCCGTTTACCTATCTGTTCAGTAATACCTCCCAGGTAATTACCAACACCCAGGGCATTGCCACGGTCAATAACTTACCAGCAGATACAGATTATTCGGTTGTTGTTTCCGATGCCCGGGGCTGTCGGGTGGAGTCTGGTGAGGCTGCTATCCGGGAGCCAGCCCGACTCAGTGTGCGTCGGGATAGTGTGCGTGCTGTAGATTGTTTTGGGGCGTCAAGCGGGGGAATATTCCTTACCGTACTTGGCGGAACGAAACCTTTCGCCTATACCTGGGTGGAACGGGCTACCGGAAGACCAGTAGCTGCCACCGAGGACCTCCTGGGGTTCCCGAGTGGTGCCTATATCTGCCGGGTAACGGATGCCCGGTTATGTGTTGATTCATTGCCGGTCACAACCATTGCAACGGCTAGTCCAATTACCCTGGCGCAACAGCAGATTACTGATGTTCGCTGCAAAGGAGAGTTGACCGGATCCATTCAGGTGCAAGTGCAGGGCGGAACTGGACCTTATCGGTTTGCCTGGAATGGCACACCAGGGGGGCAAAACCTGACCGGGGTTGCTGCAGGCACCTATAATTTATCCGTTACAGACGCACGTAATTGTTCGGTCGGTTTTCCGGGCCTTACCGTTAAGGAGCCCGCTACCGGGATTACACCCAGTGCCAATCTTCTTCCCGTTGCTTGTTATGGGCAGCGCACGGGAAGTATTGCCATTTCCCTAACGGGTGGAACAGAGCCTTATCAGGTGAGCTGGCAACTACCTTCCGGGCAATTGGTGCTCGATTCAATGCGCTTACATCAGTTACCTGCGGGTCGCTATTCGCTCCTGGTTACCGATGCCCGGCAATGCACGCGGGCCTTCAATTATCAATTGACTCAGCCCGATTCCCTGGCGCTGGCTTTTGATTTGCAGGGACCAGCACCCAATAGTGCCAACGGTAGTATCATCGCCCGGGTTGCCGGCGGTACACCGCCGTATAAATATGCCTGGAATACAGGCGGGACACAGTCTTCGCTGCAAAATATTGTGGCAGGCACTTACCAGCTTACCGTCACAGATGCCAATAGCTGTCAGCGTTCGCGGTCGATTACCTTATTAGCCAACAATGTCCAGGAACTGGACTGGGTAAGTGGGTTTGATTTGTACCCCAATCCGGCCGCGGATTGGATACAAGTATCTCTTCGCCTGCGGAAGGCAGCTGGGTTGGAATGGGAAGTGGTTGATGCGGGTGGCCGCCTGATACAACGCGATGAACAGCGAATACAGCATGACCACCAGTGGCAAATTGATGCCCGGCATTGGCCAGCCGGATCCTATTGGCTACGGGTGCGCACGGATCAGGGCAGCTTTTTTGCCGTGCCCCTGGTCGTTCAGTCGCCCTAAATGTTATGACTACTAAACTTCAAAAGTTTAGTAGTCATAACTTCAAAAGTTTAGTAGTCCTATGTCTGTTGGCCGGGCTTACAACTACTAAACTTTCAACGTTTAGCAGTTGTAATTTTCAACGTTTAGTAGTCCTAAGCCTGAATAAAAAACCGCAGACTGCTCTAAACGGGTTTTTATCTGTTCGCAGGAATCTTTCGATTCCAAGCGGCGTATTGGGCGGTCATCAGGCCGCGGGGGGGGCAATCGGACGACGCGAGGCATCGCGTCGTTACACCCGCCGGAGCTATGCGCAGGCGGGTGGTTCCTGCACGAAGTCGAAGTGCTAATTTCTAATTTCTAATTTCGGTTCCTGAGCGCAGTCGAAGGGCTCATTTCTTTTCACCTAATAACCATCACTAATCTTTTAGCTTTTACGGAGCATAGGGTGATAAATACAAAAACGCCAACGCCCTATTCCACTATTTTGAAGGCAGTCCGGCGGTTTTTTTGGTGTTCCTCTTCGGTGCACCGGGCGCAGAGGCAATCGTCGGCAGGTACGGTTTCCCCATAACCACGAGCTTCGACCCGGTCAGGGCCGATACCTTTGGCAATGAGATAATCAACTGCTGCCTGAGCCCGTCGTTGGGAGAGCGTCAGGTTGTAATTGTCATTACCCCGGCAGTCGGTATGCGAGGCCAGTTGGATGCGGATATTTGGATTGAGCCGCAAATTGTTAGCCAGCGCATCCAACGTAGGTTTGGCATCATCCCGAATGTCCCATTTGTCAAAATCGTAATAGATGTTTTCCAGGACAATCTCCCGATTGAGATAAATTTTATCCAGGACAATCTCCAGTTCGAACAGTTGTTCCGGGTTTTGCGGATCACGGCCAATGCCTTTGGAGGTGAATGTGCCCTGATTATTTAAATAATTGGGTTGGGAAGCCAGAAACTGATAATCCGTTTCCGGGGAGAGTTCGATACGAACTTTACCCTCAGCGTCAGCTGTGGCTGCCTGGGATTTAGCACCTATCCGAATATCCAGGCTAGCGCCGGGAATAGGCCGTCTACCAAGAATCCGGCTATTGGGGTCGCTTGGATCACTAAAGATTTTTTCGAGAATATAGACATCCAGTAGCATTTTGTATACGACGGGTTTATCCGTAGGCGGCGGTGGGGGCGGCGGGGGTACCTCACGCCGTTCAAAGCGATAAATGTCATCATTGCCAGATCCGTCTTCAGGGCGGTTCGAGGTGAAAAATCCCGATGCTAACACTTTGGGGTCGCGGGAATTTGCCTGATAATCAATAACGAAGGAGAAGTCGTCGGCTCCAGAGTTAACAGGAGGAAGCAGGTTAATGGCTGGAGCCCAGTCGCCATTTCCCTGGCGGTAGGTGCGGAAAATATCCAGGCCACCCATACCCGGCAGAAAATCTGAACTAAAGTAAAGCGTATCACCATCGATGAACGGAAACTGCTCGTTTCCGATGGTATTCACCGCGCGGCTGAGTAACCGGGGTTCGCCCCAGGAACCATCCTCCCGATCGACAACGTAAATATCGAAGCCACCCCAGCCATCCGGATGGTTACAACTAAAATACAACTGCCGCCCATCGGCCGAAAGGCTGGGTTGCCCGTAATTAATCCCCGCTTGCTGAAAGGGGAGTGGGCGAGGTGTCGACCAGCCGGTTGCGGTTGCCTCCGATATCATAAGCTGGCAGAAAGCATCTTCTTTTTTGGGTCCGCTGCAGCGTGTGAAAACCGCTTGCTTGAAATCTGCGGTAAAGGATATGGTCCCTTCATTATCCGGGGAGTTGAGCTGCGGGTTGAAGTTGCTGACCGAATTGTCTTCCAGGTTAACGAGGAAGAGGTCGGAAAAATGGTTGCCCGTCCAGGCGTACGTATCATCTCCGGTGGCACTACTGCGATCAGATGTAACTACGAGTTGGTTGTCGGGATATTGAACGGCGGCATAATCGGCGGCGGAAGAGTTGAATGGCAAGGAGGAGACGGTATATTCCGGCGTCGTAATTTTTTTCCATCCAATCGCGAGATCGCAGGCACTAATCTCCCGCCGGTATTCATAGGGGCTGCCTATCTCAATGCCCAGGTTTTTAAAAGCATCTTTTGCCTCGACATACTGCTCCGTTTCCTTCAAGGCGAAGGCCAACTCTTTCAAGGCATCTACGCCAAAGCCATTATCGTATGCCAACTGAAAATAATCGATAGCGCGTTGGGGTTGATGGAGTTCCTGGTATGCTTGTGCCAGCAGAAAGGCTAACTGGCCTTTTTCACTCCGGGTCTTAGCCCGGTCCATTTCTTTAGGTAGCAGTTTTACTGCAATGCTGTATTGTTTACGGTCGACGGCGGTGCGGCCATCGCGAACTTGCTGGGTAAAACTGCAGGTTTGTAAAAGTAAACAAGCTACTATCAGCGCTATTCTGGACATAGGCATATTCGTTGGGTTGATGATCTGGCCTGACCGTACTGACCAATTTACAAAAAAACAACGAAGGGCCTGCGTGAGTTCTTGTAAGGTACTCGACAGTTCAGGAAAAAAGCAGGGGTCCGGTCGACATTGCGACCGGACCCCTGCAGGAAACCAGGTTAACCGTACGGGTTACTTGGTTTTAGCGGCTTTGGAAAAACCTTTTCCAGCACCGGTATCTGTTTTTGACTTGCCCGCCATCTCTTCACCACCGGTAAGGTCGGCCATGATGGGTGAGGCAACAAAGATCGAAGAGTAGGTACCAATGCCAATCCCTACCAGGATGGCGAAGGCAAAGCCCTTGATACTGGTACCGCCAAACACAAACAATACGATAACAACGAAAAGTGTTGTCATTGAGGTAAGTGTTGTCCGGCTAAGGGTGCTGTTGATAGCCATGTTGATCACCTCGATCTTATCCCGGCGGGTATAGTTATTCAAGAACTCCCGGATCCGGTCAAAGACCACCACGGTATCGTTGATAGAATAACCGATCACCGTAAGGATAGCAGCGATAAAGGCCTGATCAATTTCCATAGTGAAAGGAAACACGCCATGGAACCAGGCAAATACACCTAACGTAATGATGGTATCGTGGAACAGCGCGGCAACCGCACCAACACTATACTGCCATTTGCTAAAGCGCAGGAAGATATAGAGGAAGATCAGCAACAGTGCAAACACGGCAGCCTCGACCGAACTTTCTTTGATATCATCAGCAACGGTAGGACCTACCTGGCTGGAGCTGGTTACGTGGGTACCTTCACCGTCCGTCTGTTTGAAGTTCTCAAAATCTACCTTACCGCCCATGAGGGTGTTAATACCTTCATGAAGCTTAGTAATTACGCGTTCGGGGGCATCCTCATCGGGGCTGTCCACCAGGTAACTGGTAACTACGTTGTAGGTGTTTTCGGTGTCAATGGCTTTGACCACCGGAGAATTCCCTTCAAAGCTTTGGGTTAGTGTAGAACGCAGTTGATCCGGATTGATGGCCTCAGCAAAGGTGATATTATAAGAATACCCCCCTTTGAAGTCAACTCCCAGTTCAAACCCACGAACAGCAAAACCGATAATACTCAGGAGGATTAACGTTCCGGAGAACATATAAGCTAACTTGCGCTTACCCATCCAGTCAAAATTGATGTTGGCAAGGGTGTTCTCAGAAATTTTGCTCGAGAACTGCAAGTCACGTCCTTTGTTAGTCCACCAATCGATCAGCAGGCGGCTAACCAAGACGGCAGTGAAGAGCGACGAAATAACCCCAATCATCAATACTACGGCAAACCCCTTGATCGGGCCTAAGCCGAAGTATGCAAGCATCATCGCCGTCAGAATCGTCGTAACGTTGGCGTCAATGATCGCAGAATAGGAGTTCTTGAAACCGTCGGCAATAGCGGTTAGTATGCTTTTACCGTCACGCAGTTCCTCTCGTATTCGTTCGTAGATGATTACGTTGGCATCAACGGCCATACCAATCGTCAGTACGATACCTGCAATACCCGGGAGGGTAAGAACGGTACCGAATGAAGATAGCGCACCAAAGATGAAGAACAGGTTCAGCAACAGCGAGATGATAGAAATGATACCGGCACTGCTATAGTACAGTAACATAAAGCCCATCACCACCACGAAGCCGATTACCAGGGCGCGAATACTCTTGGCGATATTCTCTTTACCCAGAGAAGGGCCAACGAGGCTTTCCGAAAGGATTTTCGTTTCTGCCGGCAGTTTACCAATTTCCAGAATATTGGCAAGGTCTTGTGCATCCTGGATGGTAAAGCTACCGGAAATCCGCGTACTTCCCCCGGTGATGGGTTCGTTTACGGAAGGAGCCGAAACAACTTCATCGTCCAGCAGGATAGCTACCTGACGCTTGTTGTCCTGGGCTGCCTTAGTCGTCATTTCTGCCCATGATTTAGCCCCGTCTTTATCCATTTGCAGGGTTACCCCCGGCTCATTGGTGATTGGATCAGGGTCGGCATTGGCTTTGACGACACGGTCACCGGAAACAGGTGGCTCTTCGCGCTCTTTCTTAATCGTATACAGCTGATAGAGGTTAGTTTCCTCTCCCGTTTGTTGGTTAACAATCGGATCACGCGACCACCTAAAAGCAATCTCCCGTGGGAATAATGCCCGCACTTCCTGGCGTTCCAGCAAGGTGTCGATAATCGCACGCTTGTTCTTTTCAGCAACACCAATAACTGCCAATCCGTACTCGCCGGTAGCGTTCATCGTAAGTTGGCTGAACAGTGGGCCGCTGGCAATATTCACCGGACTGTATACCGTATCAATCTTGGCAATCTGCGACTTATCTACGGTGCCGGTTGAATCGGTCACGTAGGTAGTGTCAATCCGCAGGACTTCTTTTTCCAGCTCGCCGTCACCCAGTGTTTTCGACAGGGCAGCGTTGGCATCAACCATCGCCTGTTGAATCGATGGGCTACCCGTGCGGTTGGGGTTCACCGGATCAGTAATCCGGTAGACATTCCAGAACTCCAACTTGGCTGCAGCCTGCAGGAAGTTACGAGCACGCTCGGGGTTGTCAATACCCGGAAGTTCTACCAAAATCAGGTCCCGGCTGGCATCCAGCGATACGTTCGGCTGGGTTACCCCCAGGCGGTCAATCCGCTCCTTGAGCAGTTTGAACGTCAGGTCAACCGTTTCATTCGCTTTATCCCGCAGAACCCGCACAACTTCACCGTCTCCCGTTTCGTAGTTGATCTGTTCGCGAAGTGCTTCATTCCGGGCAAAGAGTGGAGCCAGTTTCTGGCCACTTTCCCGGTAGAAGTTCGCAAAAAGCGTAACGTAGTCGGTTGGGTCGGTTGCTTGTGCTTTAGCAGCTTTATCGAGAGCGGCAAGGAAGGTTGGATCCGTGCTATCATTTGCAAGGGCGCGAATGAAATCGCGTAGGTCCACTTGCAATAATACGCTCATCCCCCCCTTGAGGTCCAAACCCAATGCTAATTGATTGGATTTGAGTTCTTGATAGGTGTAGGATTTGAGCAAAGGAATTTTCATCACCTCTACAGAAGACATCGAGTCGAGGTATGCGGCTCGCTTCTGCTTGAACGCCTCGTTTTGTAGGTCCTTCGACACCTGGTTGCTTGCCGCTTGTGCGTAAGCGTCGGCTGCCTTTTCCACTTTTCGCGTTGGTAGCGTGAAGAGGAACTGGATCAGCGTCACCAGGGTCATCAACACAAGGAAGAACCTAATAATCCCTTTTCCTTGCATAACTCCTTGTTTAACGTTAATAGTTGTTTAAATACTTAAAATAAAACTGCGCAAATATACGCGTTTTGTCCAATTGTTGGACGCTTGCGGCTGCGAAGATACCAATTTCCATGAGCTTGCCAAGGATTCGTGAAGATGCGTTAGGAATTTTGGGGTTTCGATTGTTTTTATAGACCTAGGGGGTTATCTTTGGACGGAAGCAATTTTTCTCCAAACAACCAAAATGTATTAAACAATGGGACTTTTTTCATTCCTCAAGAATGCCGGAGCCAAGCTTTTCAAGAAAAAGGAAGCAGATGCACCATCGCCGGAAGATCTTGAAAAAATCCGCAAGGACAACATCGCCGCTATGCAAGCTGCGGTAGCCGAAACAGGCATCGAAATCAAAGATTTTTATCTTGACCTGCAGGGTGAAGCGGTTACCGTCTTTGGTGAGGTGGATAGCCAGGCTAATAAGGAAAAAGTTGTGCTGGTTTTGGGGAACGTCGACGGTATTGCTACTGTTGATGACCGGATGACGGTCGCTGTTCCTGAGCCGGAAGCTGACTTCTACGAAGTAAAGAAAGGTGATTCGCTTTCAAAGATTGCCAAGCAATTCTATGGTAATGCGATGAAATACCCGGTGATCTTTGAGGCCAATAAGCCGATGCTTAAAGATCCTGACCTGATTTATCCAGGCCAGATGCTGCGTATTCCCAAGTTGGATCAGTAAGCAGTCTCTTTGCTTTTAATAGTAAAGTGAAAACAGCGCGCCGCGCGGGCCTTGTGTCCGGGCGGCGCGTTTGTTTATGGTAAAACTCAGGTAGCCTGGCTTGGGCTAATCTGCGGCAGGTTTACCTGCAGTTTTCCCTGGGTGCCTGGATCCACATTCCCTTCGATGGGAACTGCAGGATGAGTTCTACGCACAATTTTATTTGCCTGTTTAGCAGTTCCTCTAATTGATTGAAATGGGGAGAAGGGTTCTGCAAACCTTTAGTATAGGCAATTTGCAGGTCGTGCCAGTCGCCCAATGCCTTTACAAGCTTTTGGAGGAATGGTTTGTTGAGTGCTATTTTTTGCCGGTTTTTGCCAGTCAACAGGGGGTAGTTATAAACGAGCGTTTTGAGCAAGATACGTGCGTTGTGCCATTCTTCCCGGGAGTTTGGATCCCTGAAAATAGTTTGTACGTGTTGCCAGGTTTGCCAGTAATAATCCCTCTGGCAGCTTGGGGAAGGGACTTGTAGCTGTTTTTTGATCTTGGCTAAAGGCATATTTCGCCAATAGCGGTAATGTTTTTTTAGCTTTTTCCGGGCTCGACGGCCTTTCCTGGGCCTTGCCTGGTGTAGTAAACGTCGGGTTTGATAGCGGGTACGAAGGTCACCAGCCTGTCGGTTAAAGGTCACCAGCGGTTGAAAAATATTCTCCCAGTCCGTACCAGGAGAGCAAGCGGCCAGCAGTTCACCCATGGCCAGTATTTTCTTGCCGGCAATGCGCAAGTGATGCAAATCCCGGGGTTTACCTTTTTGCCGGAAGGCCCGGTAGTGGCGGGCTATTTTATTCCATTGCTTTTGCAGGCGTTTCCGCCATCGCTTTCGGGGTGACATGTGGTACCGTTAATTAACCACATTTTGATGGTTTCCGGCGAGAAATGCAAGGACATTTGCCAGCGTACCATCCAGTAAGCGTTGGCGAGCTTCGCGGCTCGCCCAGGCCTGATGAGGTGTTATCAGGCAATTTGGCAGCACAAACAAGGGATGGTCGGGAGGTGGCGGTTCCTGACTCAGCACATCAAGGGCGGCCGCAGCTAACGGACCCTCTTTCAATGCATTTGCCAGGGCTATCTCATCGATTAATTCTCCCCGGGCAGTATTGATCAGGATTGCACCGGGCTTTACGACGTTAAGTAACCCGGCATTCACAAAGCCCCGGTTGCTGGCCGTGAGTGGTGTGTTCAAACTGATAAAATCACTTTCCCGAAACAGTGTTGGGACGTCTGTAAAGGTAACACCGTGTCGGGCATCCCGCTGAGGGTGTTTGTGGTGGGCGAGGATGCGCAA
This sequence comes from Lewinellaceae bacterium, assembly GCA_020636445.1. Lineage (GTDB taxonomy): Bacteria > Bacteroidota > Bacteroidia > Chitinophagales > Saprospiraceae > JACJXV01. Next base: position 13,093 of record JACJXV010000025.1, on the reverse strand, counting down.
CCCAAAGGCCTGCCCGATTGTCGCGACCTGTTGGCCGATCCGGCCAAATCCGACGATGCCCAGCGTTTTACCCCTTAACTCCGTGAGGGGAGCCCGCCAGTAGGAAAAATCAGGTTGCTCCGACCAGTCACCGGCCCGTACACTGGCCACGTGCAAGGCTACGTGATTGGTTAATTCGAGCAGCAATGCGAAAACATGCTGAGCTACAGCATCAGTGCCATACCCGACAACATTACAAACCGGAATTTGGCGGGCCCGGGCAGCAGCAATATCGATATTGTTATAGCCAGTAGCCGTAACACAAATACACCTCAGGTGGGGAAGTTGGGCAATGACATCGGCATCAATTCGAACCTTGTTGACGATTAGCAGGTCCGCATCCTGGCTGCGGGCGATGATATCGGCAGGGGCAGTACGCGGATATACCGATACTTCTCCTAACGAGAGGAGCGCTTCCCAGCTCAAATCACCCGGATTTAGCGTATGCCCATCCAGAATTACGATTCGGGGCAAAGTTGATAAAGGTCGTCCTGCCATCTTTTCTTTACTTTGTGGAAAGATAAGGATTGCTCTTTACATCCACTCAATCACAAGATCATGAAACAAAACTGGCTAAATGATTGGCGCCTTTTATTACTGGCATGTTTGACATTAGGATTGGCTCCTTATGCTCCTGAACCCCACATATGGGGGAAAATCCGCTGGGTAGCGGGCGGCGCTAAGGGAATGGCACCCATGGATTGGTTTGATTTAGTACTCCATGGAACGCCTTGGGTCTTACTGGGCATTTGGGCCCTCAGGAAGGTTTTCAAGCAGTTAGCCTGATAAATTTAAAAAAAGTTAACCTGTAACTAAATAAAAGGCCTGCATTCTGCGTAGTATGTTTTCGAGAAAAGCAACTTATCATGAAGCATTGGATATCTACTAGTTTGCTGTTCCTTCTAGGCCTGATGGCCGGAATGGCACAGACAAATATTTTTGCAACAGAAGTGGAGTCATGGCAGACGAACACCCTGCCATCCTCAGATTTTAACCTGAATTCGTCTTACGTATATTTGGTGAACCCCCAGGCACTTTCCGATATTTTTAGCGGAGCAGGATTGAGTCGTTCGGAAAAAAAAGACGTGGGGATCAAGAAAGGAGATTACCCCCAATACATGTATCTGGCAGTATCCATAAAGGATCCGATTAACGCAGGGAATAACCTGACCATTCCTCTGATGATTCACGACACCCAGGATCCTAATACTTCAACCCGACTCCTGGAATATGGAGGCCGGGTATTAGAGAATATCCCTGATGAAGTATTGAAGAGCGGGGATATCGTGGCGCGGGTTAAATTTGAAGCGATTAAAGGGAACAGTAGTAATGAGTTCTGGAAAAAAACGGCGGAGATCTCCGTTGATTTGGGCAAGACAGCATCCAATCTGCTCAAAGTTGGCCTGGCCGGCCCCTTTCTAGCCCTTACGGACCAAATTATGCCCCAGGTAGATAAGGGTTTGCGGTCGATGGAAAAAATGGAAGACCCCCAAAAACTAACCAGTGAGTTTTATATTAAGTTACTCTCCAAAGAGTTGAGTGCCCTTTATGAGGAACGCGTCGTGAGTGCCTCCCTGTACCGCATTCATTGGGATGTAGATCAGCCACCCAAGTCGCGGTATTTTACCAATATGCGCCCCCAACGGGTCGATGATGTTCGTCGGGCGATCAACACAACTTCTGTACCGTATATATTGGTGGTTACCACCAAATCAGAGTATAATACCGACCATTCCGAACTGGTGTATAACCAGAGTTATATCGAAAAGAAAACCAAAGACTTCCGTAAAATTCAGAATGCTACCAAGAAGGACGCCGAGCGGGAGTTTCTGGAGGTGCTGAAGCAGGCGGTGGAATTAAAAAAACAGGTGGACATTTTTCAGGGAAGCCTGAATACCAAATACCCGGATTGGCTGGCTTTTTCCAAAGTGGTGGATTTGTACCACGATATTCGGGAGCTCCAGCTCAAAGAGGTGAGGCAACTTGCCTCCGTGGAGGCGCCGGTACAGGAAAAGTATACCCGGCTTTACACAAACGTGCTCAACGATGTGGATTTGTGGTTTAATACCGAGTTGCTGGTGAAGGGGCGGGAAATAGCCCGCTATCTGGTTAATAATCCGGATCCTTACCGGGGCGAAGGGCGCACCGGGCGGCAAATTTATCAGGATATTGAAGTACTCGATTTCTTCCGCGACCGGGTGAAACAAACCGAAATCCAGGGGAAACTACCCAAGGAAATTGAATCGCTGGACACTTACACCCTTACGCTGCGCAAGTTGTGGGAAATGGAAAATACGCTGTTTAATGTTGATTTCCAGCCTGATAACCGGCTCACATTGGAGGCTAAAAAGGATTGGTTGATGGCCCGGGCAACCCGTGATTATCCCATGTGTCAGGTATGTGCCCAGCGCGTAGGCGAACGAATTGCGGCGATTGAGAATGCCAGTCATGAGGAAAATATCCGCAAGTACAAAGAAATTTCGACCGGATATTACACGAATCTGCAGTGCTATGAGGAGGTGTTTCGCCAGTTGGAGAATTACCTGAAAATAGGTAAGGACTCCCTGGGCATTGCGCCCTTTATTCTAGAGTCTATCCGTCAGGATCGGGATGATCTGGTAAAATTAACCAGTAACTATATCGATCTGGTCGGACGGGATTATACGACGATGTCCACGAAAGATTTGTCAGACTTAATGAGCCGGTATCAGATGAACCGGGAAAAGAGCATGGCCATACTGCAGCGGCTGAAAGGGCGCATTATTTCCCTGGACGAGCAATCTTGCGTGCAAACGGGGTTTTGATCAGGGGGCACATCGTAGAAACAAAGGTAGGGCATCCCGCGTACTGCTTGGGTGGTAAGGTTTACCCGCCAAAGTTGCAGATACAGGCGGGCTGGTCCTTTGTTAAACCCCCTAACCTAGCCCAGGTAAGTCTCCGACTTACCGCAGCTATATAGCACGTCTCCTGACGTGCGGGTGGTGGTTACGTTCACTGCGCTTACGCACGTCAGGAGACGTGCAAGATATTACCTGCCAGGCAGAGACTGGCAGGGGCTTATGGTGTTTTGTAAAACGCTGATGATGTTGATGCCGAGGAAGTGAGGAATATTAAAATGTCCATTTACTTGCTTGTAGTAAGTGATGGTCATTATTATGTATGAGCTTTGTTCAGTGTAATTTTGGGGTTCACCAAGGCAAAAAACGCAGGCGACGCAGCGCGTCGGCGAGGCTTTTTAACGAAGTGGAAGCCCAAAAGGGCCTGAAATAAGGTATAGATAATATTGTCCCATCACTTAGCTTCATAGGTGTCTCAACATCCGGCAGAAGTAATTTGCTTGCACTTAGTCCCCATACCATTAGCGCCTTTCGTGGCAAAATATTCAGAAAAAGCCGGTGACTTTTTGAATTCTCTTTATCTTAAGAAGTGAATTGCTGTTGCGGAACAAAAGGTATATTTGCCGCAAGCGCGAAGGTTCACGGATGTTGCAATCGTTTGGCATTATCAAACCACTGCAACGCAGGTAATCTTCTGTTGAATAATACAGCTATTGCATAACTGATGATATGATTGTCCGCCGGCTTTTACAAGTGGTTAGCCTTTCAGCCTTTCTGATTCTACTTTACGATTTAGGGTACGACCAAAGCCGCAGCAACCAGGCTTTGCTCTTCTATGGCTATTTTGCTACTGTTTTGTTTTTCATTGCTGTGGAAGTATACCGGATTTTGCGAGGTAATCGGCGGGAACGTCTTTTCAATGCTTTTCGGTTGCTGTTACCCGTTTTTACCTTCCTATTGATGACAGCTAACTGGCTGCGGGGAGAATCCCTTTTGGCCTCTGTCAAGCAGTATGAATACCTGTTTTTTATCAATATTGTGCTTCTCCTCGCGGTAGAACTGACCCTGTATATCAGTAAGCTTTACCAAAAGAGTTTTTCCCCGGCAGTTGTATTTGTTGGGAGCTTTATGGCCTTAATTGCTGGCGGGACGGTCCTGCTTTCACTGCCTAATGCCACCACCAAAGGGATCTCATTCATTGATGCCTTGTTTACCGCCACCAGTGCGGTGAGTGTCACGGGCCTGGCCGTGCTGGATACGGGAAAAGATTTTACGCTCCTTGGGCAAACAGTCATCCTGGTGCTGATCCAGTTGGGCGGCCTGGGTATGCTAACCCTGACCTCCTTTTTTGCTTATTTCTTTAAAGGGAATAGTTCCTATCAGGAGGATTTGTTTATTAAAGACTTTCTGAGTTCGGAACATTTGGGAGGCTTACTGGAGCTCTCCCTGAAAATAGTGCTATATACTTTAGCTATTGAATTGGCGGGAGCCCTGATTATTTACGCGCAGATTCCGGCAGGTATACCCGGCCTCAGTACTTTTCAGGAGCGCACGTTCTTTTCTATTTTTCACGCCATATCTGCTTTTTGTAATGCTGGCTTTTCTACCCTGAGTAACAGCCTCTACGAACCAACCTTCCGCTTTAACTACAACTTGCATCTGGTGGTAGCGGTTTTGCTGATCATGGGGGGGATTGGTTATAATATCATGTTTAATGTATTACTCTACCTGCGGGTAAAACTGGGAAATTTGTATCGGCGGTACATCTTGCGTAGCCTGAAATACCAGCACACTGTGCGGGTGGTCACCCTGAACACTAAAATTGTACTGTACACGACTGGCGCGCTTATACTGCTGGGCTGGGTTTTCTTCTTTTGGGCAGAATATCACAATACCCTGGATGAGCACCACACGCTGTGGGGGAAATTGGTCACCTCATTTTTTGGGGCAGTAACACCCCGCACGGCTGGGTTTAATACCATTGATATGCGTGCCCTGAGTATGCCTTCGATTATGATCACCTTCCTGTTGATGTGGATAGGGGCCTCACCTGCTTCCACGGGCGGGGGGATAAAAACCAGTACGTTTGCGCTGGCAACGCTCAATATTTTCAGCACCGTTACCGGTAAACACCGCATCGAACTGGGTAGCCGGGAAGTGCCCCAATCCTCCCTTAACCGGGCTTTTGCGATTATCAGTCTTTCCCTGATCGCTATTGGGTCCGCTATTTTTTTTCTGGCGGCTTTTGAACCCGATTTAGGGTTCAGGGAAATAGCCTTTGAGTGCTTTTCCGCCTACAGCACCGTTGGGCTTAGCCTGGGGATAACCGGTTCCCTGAGTGATTACAGCAAAATAACCCTCATCTTTACGATGTTTTTGGGCAGGGTAGGGGCGATTAACATTCTGATTGGTATTTTAAAACAAGTACAGCATTTGTCATACCAGTATCCGAAAGAGTCGGTACTGATTAACTAAGAAGGGCCATGAAAGTGATGATATTCGGCATTGGAAATTTTGGCGCCTCACTAGCTTTTCAGCTTAGTGAGATGGGGCACGAAATTATAGCAGTGGACAAAAGCGCCGAGAAAGTGGATTTTATCAAGGATAAAGTCACTCATGCCATTTGTCTGGATGCAACTAATATGATTGCCCTCCGCAGCCTACCGCTGAAAGATACAGATGTGGCCATTGTGGCCATCGGCGAAAATGAAGGCGCGTCGATTATGACCGCAGCTAATTTGAAAACCATTGGCACGGAGCGGGTCATTGGACGATCTATTTCAGCAACCCAGGAAACCGTCCTGGAGGCGATGGGGATTACAGAGATTATCCATCCCGAGCAGGATGCTGCTGAGCGATTGGCGAAAAAGCTCAACCTGCGGATGGCCATCGAATCGTTTAATCTGGATGCCAATCATTCGGTAGTTGAACTGCAGCTTCCGGCTTCTTTTGTCGGGCGAACTGTCCTCGATGTAGATCTGCGCAAGAATTTTGACCTCAATATCGTGACCATCATTCGCAAACGTATTCGCAAGAATATGTTGGGCATAAACCGGGTGACCTACGTCTCGGAAGGGGTGGTTAAGCCCGAAACACAATTCGAAGAAGGGGATATCCTGGTGGTTTTCGGCGCCAATCCCCATATTAAACGCCTCTGTGAGGTGGATGAGGATTGATCCCAGTTGGCAGTTACCAGTTACCAGTTGGCAGGCGGTCGGCCCCGTTACGCCAGGCTACGGCGGGTGACCCATCTTCATTAACGATTCGGCGGACGAAGAAAATCAGCAGGGCTGCGTTAATTAAAAACGCTAAACGCTTAGCATTTTTGAGTGAGCAGTGAGCAGTGAGCAGTCAAGAGTCGCGCGTTCAACGAATAACCAGCCACCAGCCACCAGCCACCAGCCACCAGCCACCAGCCACCAGCGGTACCTTTCCTTGGTTTCTTCCCGCTTTTTTACCCGCAAAAAGCACTGTAAAATTTTTATTGGTGAATTAGTGACCAAAAAAAGGTCAATTCGTCTATGATTTAGCAACTTTTTAATAATTATTCTGTTTGTTGCTTTATTATTGAATACATTTGCAACATAATTCGGAGCCGATTGGATTTTATTGCTAATAATTTTTAGAATAAAATTTTGAAACCAGGCTCTGAATACGCAAAAATTCCCTTGACATCATAAAAAGGATTAAAAATGATGGACCGTTTGATGAATCCCAAATTTTTGTTCGGTGCATGGATTACCCTGGGTTTTATTCTGGGGATTAGCTTTGGCGTAGCCCTCGGCAGCCTGGCCGTTGGTTTGCCTGTAGGTTTAATTACCAGCCTGGTAGTCGCTATTGTAAGCACCCGACTAGGGAAAGGAATTAGCCGCCTGATTCGCTAAACCCGATTTTTCAGGACTAATCCTCCCATGAACGTAACGCGTTGTATTAACCAAGTACGCGAAGCCGGAATTGCCTTTGGGTAGTTCCGGCTTCTTTTGTACTGCAGAATGGTTAAAAACCTTTACGGGCTAAACTGTGTACTCCTTGCTTTTCCTACTCTCCCGAAACTACCTAGTGCTTTGTCAAGTTTGAATTTAAGGATTAGTGAAACGTGAAGCGAAATCGCTATATCTCGTTGCGTCTTTGCGTCGTTGCGAGAAATTTCGGTGAATAATCAGACACAATGGAAAATCCGGGAGATATAAGAACCCCTAAATTTATAGTTGACAAAGCACTAGCCAGGGAAATTACCTTACTAACCCACTTCCTGGATACGGGTAAAATTCCCTCTGATAGCAAGTAGCGAAGGTGATTACCAATCAAATTTTCGTCTTTCCCAGTATCCGCCATCATCTCCCATGTTTTCCAACACGTTAAGCATCGACAGATGGTTTTGGGCCATCATTTCACTTATCCATTTATAGTATTCCCCATCACCTTGCGGGGGGGATGGAGTTGCTTGGGGATAAGCTGCCTGCGCAAGTTGTTGTTTTTGAGAAGGACCTAGTTCAGCAACGAGCTCCTGTACATAAGCATTGAATACTCCCATTATACAGAGCCATTGTTTTTCTTCGAGACTGAGGGTGGCAAAGCTATTTCCCAGCCATTGTACAACTTGTTCTCTTTCCTGAGGGTTGACCGTTAATGATGGGTTATTCAGTTTTCCAACCAGGATTAAAAAGTCATAAAATCCTTCTGCATCCTGGCGGGTGAGAGCCAAGTTGTTTTGGAGGTCAAGAGCTAACAGAGGGGTATATTTTTCCATTAATGTTACTAGGATAGGCGGGTTCGGAGTTCCTTGAAAGGCTGTGTAGAGCTGCGCGAGCAAGGCAGACCGTACGAGTCCGATTGTGGGCACATCGGTGAGCATATAGACCTGTTGCATTTGCTGGTCTACTTGATTTAATTCGGCCAGGGTACCTTGTGGGTCATGGCGAAAGCTTTGTAGCGCCTCTTGAAGGCCCGCCTGCCGCTCGCTGGCGGACAGACGGGTATTAAGCAAAAATTCCACAAAGTGCAATCCCTGCTGAAAGTGGGCTTCCGTATAAGCCAGTCCCTGGGAATAAGCATGGACATAGCCAGGAGGGAGTACCCTGGTCTGACTCCAAGTAAGTACCGGGAATAACAGGGCAAGGCAAAGGATGCTGCAGGTTTTCGAAAAGGTATTCATAGAACTTTTTTTAGGGATAATGGTGGTAAGTTGGTTCAAAAGTGCTTCACGAGTCCTTGGAAGGAGTGCGTGAAAAGGTTTGGAGGAAGCTGTTATTGTTTAAGGACAGGGAAGGTGGATCGCCGACCTTGAATGTCCTGGAGCCGCAGGTAATATAATCCGAAGGGTATATGTTCCAAAGAAATGCGGTTTTCGAAGGTTTTGGGTGTTATGGGTTGTCCCAATCCGTTGAAGAGTTGTCCGGATAATGGAAATCGGGGATGACTGCTCCAGTTGATCCAATCCTTGGCGGGATTTGGAAAAACCAGGATTTTCCATTCGGAAGGAACTTCCTGTGCAGCAGTAACACCTATCGAAACAGACTGACACTGGGTAGTTGACTGGCAGTTCCCAATCGCGGTAATACATACATTGTAGGTTCCGGCCTGAGAGTAGCGATAAACACCAAAGGGATCGGGGCTACTAAGGGGAGTACTACCATCTCCAAAGTCAAACAGAAAGCGTTGGGCTTGCTGGCTGGCAGAAGCATCCAGGGTGAGGGTCAGGTTTTGGAGACTAAAACTGCTTACCAAGGCAGGGGAAGAACACGTCTCGCGGCAAATTTCTGCTTGCGTCAGCGTGAGCGATTGCATTGGGATATTTGCGTCGGCGACAGACCCCTTCGAACCAGTATTCATGGTAATAGTGTGGATCGAAAGTGGCAGGGTGTCGGGTTTAGGGGCAGCAGTGCTATATCCACCGCAGCCGGGATTGATCCCGTACCCTCCCTGAAAAAGGGCCAGGCTACTATTGGTAGCACCATTCGGGCGGTACGTACCTACTCCCCAAGGCCGGTTTTGGGTATCTATGGTGAAAGTTTGGGTCGCGCGTTCCTGGTTAGCACCTTGGAAATAACCTCCGCTTTGGGGGATATTATGCTGATCGAGTAACAGCAGGCGACCCGATCCTGCCAGGATCGCCCATTCTCCAGACGAATTAGAGGTGGCGGTACGCACTTCACCATTTTCCAGCCGGTAAGCATTACTGAGAATTCCGTCCGGGGATAGCTGGAGGGCCACGGTATAGCCTTCAATTTTCCCCAATACGCGGATGTCACCTGTTGGTGTGACATCCAGCGCCAGTCCGGTTTCCTGGTCGCTGGCGCTGGCCTGTACCTGCCGCACCCAATGTGGCGTAAAGGTTGCCAGATCCAGGGCTGAGACCCAGAGGTCGTTGTTTTCACTAAATGAATTGGTATAGCCGGTCAGTACCACCTGTTGATTAATGTGGTCAAAGGCAGCTGCTAGCGGATAATCGTAGCGGCCGCTACCCAGTTGGCGCGTTTTGACAATAGCCCCTTGTGTTGTGATTTCCACCAGCAGAGCATCCCGGAACCCAGCCCCCTGGATAGTAGCTCCATAGACCAGTACGTTGCCTGAAGGAAGAGGCAATAACCCTAAGGGGTCATCATCGTCATTAGTTCCTACGTTTTTTTGCCAGATCAGGTTGCCCTGGGCATCCCATTTGCTTACATGCATATCGACGCCGCCGAGGGTGCCGCTGCCATAATTTGCACTGAGTACCCAAAGGGCCCCTTGGGCATCCGCTTTCAGGTCAACAATACTAAACAAATTGGTTTGGTCCCCCAGCATAGTACTCCATCTCGGCTGGCCCAGAGAATCTACCGCTAGCAAAAAACCCTGACGCAGGAAGTCATTTACGGCGGAAATATCTCCCCCCATTACCATCAGGTTTTGCCGGGGAGAGGCCATAGCATACGTGACTAAATCGTACCCAGGACGGCTAAACAACTGGAGAGAACTTTCCCTTTGTGCCAGTAATGGGCAGAGGCAAACTAAACTTAAAAGAAATACAAAGATGTTGGTTTTCATTGGTGTGGATTTTTGCGTTGTCACAAAGTTGGGTACTTACCGGCGTAGCTCTTTGCGCTAATCGGACGTTGCGTTGTTCATTTCGGTCATTTACTCCGGCACGAGTGGGTGGTAGCAGTAATGCCGGCTTATCAGGGAGGTAATAACCCTGGTGGGTCCGACTCGGGAGGAGGGATGTCAAAAGAATTTCGTAGACTAATGAGTAGTCTTTATTTTTGAGAAAAAGCCTTCATGAATAAAACTAGCTTACGCTGGTTCCTCGGTATGCTGGGGCTTTTGCTGGCATGTGAACCGGATTACGGCCAAACCTTTGGAGAGTTGCGTAAAGAATTGCTCAACACCCCCGTAGATACGCAATACGTGCGTGCTTTAAATCGACTGGCCGGAAATTATCGTGCTGTACGGATTGATTCGTCATTGTACTTTAGTATGCAGGCGGTGCGCGAGTCCCGCAGGTTGCGATATGGCCGTGGGGAGGCGGTGGGGTTATATAATTTAGGAGCGGCAACGTTGGAACAAGGCCGGACCGATACAGCTATCCAGGTTCTGACGGAAGCGGCCCAAAAAGCAGTCGAAATAAATCATTTAATGTTGGCTGGAGCCTGTGAAAATGCCTTGGGAGCCGTATTTCGTTCGCGGCGGGAGCCCCAGCAGGCGTTGGATCATTTGTTTCGATCGCTGGAATGGTCCGATCGGTTGGCAGACTCGCTTGGGATGAGTTATGCTTTGGCGAATATTGGCAATGTATATTTTGATCAACTTGATTCTACTAGTGCTCGTAAATTTTACCGCCGGGCACTCGCTATTTCGGCAGTTGAAGAAGATCCCAATCACCACGCAACAGTGTTGTCAAACTTGAGCAATGTGGCTTCGTCCATGGTACAACGCAGGCAATGGTTAGCTCAGGCCACCGGGGTAGCGCTTGCCAATGCAGATAGTGCTTCGCTGGTTTTTATCTACAACAACTGGGCGGGTTATTACCAACGGATGGCTATGCCCGATTCGGCCCAGAGTAGCTTTGAGCGCAGTTATCTTATGGCAAAGGGTGTTGGTGATATTTACTCCATGGTGGCGGCGGCTAATAATCTGGCGGAGCTATGCCTGACCAGAGGCCAGGAATCAATGGCGCGAGACTGGCTTCAACGAGCGCAATTGGGGTTAGCCCGCTTGCCGGACCGAAGTGAGGAATATAAAAGTCTTTCCATTGCAGCAGCATTAGCTACGCGGAGAGGGCGTTTTCAACAAGGGTATCAATTATTGAGGGAGGCATTAACCCTGAAAGATTCCCTCCATACACAGGAAGTTGCCGCCGCATTAGCGGAAGCTCAGGTGCGTTATGCTACACAGGAGAAAGAGGCGAAGCTTGCACAACAGGAGTTGGCCTATTGGCAACAGCGGCGTGCTAAGGAACGGTTGCGATTATTCCTTATTTTAGGGTTGGTTGGTGCTGCTGCCTTAACCGCAGGAGCCTATGTTTTGCAGAGCCGCCGCCGACAGGCGATGGAGGCCCGGTTAGCGCTGGAACAGTCGCGTGCTGCCCATTTGGCCGAGCTCGATGCTTTAAAATCCCAATTTTTTCAAGATATTTCTCATGAGTTGCGTACGCCGCTAACCTTAATCCTGGGCCCCCTGGAAGGGGTTCTTTCCCAGCTCAAACATGCTGATCAACGTCGCGATGTGGCCATGGCGCTGCGTAATGCCGGTAAGATGCACCAGCGGGTGAACGAATTACTGGATCTGGCTCGTTTGGAAGCGGGAAACTTACCGATTAATGCCCGTCCCATTTCTATTGTCCCTTTTTTGCAGCGCGTGGTAGAAGCATTTGGTTCTTTTGCTGAAAGTCAGCAAGTGCAACTTAAATATCATACTGAGCTGACACCAGGAGAGCTAACACTTTTGTTAGATCCGGATAAGCTGGAAAGAGTTATCAATAATTTGGTGCATAATGCGATAAAATTTTCGCCGGTAGCCACAGCTGTTCTCGTCAGCAGCTTTTATCAGGAGCGTGAGGGGGTTTTGCAACTTGATGTGCAGGATTCAGGCCCGGGAATTCCGACAGAGGCCCGCGAACGTATTTTTGAGCGTTTCTTCCAAACCGCGATTGGCGAAGAAACTACTGGCTCAGGGATTGGCCTGGCCCTTGCCCGGGAGTTGACGCAGTTGGTAGGCGGAACCTTGACACTCATCCCCGCTGTTGAGGGGGCTCATTTTCGGTTGTTATGGCCGGCACCCATTGCAGTACCTGTTCCTGCCGTTAATGAAGAGCCCATGATGGTAGAGCCATTACCGGATGAAGATAGATGGACTTCAGGATTTCAACCGCAACTACTTGGACAACCCCAGGCCCAGGTGTTGGTGGTCGAAGACCAGCCCGATATGCAACAATACCTGAGTAGCTTGTTGGAGCCTATCTACAGCGTCCATGTAGCAGCAAATGGTACTCAAGCTCTGCAATTATTACATCGACGGCCCGTTGACCTGATTATTTCAGATGTGATGATGCCCGGAATGGATGGATATACCTTCCGGGAGGCCCTTGTCAAACAGGAGAGTTTTCGCGATTTGCCTTTCATTTTTTTGACGGCCCGGGTGTTGCCGGAAGATCGTATTCGCGCTTTTCAATTAGGCATTGATGATTATTTAGTAAAGCCTTTCCATGCGGATGAATTATTAGCACGGGTGAGTAACCTCCTTCAGAACCGACGCTTCCGTGTTGAAGCACAGCATGACCAACCCAGCGGTGATGCCGATTGGCAATTACTGCGGCGTGCAGAGGAAATCGTTCTGGCGCATTTAGAGGACAATGATTTTGGCGTTGCTGATTTGGCAACAGCTTTAAATTACAGTACCCGCCAACTAGGACGGGTGCTGGGGCGTGCTAGTGGGCTATCACCCGTTAATTTTATTTTAGAATTACGGTTACGGCAGGCGTACCTATTGCTACAACAGCGGCGGTTTTTTACGGTGGCTGAAGTTCGTTATGCTGTAGGTATTGATAGTGCTTCCTATTTTACACATAAGTTTACAGCCCGCTTCGGTATTAATCCGGTGGATTTGTTGCGCGATGATACGCTGACTTAAAATCTGCCGTACTTTTTAACGCCAAATTTTTCGGGCTAATCTTCCTATGCATGTGATTGGTCGGCACTCGTACGCGAAGCCGGAATTGCTTTTGGGTAGTTCGGCTTCTT
>JACJXV010000024.1 GCA_020636445.1 Lewinellaceae bacterium | reverse complement strand
CTTGATGGTAGCATAGACATCCGTTTGCTGGATGTAGTCACAATCATGATACGTGATCGCATCCGATACTTTCACCTTAATGGAGCTCGTCGGACAGCAATTGTCCCGGAAAGTCGGGGGAGCCACATACCAGCCATATTGATCATTCGTCCAGCTGGCCGATACATTAAGTACTTTATCGATTTCCGTGCATTCAAAGGTGGGTGGTTTCTTTGCGTCGTAGTCCATCGGGCCTGTTTTGTCTTCCAGATGCAGGTAGCCCCACACCGGTGTACAGGCACAGGCCACGCTCCGCACCAGGAATTTTACTTTCTCTGTTTGGAACATATCCCGCGTCAGGCAGACCGTATCAGAGAAGGTACCATAACCTTCGATCAGGATCTGGTAGTAGCCTCCCAGTGGCAATTCGCAGCTCGCATCGTGGTTGGGGATTAGCATAGAGGCCGTGATGCAGGCATCGCAGTCGGAACCCGTTGTTACGGTTACGTCTTTGTACGCCGTAAGTTCGCAGCTCACCGCCGGGCAATCTCCCACGGCGGTTTGGGTCGCATCACGGGCAAAGCAGCGGACCGTTTGGTCAACCTTAGGCCAGAGTGGGTCCCCTTCGTAGTTGCCTTCAGCACTCACTGTCGATTTAGCAATCGCTGCGGGTGCATTCGGCGTGTGTACCAAAATCGTCAGGCGGATCGTGATCGAATCGCCGGGATTGAGCAGTCCTGTGGCATCGTTGACCAGGTCACCCGTGCCGTTATAGGGCACAAGTGTTGGATAGGCGCTGTTGAGCGGATTGTTGCTCGTCAGCAGCGACTTGCCCGGTACAAAAGCCGGCGGTACCAGTATCCCGCCAAAGGCCGGCCCGAAAGCATCCGGACCGGATAGGTTCAGGTCCAGATCAATATTATCCAGTGGGGCATAGCCCGTGTTTTTCACCGTCACATCCAGCGTCATCTCGTAGCTGTCGCAGTCTTGCGGGTCGGCTACATCCACGCCCATGATCGTGACCGTGTCGCTGATAGACAGTTCGGGAAGAACATACAGTGTTACCGTAAAGGGCTCCCCGGCACAGCAGTTCGGGAAGGGATTTTCAAAGTTTGGTGCCGGCATCATACCTGCACCCGCTGTCTGTTGAATAGCCATCATGGCCGGTACCGGGCAACTGGGTTCTGTGTACAGATCATCGATCGTTGAGGTGCAAACCCCATCTTTGACATTGATCGTCACATCCGCCATTCCCTGGGCTATGATGTTATTCACCCCAATCACTACCTGCGTACTGCTCAGCACCTGAAAGAAAACAGCCGGGTAAGTTGTTCCATTGATCACAACCGAATAATCAGCCTGATTGGCCGGCAGGTTTATGCCGGTTACGTAGAACGCTGTACGGTAGGTACCATCGTTGTTACAGGTGGGGCCAATATAAGCGTCACCGGGTTGACCGCCCGGACGGAAATCACTAATACATCCGGGCTGCAGGCCGCAAACAGGCTCGGTATACAAGTCCGTCTTGGTCAGTGCACAGAGGCCATTGATCGCAATCGTTACATCAGCCGTCCCTTGAGCGACAATGCCCGTGGCACAAACCACTACCTCCCCAGGTCCAACCTGCGCAAAAAAAGCAGTGGGATAGACTTTCCCATTGATTTCAATGGAATAGGCATTGATATCGTTGGGTAGGTTCGGGCCGGAAAGATAAAAGCACGTCCGATAGGTACCGTCATTGTTACACATAGGCCCTACATAGGCATCACCCTGCAAGCCGCCTACCCGGAAATCCGTCAGGCAGTTACTCGGGGTGCCACAGTCAGGCTCAGCATATAGCCCTTCTTTTGTCAATGAGCAGTTATCGCCAATGAACAGCGTTACATCCGCCATTCCTTGCGCAACAACTTTGCTGAAGCAAATGACCGCCTCGTTGCTGCTCAGCTTTTGGAAGAAGGCAGGCAAATAGGTTGTTCCGTTGATCTCAGCTCTGTACAAAGCAATATTTTCCGGCAAATTGCGTCCTGTCAGATAAATACACGTCCGGTAGGTACCATCGCCATTGCAGGTGGGGCCTATGTAGTTATCTCCCTGCTGGCCCCCTACCCGGAAGTCCGTCAGGCAATTATTTGGCGAGCAAGCCAGGGGCACCACCGTATATTCCAATTCGAGAATATCCTTCGTTTTATTGACCATCTTTTTGGTCAGCACATTATTCACCAGATTCCCCTGCTCATCGGCAAAGGCCAGTGAAACCCCATCCGGTAAGTCTTTCACCAGGGTTGTCAGATCTACGGAAACCTCTTCATCTGAGCACACCGTATAGGCAAGTTTCGCATCTGCTTTGAGTTCCGGCTTCGGCGTGACATCGATTTCCAAAACTACCTCATCCAGTAACGCATCGTCACAGGTGTAGGAAAAGCGCACCTCATAGGTGCCCGGTGGATAGGTATTCGCCGATAGCGTCGTTGAGCCCAGCAGTTTAAGGGTGGGTTGGCCTGAAATAGAGGCTATAAACGTATACGGTTGTGGGTTGCCCGGGTTCTTGGGCCGAATTTCCAGTTGTAGCTTACAACTTCCCGAGCCCCCTAAGGCCTGGGCACGAAAATCCATGCGCTCGCCCACACAAACCGTCGGTGTTACATCGGCCTCTACAATCGTAGGACTTCCAACTATTGTCATGAGCCGCGTTTCCACCACCGCTTCGCAGTCATCACCATCACAATCGTATTTGAACTGCAACTCGTAAGTACCCGCCGGAAATTCGCTGGCGATCAGGGTGGTAGATCCTTGCAGCGTCTTGTCCGGCACGCCCGAAACAGAGGCGATAAACCTAAACGGATCCGTTGACCCCAATGGCCGGATGCCCAATTCAAGCTTACAGCTTCCTTCGCCGCCCGTGGCTTCGGCGTAAAATTCCAGTTTGCCACCTAGCGCAATGGCGGTGGGGACCGAGATATTGGATATTGCGGCTGTGCAGGTGGGAGCAAATGTAAACACATACGCCGCGCCGGAAGTATTGGCACTGTTATTCGCCTGAGCGGTGGCATCCCCGTTCACCCCCATGGCATTGCTGTCTTCACTATACGCCCCCACCACGAGCGTCTCCCCCGAAATCGCTACCGATATGCCAAATTGATCAACAACCTGCGTATTCGACGCCTTGAGGTAGGCTTGCTGAGACCACGTAACGCCACTGCGCACAAACACATACGCCGCGCCGGAACCTCCAGCATCGTTATTTGCTTGAGCGGTGGCATCCCCGTTCACCCCCGTGGCATTGCTGTCTTCCAAATTCGCCCCCACCACAATCGTCTCCCCCGAAATCGCTACCGATATGCCAAACTGGTCATTAGCCCCCGTATTCGATGCCTTGAGGTAGGCTTGCTGAGACCACGTAACGCCACTGCGCACAAACACATACGCCGCGCCGGAACCTCCAGCATCGTTATTTGCTTGAGCGGTGGCATCCCCGTTCACCCCCGTGGCATTGCTGTCTTCACTAATAGCCCCCACTACGAGCGTCGCCCCCGAAATCGCTACCGATATGCCAAACTCGTCATTAGCCCCCGTATTCGACGCCTTGAGGTAGGCTTGCTGAGACCATGTAACGCCACTGCGCACAAACACATACGCCGCGCCGGAACCTCCAGCATCGTTATTTGCTTGAGCGGTGGCATCCCCGTTCACCCCCGTGGCATTGCTGTCTTCTCCATTCGCCCCCACCACAATCGTCTCCCCCGAAATCGCTACCGATATGCCAAACTCGTCATTAGCCCCCGTATTCGACGCCTTGAGGTAGGCTTGCTGAGACCACGTACCGCCACTGCGCACAAATACATACGCCGCGCCGGAACCTCCAGCATCGTTATTTGCTTGAGCGGTGGCATCCCCGTTCACCCCCGTGGCATTGCTGTCTTCTCCATTCGCCCCCACCACAATCGTCTCCCCCGAAATCGCTACCGATATGCCAAACTCGTCATTAGCCCCCGTATTCGACGCCTTGAGGTAGGCTTGCTGAGACCACGTAACGCCACTGCGCACAAACACATACGCCGCGCCGGAGTTCACAGCATCGTTATTTGCTTGAGCGGTGGCATCCCCGTTCACCCCCGTGGCATTGCTGTCTTCACTAATAGCCCCCACTACGAGCGTCTCCCCCGAAATCGCTACCGATCTGCCAAACTGGTCATTAGCCCCCGTATTCGATGCCTTGAGGTAGGCTTGCTGACTCCACACCGTTCCTGAGCGGACAAATACATACGCCGCACCAGAGTTCCCAGCATCGTTATTACTTTCATCCCCGTTCACCCCCGTGGCATTGCTTTCTTCCAAATACGCCCCCACCACAATCGTCTCCCCCGAAATCGCTACCGACCAGCCAAACGAGTCGCCAGCCCCCGTATTCGACGCCTTGAGGTAGGCTTGCTGGGAGAACGTGGGGTCGATGAGCAAGGGGTACGTTGCTGCGGCATCTTCAATGAGCAGATCCAGCCGCGAGCCCGTCCATTCCATGCGGGCAGTGAGTTCTTTGCCCGTGGCATCCCATACCCGCAGCTTATCATAGGTAAGCATCGAGTTCCCCTTTTTCAGCCGCAGGCGGTTGCCCTGCTGCTGCACAGCCATGTCCGTTTCCAGGGCCAGGCCCAGCCGCAGCGGCTCTTCCCCCCGGGGCACGCCGGGAGCCTCACGCAGGTAAAACCACTGCTCCAGCCGCTCGACATCATTGATCCACCACTCCGTCAGGGTTTCACTCCAGGCATAGCTTACCTTACTGCCCGAGGCAGGCCCCAGGTCAGTCGGGATCAGCTTCCGGGGGGTAGTTACTGGTTGCAGTTCCCCATACCCCACCCCCAGCAAACGCAGCGATACCTGGTAGTCGGCCGCCTCGCGGTTGCGCGGGGTCAGCGTAGTGCTACCATCCGCTCCGTAGGTGATCTGGAAACCATGGGTAAGGTTAGCTGAAGAATAACCGCCCTGTTCGTTGGGATAGGCTTTGAATTTCCCCATGCGCATCTGCGTCTGGATCGAAGCCCAGGAGCAGGCATCCACGCCCTGGGGCGTCTGCCCGGGAGCGATGTGCTGCGAAAGCTTTGCTGCGCCCAGGGACTGCTGCTGCACCTGGTAAGGCGGCACGGCCGTGTTTTGGGAAAATAAGGTAACGGAAAACATGCCCAGCAGAAATAACGAAGCAAGGGCACGGTTAAGCCAGGTAGGTAAAGGTCGTTTCATGAGTTTAACATTCGTCAGCGTAACAAATTTCACCTCCGCCAGCGGTGGTGGTTTCCCAGGTGATTATCACCCGAAGCAACATTTATAAAGGGGGTCGGCGTTGTTGCATGAATCAAAAAGATATACCATCCCTATCCGCGCTCCATTAAGCGACCTTGACGGAAATAGGCATACCTTGGGCTGTCATCTTGTTTAGGGCTTTGGTTTTTATCTGGGCTTCAGTTTGCTGTTGTTTAAAGTCTCTGGAGTAAAGGTTATTACCAAAAATGGTCTTGAATCGAAACATGGCCGTTTCACTCAAACTACGTCGATGATAACCACTATGCTGTTTCCAGGCCTTTCGACCAAACTGGTCGATATGTGCTAATATTTTATTGCGAGGATGATCCAGCATGTTACCCTTTTCATCCAGCCAATAAACCGCATCTTCTCGCGGTGGAATATTGGGTTTGATCAACTGCTCCGTCAAAACATCCCAGCATTTGCTTTTGTCATAAGCCCCATCACCACTGAAAGTGTCTACCGGAACTTCAACTTGATCGAGCATATCTTTTACTTGTGCTGCATCATCAACATCATTCTCGGTCAGGCAAACAGCGTGAATCATGCCTGTACGTTCATCTACTCCCAGGTGTAGTTTTCGCCAGGTTCTACGTTTAGAATAACCATGTTTACGCACTTTCCACTCGCCTTCACCAAACACTTTTAGCCCCGTACTATCCGCAACCAAGTGGATAGAATCACTAGGCGGCACATCTAAGGTAATAGCCAAATCCCGTGCCCGACGATTAAGCTGGCTATAGCTTGGCGTGGCTACTTCTATTCCTAGCAACGCTAGTATAGACTCGGCAAAACCCTGCGTCTGACGATAAGGCAATCGGAATACAACTTTTAACATCAGCAAGCATTCTATGCACTTATCGGAATATTCGTATTGGGCACCTCGTTGAACAGGACCGTCATCATACCACCACTCGGCACAGTCTTCAGCTATCCATAAAGTCAAACTGCCCCGATTTTTCAAGGCGTTATTGTAGGAAGACCAGTTGCGAATTTGATAACGATCTTTAGCCGTGTTGTCAGGATACTTTGCTACTTTTGACATGAGTCGGTCGGTTGCGTTTTTAGTATTGGTAAACCAAAAATACAACTCCGACTCATCTTTTTATTTTGACCCTTCGATCCGATTCATGCAACAACGCCAAGGGGGTCTATACTTAGGTCGATTGAATAGCTAGGTAAAGCTATGAATTTCAGGGCAATTGATGGCTTTTTTGTATTAGTTTTTTGGTGGCTGGTGGCTGGTAGCTGGTGGCTGGTAGCTGGTGGCTGTTTATTCGTTTTTCTGGTGGCAATAACGGTCAACTTATTTCCGGCATTGACAGTCCCCACGGATCTGAAGATCTTTAGGTTGTGACAGTATCGGAGTCGAAAGACTCCGATGAACAGGACATTGTTAGGCCTAAAAAAAGAAAGCTGTTCGCAGGAATCTTTCGATTCCAAGCGAAGTATTGGCCGGTCTTCAGACCGCAGGAAGGATTCAAACGGTCCATTTTTATACGTTTTAGCCCAAACTCAAAAGAAGAAAGCCCATCTTGCAGAGTCCCCACGGATCTGAAGATCTTAAGGTTGGGATAGCGTCGGAGTCGAAAGACTTCGACGAACAGGGGGTATTGGCCGGTCTTCAGACCGCGGGGAGAATTCAAACAGTCCTGCTCCCCTGCGGTCAACAGGCTTTCAGGGCGACTTCCTAAAAAGGCTGGCATTTTCCCCGGGCCTTTCATTTAAGCGTAGTACTTTTACGGCAAAATCAGCATTTATGATCCGGTTGGAACACATTGGCATAGCGGTTCGTGACCTCGAGGATGCCAATACGCTGTTCGCCCGCCTGTTGGGCCGCGAGCATTACAAGGTTGAAGAGGTGGCTTCAGAGCACGTCAAAACCTCCTTTTTCCAGGTTGGGGAGTCCAAAGTGGAGTTACTGGAGGCTACCCATCCCGATAGTGCCATTGCCAAATACCTGGAAAAGAAAGGCGAAGGCATTCATCATATTGCCTTTGAGGTGGCAGATATTCACGCGGAAATGGCCCGCCTGCAGGCCGAAGGGTTTCAGCTGCTGAATGCAGCCCCTAAGCGCGGGGCCGACAATAAGCTGGTTTGTTTTATCCACCCCAAAACGGCGAATGGTGTACTGGTCGAACTGTGCCAGTCCATTCCCAACGAATAAGGCCCATGGAGTGGTATCACTACCTGATTGCCCTGGTGGGCAGTGCGCTGGCCGGGGGCATTAACACCCTCGCTGGCAACGGATCGGCCATTACGTTGACGATCCTTACGGAGCTGATTGGCCTACCCGGCAATATGGCCAACGCTACCAACCGCATTGGTATTTTCACCCAGAGTGCTGCCGGCTTCTACGTGTTCCGCAAAAATGGGCGCCTGGATTTTAGCCGCACCTGGTATTATATCCTGTTCATGGTCATCGGGTCGCTGGCCGGCATCTGGGTAGCGATCCGCATCAGCAACGAGCAATTCATCAGTGTTTTTCGCTTTCTGATGGTGTTCATGCTTTTTGTTATCCTGATCAAGCCCGAACGCTGGCTGCGCGCTACTGATACCAGTCATCAGGCGCCCCTCTGGATTGTCATTCCGTCGGCACTGGCGCTGGGCTTTTACGGCGGGTTCATCCAGATGGGCATGGGCATTTTCTTCCTGGCGGCGATGGTACTAGGGGCCCGCTACAGCCTTACCGATGCCAATGCCGTCAAAATTACGGTAGCTGGTATTTACACCTTCATAGCCATTCTGGTATTCATGAGCCAGGGCTTAATTCGCTGGGAAATTGGCCTGGTCATGGCCGTAGGCCAATCGGCTGGCGGGTATTTTACGGCCCAGTATGCTACGCGCAGCGAAAAAGCCAATCTGGTGGCTCACCGGGTACTGGTAATCATGGTTATTCTGGCGGTCATCAAGTTGTTTAACCTTCACCAGTGGATTTTAGGATAAGGGCTGTTTCCATTTATCAATTCACAATGTTTCAAGCGCACCCATGTTTCAATTCAAAGAACTTATCTCCGTAACATTGATCCTGTTTTCGGTGATTGATATCATCGGCTCCATTCCGATTATTATCGACCTGAAACGCAAAGGGTACCAAATAGAATCACTGAAAGCCTCGGCAGTAGCGCTGGTCATCATGCTGCTGTTTCTGTTTATTGGTAAGCCACTGCTGGCCCTCTTCGGAGTGGATGTACAGTCGTTTGCCATTGCGGGGTCGATCATCATTTTCCTATTGGGTATTGAGATGGTCCTGGGCGTTACGCTTTTTCGCGATAGCCTCGACGGCAAAACCGGCACGGTGATTCCGATTGCGTTTCCCCTCATTGCCGGGGCGGGTACCATGACCACCATCATTACCCTGAAAGCCGAATTTGCCCCGGTCAACATTGCCCTGGGCATCGTATTGAATATCATTATTGTTTACGGCGTCCTGGCAGCCTCCGACTGGATCAGTCAAAAATTAGGGGAAAGCGGGGTGAATGTGCTGCGCAAAATTTTCGGGATTATCCTGCTGGCCATTGCGGTCCGCATTTTTAAGGAAAATTTCCACCTGGTGGTTACGGCTACGAAGGCGGGAACGGTGATTCAGCAGATGCATTGATACTTTGTAATTTAAGTAACGCTGAGTTTTTATCACCTAAAAGAAGCCGAATTAAACCGCTGACTGGTGATTGTTGAGCGTTGAGCGTTGAGCGGTTTTTGAGCTATTCAGCTCTACCCAGGCGGGCACCGCCCACTGCTCCACCACAGATTTGCACAGATTACCACCGATTTAATATATGTTATCCAGGCCTTGCCAACTGCCAACTGTTCACTGCTCACTCTAGTGAAAATTGGCAATTATTTAAATTACACTATAATTAATGCTTTGTCAGCTATAAATTTAGCGGTTCAGAAATCGCCCGGCAAAACCTCCCGTATTTTCCATTGCACCTGATTATTCTCCGAAATTTCTCGCAACGACGCAACGGCGCAACGAGACATAGCGGTGTCGATTCACGTTTCACTAATCCTTAATTTCAAACTTGACAAAGTACCAGCCTTAGCAATGCTGACGCGATTCCCTGCTCCATGGTTTATGGCTGACAAATTTTACGCCCTTCCTTCAGCATTGCGTATACCTTTGAATGTGTATCTTCAGCGCGGCAAACACCTATCTGCTTATGCGTATCACCCTTTCGACTACCTTGTGTTGGTTGTTTCTCTGCTTTTTGCCCGCCATAGCCGGCGCACAAGACGATTTACCGGTCGTTTTCCAGGACCGGGATTACACCCTCATGGGGACCGTAAAAACCGTGGATGGTCAGGTGCTATCCGATGCCACTATCTGGGTCGAAGAAATCAAGAAGGGCTTCAGTGCGGATGGTAATGGTTTCTTTTCCTTCCCGCTCAAAGCTGGTCGCTACACGCTGAAAGTCAGCTACATCGGCTACAACACTACCGAAGTTCCGGTAGTATTGCGGCAAAACACCACCCTGCTCATCAAACTGGAAGAATCGCTCGAGCTGCTCAATACGGTAGAGATTGTCGGTGGCGGAGCTGATCGCAATGTTAAAACAACGGACATCGGCGTGAGCCGCCTCGGTGCCCAGGCGATTCGCGAGCTGCCTACCCTCCTGGGGGAGGCGGATGTCATTCGCACCATTCAAACCCTGCCCGGGGTTACCTCGGTGGGGGAATCTGCTACCGGATTCAACGTACGCGGGGGCAATATCGACCAAAACCTGCTCCTCCTGGAGGATATCCCCATTTTCAACCCCAGTCACCTGATTGGCTTCTTCTCTATTTTCAACCCCGACATGTTGCGCGACATGACCTTCTACCGGGGTGGCATCCCTGCACAATACGGGGGCCGCGCTTCGTCGGTACTGGATGTGCGGCTCAAAGATCCCGCCCGCGATCAACTCCATATGCGGGGCAGCCTGGGCCTGATCACCAGCCGCCTGATGATCGAAGCTCCGGTCATTAAAGATAAGTTATCGGTAGCCATCGGCAGCCGGGTTTCCTATGCCGATTATCTGTTCCGCTGGTTTCTGCGGCCGGAATTAAAAGAGACCGAAGCCAACTTTTACGATGTTACTGCAAAAGCCGTTTACCGGCCCAGTGAAAACGACCAGGTGTCGTTCACGGCTTTTACGGGTAAGGATGCCTTCCGCATTGCCGGCGACTCCCTGTCGAGCCTGGAAATTAATGCCACTTCTACGCGTTACCGCTGGATCAACAGTGGGATGAGTGCCAAGTGGAACCACTTTTTTTCCCCCAGCACCGGGGCCAGCCTGACCCTGGTAGAAAGCAATTACCGCCCTACCTTCGACATTCCCAACCCGGGCGCTTCGGCCAACTTTGCCGCCGATGTCAATCAGCGCAACATCCAATTGGAAGGGTTTAAAACAACTGACAAATACGAAATCCGGGTGGGTGCCCAGGCCAACCGCTACCGCATCGAACCCGGCACCTTGCTACCCAGCGACCCGCTCTCCGCCATCAACCCCTTGGAATTACCTACGGAAAAGGCCCTCGAAACGGCCGGCTACCTGAATGCTGATTATGATCTGCTCAAGTGGCTGCGACTCAGTGCCGGTTTGCGCTATTCGTTTTTCAACAACTATGGCCCGGGGGCTGTCAATGCTTATGCGGAGGGTGTGCCACGCGATCCCGTTACTGTCACCGGTTCCACCTCTTTTGGCCAGGGGGAAAGCATCCAAACCTACAACGGACTGGAGCCCCGCCTGGGCCTGCGCGTCGGGATGGGTAAAAATGGCTCCCTGAAAATAGGCTACCACCGCGCCTACCAATACCTGCACCTGATTTCCAATACTACCTCAGCCTTACCGACCGACCGCTGGAAGGTAAGTGATCCCTTTATCAAACCTCAGGTAGCCGAGCAGATCTCCGTGGGCTTGTTCCGCAACTTCAGCAACAACCGCTGGGAAACCAGTATCGAAGGATACTACAAAACCATCGACAACATGCCCGATTTCCGCAGTGGGGTCAACCTGCTGTTGCTGGAACTGCCCGAAACGGCTATCCTCCAGGGCGAAGGGCGCGCCTACGGCATTGAAGTGCTGATCCGCAAAAAGGGTACCCGTCTCGATGGAACCTTAAGTTATGCCATCTCCCGCTCGGAGATCCTGATCAATAGCCCCTACCCGGAGGACCGGGTATTTACGGGCACCTATTACCCGACGAATTACAACCGTCCGCATACCCTCAACATCAATGTGCTCTACCGGTTCAATCGCCGGATAAAACTCAGTGCGGTATTCACCTACCTGAGTGGCCGCCCGACAACCTTCCCCGAAGAGCGGATCAATGTGGGGAATATTTTCATCCCCCTCTATTCACAACGCAACGGCAATACCACTCCGGATTACCATCGCCTCGACCTGGGCCTGATCATCGATCCGGATCCGCGGGTTGAAAAAGCCTGGAAAGGGCGCTGGAATTTCTCGTTGTATAATGTTTATGCGCGGCGAAATCCCTATTCGGTATTTTTCAAAACCATCAACGACCGCCCGGTAAGTACCCGCAACCGCTCCAATGCCTACCAGTTGTCGGTCATTGGCAGTATTGTTCCGTCTATTTCCTACGAATTTGAATTCTAAGCTCATGCCTGAAGCAGCACGATATTCACCCCAATCTCCTGATCAACTACCCACCCCTATGGCTGGCATTCGTATTTTTCTGCTGGGACTGATAGCAACCGCGCTGATCACCTTCCATAGTTGCGTGGATCCCTTTACCCCCAGTTTGGACACCCGGGAAAAAAGCCTGATCGTCGAAGGGCAAATTTCGGACGATCCGGGGCCCTATGAGGTAAAACTCAGTTTGACGGAGCCCTACCTGAGTCAGAACATCAATTTACCAGTGGAAAATGCAACGGTAAAAGTTACCGATGATCAGGGCAATACCTTCCCCTTTCCCCATACCAACCGGGGCATTTACCGGTCAGATTCCCTGACATTCCGCGCCCAAGCGGGTCGTACCTACACACTCATCGTTCAGTTTGGTAACGACCGCGAGTACCGCTCCCAGCCCGAGTTGCTGCGTGCCGCGCCAGGGATCGACACCGCCTTTACCCGCTTTGTCGAAACAACGGATCTCAACGGGGTGGTTACCTATTCGTTTGATGTTTTTGCGGTCACCACCGACCCCGCTGCCAGTACAGATTTCTACCGCTGGGACTGGGCCCACTATGCCGAGGCTTCCTACTGTCAGACAACAGTGCTTACTGTCGGTGAAAGCCGTGTCCGCTTCAATTACCCCTGCTGTGGCCCGTGCTGGGATATCGAACGGCCCCGCGGGCGCGTTGACCTTACCGCCGACACCTATATCAACGGGAATCGCTTTGAGAAATTTATTACCAACATCCCCTACGATAGCAAGAGTGATTATTTCATGGCGATCGATCAGTATAACATTCCGTCCAGTACCCATCAGTTTTGGAAAATCGTCAACCTCCAGGTGTCCAATACCGGGGGGATTTTTGACGTGCCTCCCGCCACGATCCCCTCGAACATCTACAATGTTCGCGACTCCAGCGAACTGGTGCTGGGCGTTTTTACGGTTGCCGGGCACAAACGAGGCAGCTTTTATCTGAAGCGCAATTATGCCCCGGTAAACCCATATCAAACGACCGAAACTGAAGCCAGTACAGGTACGCCTTGCGTAACTTGTGCCAATAATTTCTTCCGCACCAGCCGGAAGCCGGAAGGCTGGTAGCCGGTAACCGAAACTACTGCTATGGACCGCCTTTTTCACGATTTGCATGCGTACTGTGAGGCTCACAGCACTCCCCCTTCGGCACTACTTCATGCCCTGGAACGGGAAACGCACCTGAAAACCCTCGCTCCCCAAATGATGAGCGGGCACTTGCAGGGGCAGTTTTTGCAGCTACTGAGCAACCTGATGCGTCCCCGGCGTATTTTGGAAATTGGCACCTTTACGGGATATGCGACGCTTTGTCTGGCAGCAGGACTGGCTCCCGAGGGCGAACTGCATACCATCGAAGCCAATCCCGAGGTGGTTTACCTGGCCCGCAAGTACTTCGCGCTGGCTGGATACACCGAGCGCATCCAACTCCACGTCGGTAAGGCCGAAACAATCATCCCCCAATTACCCGGCACATTCGATCTGGTACTCATTGATGCCGGGAAGCGCGACTATGCCGATCATTATGACTTAGTCATCGACCGGGTAGTTCCCGGGGGGCTGCTCCTGGCCGACAATGTGCTCTGGAGTGGCAAGGTACTCGATGAAAACCCCGATACGGATACGCAAATCCTACAGGCCTTTAACCAAAAAATCCAGGCCGACCCACGGGTAGACAACCTGCTATTACCCCTCCGCGATGGGCTCATGCTTATGCGCAAAAGGGAAGAAGGTTGACGAATAGGATCTAAATAGCTAATTTTGCGCCGTTCCAAATCCGATCGTGTATGCGCAAAGCAGCTGTCATCCTATTTATCTTGTATTGCGGGAGTTTCTTCTTGCCTGCTTGCCGGAATCAGCAGCAATCCTCCCCGGCTACTACTGCCGAAGAAGAGGAAGTGATCACACCACTCCCCCCCGAGGATTCGCGGGTTTTAAGGGCTGACAGTCTGGCCTATCTCTGGGAGACGGGCAGTATCACCAGCGACAAAACAATCACCAAGCCCTATCGCGACTCCCTCTTTGAGGGAACCATTACCGGTTATTTCTCCCAGGGAAAATGGCAAGTACTCGCCACGAGTTTATCGCACCCGGATAGTAGCGTGCAGATCCGGGAATGGTATCTCTTTGGAGAACAGGGCAATGTACTCTGCTACCAGCAAAAAGCCAAATTCAAGCATTGTGAAGGCAGTGAGCTGAACCCAGCGTGCCATCAGGAAGTCAGGCTCTACTTTGCGGGTAAAAAGCCCTTTTCCTCCCGGATGCGGGTAATCATGGGACTGGGTGACAGCTTCGGCCGAACGCCTTTTACCGATAACCCACAAGCAGAGTGGTATGCCCAAAATGTGCCTGTGAATTTGGTGAAATATCAGGCCATGCTGGCCGCCAATAGTTCGAAGTAAACCTGGCGGTGATTGTCTTGACGATGCTGAGTTGATAATGCAAGGAGTGAGCCAACGGCATTTTAGTAGGCCAGAACTGGCTGTCAGCACTACATGTGTTTGCATAAACCTGGGAAATACGGTTACTAAACTTTGAAAGTTTAGTAACCGTATTCCGGAATCGGGGTACATCGGTGGTAAAAATGAATTCGGCCATAATACCCCCAGCAACCCTGGCCGCCAGGAGTTCGAAATAAACCTGGTTAGGCCCCCTTAACGGCGACTGGGTTGAATAATAAAGGCATAGTGATACACCCCAGCCGGTATTGTATATTCAGGATGCACTAACCGCCCCCAGGAGGTATCTCCTCCTACGCCCATTTGCAAGTGATCGATATTCCACTGCACCAGCTTACCCGTTTCAATGTCGGCCCCATGCCGGGAGGTGACGGGCACCAGCCCGGATGCTGATTTGCCGCCTTCTTTTCCGGCAACAAAATCCAGTTCGGCCGTGGCAAAAGGCCAAACACTGCCATTGAGGAATTGCCGGTCGGTGGACTGTACTGTAAGGATGACCTTTTCCGACATCACCTGCATCCACCGGATATCGGTCTTATTGCCCGTTTCCTGCGGCCGCGAATAGCGATGAAACTGGTCCTGAATAAGCCCTTCGTAAATGCCTATTTTCCCCGCTAGCTTTCGGTCCCAATAGGTCTCGTGGGGACCCCGCCCGTACCAGGCCATCTCCGTAAATGTATTAGGCAGCGTGGCAGACATCCCTAAGCGGGGAATATTGGGCAGCGAATCCTTTCCGGGCGCAAAATGATAGTCTACCTGCAAGCCGCCTGCCTGGGTCAGGGTATAGTCGATATTCAGTGCGGCTATGCCCTCTGGAAAATGATAGGCTACGGTAAAAGAAACCCCACCCCTGGATCGTTTTGGTTCTCCTACGAGCGCAGCGGTCATTTCCGTTGTCGCCCGTTCCCAGATGCTTGCCCAATCCTGCATACCATTTCCCAGGTCATTATCGGTGGGTGGCCGCCAAAAGTTAGGTACTAAGGCTTTGTCGGTAATGAGTTCTTTTTCGTATGTCCAACGGGTTATCGCCCCAGATTGCCGATCAATCGTTATAGCCGATACTGCATTCTCAATCCGGAACGCACTTTCCTCCCTGTGAATAAGCAGCCGGGATTTGCCTTTAGGTATTGCCGGTTGAGCTGTGCCCGGCTGCAACACGAATTGCTCAAAGGCTACTTCGTGATTAGCATCCAGTACTGCTGTTTTTGTCTTAGTGTAAAGTCTAACCAGCAATACGTACTCCTGCTTACCCTTCAGCTTTTCCAGCGGAATCACCAGCTGTTGGGTTTCCTGCGGGCGCAGGTTGATTTCCTTAAACACGCCTTCCTGAACGGGTTTTCCTGCTTCCAGCAGGGTCCATGCCAGGTAGTGATTATTAAAAGCCGCAAAGAAGTTTAGGTTAGCCAGGGTAAGGTTTCTTCCCTGTTCATCCCAGGAAAAGGTCGCCGGCTGGTAAACCTTTTTCACCTCAAATAAATGCGGGTGCGGATTGCGATAGGGATCGACCAGGCCATTGTTCAGGAAATTACCGTCCGTAGGTAAATCCGGGTGATAATCATGCCCGTAGGCCAGGTAGGGCTTCCCGTTTTCATCTTTGTACTCCAGCGACTGATCTACCCAATCCCAGATAAATCCCCCTTGCAGCACCGGATAGCGGTTGATGATATCCCAATAGTCCTGCAGGTTACCCACCGAGTTGCCCATGGCATGCGCATACTCAATCATGATCCCCGGTTTGGTGGGGTTGTTTTCGGCATATTTCACCAGGTTTTCAGGGCGGGGATACATCGGGCAATAGATGTCCGTATAGTCTTCCAGGCCCGCTGGCTCGTACTGCACGGGGCGGGTGCTATCCTTGGCCTTCAGCCAGCGATAGGTAGACCGGAAAATCTCCCCTTCCCCCGCCTCATTGCCCAGCGACCAGATAATTATCGAGGGGTGGTTTCGGTCGCGATAAAACATGCGCTGGGTGCGATCCAGGTGTGCAGGTAACCACGACATTTCATTGCCCAATTGGGTCTCCTCGTTAATCGCCAGCGGATGACTTTCGATATTAGCTTCGTCGATGACGTATAACCCAAAGCGATCACACAGCTCATACCAATACGGATGATTGGGGTAATGACTACTGCGCACCGCATTGATGTTATTTTGCTTCATCAACTGAATATCCCGCTCCATCGAGGCTTTGGATACCACATGGCCGGTGTACGGGTCGGTCTCGTGACGGTCAACGCCTTTAATAGCAATAGCTTTTCCATTGACCAGTAACTGGTTATTGGCAATGCGTACATTCCGGAACCCAATAGCTTTCCGGATATACTGGTTGTTTACTGCTGAAACAGGGTCAATAAGCTGAATGGTCAATTGATAGTAATCCGGGACCTCTGCCGACCACTGTTTTACGTTGGGAATCCGGGCAGCTACCGCTACGTCCAGGGCGTCGTGAGCCGGAATGGCCACCTCCCTTTCCTCGGTAAAGACCTGGGTTGAATTGGAAAGGATCCATTGGATTCGCCGGGTAGCCCCCACATCGGTCGTATTGGTTAAGGTTGTGGTGCATTGAAAAAGCCCATTCTGGTAAGTGGTATCCAAATCGGCGACCACTGCGAAATCGGCAATAACAACTTTGGGCCTGGTATAGACATAAACCTCCCGTTCTATACCACTCATCCGCAACATATCCTGGCTTTCCAGATAGCTGGCATCACTCCAGCGGTACATTTGCAGGGCAAGGAGGTTTTTACCCGGTTGCACATAGGCACTGATATTGAATTCGGCGGGCAGTTTCGATCCTTGGGAGTAGCCGACAAACTGCCCATTGACGTACAAATACATCGCAGACTTGGGGCCTGCGAAATGCAGGATGATCTCCTGCGTCAGCCATGCCTGCGGAATAGCAAAGGTATGCCGGTATGTCCCCACCGGGTTATAGTCCTCCGGAGCATCGGGCCAGGTGGTGGTGAAGGGGTATCGTTCGTCCAGGTAAATCGGATAGTCATACCCTTCCACCTCCCAATTGGCTGGGACGGGAATGGTTTTCCAGTTGCTGTCATCCAGGTCTGGAGCAAAAAAATGGGTAAGCCTGTCCTTGGGTGAACGCACCCAGTGAAACTTCCACTGCCCGTTTAAGGACAAAAAACGGTCAGAGTATTCCATTGTATTGCTGCGAGCCAGGGTATCCGATTCATAGGCAAAAAAATCGGCATGCGCTGGAAGCTTATTGACCCCAAAAACGGTATGGTCGCTATGAAATTTCTGGGCTAAGGCGGGATGGATACCTGCCAGCAGCAGTATTGCTGCCACCAGGAAAGCTTGTTTCAGTTGCATAAGGATCAGATCAACTTCCGGGGGAAATAGCTGTTATATCCCCGGGATTATATTTTCGGGCAAATTACCGCGTAATTACCGATTGAGGAGTAACAATAAATAATGCGCCGCTGACCAGCTAAAATTTTTCGACTCTAACCCTTGTCCGGTGATAGGCTGGTAATTTTCCCGAATGGATTTTCCTTTGGTTAGCACACCTTCTGCCTGCTGCAACAAGGCGTAGGTTGCGGCATAAGCCTCCTGATGAAACCCATAGTTATGCAAGCCTTTCACCCCGAAATACGCCTGGTCCAGCCAGACGGGTCCGCGCCAGTAACCATCCGCCGGGGTAAACTTGGGGTGATTGGCGGCTAAAGTTGGCAAGGGTACCCGGGTAAAAAAGTACGCCGAATTTATCATGGAATTCTTCACCGCGACGGCTTGCGCTGGGGTAGCTATTTCGGCCCAGAGCGGAATCCAGCCCTCACACCCCATGACCTGGATGAAAGATTGGCCATCGATACTGGTATCGTAGAACCATCCGGTGTTTGGATCATAAAACTGAAACTGGATTTTTGCTTTGAGCACCCTGGCCTGGGTGGCCCATTGCTCCTGATCTTGCGGTTTGTTTAAAACTTCAGCCATTTGCCTTAAATACTGTTTCTCCGTATAGAGATAGGCATTTAAATCGACGCTTTCCTGATCCAGGGAATAAGCAGTTGCCGAATTTTTCAGGATTTTACTCTGGTCAAACCGCACGGCATTATCCATCCCGCTTTCCCACTTGGCCGCCACCAGGCTGCCATCCGTTGAGCCATATTCACAAAGCCCGTCCTGATCATGATCCCTGTTGGTGTACCACCAGGTATGCTGTCGGACGATTTTGGGGTAAAGCTCTTTCAGGAACCGCACATCCTGACTTTGGGTATACACTTCCCACGCCGCCCATGCAGATAAGGGTGGCTTAGTGTTCCGATAATTATGGGCCTCGATGGTGGTGTCGCGGTAAATACAATCCGGAATAAACCCCTCGGGCGTCAGGTAAGCATACATTGCCCGGATTTGCTCTTTGGCAAGCTCGGGATCATACTGAGTCAGGGCTACGGCATGCTTCCAGCTATCCCAGGCCCAGAAACCATGAAACCAGATGTAGTGATAGCTGGGAAACACCCCACTGTTTTTTAATTCACCCGCCGGAATACGCCAGTTATTTTGCAGAGTAAGGATCGTTTTGGCCACTAAATCCTGGTAAACGGAATCCTGCCAGGGGGTGTCTAATTGGGCATGAAGCGTGGCCAACTGATGCCCTTTTTCAGCTTTACGGGTATCCAGTAATGCAGGAAGCTGGTTAACCGCATCGCCCAGGCGGCGCTGCTCTTCTTCGCCGTTATATTCCGGAAAAATAAACGTATGCCCCAGCACTAATTGCCGGGTTTCGCCAGGTTTCAGGGCAAAAGGGTCTAAATGCAGGGCATAGGTCGAATCGGTTAGTTCAAGGCTGGTCACTGGTTCGCCGAAGGACTGAATCGTGCCTTTTGCGGCACTTAAAGGGGATTGTAAAACCACCGTATTGCCTTCCCGGGCCAGCTTTAGCCCAGGTAAGAAAACTGTACCTCGCCAATGGGGCTGCAGTCGAATGGTCTCCCCCGACAAGTTGGTGATCTGGGTCGTTATCAGTGTCGAATGCGCTGAAGCGAAACACAGGGTTTGGGTTATTCGGAATTGCTCATTGACAAATGCCTGCGCCAAATGGCTGTTAAAACTTGTGTGGGAGGCGGCAAACCCATTCCAATCGATCAACTGACCAGTGGTTACCTCTTTCAGCATTAACTGGCTCAGCACCTGGCTGCTCCAAACCCCATTTTCCTGGGTCATTAAAAAGGGGCCTGTGAAGCCGCCAAAACAGGCCGTATCGGCCGGAAAACCATACGCGAACCAGGCGCCCTGGTCGGAGAAGGCCAATGCATTTCGGTCCCTGGCCGTGTTTGGTGTACCCACATAATCCAGCATATTAGCCGGCTCGGTGGCTACCATTAGCTTCGCCGATGGAATTTTAGGGTGGCAACTACTCAGGAGCAGGTTAAGCCCAAACAATAGCACTTTGGCAAAGTGTATTTGTTTATTAAGAAGAGTCAAAGGCTTTGGATTAATAGGTTTTCGTGCTCTTTAACTGGTCTCCCAGAAACGTTTCACAACAGGGAACGGTTGGCATAGCTGACGTGTCGTTTTTATATCCTTCGCCTTCTTACCTTATTTCTGTTAATAGTGATGAACTCATTCTCCTTTCTGGGGGATAATCTATCCATTTCTTTTAGCAATTCAAGCAAATACTTTAGTACTTTTGGATAATCCTCTTTCTCGTATCTTAGAAAAATTATAGTGAGTCCTTCTATTTGATGGGCAAAAACCCATTCGCCAAAATCTTTATCCTCCGTAATTAACACCTGTTTCTGCTCTTTCGCCAATTCGATTACCTGTTCGTCCTTCATGCCAGGTTCCACCTCCAATATCCAATCGACTTTGAAACCGTTTTCCCGTAATTCACGAACAATATTTCCGTTTAAGCCTTCATCTGCTAATACCAACAACCTCATGCCGCTACAATTACTTCTTCTGATTCCATCATTGCTGCTGCATATGCGATAGAGGCCAAAATATCATCTAATTTTAGATGAGGATACATTTCTAATATCTCCTCAAATGAGTATCCGTCCGCGATCTTCCATAGAAGTAATTCGACAGTGATTCTGGTCCCTTTAACAGTGGGCTTTCCCAGCATTACCTTGGGATTCGATTGAACATGTTTTCTGTAATCAACCATTATGCTTTTTTTCCCTGGAAATTAATCCTTTTTCTTATTCAATGCTACTTTTCTTCATGTCAGTGAACTACTGCATAAACTTAAACCGCCGCTCCTTCTGGAAGGCATACTTAAAGTTAGCCAGAGAAAAGATGCCCGCCTTTTTGTACTCTTCGGTAGAGCCGCTGGTTCCGGCCGCAATTTCCAGCCAGAGACCGTCAAAAAAGCGGACTTCCAGGCCCAGGGAGATGCGCAGCATGTTATCCACGGGCTCCAGGCCTTCGTAGGCTTGTTCGTCAAACCGACCTTCGGCCGAAACCCGAAAGCGGTTATTGCCGGCCAGAATACGGCCACCCAGACTGACAATACTCCGCTGCTGGCCGGGGAGCGGACTGTAGTTCGACACAATTTGCCCCAGGAAGAGCAATTGGGCACCAAAGCCGGTTTTATCGTTTCGCACCAGCGGCTGCAAGTAGTTAACGAAAGCCGAAAAGCGATCACTCCCTACGGTATTCCAGGTATTATCCGGGGCATTCCAAACGGTACCCAACCCGATGGTCAGGGCCCGGCGGTTCCAATGCATGCGCTCATAGCGCATTTTAAACTCCTCCAATTCGGCCAGCGCCGTTACCCGATCCGCTGCCCGGAAGTTCTTGGCTTCCGCCAACATGAGTATATAGCGATCGATGATTTTTTTCAGGGCTTCATCGAGCGCTTTGCGCGTTTTGAAATCAGCGATACCCGCTTCTGCCATGGCGTCCATACAGGTAGCGTACAGCTCATCAGGATCAGGAACTTCTACGGCCGGGCCTTCATCATCGAGGTTGAACTGAAACAGGGGAAATAGTTTTCCCCGCGTAACTCCCCGTTCCTGCGCATAGCTGCTATCGATGCGGAAGGTCAGGCGAATCAGGTCGTTTTGCAACTGGGTACGATTAACCGCGTTGGTGGGGTCTTTTATCAGGATGCGCTGCAAGCGGGTCAGAATTTCCACCTGGTAGCGGCGATCAAGCAGTGGGTCCGACTCATCAAAAGGCGTCCACTTAACACCCATGGCCAGATCCGTGCCGGCAGTAGGTGACTGTACGGATCCTACTGAAATCTGAAGATTGCGGATCCAGGCATCCTTCCGGTACATGCGCGGGTTTTGCCGCAGCGAATCCTTCATAAACGTACGGTACGGCGCCCAGTCCAGGGCCATACCATTAGCGATATTGGGAGCATCATTGGCCAGGGGTAATACGTCGAGCGCCAACTCTTTGACATTGCCGGGCTTAGCTACCGCCTTGGGAGAGCGCTGCAACAAGGAAAAAGCCCCAATATCCGGTACTGCGTAATCGACATAAAAATCATTGATCGTAATAGTGGTATCCGATTGGGCATTGGCGCCGACCAGTAACCCGCACAACCCCAGGCATAGGAGATATTTTTTCATAGTACTTAGTCTTGGGATTTAAAAAACTGCACTCCCGCTTTGAGGACAAGGGTTTTTCCGGGGGCAAGCATGCCCGTTTTTTCCCAGCGCCCCAGCGTAGTTTGCTCCAAAACAGCGGCTGCGGTTACTTCTTCTTCATCTACCTCCCCAAATAAACCGCGTCCGATAACCTCTTCCGGAGGAATGCGATCCTGATGAATCCATTCGACGATCAGGTCGTAGGGCTTTTCTTTGTGGCTGGTATTGTGCAGCGCTACATCAAAATTGTTGACAAAATCGCGCAGCTCATCAGGAGTGCCGATATCAAACTGAAGCTTATACGGTTCGTCATCGGAAGTACAGGTGTAGGGGGTTCCATCCACCTTACTGTAGCGGCAGATCCAGGTCAGTAGGGTTCCCGCCTGGATTTTTGCCATCAGCATACCGCTATGAATGTCTGTTAAATCGATTTCGACGAGTTTGGCCATTGCTATAGTATTGGGTTCTGGTTAAGAGCGGAGGTTTACTGGGTTTCGGAAATGTATTCACTTCACAATTAAAGCCATAGCGGGTCCGAGTCCTGCATATCGTGAGACGTGCCCATTTTTATTTTGCAGGTCGTTCTTTGCTACGCTGTTTTACGCGTTTATAACCGAAACCGCTATTCGGTTGCTATAAATATACGTGTTTTTGTCAGGGTTGTTACTGCCAGGTGCGGTGAATATTCGTGGTAGCCACGCATCGCCTTCGCCGGTTTGTATAGCTATAAAAGTCGGCGAAGTGCCTGGTGTTTCTCCCCCAAATTCGACTTTAGGCTCTTCACCCAAGATGCAAAGAGCTATTGTGCCTGGCTCGCCCTTCGACTTCTCTTAGGAAAAGACCAAAGTCACTGCTCACTGCTCACTGCTCACTCAAAAATATTGCGCATTTCTTATCTACCCTAGCTTTGCGCAGTAGACGGGTAGTAACCAAGCGGCCCCCAAAGGAGTTTTTCACAAATGTCCGGGGCCCGTTATTCCCCCGCTTCGCGATGAGCATGAAGGAGGGTAATCGTTCGCTGGAGGAATTCGGTAATTTCATCTGGGTCGATATCCTCATTAGCCTCCCCCAGCCGGATAGTCAATGCTTGTCGAACCATTGCGTTGGCAGGTTCTTGCTTAAGCAACCATTCTCCCCCCGCAGTTTTGGAAAGAAACTGCCCTTCGGCTACATAGGCCAAAACCCGGCAGGCATTCAGAACCGAATATTGGCCCCGGGGATCATGAAAAATATCGAGCACTTTCGTTTGGTGCCATTCGAGCATGTCCTGGAAGGCAGCCAGCAGGTATTCCCGGGCTACCGACGCAATAAGCCGTTCCGGAGGGGGGCCAAACAGGGTGAGTCCATGCCGGCGGCACAGTTCCAGAAAAATAACCATTTCTGTCCCCCGGCCTGTTTCCCAGTTTTCCGGATGCCAACTTGCCCCGGTTGCAAACCAAAATTCGTAGGTGGGTTCCGGAACATTCGACCCTGCCGATTCGGCCGTAAAAAGCACCAGGTCAAGGCCTTTCGCCGGACAGGGGAAAGATGAATGATCCAGGCCCCGAGCCAGCTCGTTTCCCTGTTCAAATGACAAGGGGTGCCGAACTACCCCAACTATATCCAGATCACTTTTTCCGGGAACGTAATCGCCCAGACATGCGGACCCCACCTGATACAATCCCAGTAGCCCATCCCCCAACAAAAGATAAAGACGCTGGGCTAGCTTAGTTCGATAATCCTCAACCGCCTCCATTAGGCTGCTATTTCACCAAGGTTTTGGGTAACATTCGGCAATCAGTTATCCCGCGGAAAATTCTTTAGTTCTCAGTCTTTTTCACTAGCCAGCGGTGGTGGAAGCACCTCCGTCATCAGCGCGGCCTTGTCGCCTTGATAAGATTTCGTAATGGGCTTTCCGCCACGGGTTAACCCCTTAAACACACCGGCATCAACCAGATCCCATAAAGCATATTTCGCTTCACCCTGGAGATTGATCAGTCCAAAATGATTCTCCGAGCCAGCCGTACTGGTCGGATCTTTCCAGCGTTCATCAAAGGCTTCAAAATAAAAGCAGGACATCCCGGCTGCATTTGTCCATTCCCGCATGTAATCATAATACAGTTTTGCTTTGTATTCATCGGTAGCATGAGAACCCGTAGGTCCGTATAAGTTGCTATCCATAGACGCCCAACCGGTTTCGCCGATGTGAATGGGTTTCTTTACCCCCAGACTGTCCAGAAAATCAGCAACAGCCTGATATTGGGCGATAGCGTAATCGCGCGCCCGCAACATGGCTGCGGCAACTTTTGCCGAATCGGGCAACGACCCTTCGGCGGCTGGCACCTTCCAAAACGCGGGGTTGTAATGCGTATCATGAAAGGGATAAGTATGCATTGAAACATAGTCCACTGCCTTGATTAAAGCTACCAAATCGGCGGTATGGTAACTAGCATCGCCTCCACCCCAGGAGGCGAAATTATCAGAACTGGTAATCCAGAGGTCGCCAGGCAATTCCCCCGATTGCTTCCGCTCCTGCAGGTAATTCACCCATTTGAGGATGATTTTGGGTCGCACAAAATAACTGGCGGCCCAATGAACCATGGCTTCATTCCCCACGGCAATAATTTTTACGATATCGGGATACTCCTTGGCGAAAGCAACGGCGGCGTCTACCTCTGCAGTATTGTTTTCCAGGCTCTCCTCTTCGTGATTAACTTCGCCTGACCAGGCCCCCGCACAGTCGATCCAGGCTCCCAGCATTACGTACATTTCAAAGGCCGGATTCTCGGTCTTTAACTCCCGGATAGCCTGCAGGAGATTAGCCGTTTCCTGAAATTGCTGGGTGTTATAGGTGCGGATTAACTTGATATCCATCGCCGCCAGGATGGCCAGATCTTCCTTTAGCTGGCTTACCGTGGGTACCGTATCACGGCTACTATGTCGGTAACCGCCAAAAGAGAAGGCTAAATAATCGGGGTTCCCCAAAATCTCAGCCGCCGTTTTGGAGGTAGCTGTTTGCTGGGGCGAGCTACAGCTGAATGTAAATGTGATTAATAGGCACCAAGAGAGCAATAATACTTTTGGATTCATAGCTGCTTTATTAAGCGTAAAGATTGATTGCTTGAATATAAGACAAATCCCTTTTTTGCTGCCATTTCCAGGAAGTACAATCACCCCGGCGGCTGAAATAGTTGTTGCGTACCTACGGCACTACGTTTTGCAACGCACTGTTTTTTTTTCAAGGTTAGGTCCCTATGAGACCGGGGTTTTGGGGTTGCAAACCTGACAAAGCACTTAGAATAAACTCACATAACCCAGGTGCACCTTGGGTGCATTGAAATCTACCGGAGAACCCGGGCGTCCGCCGAAGGCCAGACTTACACCGAACAAGCCTACCCTCGTTTCGAGGGTAATCCCCGCCCCGAACCCGTAAGGCCAAAATATATCCCCCTGTGTAACGGTGCGATCTTCCACCCAGCCATAATCCCCAAAGGCACTCAGGAAGGAATTCTGGCTTAGCAGCAGGCGATATTCCAGCGTACCCACCAGGTAGTGGGTGGCAAAAATAAATTCCTCGTCAAATCCGCGCAGCAGCCGGTTGCCGCCAATCCGGAATTGCTCATTCGGATACACCGGAGCGGCACTCAGCAGGCTTCCGCCCTGCACTCCTCCCTTCACCGTAGCCTGGCGGCCCAGCGGCAAATACCCCTCTAAGCGCCCCAGGAGGCGATACTGCGTGCTGCGAAGCGTCAGTGTATCATACAACTCACCCAAACCAATCTCAAGGATCCGGCTATTGGGCCGGATTACCCTTCGCCCGGCGGCAGCGCGGAGGAAAACCAGCCAACCCCGCCGGGGATTGAACCGGTAATCAAGCTGCTGTTGCAGCCACTCCAGGCCAAACAAGGCATTACTGATATCCAGCTGAGCGGGTAAGCTGCGGGTAGCCAACAACCGGGTCTGATCAATGCTTAACAGCCGCGAAGCCCGGTTATTCCAAAAGACTTTCCAATAATTACCCCCCTCCAGCAAATATTGAACCCCGGCATCGCTGTCCAGGTCCAGGAAGGTCGTATCGCGCTTATACAAATGAAATCGGGCATCAATCCCCAGGGCAGTACCCAGCAGGTACGGATAGGCAACTGCCAGATCCAGCCGTTGCGTGGCCGGTCGCAATTGCTCAAAGCGTCCGTAAAGGCGCTCACCCTGCCCAAACTGGTTGTAAAATTCGCCTTCAAAGCTACCGGTCAGCAACAGCCGGTTCACTTGTGTGCTATTGGGTAAAACCCCAATTAAAAAATCAAACCGGCTCGCCCGTCGAGCCTCCAGGGGCAAGGCAACCTGAGCTCCTTCCTCCCGGAAAACGATTTCCGGCTCCCCCTTGACTTGAAGGTAAGGTAGTTCGCGCAGCCGGTCGCCCATGCGCAGGACGGCATTTTCCCGGTAAGGGGTTCCCGGGGCTACTCCCAGGTAGCGGTATAAAAACCGGGCACCAATGGGTGGATCCGGTCCGAGTTGCAAACTATCAAACTGCTGAAAAAGGCCTGGCGATAAAGAGACCTGGCCGGATAGGATTCCTTTCGCTGCTTGCAGACTGTCCAACTGTGCCTCAGCAAAAGGATAGCCCCGATTGGCAGCCAGGGTGAGCGCTGTCTGCAAAATAAGGTTCCGGCTGGCCAGGGTAGCCGGTTGCCGACGCCAGGCCTGCGCGCGCCAGGAGGTGTTGCCCCAGCCCAGGCTATCCGGAACCTTAAGCAACCACTCGCCCCAGCGGTACTGCGGGCCCTGGTACAGCCTGACGTCCCAACCGCTATCCGTTTTCACTACCTCGTCCAGGGAGGCTTCCCAGTAGGCAGCCTCTTGCAGACTATCCAGTTGGGTTTGTAACCAGGCATTCGCCGCCATGGTATCAGCTGCCCGGTAGGTCGACTGGCCGGCAATAGCAACGGAGTCCACTTTTTGCAACCGAACTACCACCTGGGCTTTGCCCAGGCAAATCCCCAGGAAAAGTCCGCCCAGCAGGCCAATCCAACGGTTATAGTTCATGATTTCTTAACGTTGCGACCAGGATTCTCCATATAATTTCAGGAAGGAGAAAAAATTCCTTGCTTTATTCCCTAAAACTACCTCCCTTTGCAGCTTGTTTTATTAACCTATGGCCGGAATTTATTTACATATCCCTTTTTGCAAGCAGGCTTGCCATTACTGCAATTTCCATTTTTCTACGTCCCTCCGACAAAAGGACGACATGGTTGCGGCCCTGGTTCAGGAACTGGAAGCGCGGCACGACTATTTAGGTGGGTCACCCTTGCAAACGATCTACCTGGGCGGAGGAACGCCGTCCCTCCTTAACCGATTGGAATTGGACCAGCTTTTCGACACGATTTCGCGGATTCACCGCCTGGATGAGGACCCGGAAATCACGCTGGAAGCAAACCCCGACGATCTTACGCTG
This sequence comes from Lewinellaceae bacterium, assembly GCA_020636445.1. GTDB lineage: Bacteria > Bacteroidota > Bacteroidia > Chitinophagales > Saprospiraceae > JACJXV01. The sequence goes on along the minus strand of JACJXV010000024.1, from coordinate 33,861 downwards.
GAAAAACTGCGCGAGCTGCGCAAAACCATGGTCAACCGCCTTAGTATCGGTATTCAATCGTTCGCGGCGGCTGATCTGACAATTATGAATCGCGCCCATACGGTTGAGGAGGCCCGTTCCTGTATTGAAAATGCGCTTGCGGTAGGTTTCGACAACCTGACTATTGATTTGATCTATGGTACTCCGGGGCTGTCTGATGAGCAATGGCAAGCGAATATACAAACCCTGATTGACTACGATATTCCCCATATTTCAGCGTATTGCCTGACGGTTGAGGAAAAAACAGCCCTCGACCATTTCGTCCGGGCAGGAAAAGTACCTGCTGTTGATGAAGAGCAAGCAGCCCGTCAGTTTAACCTGCTGGTGGATTTGCTGGAGCGTGCTGGGTATGAGCAATATGAAATATCCAATTTTGCACGGCCCGGGCATTATGCCCTCCACAACTCCAACTACTGGCGCGGTGAGCCCTATTTGGGCATTGGCCCTTCCGCGCATTCATTTGATGGAGCAACCCGCCATTGGAATGTTGCCAACAATGCCAAGTACATCCGGGAAATGCTTGCCGGAAATGGGGTTGTTGAAGGCATGGAACGACTTACGCCCTCCCAACGCTACAATGAGTACGTCATGACCAGCCTGCGCACCAGCTGGGGGTGCCGATTGGGGCAAATCACACCGGCATTCCGGCCACATTTCCAACGGGCTATTCAACCGTTTGTCGATCGCGACCAGGTGATCTGCGATGGTGACATTTACCGCCTGACCCGCACGGGAAAACTCCTTGCAGACCGTATTGCAATGGAAGTTTTTGCAGATTAATCTACCCCTGCAACGTTTATTCCGCTGCTTTTTTGACCGGCAACACCCGATCGTAAGCCAGGCCGCTTGACCCACCTCCCCGTCCGGTTTGTTTGCGAGCCCCCAGCCAGGTTACTACCTTGCCCCCGTACCACCGCGTACGCTGGTAAGCCAAACTAACCCGTACACCCGCCTGCGGGGCTTCTTCTTCCGGAACAAAGAATGGCACTGCCGGAGTTTCTTCCAATCCTACCCGCAGCAAGGTCGTTCGTGGTTTTACCTTGCGCGGTTTCTCCGGATCCTCGTCCAGGATTCGCGGCATCGAAGCTCGTTGCAACTGAATCTGGCGATTACTACCTGGCACACGAACCGGAATAAAGGGTATCCAGTTTTCGGGAACGGTATTCATCACTTCATACCGAATCGGCGCCTGGTAGGCAATCGCCTCCGGAGTCAAGGCTCCCGCTGTAAACTGGCTTGCCAATAAAGCTTCAAAATATTGTCGTGTTTCCCGGGCCGCCTCGGAACCGGGTTTCCCTACGCCGGTCGGTAGCGGGATTGTTTTCTCAATAGCCCAAACCATATTGGCCATTTCATCCCGAACCAGCATGACTTCTTCCAGGGGTGTTCCTTCCTGAATTTTGGGAACGGTGGGTAGTAACAACAAGCGGGTATCCGCCGGCAGGCGAGGATTTTCCGTCCGGGAGCTTAGGGTATACATCCCCCAATGCCGGCGACCGGTACCAAAACCTCCACTGGCGGCGGTAATCCAGGTGCGCTCTCCGAAGACATTGGTTACAGCAAGTCCCCGCACTTGCGCGACCGTACCGGCAGGCAAGGTTAAGGGTACCAAAAACCAATCATTGGCATAAACCAGGCCAAATTCCATCAGGAGTAGTTTCCCCAAATCAGTTGTATCGGGTTTAATGCCGGCAAAGTTAGTCCGGCCATCTTCGAACGTCCACCAACGGGTATTAGGCATCCCAGCAAATTCCAGCGGTGTCGGCATAAAGGTTTGGGTAAGGGTACTCTGAACACTAGGTGCCGGATCTGCCGGGGCTTCCCCTAGCGTGGCGGTCGGCGCATCCAGATCGAAGTTATACCAATCGAGGCGGCCATGGTAGTACTCATCCGCACGAAAGACTTGTTCTCCTGCTCCCTGCGGTGCCGCACAATTAAATTGGTATTCAAGCTGATCGGGCTTCCAGGCTTGTTGGGTAATCTGCGCTGGCTGTTGAAAAAGCTGAGCGAACCAATCCTGCAAGCGTTGTGCCAAGGTATCTATATCCCCAATGTCGCCAGGATCAATAGCCAATGCCGGAGCCAGGTCGGCATAGGTACGAGGGATTGGATGATCACTCAGGTATTCCAACCACTGGTAACCATCCATTTTCCGGCCGGCCACTGCAGCTATATGTTGCCAGCTCTCTGCATGGGCGCAGACCGGAGCGCCTTGCCGAGTATCCGGGGTAGCAGGAGCAACCCCAAAGGCCTTGACAAACCCCGCGGCATACGCCCCAAACCCAGCCATGGTTAACAATTTAAGCCAATGGCGGCCCACCAACAATCGGATATCCAGACCAAGCGCTTGTCCGCCCGCCTCCAGGGGCAACGGCAACTGCTCTACGCGGGCCTCCAGCGGAATAGTGCTGGCAAATGGCTCTACCTCTCCCTCCCGGGGTTGATACTTGGTCAGCTGGGTTTGGGCAACGTGTAATTTCGCCAGCACGGGCGACCCTGCATCATCTCCTTCAAACTCGCCGAGCTGCCACTGCCGGCTAAGCATCCAGAGCGGATCGCGAACTTCGGCCCGCAATGCCCGGTCGAAATGATGGGTACGTGGCCGGCCATCCAGGCGATTCCACAAGGTGACCGACGGAAAGCTACGTTCCTTGAGGACGAGCTTCATATCTTCAATCAGGAATTTCTGTTCAGCCATTATTTGCCAGATTTATCAGCGCTGCGTATTGGTTATTCACCGCCAGATTGTTAGAAATGGAAATGCCCCGGAATGTTACCGCCGCAATCGTTGCGGGCAGGAACCGAGCCAGGGGTGTTGCTTCTAACTGACTGGGTTCAACCACCCGTTTTCGGGCCATGACGAACGCCTCCCGAACGGCAGCCGTGAGATCATCCCACTGCCAGTTATCCCCACTGGCGGCCGGCACAGCCAAGAGCCAAATCTGAGGGGGTTCATTATTCGGACGATCATAGTGGAAGGCCAGCCCGGTAGTTTCTTCCGGCCCGGGAATCACCTCCGTCCATTCATCCAGCAGCAACCCGGCCTGCACTCCCGTTTGCTGGAACGTTCCGGTACTATAACAAGCAGTGTACAACAGGCGGTCGCCGGTTGCCTGGGGGTCGAAGGTCTCCGGAAAGTCAAGGGCCAGCCAGGGCTCCCCAGCCGTATACGGAAACTGTAAAGGCGTCAGCTGTGGTTCGGGCCGACCGAAGGCTCCGGTAAGTTGCATAAGTTGCTCCCAGTCGTGCATTTTGGTGCGTACCCGCGCCACCCCGTAAAGCCAGTCATCCACCGGAAAATCGCGCCCCTCGCCTTCCAGCCATTGGGTTAGCTGGGCACGGTCATCCCAGGCGCGCTGCCATTCTTCTCCTTGTTCCGGGCGCAGCGCAAACTGCCAGACGACCCGAAAATCGTCGCCTAACAATGCCTGCAGGGCACTCACCAGGGCGCGGGCTTTTTTCTCGCCCAAGGCTGTGGAGGCTGCTGCCAGGTGCCCATCAGCTTGCGCCAGGCGCTGTGTCAAAATGGCAACCATGCTGGCAACCTGCTGATACAGATCCTGAATGCCGCGCAGTACTTGCTGGTATTCTTCGGCCGTAGTGAAGGGTTCCAAATCATGCTGGAGAGCCAGGGGAATAATCGCATTCCAGTCGTTCATCAGATCGGCGGCCTTGCGCGCTGCCGTTGCCGGAATTTGTTCCAACTGCGTCAATGCCGTAACGAAGTTGGCTTCCGTTGCGCCCAACTGCAGTATGAAATCGGCCGGTGTAGCCGGTAAGGGCAGGGTATAGGTAGTTGTAATCGCCCGCTCCGCCTGCTGGAGTTTATCCCATTGTTCTTCCAGGGTTAAACCAGGGGCAGAAGCATCGGACATCAATTGCGTGAAACTGGCCTGTTTTTCCTGCCAGCGAGTAGCCAAAGCCCGGGCTTTTCTGATTACCTGCTGGAAAAAAGCTTTACGCCAGCCCAGGGAAGCACTCAACCCAGCCAGATTGACCCCGCACAATCCAGCGGCCAACTGCAAGGCAGCGGCCTGATCAAACCAGGCGTCGAGCTGTACCAGCTGTGCATCAATCTCTACGGATGTGGCAGTAGCCGGATCCAGGTTAGCTCCCGGCTGCAGGGCCGTAGCCAACGTGGTAGTGGCGGTATGCAGGGCAGCTACCTGTGTCCGCACAGCTGTAACCTGGTTTTCCGGAACTACAATGTCATTTTCGGCAGCACTCTTGGCTTCCGATGGCATGGCTACGTCCCCCGGTTGCAGTGGGCGCGAGCGTAAAACCAGTGCCCGCAAGCTGCTCAGAAGGGGTTGTAATTCAAAAAATGAAATTTTCCCGGGTACTGCTGTGGTATAGTGAATCGCCATTTCGGTATCCGGACGCAGGTTGTGTTTGCCGAGCAGGAAATGGTAGAGGCGATCATCGATTTCGGTCATCGCCTGTTCGCGGTCAGTATCGAAACTGTACAGGATATCCAGCGGCTCCAGACCGATGTCCAGGGCCGTTACCACGTCACTTTGTTCGACTTGCGTGACCGGATCCGTATAGGTAAGGTTTACCGCAAAATCGCTAAGCGGAGGAAGCATGCTGGCAACCCAGGCGTTGAGCGCTGGCTCCCCTGCACTGCGGGGTGTTGTTCCCGCCGGAGCGCCAATGGGCAATTGTACCCCCACGCGATGCGTCAATGTTACCCCACTCCGCGGCGTTTTTACGACATCAGGATCCGGGGGGAAGGTAGCCCGGGAATACGCATCCAGCGACGCTGCAGCCCGGTCGTAATTATCCTGTACCGCCTGATGTACGCTTTCCGCCATTGCCAAATCGGCAATAGCATCCTGGATATCCAGCAAACGGTCGGCCTCTGCGTTCAAGATGGCTTCCTGTGCAGCAGTGCCGCGTTTGAGGTTTTTGCCCCAGGGATAGGCCTTTTGGGTACTCGTTTTTATGTGTTCAACCATCCGCAAGCCATCCACCACATTGCGGGCCTCTATTTTTTCAACGGCTTCACCTTCATCAGGAAGCGTATCTTTAATCCGGCGGGCCCGCAACGGGAATACCCGGCGAATATCATAGATAAATTCATCCACCTCCGCTTCGGCATAGCGATCGTGTAAGCCTCGTTCAAACTGATACCCCAGTAATGCCCCCAGGCGCTGCCCGTTGCGAATACCTTCAATAAACTGAAGCGCTATCCGCACCCGTTCTGAAGTCAGGTTGACATTCAACAAGCCAGGATCAGTGGGCGTAGCCTCATGCATATAGCCATTGCGCAAAACGGCTGCGGTGACGGCATGATTCAGGGAAGGAGCATGAATAAATCCTCCATTTTCGGTATCCCGGGTAAGTGGCGGGGCATCAGCATCGGCAAAAATAGCGGCCAGATCATCCGGAAGTGTTACCGGTGACTGAACCCGATCGTCAGGACGCAGGTTTTCGACCCAGGCAAACGCACCCAGGTAAATCCCCTGTGGAAGATCATCGCCCCCTTCGGGGATGGCCCGCAATTGTTGTAGTCGGTAATGGCCAAGCCCTTGCATCCAGGCATCCCAGCGGTACGTGCAGCAATCAATATGCTCCGCAAAAAGCCGCTCGAGGCGGGCAGTGGGTGTCAACACCAGTTCCTCCAGCGCAGCAAGTTGGGTGGGCAGATAATGCGAAAATGGAATCACCTGCAAGGCTTGCGGGAGGAAGGTCATTAAGGGCGTTTCTGCATTCCCCGTGATTACCGGTTCCGGTTTATAGAGCATCTCATAACGACTCTCACTTGCCGGCTGCTGAGCCACGTGGACGAAGGCAGGTTCACGCCGCAGGGATTGGTATTTTGGCTGATCCAAAACCTTGGCATGGAGTTGCCATTGCAAGCCCAAATCGTAGTACCCCAACTCCAGAGCATGCCGCAGTTTGAGGTATAGTAATGCCGTAGGGGGGCGGTTATCCGTAAACCCTCGCTGGGCCCGCAAATCATCCATATTAGTACGCCCTTTTTCCAACAGCCAGGCGATGTAGTTCTGCCCGCCGGGTGTCACCGAACGCAGTGGTTCCGTTTCCGACAGTGGTGGATCCTGATCTACCACCGGTCCTTTCAGCAGGTTGGGTTTATCCACAAATATTTTCTCCAGCAATTCTGGTGTTGGGCCTTTGTACCCCAATTGCTGCAAAAGCTGAGGGCCGCCAGCCAATAAAACCATCAGTTGCTGCCATTGCGGTAGCCAGGGCATAAAAAACAGCAGCTGCAGTCGGTTCCACCAATGATCAACCCCTTGGGCCCACTGCTGGTAAAACTCTACTGAAGAAGGATGTAAGCCCACCAAATCCAAAAGCAATTGCTGAGGATTGGGCGTCTTTTGGCCAATATGAGGGGCCTTGGCAGCGAAGGGTGTCCAGTATTGTTGATCCAACTGCCGAAGGACTCCGTATAAACCCCGTAAAAAGGTCAACTCGGGATTGGCAAATGCTCCGGCATGCGTTTCAGTGGGTATATCCCGCATCGCAAGCCACCCTAAAGCATTATAATTCGTCGTTGGTAAAATGCCGTAGGGTTGTCGACCAATGCGAACGGCAGGAATAGCGCCCCGCCCCAACACATGATTATTAAAAAACTGGCGAATTTGCTGGATCGTTTTATCCGAAAAAACCGGCTGCATTTGGGTGTCGAGCCAGTAGCCCAGTGTAGCCGGAAATAAAGCGGTATTCATCGCCCGGGCCTCTCCCTGATCGCGGCCATCGGCATGGAGGGTCAGCTGCAGGATACCCGGGTCGATGCCCAGGTACTGCGCCAGCCAGGCCCCATCGCGTTTGCGGTAAGGGTTGGTTTCCCAGGGATCAAACTGACTTCCAGCTTCCGCGGCCTGCTTCAACAAATCAAAGGTGCGATCAGCATCGTCGCGGCTACTGTAGCCCGCATCATCCGCGTCCGTGTTATTGGTGGGCGTGCCTTGTGGCAAAAGACTAAACCCCTTGCTGCTGTGCTGGTGATGCTGTAACAGCGTGGACAAGAGTTCCTGGCCTTTGTTGGCATCAGCACTCAAACGAGTACCCACTACGTAAAGGCGGTCGAACCCATTCGCGGCTTGCGCCGGGGAGAGGTTTACCCGAAAAGCCATACCTACCCGCAGCGCCTCCTCGAAATCGGTCATCCACTGCAGGTATTCTGGCACCATCAGGTTACCGGCTTCATCGAGTTGAAACTGCTGCTCCACGGGATCGCCAGGGTTCGGACCAACCAACAAGGGCGAGGCAATGGGGTTTCCCAGTACTTCCAGGTGTTCAATGCCGGTATCTCCAATCAGCACCAGCCGCTCCGGCAGCACATTCACCCGGGCAGCTTGCGTCCAGGAACTGGTTTTCAGCAGTAGCTCCGCAGTATTGGGAAACTGCACCCAAACGACCCCAACATTGGTTGTGGCCCGGTCGGTTCCCGGAGGAGTAAGTTCGGCGATGTTCTGCGGCGTGTGTTTCTCCTGCAGCTCACCGGCACGCTCGAGTCCGACTGCATCAACCAGCTGATCATAGGCCAGTTGGTGCGCTGCGGCATCGTCACCAGCCCGCCAGATGGCTTCCCAGTAGGTACGCAGGCTTTTTTTCTCCTCATCGCCCAGCCCTTCTTCGGTAGGGATAGTCAATACGACCTGCCAGCCATCTGCCGGTGTCGGCTCAGGATCGGAATCGGGCAAGGGTTGGTACTCCCCGATCAGGTAGGTAGCGCGGCCAACCCCATGGCTGGCCGTTAAACTACGCCAGGCACCCCGCTGACGATCGCTATTACCAGCAGCACTCCACCAGCTGGCCCAGTAGCTCTGCAGGCTTTTTATTTCCGTTTCGGAAGGGGTAGCCTCGAAGCTATCCACCAGGCAATCGTCAGGAAAAATGCGCACCCAAAGCTGGGGTACTTGCTGACGACCTATCGTCACCGTTTTAAAGCGCGTTTCGAGGCGCAGCGGGAACAGGAGGATAGGAATGCGGGCATTCAGGTTTGGAAGTTGTTCGCGGGGGTCCGTCCAGGGGGCAAAAGTACCCCATGCCTTCTGCAACCCGGCGGAAGACGCCTCATATTGCTCCTTCAGTCGGCCAGCTGTTGCCCGTTGTTTTTCGATCTCTCCTTCCAGCCGGCGCTGCTGGCGCAGGTGTTCCTTATTGTCCTTATCAAAGCGCCGTGCCAGTTGCTGACGCTGGCTTTCCAATAGCTTGAGCCGCTCCCGGGCGTGGTACAAACCCGCCTGAATGCCTTCCAACTCCTGCCGTTTTTGCTCCAATTGGAACTGTATCTGTTGAAAATCTGCCATTGCGCTTGGGTTTAAGGAGTTCAGTTACTGGGGAGCATCTCGGCCCCATGTACGGCGACCAATACAGGTACCTGATAAAGTATATAGGCGACATCAGCGGCATGGGTATTGGTATTCCAGGGCACCTGGACATCCTCATCGTATTGCTGCTTTTCATTGATCTGAGCCCCGCCGGGTGCCGTCAGGCTTTTCGCTGGCATGCCCGTTTTAATCTGGAGGGTTCCTTTTTCCACCATCACATCGGTCCAGGCCAAATCATTCCAGGTATTCAGCGGCTCAGCGGCGGGTCGTTCGATATCCAGGCCAAAGCGAGGTTCTCCCGGGCGCTCTTTGATGATAAAAAACCAACCGGGACGGGTTTTGGCATCCGGTTCATCGCCTTTGGCTCCCTGTACCTCCTTGGCGTTCAGGTCGAACCCGAAGAAGTAAATATCGGGGTCTACCTTCGCCTCATACAAGGGTGTTTTCAGAATGTCACGGGGTGGATTTTCCTCCTGGGCGGGGGTTAATTTCACCGGCTCCCGAGGCAGCGTTTTGTTGATCGTACCGTCCGGTTTGAGTGGCCAGGCTGCTTTTTGGGCGTAGATAACAGCATTGGGATAGCGTTTCAGCAATTCCCCTCTGATCACCAGTACCACTTCCTCTTCTTTATCGCCCCCGGTTTCCCGATTATCGTGATCTCCTAACTGGGAGAAGACCGACCAGCGATGCAATTTGGGAATATCGTATAGTTGCTCCCGCAGGGCATCAGCATTGCGATTTTGGGTATCCAGGTAGCTGCTTACGTCCCAGAACTGGCGGAAATAACTTCCGCGCTGATCGGTGGGGTATTCCCGCCACAACAATTCGCGGGCAAACTCGTGATTGAGCCCTACCAGATAACTTTCGATAAACTTCTGGTTGGTTTCCAGTAAACTAATACTGTTATTGGCTACGAAATTGATATTCGGCAAAAACAAGTCTGCGGAAATATCCACCAGGGGTTTGTACATCGGCACATCGATACGCGGATAGGCCCAGGCCTCAGTAAACGTTTCCACCTGTTGTGCCCTGATATGGTCGGGCAAAAAGACTTGTTGGAAATACCTACCGGGGATCGTTTTTGCAGGATGTACATCAGCAAATGTTTTAGCCGTCAGCACATCGATTTTCAACGGAACCAGCGGCGGGCGCCGGGCAGCTGCCGTTGCAGCGACCAAAACAGCATTGGTTTCCCGCAGGGCCATTTTGAAGCGCGCAGCCTCCTCACTGTCGGTACTTCCGCCGCTCGGACGGAACGTCTCCCCGGGGACTGTAATCCGGAAATCGCTACTGGTGGGTAAAGCATCAATCGATTCCGGGGTTTGGTTCTCTGCATCCAGGGCGGCAATGGCTTTCACCTCCCGCTCTTTGCGGTACAAGAACCAGAAGGCTGCAAGCAGTGCAGCTACGACGGACAGGCCTCCACTCCACCCTGCCGCACCCAGTGGAGCCAGCAGGAGCAAGACCAATAAGAGGATAATGGCTAAAAGTAAGGGAATAAACTTCAGCCAGGGATAGCGTCGTAACCAGCTGGCCAGCCAGCCGGGAACCTGTGTAGGTTGCAGGGTTTCTACGGCCGTCGAGGTCGTTACCGTTCCTGTTGGAACTGTTTTCGGAGGCGCAATGGTAATGGTTCCTTCGTTCAGGTTATTGATCAGGGTAGCGGGGCTTGCTGCGGGGTTATCAGCCCAGGGTAGACGCTGAATAAGCCGGCCTCCGGGGCGCATCACGCGGCGTAGTGTCCCCGAAAAAACGACGGCCGGAGCGGGGCTTTGTTGCACATGCCGATGGATGGTAAACCCATCAGTGATAATCCGCTTCTGCAATGGCGCCGTAAGGGTTAATAATTGGGTGGGGGCGGCTTTGGCCAGTGGTTCGAGGTACTTGGCGTGCCAAACCTGGGAAATAGCCTTCGCCCATTGTGCCAAACGCATTTTGCGGTTTGCCTCCAGGACCTCCCCGATTTGGTCCCAGGCAGCATCCATGAAGGGTTCCTGTTTGTCCTGAACGACCTTGGTACCAAAGCCGGCCGCTGTGCGAAAGCGCGGGTCGAGATTGAGTTCATGGATCCAGTTGGGGGCCGTTCCACCTTGTCCATCAGGAACCGTTACCGGGTTTAAGGGTGTCCCGTCGCGCTCCGTGAGCAGACGCTCTGTGAGCGCATGCCAGCGGCCATAGAGGGGCGGCGTGATAAGGGGATCCTGATCGGGGTTGTCATCGTCAAAATCGACCAATGCATCCGGCACTTTGGGCTGGGCATGTGCCGCCGCCGCACCCTGCGCAGCATAATCGTCAGCCAGGTTAATATAGGCCGCCAGATCCAGCTGGAAGGGCTGCGGGAAGGGCTGCGCCCACTGGTCATACTTGTCGAACAGTGCCAGCTCATCGGGCTTCATGGTATCGCGGGGAATCCGCAGAGCGCCTCCCAGTTTGAGGATACCCCCCAATGCAGGATTGTCAATGCCCTGAAGATTTGAGCCAGGATCCTGGACGTCCATATCACGGGTACCCACACGGGCATCAATGGGTTGGGGTTTTAGCAGCCGGACCAGGTATTCAAAATCACCCACTTCTCCCGTTTGGAAGGTCCAGCGGTGATAATAGGGAAATAAGCTTCCCCCTTCCCGACCGGGATAGGTTTCCCAGGCCGAGGTCGTTGCTTTTGGCGTAGCATTTACATCAAGCCCTAACCCGGCCAAGCGGCCAGGTTCGAATACCGGAATGACAAAAGCATGGTAGGTTTTCTTGGGATCCAGCCGGCGGGGGCATAACAGCCGGGAATAAGCCAGGTCGGCGTTTTCCGCCAGGGTACTCTGCAGTCGTTGGGCAACGGCATCCCCCTGATTCGAAACTACCTCCTCCGGAGTGGTTCCCAGGCTGCGGTTGACATGGACGTGCGCCCAGGCCCAGAGTTGATCGGCAGGTGGAAACAACTCCGCCGCATTACCCACCTCAATGAATGGCAGGGGACGACCTTGAAGGTTTTGCCCATCCTTAAACTCGCCTTCCTCCAGCACGACCAATGCGATCCAGGGTCGTAACCGGTGCCCGTCAGGTTTGGCTGGTGTATAACGCCAAACAAAATCTTCATCATAAAACTCAATGTAGGGCAGGTAGTTGGGTTCAAAATTAGTAATCCAATCGCGGGGTTCATGGCGAACAATTGCCTGTGCCTCGATCCCAACGATATCGCCAGGCCCGTAAAGCTGTACCGGTTTATTGACCTGTGTATCCGGTACCGCCCCGGCAACTCCTTCAGCCTTGAGCAGCAGCTGAACCGCTACGGAAGCACGCAGTTTAACTCCTGCATCGCCATCGCCCTGGGTGATGTTATTGGCCAGTCCCTGGCGCAACCAGGGCAGGAAAGAATAGGTGGCTAGCGGATGGCTCATACGTCTTCAGTTTGCAGGTTTGCTTCAAAAAGCGGAATAACGTGCAGGGAACTTTCCAGGGCGGGTGTTTCCGCTACTTGTTTGGCTAAAAATTCGCGGGCCAGTGCTTCGCTGGAAAATTCCTTAAACTCGGTTTTGTAAGGTCGGTTGGTATCCTGGAACGCTACCGTAAACTGATCGCCCTTAACGCGGATAACATCCTGGCCAAAGGGCTTCGTTTGTTTCTTCGTCGCTTGGGATACCGCTGCTTTGGCGACCGCATTACCCCGCAACCAATGCCCAAACAATACCCCGACCATGAGCTGGAAGCGGCGAACAAAGCGCTTGAAGTTGGAATCAATAATGATTTCTTCATAGCGTACGGTACGGCGGGTCATCCGACTGGTACGCAGCGCATTTCCCGCTACGGCCAGATCTAGTCCGGCATGCTGGTTTTCGAATGCCGGGCGGGTGAGTTTTTCGGTATCGGTTAGTTTCTGGAACTGTGCCGTGGCAAAACGCTCCTGGGCATCCGCCTGCTTCGCCAGTCCTCCGGCACCAGCTACCAGTGTAAACCGTTTGGCATCACTAACAGCCTGGTTACCTAATTTGTCCAGGGTAATATCCAGGGGAAGCAGGCGCTGGCTAATCCGCAGCACACCCAGTGGGTGCAATACCAGCGTTTCAGGATCGTCTTCCAACTTGCGCAGAGCTACCCCCAATTGATTGGCTGCCGGCAACTCGGCACGCCAGTTTTCCAGTTTCTGTAGCTCGGCTTCGAGTAAGGGCAATACCGCGATTGGTGGCAGGGAGGTATCCTGCTTTTCGCCCCAGGTAACATCGAAATCGGCACTGATCTCGAAGAAAAGTAACGTAAGTGTGCCAGTCCCTTTCGCGCGATAAGGCGTTGGCCCTTCGAGCGAGAACTTGAGCCGGATGCTGAATAGCCCCATGCCAAACACCTGCAGGGATACCGACGCCGAAATTTCAATGATGAAGTAAAATGGCGAAAACTGGAACAGCGCATCAAAGCCAAAGTGCCCTTTGATACCAACCTCGTCCAGTCCAAACCGGAGCTCAACATGGGCCCCGAGTTGAACAGTATTGGACGTTACCGCAAAGTAACCTTCCAGGCGTATCAAACTGGCCGGAGTTCGCAAAATATCGATGGCGATGCGGCGTGGATTCGGGAATGGTAATGGTGGCGGGTTAAAGCGGGGGTTAAACCCACCCACGGAGATAACAAAGTTGGCATCGTCACCCCAGCCTACCAATAAACCAAATTCGCCTTCCAGCGTGATAAATACCACGCGGGATTCGTACATACTGGCAAAGAACCAAAGCCGTTTCTTATCAAATTCCACCGCTCCGATAAAGGCTACCTGGATGAGGATCAACGGTGCATCGACGGTAGGAATCGCCACTTTAATTACGCCAACGATGGCAAAATTTCCGGGAATTTCCAAAATAACGCCTAAGGCTACGCTGATTAAGGTGGGCGTCCCCCAGCCTAGTTTCACCATTGGCCCAACAAGGAACACCCCTTCCTGAGGTGGGAAGATGGCCTTGAGGTCGCTGATAATGCGTGGCGCGTTGGCGATAATATCCCCTTGGGGGAACATGATATTGTTCAGGGTACCCGTGCGTATGCCCTGGGCGAGCACTTCTAGTTTTACAGTCCGGTTCAGGCCCAGTAATCCGCCGACGCCCAGGAAGGTAAACCCAAAGCCCAGCTGAATACCCGGGCTGAATTCTACACTCATAATCACCAGGAGTGAGAACCCTTTGGAACCATCAGGCATTTTTGTGGTGATCAGGGCAATGGCACTAATCGAAACGAAGCCGGCGATGTTGAGTTGCAGTACCCCTGCGTATTCTTCGCGCTCAAAATCGAAATACAAATAGCCGCCGCCTTTCACCACTCCCGCATCGATAGCGAGCCCTACGCCATTGGGTGGCTTAAATCCAATGGCTAAATCCAGCGGCCCTAAATTACCCTTCCCATTGGCCGGCAGGTTAAAGCCGATCGTAGCGCCAATCCGGTCGACGGAAGCGCTCAGTGGCCCTAATTTGAGGCTGAGCGCTGAGCTGAGTTCGAGGGCCAGGGGCTGCGGATCAAAGATTTTTCCTAAAAAGTATATCCGGTTGATATCCAGGGGACCCAGACTTATATGGGCAGGGAAAACCAGTTCCAGGCCACCACTCCCCTGCAGGCGTACGCCCGTGGGGGCAAAATCGCCCCGAAGGGAAAAAGTAGCTTCCGCTTTTTCCAGTGGCAGGATCTTACTGATAAAACCATCCGCGCCCCCGAAATCCAGCGTCAATTTCCCGCCTTCAATGGCGGCAAAGGCTACGGGTGCAGCTTCGGCATTGCCGGAGCCCGAATTCCAGGTCGTCTTGAGCCCCAGTCCAAAGGTAATTGTATTTGCCTCCAGCCGGGTACCGCCGGGCAAGCCGACCAAAAGCATCAGCCCGCTATCTTTCTTAGCGGTCAGGTCAGCACTTACGGTCATCTCCAGACTACCACTAGGAGGCTGGATGGTTAGCTTAGCTCCCGGAGGTTCCAAAACCCCACGAATGCCCGCGGCGAATGATCCTGCAAAGCCTAGCTTTAATGCCCAGGGTGCCGCCAGGGGTATGACTTGTTCGACAGTTTGGGAGCCCGGAATGCGAAATTCAAAGCCCAGTGCCGGTGGAGAATACGCTGGATTGGTTTGTAAGCTCAGCAGAAAGGCTTCCAGAATCGGTGGTTGCCCGCCAGGGCGGATAATTTCTGCCGGAATATTCAGGGGCTTGGTTAGCTTCTGCAGCCGTTGGAATAACTTCTCGCCGTCAAACCCGGGTTTACCCCAATCGGTAAGGTCTGCGGCATAGGTAGCCGGAGATTGAAATAATTGCACCAGTCGATCGAGATGGATGGACCGCCGTACGAAGGGCGGTTGTACGGCATCCCCACTACCGGCCTGCTGAACGCTTTTTTCCACAAACCCCAAAAGCTCCAATGCTCCGAAAAGCTGGGGTAGTTTTTGCTCCAATAGCTTAACAACCATGGTTTCCAGCATCCGGGGAAAAAAGGAATTGGCCAGCTGCTGGAGATAGGCTTTCTGGGGTCCGCTCAGCGCTCCATCCCCCTGGGTTAAATTATTAAGCACCGTACCCAGTTGCACCCCCGTAGCGGCTACCTCAGCAATTTTAGCGCCCAGGGCCACGCCTTTCGCAATGATATCCAACTCATTGCCCCCACCGATAGCCGTAGAAAGGGCTGTCACCGATGCTGGCAAGGCTCGCGCTGCGGAACCCACGGATTGAAAAGCTCCGGTAAGCTGTCCATTGGTGCGCCAGGAAGCCGGAATACCGGCACCCAAGTCGTAGAGAAAGCCGACAGTCAGCTCCTCCCCTACGGGTTCCAGGGCTTCCGCCAGGCGGCGCAGAACTAATTCAAATGTCCCGGCATTAGGCATATTTCTGGGTCTTTGGCATTATATCAACAATAGTAAGCATCCCTCGCCAACTCATACGGTTTCTTCCAGGGCCAGTAGTTCAATAGCTTCTTCCAGGCTTTTTCCGGGCAACTGGATAGCTAATGGATAAGCGCGGTCAATGGCCGCCCCAATCGCTTCATCGCCATGTGTTTTCAACGCCTCGGCAATGGCTGCCAGGCAATCGCGAACGGGCATGCCTTCTACCATTTCAGGCGCTTTCAGGTGGGGCATCATCCCGCAGCGGATCAGGTGATGGGCCAACAGTGGCCCATGATGGCGGTGCCAGACCGTGGCTACGCGCTTATTGGTATTGACCAGCTCCCGGATAGACTCGTAGTTCGCTAAGGCTACCTGGTGGAGTTCCTGCCCCAGCGGGGTAGCCAGCAAACGATCCAAGGGTGAACCCGGGGCAAAGTAAGGCTGGGTATTGACCGCTTCGCTTACAGGGGTGGCTGGCGCAGCCGCAATTTCCGGCGCAAAGAGGGAGCGCGAACCCGCAGTAATGGAAGCTAAGGCCGCTGTAATATCCATTTTCCCTTCGCCAAAGCGATTGCCGGCAGTAGCTCCGGTGAAACCATCTTTAATGGCTGTCGTGGTAAGCGCTGTCTTGATCTGTTCGTGGGTGAGGTCAAGGTTTTTTTCCAGCAGCAGCGCAACTGCTCCGGCCACATGGGGAGCAGCCATACTCGTTCCCGACATCCCCACATAAAAGTCATAGCAACAATCGCAGCAACTACCCGCATTGGGATCGTGGCGCGCTGAAATAATGTTCGTTCCCGGGGCAGAGATCTCGGGTTTCATCCGGTTATCGGCCGTAGGACCCAAACTGGATGAGCTAGACAGCTTACCCTTATCTTTCCCTTTGCACAGATAGTTTCCTACCGTAATTACCTCGCGGGAGGTTCCGGGTATGCTAATGGTTCCAGCACTGGTTTCCAGGGTGGTGAAGGTAGCGAGCTGATCCCGCTCAATCCAGGCATTAAAAGGCGCAGCGGCCGCGCCAGTATTTGTCAGTTTTATGGTCCACTCACCAGGGAGGTTGTGATCATTCGCAGCGGGAGTGATATCAATGAAAATGCGTTTTTGGCTATTCGGCAACCCTACGGAGGAGTCGATAGACCCCGTACTGTTCTTGGTCGTTTCAGTGAAGGTATTGACATTCCCCGGGCTGGCGGTATTGGTTCCCGTAATCGTATTTCCCGGCGGAATGACCTGTACATTGAGGTCATTGGCCTCCGGATACCAGATGTCGATTTCCAGGGTGGTGGTATCGTCATCACTTTCCGGGGCCGTCACCTGGAATTTAAGCTCCAGGGGACTGGCAGCGTTATTTCCCGGAACACTTCCCTGGGCATGTTTTTTGTCACTAGCCTGGTTTCCCGCCGATTTAATAATGGTAAATCCACGGGAAGGCCCCAGAATAGTAAGGAACAGATCGATCATCTCCTCGGCCAGACTGGTTCCATCGTGTGCCCCCAGGTTATCCCCCAAACTCATATTGATCACGCAAGGTTTATCCAGGGTATCAGCTTTGCGTTTAATGTAGCTGATGGCATCAATCAGGTTATTGGAGGTTCCCAATTGATTACTTCCGCTGCGCAAGCGCACCAGAATCAAATCGGCATCCGGTGCGACCCCTACGTAGTGGTAAGCCCCATGACAATTGCCTCCCTGGGCACCGTTGCCCGCGGCTATGCCGGCTACGTGCGTGCCGTGGCTATCCGGTTCATGCCGAACAACCGTAGTAGGATCAGCTGCCGCCAGCGCCGCTTCAATGGCGGCTTTGTCGTATTCCACGCCAATCATAGTGCCGCCGATTCCATCGGCAGGGCCTGCTTCACCGCCCTGGGGGGTCAGCGTTTGATCGTAGAGAAAAAGGATGCGTGATTTGGTGGGATCTGCAGGATCGCGAAAAACCCGGTGCTTGTACTCAAAGCCAAAATCGATAACCCCTACTATGACTCCACTACCCGTAAATTTTCCCGCGCCGCCAAAAGGCGGACTGCTGTTCCGCAGGGTGTGGGCCTTGATTTCTTTAATACTCTCGTCGAGCTCGGCATGATAGCCGCGATTCGTCTCTACTTGTAACACCCCCGGATGGTTGACCACTGATTCCAGTCGATCGATGGGAATGCGGACCGTGGCCAGGTTTCCCAATACGGTATGCACCTGGCAGCCCAGTTCACGCAAAAAATCAGCGTCCCCGGCAAAGCGAATAATGGCACCAACGAACTCCGGTGGAGGCGGAGCTTCCGTCAGGTCAAGTCCGCGGGTAGCAGGCCCTTGCTGTTGCAGTAAAACTTTAAGGCGGGGATCAACATGCGATTTCCGGGAATCCTCCAGGCGAATAGCTTTAACCTGGGGCAAGGCCGCAATTTCCTCCAGAACGCCCATCGGCAACAGGCCTCGTAGTTGTTGTGGATCGATCGTGTTGGCAGGCTGAAACCCCAGGGTCAAGAGCGGTTCGCTATCCCCAATCAGGAAAATAACTACCGCTACGCGATAGCTGGGTTGAAAAGGAGCCGGAGGAGGCTCCGGAAACTCTTTCCCTGCTTGTCGCAGGGATTGATACCGGTCGTATAACAACCGCAGCTCCTGGTCAAGTTTATTCCAAAAAGACGCCATGACCGCTATGAGTTATAAGGTGTTCAGATTCTTTCAATCTATTCACAGCCCAGCCAATCACCCAGGGAGTGAGGCTAATGCATAGCTGCTGTTAATACCGCAAAAAAAGATGTACGGACGAGGGTCACTTAAGGAGGATAGTTGCTACACACAATGTCAACGGCCGTATCAGGCCGGAAGGCAATAGCTATTTCCATGGGGGAAATCCCTAACAATGATTTGAAAGTAGCGTGAGAAGGGAAAAACAGTAAATAAGAACAAAATATAATCTCTTTTTACATAAGATGCCAGTCCTTGGGTAAGAAATATCCAGGCCAATCGGCAATTAGTCGGGTATTCATACCAAAACCAGCACCTTTGAGACCAGTAAGTACACTGTAACTTAAAAAACTACTGGTTTTTGGAGTGGGCAGTGAAATGGGAAATGGGAAATGGGAAATGGGAAATGGGAAATGGGAAATGGGAAATGAGAAATGAGAAATGAGAAATGAGAAATGAGAAATGGGAAATGAGAAATGAGAAACTTGCTTGCCTACGGCGGGTGAGAAACTTGCCACGACTGCATCGGAGTGAGAAATGAGCAGCCTGAGGCGGGTAGAAAACCAGTAACCAATAACCGGTAACCAGTCGGCAGTTGAATACGACCTCTTAGGCGACAAAAACCATGGTTACTTAAGTTACAAAGTAGCGTATTTTCTTATTTATCGTAATAATGCCTCCAGGAGATCTCCTACCGCGTAGGACAGGGAGGCGGCGATAACGCCAAGCGCCAGGGTTTCCAGGATACTGCGCCAATGGCTGGTTTCGGTAACATAGGATTTTAGCCAGCCGATTACTACAAAGGCCAATCCGGTGAGGATGGCCGCTATCAGGAACCGGTTACCGGGAAAAGGGAAAAACCAGTCCCACACATAAATGAGCAGGGGTACCAATCCTACCGTGACAAACGCACAAAAGGTGACACTCCCTATTGCCAAAGGTGACTTGGCGGCAGGAAGCATGCCCAGTTCTTCCTTCATCATAATATCCACCCAGCGGTCGCGGTCAGCACAGATGACTTCGACTACCTGCTCAAGGAGTTCGCCTGAAAAGCCTTTGGCGGCATAGATATCGCGAATTTCTTCCCGCTCTGCGTGGGGTGTATATTTTACTTCCCAATATTCACGGGCCTGGTGCTTATGAAAATTATCGCGCTCGGCTTTGGCCGAAAGGTAGGCACCTACCGACATGGAAAAGCCATCGGCGATCAGATTGGCGAAACCCAAAATAAGAATGATAATACTGTCCAGGCCGGCACCGACCGCACCGGCCACCACTGCGAAGGTGGTAACGCTGCCGTCGATGCCGCCATAGACAAACTCCCCCAGATACTCCTGGAAACGATCCACCAGGCGGGGCTGAGGAGGCTGGGGTTGTGGTTCAGATTTGGACACGCTACTAGTGTTTTGTCAACTGAGAAGTTAAAGGTTAGCAATAGTGATACTGGCTGCTACCAGACTTAGAAATTGGAAATGAGTCCGCCTTAGGCGGATAAAAAACTTGTCCGCCTACGCGGGTGAGAAATCGGCCCCTTCACTCCTCACCCTTCACTCTTCACCAAGAACCTTAACCAACAAGCGGTTTCAAAGTTGACAGACAAATAGTTAGTTCTTGTCTTCGCCTTCGTGATTCTCATTGCCTTCCTCATTAGCGGGAGCGGCTTCGGGTGCTGCCTCGGGTGCTGCAGCATCCCGAATGGCTACCAACTGCGTATGGGTTGCTTTGAACCAATCTACCAGGGTGCTGCGCTGCTCAGCGGTCAGCCGGGCTTCGGGATGTGCCCAGGTGTAGGAATCCATTGGCATTTCGCCTTCCTCCGTCATTTCTACGCATTCTTCCATTTTATGCGCTGCTTTCTTGGGGCTGTAGGTTCCCCATTCCGAGTAGTTCAAGTGGCCGCGTCCTTCGTCAATGTGGTCTTTAATCCACCAGGAAACCGGGGCCACATTGGTATACCAGGGGTACTTCGTCAGGTTTGAATGGCAATCGTAGCAGGCATCCTTGAGAATGGTGGATACGGCAGCCGGAGGCGACAACAGGGTCATCATATCCTGGGCGGGATCTGCTGGCGGATTCGTTTTATCGATCCGGAACAATTGAGCTACCACCAGTAAGGCCAGTAATCCAAGTAAGGCATACTTCAGGGCTTTTTTCATTGTTGCTGTTTTTTGTTGTTTTTTGTTATCAATCCGGTTGTATGACCAGGGCGAGAACCTGCGATACAGGGAAAAGTAATACATCGCAGGTTCTCCACCTCTTAACCATTCAATTGGGCTGCTGTTAAGCAGCAACCGTTTCCAAAAATAATCGAATCACCTGGTTTTTCGGTATCGATATCACAAATCCCTGCGAATTACTCATCCGCATCGAGGCTTCCATTGAGGTAATAAGCCCCTTGTAGTGCCATTTGAGTCTCGCGGGAGATCTCCGGCCCGGAAATCTCTACAAAGGCACCATCACTGCGACCAGTTTGGACGGCCGTCTTAGCAAATCCAGATCCGACTTTCACGAAAACAAACTGCTCTTTACCTTCCTGGACAATAGCGCCGGCCGGTACGGACAAAACCTGTGCTTCATCCGTGAAAATGCGGGCCTCGATAAAGGTTCCGGCCAGTAACTGTTTCGGCTCGGGTTCAAAATGGCCATGCACGATTACGGTTTTGGTATCGGGGTCTACCATACGGCTGATCAGGTGTACTTCAGCGGGATACCGCTGATCACTACCAGGTACGCTGATTTCCACGCGTTGACCTTCTTTCAATAGGGCTATATCGGTAGCATACACCCGCAACTCGGCATGCACGTGGGTGGCATCCAATATTTCATAAAGTAAATCCTCGGCGTTAACGAGTTTACCCAGGTTGGCATTCACCTCGTTCACATATCCATTAATCGGTGAGACTAGGCTTATCTGCTCCTGAATGGTTCCGTCTGATTCCAGTTTTTTAGTAGATAGGCCAATCATTTGCAGTTCTTTACGCAGGCCTTCCAGGTGAGCTTTAGCCACCTGGTAATCGGCCTTTGCCTGCTCCACATTGCGCTGCGCCATAGCATCGGCGGTAGCCAGATCCTGCTTGCGCTGATAATCTTTTTCCAGTGCCCCCATGCGGTAAAATGTTTCGAGGTATTCGCGTTGCAACCGCACCAGATCCTGGTGAGCCAGCGTAACCAGTAAGTCTCCCTTGCGTATGTAGTTACCGGGTAAAAACCGCACGGTGCGTACAAACCCTTTCACCGGACTATGCACCGATACCAGGTTTTGGGGCGGTAGTTCAACCTTTCCGGTACAGGAAACAAACCCACTGATCCGGCGTAGCTGCGGCGTTCCTATTTCAATACCCGCCAAATCCAGTTGTTCGGAAGTAAGGGTAACTTGTCCCTTGGCTCCGGTGGGTACCGCCGCGGCGGCGATAGCTGTTTCCGAATCTGCAGATTTACCACAACCTGCCAGGACCAGGCCCAGGGTAATTACTGTTGTTTTTATTATATACTTCATGATCGTGTCTTTGAATTTTAGAGAATTAATCTTTCCAATACATCCATTCCAGCACCGTTTCATCATAGCGCCAGCGGAGATCCAGGAATTCCAGTTCACTTTGAAATGCTGCATCCAGGCTCTGGACGTAGCGGAAAAAGTCCGTTTCGCCGGATTGCCATTGGGCAGTAGCCAGACGGCGGAGGGTTTGTACCTGCTCGGTAACGACTCCCTGGGTTCGTGCTAACTGCTGGGCTAGCCGGGTTGCCTGCTCACGCGCCAGGGTCTGACGGCGCAGTCGCTCCTCATTCACGCGTTGCCGGTCGGATTGGGCAATCTGGTAATTTACCTCTGCTTCCTGAATCCGGCCCTGGTAGTATTGCTTAAAGAGAGGCACATCCACCCCCAGGAGAACTCCTTGTAAGGGAAAATCCGGGCGAATACTTTGATTGAAGTAGCCCACCCGCCATTCCGGAGCAATTTCGCGCTGCCGCACCAGCATTTCCTGGCGACTAACCATTTCCTGTTGTATCCATGGGGCCAGGAGGGCACTGTTCCTGGCCGTATCAACAGGCAACGGAAGCAGGGGCAAGGTTCCGGCTACAGCCGGAAGAGATGCCGTCTCCGGCAACCATGCTGCCTGGTACAGGTCGAGTCGGGCCTGCGCCAAGGCAGCATCAGCTCCCAGGAGTTGTTGCTCTACCTGAAGACGGCGCGCCTCCGTGAGGCTTTTTTCCAGCCCACCGATTTCCCCGCGTTGATACTGCTGATCGGTCCGCTGTTGAATTTCCCGGTAGAGATCCAACTGATCAGCGACCAACTGCCGGCGCTCGGCAGCATAGGCGTAACCATACCAGGCCTGGCGAACGGTCATGAGCAATTGGTGCTCCAACCGTTGCCGCTCGGCAGCGGTTAGGGCAACTTGCGCCCGGGCCAGTTCGCGCCGCTGACGATCCGCTCCTATTTTTCCCAAGCCCTGGGTAATAGCCAGGTTGAAATCAAAGAGGTTGGTATTCATCTGCCCGAGCTGCAGATCAAAAGTAGTAGCGGGAACCCGGCGAGCCTGCTGCTCTCCGGTAGCTGCAGCGGCGATGGATAAATCCGCCCGTTGCAGCAAAGGGTGTTCGCGCCGCACCTTCGCCAGCAAAGAATCCAGTGCCGGCTCAGCACCCTGGGAATACCCCACCAAGGGAAGCGTAAAGAATATTACCAGCAACACCCCCACTATGGGTGGTGGGGTGATTGATTTCCGGGGCCGCTCGACCAGGTAGTACAACACGGGAAGGACAACCAGCGTCAGAATGGTTGCCGTAATCAAACCTCCGATGACGACCGTTGCGAGTGGTTTCTGTACTTCAGCCCCATTGGATGTTGATAGCGCCATGGGTAAAAAGCCAAAAGCAGCAACTGTGGCCGTCATAATTACCGGCCGCAAACGCACCAAACTACCCTGCAGAATTACCTTGCGGAGATCCTCGTCATTGGCTTCCGTTTTTTCCAAATTGAAATAACTGATCAACACAATACCATTGAGCACTGCCACACCAAAGAGGGCAATAAACCCTACCCCGGCAGAAATACTAAACGGCATTCCGCGCAGCCAAAGCGCAATAACCCCACCCACGGCAGATAAGGGGACCGCCGAAAAGATCAGCAGGGCATACTTCAAGCGGCCAAACGTAAAGAACAGCAGGACAAAAATGAGGGCCAACGCCGCAGGCACAGCAACCAGCAACCGCTGCCGGGCTGCCACCAGATTCTCAAATTGCCCGCCATATTGAATACTGTATCCGGCCGGTAAGGGCAACCGATTTTGCAGATTGGATTCAATATCGGCGACTAAACTCGCGACGTCACGATTCCGCACGTTGATCCCAATATTGATCCGGCGACGCGCATTTTCCCGGGAAATCTGCATAGGCCCCTCCGTATAAACTACCTCCGCTAATTCACTCATGGCAACGGGTACCCCCTGGGGGGTATTGACAAACAAGCGCCCCAGGTCAACCTCCTGCCGCCAGGCATCGCCCAACCGAACCACCAGGTCAAATTTGCGCTCATTCTCAAAAACAACGCCCGCCGATTCCCCGGCAAAGGCCGTGCGAATTACTGTATTGAGGGTTTCAATATCCAAACCATATTCCGCGATTTTCTGTCGGTTAAATCGGACCATGAGCTGAGGGAGCCCCTCCGTCTGTTCTACCTTGACGTCGCCGGCCCCGGGAATATCCGTGATAATCGCAGCCGCCCGATCAGCCAGCCGCTTGAGTTCTTCGGTATCTTCCCCGAAAATTTTCACAGCGATATCTGTTTTAGCCCCCGTCATCAGCTCGTTGAAACGCAACTGAATTGGCTGCGTAAACTCAAAAGAGGTCCCGGCGATAACGTCCAGCTTAGCCTTCATTTTTTCGACCAGTTCTTCGCGGGTTTGGGCGGAGGTCCACTCCCCTTTTTCTTTCAGGATGATCATAATATCCGCATCCTCCACTGCCATGGGATCCGTAGGCACTTCAGCCGTACCGATTTTAGAAACGACGTGCTTTACCTCGGGGAAATTGGCCAGCAGGATTTTTTCCGCCTTGGTAGATGAGCGAATGCTTTCCTGGAGAGAACTGCCTGGTTGGATAGACATTTGCATTGCCAGGTCACCTTCCTCCAGCGTAGGAATAAATTCTGACCCTAAGCGGGAGAACAGTAAGCCCGTCCCTACCAATACCGCCAGCGCCAACCCCACTACCGTCCAGGGCCTGCGCATCGCCCCCAGCAAGGTAGGCCGGTAAGCATTGCGCAAAAAGCCAACAATCCGGTCGGCCATCGATGGCTTACTCTGAATCCGTTTCGACAAGCCCAGGGCCGCCACGGCCGGCACGTAGGTTAGTGACAAAATCAAGGCGCCCAGAATGGCAAAGCTAAACGTCATGGCCATAGGGCGAAACATCTTCCCTTCAATACCCGTCAGGGTCATAATGGGTACAAAAACCACCAGAATGATAAATACCCCAAAAACAGCGGTGCGGAAGAGCTTGGCCGATGATTCTACGATTACGTGATCCATCTCCTGTTGGGTGAGTGTTTTCCCCGCATAATAGGCAAACAGGGTATGTAACACCCCCTCGACAACGATCACCGCCCCGTCGACAACAATGCCAAAGTCAATGGCTCCCAGCGACATCAGGTTGGCACTAACGCCAAAATAGCGCATCAGAATCAGGGCGAATAACATAGCCAGCGGAATCACCGACGCGACAATGAGCCCCGCCCGCAGGTTGCCCAGTAAGAGAATCAGAACCACGATCACGATAAGGCCACCCTCCAGCAGGTTGTTACGCACCGTATGGATCGTTTTACCGACCAGCACACCTCGATCGAGGTAAGGGTAAAGCGTGATCCCCGGCGGAAGTGATTTCCGGACCGTTTCAATGCGCTGATGAACATTGGCGATGGCCTCGGAAGAGTTGGCGCCTTTGAACATCAGGGTAATCCCCCCGACAGCTTCCCCCTGACCGTCCATTGTCATGGCGCCAAACCGTTTGGGGCTTCCTAACCGTACGGTGCCCACATCGCGAATCAGCACGGGCACCCCATGATCGTTGGCCACTACCATTTTTTCGATATCCTCCAGGGATTCTACCAGCCCCTCCGTACGGATGTAGTATGCGTTGGTTTGTTTTTCGATATAGCTTCCTCCAGTGTTCTGGTTATTGCGCGCCAGAGCGGTAAACACATCCTCCAGGGTGAGTTCCAGATTGCGTAACCGCAGCGGATCAATAGCTACCTCATATTGTTTGAGGTAACCTCCAAAGCTGCTCACCTCAATAATGCCGGAGATACCGGCGAGTTGGCGCTTAACAATCCAATCCTGAATAGTACGCAACTCCATAGCATCGTACTGATCCGTATATTCGGGATCGACCCGGAGGACATACTGGTAGATCTCTCCCAAGCCGGTTGTTATGGGCATGAGTTCAGGAGTACCCATACCGGCCGGGATTTCATCGATGGCCATTCCCAGTTGTTCCTTGACAAACTGGCGGGCTTCCAGGATCGGCACCCCGTCCGCAAAAACAATGGTTACTACCGAAAGCCCAAACCGCGAGATGGAACGGATTTCGGTGACCCGCGGAATATTCGCCACGGCTACCTCTACGGGATAGGTAATAAATTGCTCGACCTCCTGAGGTGCTAGTGAAGGAGAAACGGTGACAACCTGAACTTGATTATTGGTGATATCGGGAACAGCATCCAGGGGTAAATCGCGCACAGCCACGATGCCTGCCACGATAAGTCCAGCTACCAGGATGCCAATGATCACCTTTTGCCGAACGGCAAAAGAGATAATTGCTTTAATCATAATGTCTTAACTAAAACCTGATTTAATGGAATGAGTTACGGCTTACAAGCCGGTTAACTAAAGGAGCCTTGCAGGCTTCACCAACGCGGAGGCATTCAATGGCAGCGCTGGGCTGTAAATACTGACAGGCTATTGGATTAATCCCTTTGCAGAGAAAGCCCTCCAACTTAAACCATTGCCAGATTTACCTGGGTAAGGCCGCAAAACAGAAATCAGGCGTAAATGGGCGGCTGAAAGATGGAACCGGTGTATTCGCTGGAGTAGATATGCAAAAAATGGAAGGAAGGTGCATCCGTTTCAATGTGGGTCAACAGTGCAGTCAACTCCAACAGCTGGGTTGGACATTGATCGAGGACAGAAGAATGTACCGATTGAAGGGGTAATTCATGGTGATCCTGCGGACGGTGTTGATCGGAATGCCGTTGTGGCTTGAAAAAATGAATGCTTAAAAAGCGGCCAAAACTTAAATTCTCGCCTTTTAAAAGCGCCAGGTCGCGATGCATCTGAAAGTGAGCATTCAGGTTAGCAACCTTGGGAAGCTGGCTAAAGTCGGCCCCGGGGAAGCAACTTCCCACAAAGAAATAGACCGCCATAATCCAACTCAAAAGGCGCATACGCTGATCAGCTTTTTTAAGCCAAGACAAAGCTAAAGAATAAAGTGGGACAACGCAAGTTGCATTGCCCCACTTTCTAATATTATTGTTTAGATAGCCTTTTTCGACAGGTAGAAATCTACTTTTTCGTATTCAGTATTGGCAATCCGCTCATCCATTTCCACCAGGGTCTTGGGAGGAGGCACGATAGCCTTGTCCCCTGGTTTCCAGTTTACGGGCAGGGCCACTTTCTTTTCATCCGCCGTTTGCAGGGCGATCAGAATGCGCTTGATTTCTTCCATATTCCGGCCAATATTCAGCGGATAATAGAGAATCAACCGGATCACACCTTTGGGGTCGATGACAAACACCGCCCGAACAGCTGCCGTTTCGCTTTCCCCCGGATGCAGCATCCCATACAAGTGGGCTACTTTCATGTCGAGATCCGCAATGATAGGAAAGTCCATATAGACGTCCGTTTTTTCCCGAACGTTATTCACCCAGGCCAGATGCGAGTGGATGCTATCAATACTCAGGCCGATCAGCTTGGTGTTGCGTTCCTGATAAAACTTTTTGTCCATCGCAAATGCCGATAGCTCCGTGGTACATACCGGCGTAAAATCGGCCGGGTGAGAAAACATAATGACCCAACTACCTTTATTGAATTCTGAAAAGGTCATCGGACCGGTAGTGGTCAGCGCTTTAAAATCGGGCGCTTTATCTCCGATCCGGGGCATCGCTTGCAAAACTTGGTTATCCATGATAGTACTTATTTGAACGTGAATGAGAATACCTATTGCTATGTCAACTGAGAAATTTAGAGCAATGTGTTACTGGTGTCTGGTGTCTGGTATCTGGTATCTGGTATCTGGTATCTGGTGTCTGGTATCTGGTGTCTGGTTTCCCATAGCCTCCTATCACCTGACTAAGGGCCTAATTCCATTGACAAAGCTCTGTTTCTCTGGCCGGACGTGCCCCGTACCTGGGGGAGTGTACAACCTTGCCTAATTTCTGATTTCTGATTTCTGATTTCCAAAATAGACAAAGCACTAGGGTTTGCTGGCTTTGCAGCAGCCTTTGCCGGCTTGCCCTTTGCCTTTTCCCTGGCCTTCTTGTTGGTTAGCACAGGCGCCGCCGCCTTTACATCCGCCGCCAGGACCTGCCTGTTCACCCGCCAGGGTTTGTTCGAAGGCGTTTGCCGACATTACGGTTGGTGAATACGTGACGCCCTGTTTTTCCAGATTCCGGACAAAGGCCCGCAGGTGGTTACCGGAGGCAAAAATCAAGCGCTCGAAAACAGCTTGTGCTGCCGGTGATGCCTGGCTGGTTCTTTGCTGAAGGTCCGTGATGTCCGTTTCTTCAATCAGGGCTCCTACCCGCAAGGCTTCTTGCAGCGATTGTGCGCCCTGGGTGGATAGTTGCTGATATAACTTACGGATTGCTGGTACCGTGAATTCCCCTGTGCGGTCGCGTTTAACGCTGCTGGGGAGGGCAACACCTTCCGTTTTGAGCAGCCCTGTCATCATATCCAGGTGATGCTGTTCCGCCTGGGCGATGTTGGAAAACACCTGCGCGCCCCATTGCTCGGCAAAGCCCAGGTATAAATCGCGGGCCAATTTTTCTTCTTCCAGCAGGTAAGTCAGCGCGTCCTTATCGGTTGGGGTGGTAGGCGGGTGCAGGGCTACTTGTAACCCGGCAACCAGGATTAGGCTAAACAGCCCGATGATGCTTTTCATAGGTTTTGGTTTTTGGTGGTTGGTGACTGGTGACTGGTGACTGGTGACTGGTGACTGGTTGCTGGAACGAATAACCAGATACCAGTAACCAGATACCAGTAACCAAAATCAGAACCCTCCGTTTTCTTTCGGTGAGTTGATAATTGCTGTGTATTCCGCAGGAGTGAGTATTTGGGGCTGGTAGGTAACCCCACGATTTTCCAGGTTCATTGTAAATGCCCGCAAGTGATTCCGGGAACCCAACTCCAGGTTATCGTAAATAAACAGGATATCGGCATTATCGACATCGGCAGCTTGCTCCTGCAAATCGCGGATATCGACTTCTTCTACCAGGGCGCCTACGCGCAGGGCTTCGATAGCGCTTTGCATACCCTGTTGCAGTAATTGGTTGTATAGGGCCTGTAGGTCGGCATTCGCGAAAACACCTGGCTGAGCTGATGCCGGATCATTCAGCTGGTAGCGCTGCAGGAGCAGCCAAACTGCATCCATGTGCGTCTGTTCGCTGCCTTGAATGTGATCGAAGGCGGTGATGCCCCAAGCCTGGTAAAACTGCCGATAAAGGTCGCGCGCCAGTTTTTCTTCCTCCCGCATGAAAAGCAGGCTATTCTTTTCTGCTGTAGACAAAGGCGAGGCCAGCGGAAAAGCGGCCAGTTGGGATTGCAATTGTTGCAACTGAGGGCTGAGGGTGGGGTCCACAACGACGGGGTCTTCCGTTTGATTGGCGGTACATCCGGCCATGAAAAGCAATAGCCCAATGACTACTCCCCATCCCAATGAGATCTTTTTCATAAGTAACTGTGGTTGATTCCCTACAAAACTACAGGGAAAGCCAGGCGAAGTCTGTAATACACGTCACGTTGGGGAGTGATCTTTCTCAAATCAAGGGATGAGTATTGTCATTTTATAAAAGTAACGGCGGACAAGTAGCGGGTTTTCAGGGGTAAATGGGCTGTTTTTGGCCTTTTGGGAGACTGTGATAAAGATCACCAAAAGACTATGACGGCGGTCATCATTACCCGGGGCGATGGGGACCTAATTTTGACCTATCAGTTCACCAAATCAGGCTGCGATGAAAAACAAATTATTTTTAACGATCCTAGCTGCACTTAGCACCCTGAGCCTCCTCGCTCAGTCCTCCTATCAAGTAGCCAGCAGCAACATGTCCGTATCCGGAACATCTACGCTGCACCGTTGGGAGTCAGCAGTTACCAAAGTCAACATTAAGGGTAAGATCTCCCTCGAAGATGGCGTATTAGATGCCATCAACACTCTCGAAGTGAGCATTCCTGCCAAGGGTATTATCAGTACGAAAGGTAAGGTAATGGACTCCAAGACCTGGGAAGCCCTCAAGGCTGACGAGCATCCAAACATTACCTTCCAACTGACCGGTATTGAATCACTGCAACGCAATGGTTCTTCCTACAACATTAAAGCCAAAGGCAATTTGACCATTGCTGGCGCCAAAAAGCCTGTCACCCTTAACGTAACCGGCACGGTAGCTTCCGATGGCAAAGTAACCTTTAAAGGCAGTAAAACCATCACCTTAATGGATTACAACATCACGCCGCCAAAGGCTGTCATGGGTACCATCAAGGTTGGCGAAGAAGTAACCATCAATTTTGAAGTTACCCTCGCCAGTGTCTCTTAAAAACAAATCGAAAACCAACTTTATAAAACAACCCGCTCTTAGTCAATTGAGAGCCAAAACTCACAGATATGAAAACGGCACAAAACATTTCGCGCATTTTCCTTTCATTTGCGCTGGTCTTTATGGCCATGACACTTTTTGCTCAACAAGCTAATATTCAGTTCTTCCGTCCATGGGACCAAAAAGGTATCAATGTTTTCGAACCTTCGAAAAATGACAACACGGCTTATGACGGCCTTTCCGTACGGGTTGGTGGTAGCTTTACCCAGCAGTATCAGGCCCTGAAGCACGAAAACAATGCTTCCCCTGCAGTAGCCCTTTATCCGCTTGGAAAAGGCTTTAACCTGGCCACTGCAAACTTGAACTTCGACTTCCAGATTGAAGACGGTATCCGGGTATGTTTGGAAAACTACATGTCATCGCGGCACCACCCCGAATTCTGGGTGAAGGGCGGTTACATTCAGATCGACAAACTGCCGATGTTCGGTAACCCCGATTGGTTTACCAATAACTTCCGGGTAAAAATCGGTCACTTCCAGCCTAACTATGGCGACCAGCAGTTCCGCCGCACCGACAACGGTAATGCTATCTATAACCCATTCGTAGGTAACTACATCCTCGATGCTTTTACCACTGAAATTGGATCTGAGGTATATGCATTTCCAACTGATAACCTGATGTTCATGGTAGGTATGACTGCTGGCCTGATTAACGGTAACGTTCAGGATTACAGCGGAACCACCACTAAAAAGAACCCTTCCATTTACTTGAAAGGTGCTTTTGACAAGCAGATCAACGATGATGTACGGGTTCGCTTGTCGGCTTCGCTATACTCGAACAGCGGTAGTGTACGGAATACCCTCTATGCCGGCGACCGTACGGGTTCCCGGTACTACTTGCCTCTTGAGGCAGCCAACGCTTCCGCTTCGGCTAACTTCACCTCAGGCCGGATCAACCCAGGCCTTACCAACGAAGTTTCTGCCATCCAGATTAACCCATTCGTTAAAGTCAGTGGTTTCGAATTGTTTGCTACCTACGAAATGTCCTCAGGGAAGACTAATGCAGAATCCGAAAAACGCGACTGGAATCAGCTAGCAGTAGATGCCGTTTATCGCTTCCTGCCTAATGAACAAATGTTCATCGGTGCCCGCTACAACACTGTCAGTGGCCGTCTGCAAGGATTTGCTGATGATATTACCATCAACCGGACTGCTTTTTCCGCCGGCTGGTTCCCCAGCAAGAACATGTTGCTGAAAGCTGAAATCGTAAACCAAAACTACAATGATTTCCCAGCTGCCGACATCAGAAGAGAAGGCAAATTCAATGGCCTGGTGATCGAAGCAGTCATTGGTTTCTAATCGCGCGAACTTAAGATTACCTGAACGAAGTTATGCTGCCTTTTCATCATAACTTCATCGCGCCGGACCCGGCGGAGCCGCAGGCTCCGACCGGGTCCGGCGCTTCTATCCACCTCTCAACTATCACCTATGTTTCGCCTGCTTAACCCCGCCTTTTCCCGCCGCCTGCTCTGGGTACTGCTTTTCCCCCTATTGGTAGGATTCAGCACAACCAACCGCCAGCGGATCACCGTTAAAATTCTTGCCGGTAGCCAGCTTTACCTGGACGGGTCCAGCAATGTCAACAAGTTTTCCTGTTATTGTACTGAGTCCTTACCGACTATGCAACTGGATATGATCGCTACCCCGGATGGGGCCAACTTTAGCGACTCAAAACTCCGTATCGCTACCCGCAGCCTCGATTGCAAAAATAAAGGCATCAATAAAGATATGTATGCTACGCTGAAAGCGGATGAATTCCCGCATATTGGTGTGGAAATGACCCGGGTGCATATTCCCGGAAATACCCCACTGCACGAGGCCAACGACTGGATCGCCATCAATGCCGATGTTTATCTGACCATCGCCGGCCAACGCCGCAAGGTTGTCCTCAATGCCAAAGGCAAACAAATGGAACCGAATATTTTCCGTTTTGTCAGTGCCAAAACGATCCAAATGACGGATTTCGGCATCGAACCACCCACTGCCCTCCTGGGCTTAGTCAAGGTGCGCAACGAAATTACCATCCACTTCGATTTTGTCGTATCCCCGAATGGGGTGATGTGAGGGGAGAAAATCGGAAACTTGTCCGCCTCCGGCGGGTCAGAAATTGGAAATCAGGACTTTCCAATTTCTAATTTCCAAAAAACCATCAATGCCCTCCCCCACCTGGAGCAAGTTCCGTATCTCCTTCCGGTGCCGGGGGTTCCTGCACAAAAAGCCAGAGGAAAGCCGAAACGGCCAGCGTACCCGCACAAATGATGAAAATCAGGTTCTTATCCGCGGCCTTGCTTACTGCTTCCCCAACCCCCAAACTGGCGACCAATTGGGGCAGGACCACCGAAAGGTTAAACAGTCCCATATATAAGCCCATCCGTCCCTGATTTACCTTTTGCGACATGATAGCAAAAGGCAGACTCACGGTAGCGGCCCAGCCTACCCCGAGCACGCCCATCAGCAAATAAATCGCCGTTGGCGATTTGCCGACGAACCAGATGCCGGCGTATCCAGCAGCCATAATGGCAATACAGATCATGTGGGTGCGTACCCGGCCCAGCCGGCGGGTCAGCGGCTCCAGCAATAGTGCCGGGAGTAAGGCGCCAACCGCATTCAGGATGAGAAAGGAAATCGAAACGACCCGCCCCATGTCCAGGTCCGACATCGTAGGCATTTTATCCTGAACGTAAGCGAACATATAAACGAACATCGTCTGTACGCCAATCCAGGTAAAGGAATGCGCGGCCAATACCTTCTGAAAGCCTGCCATATTCGTTCGGTTCGTAGTATCGGGATTTTCCGCGCGCACCATCGCCGCCGCAATCCCGGCCACCGTTATCACCGCACAAATCCCTTCTACAATTCCGGGAGCGACCGACAAGTGCGCCAGGCGCACGGTCATTCCATATACGGCATAAAGCAAAAAGCCCCACAGCGGCTGAATCGCCATGAAAATTTGTTGTAGCGATAAACTTCCGTGACCGGCTGGTTGCGGCGCTCCATCACTGCCTGCATCCAGCTGCCGGGGTTCTTCAATGAAAAACGGGGGAATGATAGATAACAACAACACCAGGATGGCACCACTGTAAATCAACACATAGTTGCCCCAGATAGCGCCAATCGCATAAGCCGCTACCCCCAACGTACCCGAGATGGTCTGCATCCAGGTGTATCCTTTCGTCCGCTTATCTCCCGGGGGCGTTACATCAGCGATAATGGAGCGGGTGGGGTTAAAACTAACATTGATCGCCAGGTCAAGAGTCAGGGCTACCACGATGGCTATCCCTAAGATCCCGTCAACGCCCATACTGGCCGAGATAACCCCGATATTAGGCAAGGCCAGCAGCATCAGCGCCGCCAGTACGCCGCCAATGAGGATGAAGGGACGGCGGCGACCATTCCAAAACCAAACATTATCACTGACCAGGCCGATAATCACCTGCCCAAAAATACCGGCGATAGGACCGGCCGCCCATACCAGGCCCACATCGTGGATTTCCAGACCGTATTGGGTACTCAGTATCCAGCTAAGTGCGGAAATCTGAACCGACAGCGCGAAGCCCATCGCAGTAGCCGGCAGGCTCAACAGCGCGTAAAATGTTTTGGTAAAGTTCTTCTGAATGGCGAGCATGACCTTCGTTTTGGGGTTTCCTTCTGGCGGTTTCTAACACCTGCCCAGTGGCACCCTGGATGATAATTTAGGAACGAAGGACAAAAAATAAGGGTTTTCCCAGATTTTCCCAGTTTTATTGTTCCAATTGTTGTACTTCCTTTTTGCCCGAGCCCTAAGATGAAAGGTCGAAGAAAACTGCCATTATTTTACCAGGCGAAATAACAGCCGGGTGTTGGGGTCAAGATCCACACGAGCCGGAGACTGCGGCAGCGGCAACACCCAGTCCGCTGAACGCGTATCGCAGATAAAACGGGCGGTCGCCATAACTTCTCCGGCGGCATTCAGCGCCGCGAACTCGACCGGAAAAACGAACTTCCCGGGTTGGTTTTGCTCAAGTTTAAGGTGCAACAGGTGCTTTTTTTCATCATACGACCAGGAGAATTTTAGCTCTGGCTGCCCCGGCTGGTAAAGCCACTGCTGAAAGAAATCACCCAGCGGTTTTTCGGCCGCATCTTCCATCACCGCTTGAAAAT
>JACJXV010000023.1 GCA_020636445.1 Lewinellaceae bacterium | reverse complement strand
CGGTGCTTTTCCCTTCTGCCAACCTAATATTTCCGATGATGACCTGGAGCCCGATACAAAAAATTGCCTTTCGGTTTTTTACTGCCTACACGGTGCTGTTTTGTTTGTCCAACCAATTTGTCACGACGTTTTTGGTCGACCCCATTTGGCAGAAAATTGTTCCCTGGTTTGGAAAACAGCTGTTGGGTATTGATATAAACACATTCACGAATGGCAGTGGCGATACTACTTACAATTACGCCTCCGTAGCTGCTTACTTGTCGCTGTCTTTGCTGACAACTGTGATCTGGTCGGCGGTTGACTGGCGGCGCCCTCACTATCAGCAGGTTTTTCAATGGTTGCTGGTGCTGATCCGCTACTATATTATTTACCAGATGGTCATTTATGGATTGGCCAAAGTGTTTTACCTGCAATTCCGGCCACCTTCCTATTCTCGGCTAGTTGAGCCGTTTGGGGAGTCCTCTCCGATGGGGTTGTTATGGACGTTTATGGGCTTTTCCAAGGGATACACGATTTTCACGGGCAGCGCAGAGTTATTGGGTGGTTTATTGTTGCTTTACCGGCCGGCACGTACGTTGGGTGCTCTGGTTACCTTTGGTGTGATGGTCAATGTGATGCTGATGAATTACTTTTACGATGTTCCGGTAAAATTACTTTCCACGCATCTGGTATTGCTCAGTGGCTTCTTACTGGCACTGGATGGTCAGCGGTTATGGGATTTTTTCATTGCCAACCGCCCGGTGGGGCCCCGGGTGATTCCACCCTTGTTCGCCAATCCAAAGTGGGAGCGGATCAAGGAAATAGTCAAATGGGCTGTTGTGGGGGTAGGCCTGATTGGCGGCGCCATCGGTATTTTGGTGATGGGCCGGCAATTAAATTTGAATGTCAAACCAGCACTTGATGGACTCTATGAGGTGGTGACGTTTGAACGGAATGGGCAGGAGGTGCCCCCATTGACAACGGATAGTACCCGCTGGCATCGCTTGATCGTTGAAGGAAAGGACCGAGCCGGCGTGCAGATGATGACGGATCGCAAGTTGAGTTATTCCTTTATGGCGGATACCACTACGCACCAAATTCTCCTTCGGCCGATGACCGATACGGTTCCTTATGATACCTTGTTATACACTATCCCGCTGGCAGGGCAATTGGAAATTGCCGGGCGGTTGGAATCAGACTCCATTCGGGTAGTATTTCGCCGAAAAGATATTCGCGATTTCCCGCTGATGAGTCGGGGATACCGATGGATTAATGAGACGCCTTACAATCGGTAATAAAACGGTTACTAATCGTCAAACGTTTAGTAACCGTTTTATTGCAGCTTTTTAAGCAGCTTTCAGGGCCGCTAGCTTGGATCGGCTCAGCTTTTCATTGGCATAAGCACCATCGATAACGAAGTGCTTGATTTCTTTTTGCGAAGGAAGCTCGAACATGGCGTCCGTCATAATGGCTTCACAGATGGAGCGCAGCCCGCGAGCACCGAGGTTGAATTCGAGCGCTTTGGCGGCGATGAATTCAATTGCGTCTTCTTCGAACACAAGTTTTATCCCTTCCAGGGCAAAAAGCTTTTCATACTGCTTGATCAGCGAATTGCGCGGTTCCATGAGGATACGCTTCATGGCCTCCAGGTCGAGAGGTTCCAGATAGGTGAGGACTGGCATGCGGCCCACCAATTCCGGAATAAGGCCGAAGGTTTTAATATCCTGGTGGGTGATGTATTGCAACAGGTTCTCTTTGTCAATAGGCTCAGCATCTACCGATTTGTAGCCTATCACCTGGGTATTCACCCTGCGGGCGATTACCTTTTCGATACCATCGAACGCGCCCCCACAAATGAAGAGGATATTTTCGGTATTAACCTTAACCATTTTCTGCTCCGGGTGCTTGCGGCCACCCTGCGGAGGAACATTGACATCGGTTCCCTCCAGCATTTTCAGGAGTGCCTGCTGGACACCTTCTCCGGATACGTCCCGGGTGATCGAAGGGTTATCGCTCTTGCGGGCAATTTTGTCGATTTCATCGATATAGACAATGCCTCGCTCGGCCGCTGCTACATTGTAATCACAAACCTGAAGCAGCCGACTCAGAATACTTTCTACATCTTCTCCTACGTACCCGGCTTCTGTGAAAACAGTCGCATCGACAATGGCAAAAGGCACGTTGAGGAACTTAGCGATGGTCTTGGCGAGCAAGGTTTTACCGGTTCCGGTGCGGCCTACCAAAACGATATTTGATTTTTCAATCTCAACCTCGTCAGTGACCGTTTGATTCAACCGTTTGTAGTGGTTGTACACGGCAACGGAAAGTACTTTTTTGGCATCATCCTGACCAATGACGTATTTGTCGAGGTGCGATTTTATTTCGCGGGGAGTGATGTTGGTGGGCAGTAAGAAATCATTCTTTTCCCGCTTGATACCCCCTGCCGCAGCAGTTGTTTCCTCTCCGGTGCGTTTACGTCCGTAAAGTTCTTCCTGAATAATGTCGTGCGCCTGCTCCACACAAACCTCGCAGATATGGGCATTAATGCCCGCAATCAGCATGAGGGTTTCCGCTTTATCTCGTCCACAAAAAGAGCAGTGATATGTTTGTTTTCCTTTACGCATGTGAAAGTCGTTATTAAAAAACGCGTAGATCGCGTCCGCCAGATTAGTTAGGCCCAATGAACAAACAAAGGCAAAGATACAACTTGCCCGCCAATAATTATTTAGCCAGTACCGCGAACGTTATGGCTGTTTTTTTTCGGAATAATGGGTGAACCAGGGAAAAGAAAAGTCAGGTGAGGCGCAGGATTTGCGCCTCACCTGGTGAGTGCAGTCATTACACTTTGCGAGGATTGCTGCGTTCCAGTACCTCATCGAGCAGGCCATAAGCCATGGCATCTTTGGCGGTCATCCAATTATCGCGGTCGCAATCTTTTTCGATCGTTTCGTAGGATTGTCCGGTATGGTTAGCCAGAATGTCATAAAGCGACTTTTGCTGCTCCTTGACAAGCTTGTAATAAATCTCCATATCGGACACCTGGCCCTGCATGCCACCGAGTGGTTGGTGGATCATTACACGGCTGTGCTGCAGCCCGGTGCGTTTGCCTTTGGTGCCGGCAGCCAGTAATACAGCACCCATGGATGCGGCCATGCCCGTACAGATGGTAGCAATATCGGGGGTAACGTATTGCATGGTATCATAAATACCTAAGCCCGAAATGACCGACCCACCTGGCGAGTTGATGAACATTTGGACATCGCGCTTGGAGTCTGTCGATTCGAGGAACAGCAACTGAGCCTGCACGACGTTCGCTACGTAATCGTCAATGCCAAGACCCAGAAAGATTATGCGGTCCATCATCAGGCGGGAAAATACGTCCAACCCAACAATATTCATCTGGCGCTCTTCAATAACATTGGGCGTAAACCCCTGAAT
This sequence comes from Lewinellaceae bacterium, assembly GCA_020636445.1. Taxonomy (GTDB): domain Bacteria; phylum Bacteroidota; class Bacteroidia; order Chitinophagales; family Saprospiraceae; genus JACJXV01. The sequence continues at coordinate 59,643 of JACJXV010000023.1, read as the reverse complement.
ATTGGGTATGCCGGCCGCAGTATGGTTGGCGTAGCGCTCGAGGTGCATGCTACTCATCCCCAAATGCTTGGTGGCATACTTCATGAATTCATCCTTGTGAAACATAGACATGTGATCTGATTAAACAATCCGGTGTAGTTGCGCCCTGCTGCGCAATGGTGAAAATATAACAACTCCGGCGAATACCGGTTGAATCCAAAAGTAGTTTTGGTAAAAAAAGTCGGAGGGCGAAGGTAGGAAATTCCCTTATTTAATTTTCGTATCCCTATTCCTCTGGGACAAAGCCTATCCAAAATGACGAGGATAATATGCCGATTAGGCCTTACCTTTGGTAAATATCCTTTTCCCCATTGTAAAATGAGCCTCTAGTTTTGTCGACACTATTGTCTGTAAATGACTACTAACCGCTACTCGGACAAATGAAGAAACATGCTATTGCGTAAACTAAAAGTTAACGTATTTGGAATAGTCCTGGTGATAAGCCTGTGGGGCAGTTTGCACGGGCATGCACAATGTTCTGGGGATCTTATATTGTTCTCCCAGGCCGATGTAGATAATTTTGAAACGAACTATCCTTCCTGTCCCCAATTTTCCGGGAGTATTACAGTATTGGGAGCGGGGATTACGAACCTGAATGGGTTGTCGGGCTTAACGAAGGTAGGATCCCTGAACTTTCTGTTTGCAAACGGGCTTACTTCTCTGGCGGGATTGAATAATCTGGATACTATCGTAGGGGCCCTTTCTTTGTTTAATAATGGCGGGCTAACCTCGCTGGGAGGGCTGGAAGATCTGGATTATATCGGAGGCAGCTTATCCATTTTGGGGAATACCTCTCTAAGCAGCCTGTCAGGGCTGTCAGGGTTAAATACAGTGGTAGGAACTATTGGGGTTAATGATAATGATCTTTTGAGTGATCTAAGTGGGTTGGGATCACTAAGTACCGTTTTGGGGGGCCTAACCATAAGGGGTAATGCAGGTATGACCAGCCTAAGTGGGCTGAATAGTCTCACTACTTTAGCAGGAACCCTCAGTATTGACGACTGTGCCTCGCTTACCAGTTTAGCCGGGTTGGGAGGGGTTACGATGATTAATGGCTCAGTAGCCATTCAAAATAATGCGGCACTCAGTAGTTTGAGTGGTTTGGGAGGGCTGTCCAGCATCTCTGGCGGACTGGTGATCAATAATAATGGTACTTTACCTAATTTGCAGGGTCTGGGGAGCTTGACCACCCTTAACGGCGGGCTTTCGGTCAGTAATAATGGGTCCCTGACCAGTTTAACCGGATTGAGCAGCCTGAATACGATTTTGGGCGGACTCAATATCGCCAGTAATCCACAATTGGCCAGCCTGAGCGTGCTTAGTTCCCTAACCAGTATCCAGGGGCCGCTGGGTATCCAGGGGAATAGTGGCCTGACTAGCCTTAATGGCCTGCAGAATATCGCGGCAGGATCTATTGCTGATTTGGTGATTACCAATTCAGGGGCGCTTTCGGTGTGTAATTTGCCGAATATTTGTGCATACCTGGCGACCCCGGGAAATCCGGCGACCGTTGATGGCAATGCCGGTGCCTGCGCAACTCTTGCCACCTTACAGGCAGCCTGCGGCATTTTGCCGGTCGAGTGGGGGGCTTTTACGGCGCAATGGTCACCTAAGCAGGAGGTTGTTTTGGATTGGCAGACCCTTACTGAGACAAATAACGCCTATTTTGTAGTAGAGCACAGCTCAACAGGGCTTGTTTTTACGGAAATAGGTCGCGTGGCAGGAAAAGGGACCAGTACTTCACCCCATCACTACCAATTTGTGCAGGCAAATCCTGGTCCCGGAATCCATTATTACCGTTTGCGGCAGGTGGATTGGGATGGTCAGGAAAGTTATTCTCCGCTAGTAAGCGTGTTTGCTTCTCAAGCCGACAACCTGGCAATTTATCCGAACCCCACAACCGATCGGGTATTTTTGCGAGGATGGGAACTTTCAGAAACGATTCATTTCCAATTGCTGGATGGCATAGGGCGGACTGTTCGACGGGGCCTGGTGGCCCATGGGGAGTTATCTCTGGCAGGCTTGTCTGCTGGAACGTATTGGCTGCGGGTGCAGACGCCAAACGACTGGCAAGTGTTTCCCCTGGAAAAAAAATAGGAGTGACATCCGGCTGGATGCCACTCCTCAGTATATTTTGGGAAAAATTTTGGTCAATTATGCTTCGTCTGCATCGACGTCTTCCTCATCGTCTCCAAGCAAGTCAGGTATTTGTGCTGCTTCCGCAGATTGACGGGCCTGGCGCGCAATTTCCTGGAATGCCGCTTCGGTAATAGGCTTGGGCTTGATGGTAACAAGCTGGGCAATGACCTCGTGCAGCTTGTCGGCGATAATTTCATCGTAAGCCTGCTCATACTGCTTTTGGTCTTCCATCAGTCGGTGAACCATGCTGTGGATCAATTCGTCGCTGGCGTAGGGTGATCCGGCAAAATAACTGCGTACCCGCACCATGAGATGATCGTGCACCATGGCGTCGGTCACTTCAACATTGTGCTCTTTGATGATTTTGTTGCGGATAAGTGTCCACTGCAGGTTCTTGGCAAATAGTGGATATTCCCGCTCCATGACCTCGTCAGTAGCTTTTTCATTCGAGGATTGGATCCAGCGCCGCAGAAATGCATCCGGGAGCGTTGGGTTGTTCTTCTCCATCAGATCGTCCTGGAAAGCCCGGAACAAAAGCGCCTCAGCCTGCTGGTCATAATACCGACTTATGTCGATACGGATTTTCTCGCGCAGCTCTTCTTCGCCGGATACCTGGCCTTCGCCAAAAAGCTGGTCAAACAACTCCTGATTTAGTTCGGCCATTTCTACCCGACTGGCTTCAGTGATGGTTAGTTCGAATTCGCGATTAACTTCCCGGGTGTCCCCTTTGTCCAGGCCCAGGAAGTACTGGCGGACGAAAGCTTCATCGCTGTCTTTTTCCATGGCAAAAACGTCAGCCTGGAAGGTATCGCCAACTTTGTGCTTAAGCACAAGTTTCTTGGCTTTATCGGACAGGTTGCTGATCAGTACGCTGAAGCTGTGCTCAACGCCGCCCGCTTTGGGAGTTTTACCGTCGAGTTCTTTTGCATCGAACTTAACGAGATCTTCCTCTTTGATCTCACTATCGGAGACGGTACGCTGGCCATAGCGACGGCGCAGGTTGTCAACTTCCGTCTGAATCAGTTCATCGGTGATCTCAACGGCGTATTTTTCAAAAACATTGCTGGCATCAAGGCCTGCCAAGTCGAATTCGGGGGCAATGCCCAGGTCGAATTTAACCACATAATCCTGCAAGTCTTTTAAGTCAAAGCTGATGTCCGGCGTATCGGTAGAGGGAATGGGCTGCCCCAGCAGATCAATTTTATTATCCTGCAGGTACTGGAAAAGTTTTTCTTGCAGCATTTCATTGACTACGTCGGCCAGTACCGAACGTCCGTACATCTTTTTGATTACGGCAGTTGGTGTTTTTCCCTTGCGAAACCCTTTGAGGTGAGCTTTTTTGCGGTATTTATCCAATTCCGTCTGGAATTTCGGCTCGTATTCGGCTTTTTCCAGCGTGATGGTGACTACGGCATTTAAATTGTCAAGGTCTTCTCTGACAACTTTCGACATGATGCTATATATTTATCACTACGTTTAAGCCGTACTGCTCTGGAAGTCATCATCAACAGCCTAATTGCTGTGATCAAAACGAACTGAACGGGCCGGCAAATGGTTATTTGTTTGAGATTCGGGAGCGATAACCCTACACATCTAAAATTCCAACAAGCTACGCGAGGTAATCTGCCCTAAGGATTTTACCGCTGCTCTTTTACCCAGGGTTAACCGACTGGGATGCTGGGCGACGATAACGTAGTCCTTGGGTAGCACTGATCCAGTCCGTCTGGGATTCGCCCTGAGTACCGGAAGCTGGTTTCCGGTGATCTTTTGTTGTGCGGATGGAGGGACTCGAACCCCCACGCCTTGCGGCACTAGATCCTAAGTCTAGCGCGTCTACCAATTTCGCCACACCCGCAATTGTGTGTTTTTACGTTAGACAAAGAGCACGAACTTCGGATCAGAATCTCCTTAGTCAGGGCCTTTTGCCAAAAGCGATGCAAATATAGGAGGTTTTTTGAAAAAAGCCAACGTTACCGGCTAAAAGCTAACCGGATGTCCGCGGCTATTAAATATATAAAGGGCGTAATAAATTTCGTAACTTTGTATTTCCATGAAATTCGCTGGATAACTTCTTGGTTTTCTGGGAGTAAATTGGAATGAAGTCGCTGAAAATGAACGCGTACAATAGAGCTGTATGCAAGAAGTATTAAGCACACACGACGAGGAAAAAAAGCTCATTCAGGATGCTTACCGGCAATTGCTGCGTTCCATCAACTCCGAAATGGACGAGGAGGACAAGCGCAATATTCGCAAGGCCTATGAGTTAGCCGTACGGGCCCACAGTGAGCAGCGTCGTAAATCGGGCGAACCTTACATTCTGCACCCGATTGCGGTAGCGCGCATTTGTGCGGAGGAAATCGGATTAGGCCCTACTGCCATCATCAGCGCCCTACTGCACGATGTGGTTGAGGATACCGATGTTACGCTGGAAGATATTCGGCGCGAATTCGGAGAGCGGATTGCCAAGATTGTCGATGGCCTGACGAAATTGGATTCGGCATATAACGCAGAAAGCCCTCAGGCTGAGAATTTTCGCAAAGTACTGAGCACCCTGGTAGATGACGTCCGGGTGGTACTCATAAAAATGGCCGATCGCCTGCATAATATGCGGACCTTGGGAGCCATGCCCCGGCACAAACAACTGAAGATAGCGGCCGAAACCAGCTTTATCTATGCGCCGTTAGCCCACCGGTTGGGTTTGTACAATTTCAAAACGGAATTTCTGGATTTGTGTATGAAAATTACTGATCCGGATGATTATCAGGAAATTGCACGGCAGCTGAACGAAACCAAACGCGGCCGGGAACAGTATATCGATGAGTTCATCAAGCCACTCAAGAAGCATCTCGATAATATTGGGGCTCCGTACCGGATTATTGGCCGGCCCAAGTCCATTTATTCCATCTGGAATAAAATGAAAACCAAGAAGGTCACTTTCGATGAAGTGTATGACCTTTTTGCCGTTCGTATTATTGTCGATGTACCTCCTGAGCGGGAAAAGCTTTCCTGTTGGCAAGTATACAGCATCGTAACGGATGTACACACGCCTATTCCAGAGCGACTAAAAGACTGGATTACAACGCCCAAATCAAACGGGTATGAGTCGTTGCACACCACTGTTGTAGGCCCCCGGGGTAAATACGTGGAGGTACAGATTCGCAGCGAACGCATGGATGAGATCTCAGAGCGCGGATTTGCCGCGCACTGGAAATACAAAGGCATTTCCGGTCAGCAGGATGTTTATGAGCGCTGGCTGGACAGTGTCCGGGACACCCTGGAAGACCCCAATGCGGACGCCATTGAGTTTCTGCTAGACTTCAAGGCGAACAGTTTATTCAACGACGAAGTATACATCTATACCCCCAAGGGGGATATGAAGATTTTGCCGATGGGGGCAACTGCCCTTGACTTTGCCTTTAGTATCCATACCGATATTGGCTACCATTGCACTTCGGTACGGGTAAATAATAAATTGGTTCCCTTAGGCACTCCCTTAAACAATGGCGACCAGATTCAGGTCTTCACCAATAAAAACCAGCGACCTACGGAAGACTGGTTGAAAATGGTCAATACCGGAAAAGCCCGGGCGAAGATCCGCTCGGCGATGAAGGAAGATCGCAAGCGGCAGGGGGAAATTGGCCGCGAAGCACTCCAACGCAAATTAAAGCACCTGCGGGTGGATTTTGATGAGAGTGTCGAAACCCTGGTCAAGCACTTTGGCTATAAATCGCCAACCGATCTCTATTTCGACATTGCTACGGAGGAGCGAACTATCCCCGAAATATTTCGCCGTTTCCGGGTGGAAAGCAATCGGCTTACCGACTCAATGCCTGTCGTGCCCGAGCTTGCCCCGGCACCGGATAATCCCGAGGCAAAAGGGTCCCGCCGGACCAATGTTATTGGAAAACCGCGCTTGCTGATCAATGGAGAATCGGCCGAACGCTATGAGTATTCCTTTGCTAACTGCTGCAATCCGGTCATGGGTGATGATATTTTCGCTTTCCTAACCCAAACCGCCGGTTTAAAAATTCACCGGACCTCCTGCCCCAATGCGACTAACCTGATGGTCAATTACGGTTACCGCATCATGAAGGCAGAATGGGTAAGCAGCCCGGATACGCATTTTGTGACCGAGTTGCGCATCACCGGGGTGGACAGTGGTCCTGGCGTTATTGAGCGATTGTCGCACCAGATTTCCACGCAATTAGGGCTTAATATTCGCTCCATGGTGATTGAAGGTGATGAAGGCTATTTTGAATGCCGGCTTAAGCTGGTTGTGCGCAATACCGACCAATTGCGTATTGCTGTTCGCAGCTTACAAAACCTTGACAATATTTCGAGTGTTACTCGTGTAGATTGATGTTTAAAACGGATTCATGGCTGGAGAACGCAAATTAGAAGAGGTAATTAAAGAGGTGAAGAGTATTTTTGCTTCACACCTTGAACAGCAAGGGCAGCGTAAAACGCCCGAGCGTTTCGCAATCCTGGAAGAGATATACAAGCGTTCCGACCACTTTGATGCGGAAGCCTTGTACATCCATATGAAAAACCAAAACTATCGGGTTAGCCGGGCTACCGTCTACAACACGCTCGACCTGTTAGTGAATTGTGATCTGGTGAAGCGCCATCAATTTGGCAAGAACCTGGCGCAATACGAGAAATCTTACGGCTACAAACAACACGACCATTTGATATGCGTCGATTGTGGCAAGGTGCTGGAATTCTGTGATCCGCGTATCCAGCAGATTAAAGACATGATGGGCGATTTGCTGAAGTTCAACATCATTCACCATTCCCTGAATTTATACGGCCACTGTGATGGCGCTTGTGAACGCACCCGCCAACCAGCAGCAGCCACTATAGATCAGGACGAGGAGCGCTAAGCGTTTTTTGTTACTCGTTATTCGTTACTCGTTATCCGTAATTCGGTTTTGCTTTCTAATTCGGGTTGTACGAAATACATCCGGAAGCACTGACAATTAAAAGGCTACGTATTTCAACCTCCCACAAGCTCAGCATCGGTTGCGTTTCAACGGCTGACTTCCTTAGCTTTGAAGGGGTAGGAAAACCGACTTTAAATGGATGCCTAACTGAAGGTGTCCCCCTTTTGGCTGGCCCGAAATTTACTCCTATTGGTTACTGGTACTGCCGACTGCTCACTGCTCACTGATTTCTCACCCCGACGCAGTCTGGGCAAGTTTCCCATTTCTCATTTCTCACTTCGACTACCCACTGAAATAGGCATTTCGCTACGGGACGCGACTTTACAGCCGCAAAAGCCCGTATCTTAGTTCGGATCGCAATATACCCTGGGCATCTGATTATCAGAATGCACCAAAACGCCAAGAATTATTCCTAAATTGCGCCCGAAAAAGGCACAGGCTATTTTCGGAGGTTGGCAGTAGGGCCACTGCCGAATCCGGTGCTACTACCCATTGAGCGAAAAACAAATAAACGCGATGGCCATTGACGTACTTTTGGGATTGCAGTGGGGCGATGAAGGCAAAGGCAAGATCGTCGACTATCTGGCACCCAACTACGATATTGTTGCCCGTTTTCAGGGCGGACCTAATGCCGGTCATACCCTGATCTTCGACGGCAAGAAATTTGTATTGCACACTATTCCTTCTGGTATTTTTCGGGAAAACCTCCATAACCTCATTGGGAATGGTGTTGTGATCGATCCGATTACCCTGGCCAAAGAACTGGAAAAACTTCGCGAAGCGAAGGTGAGCTACCAGCATCGGCTCTTTGTCGCCCGTAAAGCCCACCTGATATTACCGACGCACCGTCTCCTGGATGCCGCTTCAGAGAATGCTAAGGGCAAAGAAAAAATTGGCTCCACTTTGCGGGGTATTGGCCCAACCTATATGGATAAAACCGGCCGTAATGGCCTGCGGGTGGGGGATATTGAGGCTGCCGATTTCCAACAACGTTACGAGGCACTTAAGGCCAAACACATGAGTTTACTGGCTATTTATCCGCCAGTTGACTTCGATCTTGAAGCTGAAGAAGCGCGTTGGTTCGCTTGTGTTGCCGAACTCCGTCAGCTCCAGCTCGTTGATGGCGAATACTACATCGATGCGGCCTTACGGGCAGGTAAAAAGATCCTGGCCGAAGGTGCTCAGGGGTCTATGCTGGATATCGACTATGGTACGTATCCGTTTGTCACCTCTTCCAATACGATTACTGCTGGGGTATGTACCGGTTTGGGGGTAGCTCCGCAGCAAATTGGGGAGGTAATCGGTATTTCCAAAGCGTATTGCACCCGGGTGGGTTCCGGGCCTTTTCCTACCGAGTTGTTCGACGAGACCGGGGAAAAATTGCGCGCCGAAGGTGGCGAATTTGGGGCTACTACAGGCCGCCCAAGGCGCTGTGGTTGGGTTGATCTGCCCCAGTTGCGGTATACTATTATGCTCAACGGTGTTACCCAGCTGGCGATCACGAAACTGGATGTGCTGAATGCATTTACTGAAATAAAAGCGGCTACACACTATCAGATTGGTCATACCCAAACCAACCAGGTGCCTTTTGATTTAGTTGAAACGGACTTGACTCCGGTGTACCAAACTTACCCCGGGTGGTTGACCAGCCTACAACAGGCTGGCGCCTACGAAGCATTACCGCTCACCGCTCGCACTTACCTGGATATGCTTCAGGACGAATTGGGCGTGCGCATCAGTATGGTATCTATCGGGCCGGAACGTGAAGCATTGCTGGTAAAGGAATAGTCGGGGAACAACTGGACTCTCTTATTCTCCTGCAGGGAATATCGTTTTTCCCAGGGTAAGCGATCCCTCAACGAGTGCATCTAAATCAGCCGTCCGGGTTCGGTGGTTGGTGATATTTACCCGAATAGCATATTGCCCCTCAAGTACCGTGTAGGAGGGGGCGGCTATCCCTTTTTCCTGTAATTGCATCAGTAATTCCTTATTTAAGGTATTGAGTTGCTCATTGGATAATCCGCCAGGGTTGTAGCGATAGCAAACTATATTAAGCGTTACCGGCGTGAGAAGCTCAAGGGGTGGGTTTCGCTTTATCTGGTCACCCAGATAAAAGGCCTGCTCGATATTCTGTTGGATTAATTGCCGGTATTTTTCCAGCCCATGTTCCTGGAAGGACATCCAAACTTTTAAGGCTTTGAACCCTCGACTCAGCTCGGGCCCCAGGTTGGTTAGTGCTGGTGGGCCGGCAGCCAGTCCGCGCTCGTGTTGTACCAAATAACTGGCTTCCTGGGTAAATGCTTGTCGCTGGAGTTCTTCCCGGCGAATCAGCACTCCACCCACTTCGTAATTGACATAGAGCCACTTGTGGAGGTCAAAGGCCAGACTATCTGCTGCTTCAATGGCGTGCAACTGCTGGGCATAGGCGGGAACTAGCTTCGCCAGGGATCCAAAAGCGCCATCGACATGAAACCACACGTTTTCGGCTCGTGCCAGGGCCAATAGCTCATCCAGGGGGTCAATCGCCCCGGTATTTACCGTGCCACAGTTGCCGATAATGCAGAAGGGCTGCATGCCTGCAGCCCGGTCGCGGCGAATTTGTTCGCGCAGCAGAGGGAGTTGGATGCGGAAGTCATCACCCACTGGAATTTTGCGATAGTTATCCAGGCCGATTCCGATGGTCTGGACCGCTTTGTCCAGGCAGTTGTGGGTTTCGGTGCTTCCATAGACGACCAACTGTCCGTCGTGGGCATAAAGGCCTTGTTGTTTTACTACGCCATCCTGATAGGCATTGCGGGCCACAATCATCGCCACGAGGTTGGCGATTGTTCCCCCACTGACGAGCATACCACCGGCACCTGCCGGAAAGCCAAATAGCTCCTTACACCAGCTAATCACCTGCTGGTCGACGTACATAGCACTGTGGTCACCGATAGAAACATTGGGGTTGAGGCCACTGGCCAGCATATCGGCTAACATCCCCAACATGGTTCCATTTCCTTGTACCCAGGAAAAAAAGCGCGGATGAATATTGCCTTTGGGATAGGGAAGAACCCAATCCCGGAAACGTTCGTAGATAATCTCCGGCGAGGTTGGCTCGGTGGGTAAGGGCATTTGCAGGGCTGCTTTTACCGCAGGTGGAGTAGGCGACCATACCGGACGCTCGGCCAGGGTCTGCAGATATTCGAACATATCGTCGACCATGCGGTGCCCCAGTTGGCGCATCGCTTCCCAGTCGACAGGATCAAGATTGTGTTCGGTGGGTTTTTCAGTAGCCATGGATGCCGTAATCAGCCCGATTTATTTTTTTGCAATGACGATATACTGGTAGTCGAGACTCGTGTCATTGGAGCGTACCCATTTAAAACCCGCTTGTTCAACTTCTTCTTCAACGGTAAAAAGAGGTACACGTAGCTCGATAGCAGGCCCAAAGGGCGTTCGCTTTTTCTTGAAGTCAATAATGAACAAGCGGCCCCCGGGTTTTAGCCCTCGTTTGAGTGCTTTCAGGTACTCAATGCGATTGGGGATATACATATAGGTATTGACGATGAGCACAATGTCAGCCTCTTCAGGGTTAAGCCGGGCATCGTCGGGACGGGCAAGGCGGGGTTCCAGCCGGCTTTGGATTGCCTCGGGAAGCTCCAGTACCCGGATGCTGTCGAGATAATCAATAAATTGTTTTTCAATATCTATGGCGATAACTTTCCGGGCTTTGGCAGCCAGGCGCAGGGAAAAGAAGCCGGTACCGGCACCAATATCGGCAATGGTCAGGTTACTGACATCACCCAGTTGATCAATAACGACCTCCGGCTTTTGCCAAATCACCCGATCGGTATTGGTATAATCGTCCGTGATACCTTCCGAAGGAACAGGGCGGTTAGGCGGAACAACTTGTGAGGTGTCCGGAGGTTCGGGCAGCGTGCCACTAGATTTGCCATCTGGTTGACAAGCGATTAGACCAATCAGGCTACTAAACAGTAGGTAGGAAAGGAGACGAAGTGGTTGCATACATTGGATTTAGGTAGTGATGCGTCTTATTCTTCACAGAGCTTTTGCATCAGGCGATCAAGTTTTTGACGGATGGCACTGCCATCGCCGGAATAATTGTTAATAATAAAGGCAAAGGCTACTCGTTTCCCAGAAGCAGTATCAGCGTACCCTGCATAGGAACGCACCCGGTCGAGGGTGCCACTTTTGGCCCATAAATGGCCTTCGGCGGCAGTGCCTTTGAATTTACCTGCCAGCGGACCCGTGCGGCCAGCCAGGGGAAGTGATTGCCGCAAAGGCCCGGCGATTTTTTCATCACGTGCGGCTTTGGCTAGCAATGAAGCCAGATAACGAGCGGAGATAACATTGCGCGGAGACAGGCCACTGCCATCCTCAAGAAAGCATTGATTTTCGGCACGCAGCCCCCGGTCTTGCCAGAACCGCTGCAGGGTCTCGCGACCCGATGTCAGGCTGCCATCGCCATTCTGCTGGCGGCTGATCGCCCGCAGGAGTCCTTCGGCGTAGAGGTTGACACTTTTGTGATTAGTCTGCGTTACAATTTCCCGCAGGGTCGGCGAAGCGTGGACTAGTAGGGTAGTTCGGGCACTCGTGGGTGCCGCTTTTTGTTGTTGCAAAGCGAGTAAAGTTGTCGCTCCTCCTTCACAGAGGACCCCAATGCGTCGCAGGTCTTCCTGGAGTTTAACAGCTGCAAAGAGTGGGGGGTCGGGTAGGGATCCTTTAATCGTAAAAGGGCTACTTCCGGCGGGAATAGTACCCCGAACATAGCGGAGTGCCGTATACGGGCCGCCAAAAATGTAGGCATTATCGCCGGTGCGCGGACCATCCTGGACGACTTCATTGAGAAACTCCAGACCAGTGCCTCCGGGCTCCGTTTGGATAATGGAAGGCCGATCCCCTATGCGGGTAGTCCGCTGAAAGCGCAGGAAATAGAGATTATCGTGGAAATTTAAACCCCAGATACCGGCACCATAATAATTGCCGAGGTCGTTCCACGACCAACTTTCGGGCTGGACGGCGGTGGGGTAGTAGGTGCCATCCCCGATGATACGGCCGGTTATTTTGCGGATACCTTTTTGTTGCAGTGCCAGGCGAAACTTTTCCAGGATTCGCTCCAGGGGCAGTGCTGCCGCGAAATCAGGAGAACCCAGCGTAGGGTCGCCCCTGCCGATCAGATAAATATTACCCTGCAGGACACCATCTTTGATTGGGCCGTCAATGGCAAGTTCTGTTTGAAAGCGGAAATCCGGACCCAGTATGCCTAATGCAGTTGCGGTCGTCACCGTTTTGAGTGCTGAAGCAGGGATCAGCATTTGCTCATCGGAATACTGAAAAAGCACTTTGTCTGAGGAAATGTCAACTACGCAAGCGCCCCAACTGCTCCCCCGCAGCATTGGATCCTGGGCTAAGGTGCGCAGTTCTCCCGCCAGACCCGCTTGTCCGGAAAGGGTAGTGCAGGTCAGCACCCCGAGCGGAAGGAGCCACCCGCAAAAAAATCGGCGGAATAGGGAATTTATAAGGGTCACAATGATCTGCTTGCGTTTTGGTGAAGGTAAGGTGGGTCGGGCAGGTTGCCAATCTTTTTAAGAAACCTTAACCTGCCCGCTCTCATCTTTAAGAAAAATTTAAACTTAAGAATTGTTATTGCAGGGCTGGTATCAGGGTGCCCCTGGCTTCTCCAAATCCAACGCGAATTCCTTCTTTTTGGGCAAAGCCACGCATAATGACAGTATCACCATCATGCAGAAACCGCCGTTCGCTTCCATCGGGGAGTTGTATCGGTTGGGTTCCGCGCCAGGTTAATTCCAACATTGACCCGTAAGATTCGTTATTAGGGCCGCTAATGGTTCCGGATGCACACAAATCACCAATCCGCAGGGGGCAACCATTTATCGTATGATGGGCTAGTTGCTGGCTCATATTCCAGTACAAGTACCGGAAATTGGAGCGACAAATGGTATGCGGAGCACCCGAGGCCGTCTGCAGGGCAACCTCCAGCTGGATATCGAAATTGCGATTTCCGGTATATTGCAGATAGGGTAGTGGTGCGATTTCTGGTTCGGGGGAGGTGCAACGGAAAGGTTCCAGCGCATCCAGGGTTACTACCCAGGGGGAAATGGTTGAGGCAAAATTTTTGCTCAGGAATGGCCCCAGGGGTTGATATTCCCAGCGTTGAATATCCCGGGCTGACCAGTCGTTAAACAAAACCAGTCCAAAAATATAATCTTCGGCATCGGCGGTGGAAACAGGATGGCCCATGGCGTTCTCCCGGCCAATAACGAAAGCCATTTCCAGTTCAAAGTCGAGCAGGCGGCTTGGGCCAAATTGGGGGCTGCTGGCCCCATCGGGCATCGTTTGACCCTGGGGCCTGCGGATAGGGGTGCCGGAAACCACAATGGACGAAGCACGACCATGATAAGCTACAGGTAAGTGGAGCCAGTTGGGAAGCAGGGCATTTTGGGGATCGCGAAACATGGCTCCTACGTTGGTAGCATGTTCACGGCTGGAATAGAAATCGGTATAATCCCCGATCTGGAGTGGCAGCAACATACTTACTTTGGTCTGGGGCAGGAGGAAAAATTCCTTCAATTGACTAGCATCCCATTCGTCGAGGTCGTCGTCGAGAATATCGATGAGTCGCTGACGTACCGCCCGTGTTTTTTCGCGGCCCAGCGCAATGAACGGATTGAGGGTAGAGGAACTGAAGATAGCCCGGTCGATGTCCAGATCATCAAAAAAACCATGTTCAGCCAGTACCTGCAAGTCTGCGGCATATTGGCCAATAGCGGTGAATAAGCGTGGAGTACTGCCCGGTGGACGGCCAATGCCAAAGGGAATGTTGTGAATGGAAAAATCACTATCCGGAGAAACATCCACCCAGGATCGCAGGACACGGTTTGGGTTACTCATCATGGTGGTTAGGATTAGTCAGGTGAAAAAGCTTGGCGTATTCCTACACCGAACTCCCTCAAAAGTACAATATTCCCAGTTAAGGGGTGGTGCCGGGAGCATAATATTGTCCCCGGTCCCCTACAATAACCACAACTAGGGATTAGTAACTCAAATGACCATTAGTGCTGCACAATGATGCGGCGGGTTATACTTCCCTGTCGGTATTTTACCCGCACTAAATATACCCCGGCCGGGTAATTCCTTACATTGATGGTGTAGTCGCGCTGTTGACCAACCCCCTGTTGTTGCCAAAGCAGCTGACCATTAATGGCATATACTTCGAGGCTTAGGTCACTAACCGTATTGGACAGGTGAATATTTATTTGTTCAGTAGCCGGGTTAGGTTCTATACCGATCAGTAGTTGATTGATTTTACCGAGGTCTTCCAGGAGTAGCCGGAATTTTTGGGTTTGCGAGGGTTCGCCTCCACAGTCATTGCGGCCACTAACCCGCCAGAAATAACTGCCCGAGGGAAGTGGGTTGGGCAGGCGGTAGCTACTGGTAATCACCTCGGTGGCGATCACCCGGTCGGTGAATAAGGAATCGCGGGCTATCTCCAGGAAATAACGGTTGGCGTTGAGACTTGGTTCCCATGTCAATACCGGTTGCTCAATCACCAGGGCTGTATTAGGCGCAGGGTCGAGCAGCACAGGGGCTTTAGGCGGATTGCGGAGTTGCAGGGCAATAAAAGTAGTAGCACTATGCAGACCATCGGTAAGCGTTAGGGCAATTTGGTAAAACCCCGGAATGACGGGGATAATACCTGGCTTTCCGCGAATAATTCCACTTGCTCCGGGCTTTAGAGCATCGTTACCTGTTGGGAGCAGCAACGTAAAGGCATCAGGGCTTGGGATGATCCGGTAATTGACCTGAAGGGGTTCCTGGAAACCTGCTCCAACCTGTAGGGTAAATTGAAAATCTTCGATCTGGCAAATCGGAGCATTTCCGGTGGTAACCTGGATCCGGTAATCGGGAGCCGTACGAAACTCGCGGAACCCTGCACTCGCCGTCTCTCCGCATGAATTAACGGCAATTACCCGCCAATAAAGGTTGGTGTCGTAGGGAAGATCGCCCACCCTCGCCATCGTATCTGTACTGACTCCCTGTAACAATAATTTACTAAAAGTAGAATCCGGCGATAACTGCCACCGGTAGGTTTGGGCACCAGCAACTCCTCGCCAGCGGAGGGTCGTTTCCGCTGATTGACTGGCAGCCTTATCGGCAGGTAACAGTAGGGCGGGTGCGGTGGGAACAATACTAAGTTCTACGGAGAAGGGAAGGGTAAAGGGATCGAGACCATCATCTGCCTGTAATTGCAGGAAAATGGTTTTTGGCAAAGCCGTACGATCTCCGGTTAGGGTCAGGGTAACGGTTGACCCTGGAAGCGCAGGATTTTGTGAAAAACGGGCTGTAAGCCCGGCAGGTAAATCTTCCAGTACTAACGCTACTGGGTTTTGGTATAAATCACTTACGGCAAAGGTAAGGGTTGTCTCGCCTGGTAGGCAGATCCTGCGGGAGAAATTGCCTTCCAAAAGCACGGCTTTGCTACAGCGCAAGGCTGTTCTTCCCCCAATTTCGCTCAATCCCCGGCCCGTTGGATCGAGCCAGTTTACTAGCCGATTAAAATTAGCTCCTCCCCCCGTCCAGGAGGATTTTATCCAGCCAAAGGCATCAAAATTGCTGTTACCACAGGCGGCTCCCCCGCCATGCAGTTGCCCGATTACTTGCCCTCGGGCATTGAAAAGGGGGGACCCCGAGGAGCCATCTTCCGTAGTGCCAATATCCCAGCTGGGCACAATGAGATGGTTACCAGTCGGGATGTTAGCCGATCCTTGCCCCCATTGTCCACGATGGATAGGCTGGTAGGTGAAACTAATGCGTTTTTCTTCCGTACTGGGATGATGGATACATACCGCACTATCTCTGGGGAGTTGGTCGCCAAGATTCCAGCCGGCAAAAAAAGCATTGGCCGCAGGAGGAATAGGGTCGTCCAATTCTACCAGCGTGAAATCGCTGGGCGCATAACCGGCCCGGAAAATTGCTCCGGTGTTTGTTAGTGCCCGACTTCCATTGCCGGGGTTACCACTGGAGCCGGAATTGGGCTGTCGGCAAAAGCTGTTTTGGTAATTCCAATAGACCACCATGGTTTGAGCATTACTGGAATTTACGTCACAATGGAAAGCCGTCATGAAGTAGGGTGTGCAATCCTCCCGGGCATTGTTGACCAGAAACCCGGTACAATAACCTATCCCCCCCACCGTATAAAGGGCTACTGACTGAATTTGGTCGCGAAAAGGATCAACGATGCCCCAGCCATCTTTTCCACCACAGGCTACGTCGAGATTACAGCTGCCTGCCAGCACGGAATGAACACCATAAAAGTCATGGTTGACCGTGCTAATTCGCAAATGTAAGTTGGACCGTTGTTCGACAGAAACCTGTACTTCAACAATCAGTTCATCACCATCGACAACAGGTGTCCAGAGTTGTGCATACGATTCATTATCTGCATAGGTATAGGGGCCGTGGACCGTTTCCATGCTGGGGTTGTAAAAAAACAACCGGGCTCCAGGAGGCAGATAGAAATCCGTAATGCCTAAATTTAGGGAATGCGCTCCGTCGGAAGTAATCCGTTGGCGCCATACCCAGGTGCCGCCAGGTACCAACTCTTCCCAGGTGCCGTGCGTTGCTGGCGCTATATCCACAGACACTGGAACCGCAAAATGTGGATTCTCACCTGACTTGCGACGGGTGAGTTCTTTTTCCAACAGTGCATCATTGTCTTGTACGGGCAGGGAAAATCTGGCAACGTTGCTGAGACCTGGTTTACCAGGTATTGCATCCCCCGCTTCCTGGCCATGCACAACCGCTACTGCCATTAACAGACTGCCCCACATAAGCCCCGCCCGCAGCGCTATTGCGCCCCGGAGTAATGGTCTGGTAAACGTTTTGGCCCAAGGATATATCATACCTGTCGGCTGTTTATTAAACTATCTGATTATTTCCACGTCTATGGATTGGTTGCTTGTAAATGCAAGGACGCCTAAATAAAATGAAGTAACCCTGAATTTTGTTTTAGGGCCATGCATACCTATCATTTTTGGTTGGGTGTAATCCACCTGGAAAAGATAGGGAAAGCACGGGGAACCCACAGCAGAATAGCTGAAAAATAGGGGTAGTTGCTTGACAAAAACAGTGATTTATTTTCTAAGAGCGTGTTTGAGATTTACCCTTTGGCCTGCAAATGGCCATGATTTGAACCTCACGGCAGCCTTTTCTCGCTCCGTAGCGCTGCTACGAACCTCAAAAATGGCTTTGTGAGAACCAAATGCTGACCATTTTCGGCTTCAAAAGCAAAGCCCAAACACGCTCTAAAGTAAGGAATAGCTGTTTTTTGCGTTATGTATAGGGCGGGTCAATGAATCAGAAAAGCATAAGAGATATGAATCGGATTATAGTAATCATACTGCTATTTATGAGTATAACGGCCTGCCGTCCGGATGAGGAAATGCCTGTGCCTATTCCTTCAGAACCGGTGACCTTAACCGTGGAAGGCGGGTATGGGAGTGGTGCCTATATGCCCGGGGATACGGTTCATCTGTGGGCGCAAAACCGCCCTGCTGCGCGTTTTACCAACTGGTCCGGACCAACAGTCAGTCTGCCGCAGGAGTGGCATGCTATCCTGGTAATGCCTGCTAAGGACCTGATCGTTACCGCCAATTATGAGGCAGTCGTTCCCTGGGCGTTTACGAGCCAGGTAATTAGTGGCGTCCTGCATCCCAAACCCGTTTTTTATTACTTCCCGCCAAGTATGCGTGGGGTGATCTTTCTTTTTCATGGCACTGGCGGTCAGGGGGCTTCCTGGACCAACCGCACGGAGATGCTGGCCTTCTGCCGGGAAGCGGCGCAGGCTGGGTTTGGACTAATTGCTACAGATTGTGAGGAACGCACCATTGGTGATCAAAATGGGGATGGAAAAATTCGTTGGAAGACAACACCGGTGAATACCGACCCGAACCTGAATATCGATATCGCCAATATTGCTACACTGCGTGATTACTTTATTTCCCGGGGTGATTTTAGCCAAAATATGCCCCTCTATGCGATGGGAATGTCCAACGGCGGTGCATTCAGTATTTCCGTGGCTACGGCACTGAATTTTAAAGCCGCCGTAAGTTATTGCGCAGATGGCATTGCTGCCTTGTTTGGTGAAACAAGGGTTCCTGTTGCGTTTCGTATGGCCGCTGCCGATCAACAGCCGGAAGTGAGCAATGAGGAAGCCCGTGATAATGCGGCGACGCTGGCCCGGCGGGGAATATGCACCGATTATCTGGAGAATCCCCCCTCACCATTGTTTCCGGAACGGTTTGCCCGCATTGATGGCATTAGCGAGGAGATGTCAAAACAACTCTTTACGGAATTATCCGGAAATCAGGCGCTGGACGCCCGCAAGTATGTCCGAATGAATGAGATGGAGTTGGCCGGACAATTACAAGCTACTCCCACCCGCTGGCCCGTAATGCTCAGCCTGACTGCCGCGCAACGCGGTGCGGTTGCCGATCAACTGAGTATCGCCCGGGCAGATCACCAGTTTTATAGTGATTTCACCCAGGCGACCTTAGGCTTTTTACGCGAGCTCTGCCGGTAATAAGTAATGGGTCATTATTATGTATAAGCTTTGTTCAGTGCAATTTTGGGATTCAACAAGGCAAAAAACACAGGCGACGCAGCGCGTCGGCGAGGCTTTTTAACGCAGTGGAAGCCCAAAAGGGCCTGAAATAAGGTATAGATAATATTGCCCCATTAAGTGATTGGACAAAAATAAGTCAAGTAAAAAAGCTCATTGAAAAATTGACAGAAAACTCTTCATCATATTGAGTAACGATACGATGAAGAGCTTTTTTAAGTGTTTTGGCGGATAAATAATCATCAGCCTTTAACCACTCGTATTTGATTTTGCGCCACAGCATTTCAATCAAATTGAGATTAGGAGAGTAGACAGGCAGAAAAAACAGGTATAAATCATTTTCATTCCACTTTTTTTCCTTGCTTCTCACCTTTTTAGAAATATGCCAAGGTGCATTGTCAAGAACCACTACGGTAGGTCGCTGGATTTGGGCAACTAACTCATCAAGGCATTCAATTATGAAATCGCTATTGATGTTTTGTGGTGTTGACCAAGTTAGTAAGCTTCCTTTCCGACTAAGCAGACCATACCAATTACATACATGGTCTTTTGCTGATCGAATCGTTAATTGCTCGCCAATGGGCTGCCAGCCGTAAGGAATTGACGGTGTTAGATTGAACCCTGTTTCATCGCTAAATAAAAGATCTATGACTCCTATGTCTTCCAGTTTCATAAGCTGCTTAAGTCGTGCTTTCTTGGCTTGGTAGACTTCTGGGTCAGGGATTCCTTTTAATCGGCGGCGAAAGCGTTTCCATCGGTAGTTAAGTTTTTTAAAAACCGTTTCAGGGTCCTTTTACTGACTTCAATACCAAGTTTCTTTTCCAGTTGAGCGGTGACTCGCGTCAAATTCTTGGGCTCGTTCTTAATCAAGGTTTTAACCGTTTCCACATGTTGAGCCTGATCTAACTCTAACTTGGATTTACGGCCTCGCCCTGGTTTGAGTTTTAAGCCTTCTTGCCCGTGTTGTTCCCAGCGCTGTAGCCATACTCGAATGCTGTAAACGCTCACTCCAAAGAATGAGGCCAATTCACTAGGTGTCTTTCCCGCATGACTGAGCAAAATACAATGGCATTTCCTGCGGTACAAAGGGCTTTTACCGTGGCTATAGCCCTTTTGCAAAGAACTCTTTTGTTCTTCTGTCAAGTTTTTAATGTGTTTCGATTTGCGTCCCATGGATACAAATCTAATAATATTAATTTATTTTTGTCCAAGCACTTACTTACTTATGGATTTACCGTCAGCGACAGGGTAGAGGTTGCCTCCCCCCCTTTGTTGTTCGCGGCGCGTCCGGACATGCCGAAGCCCATATTTGCGAACGTGTTGCCGGCAGGGCAGGCGATCCCGACATCGAGTAAGGCACGGTCCACTTCAATTTGCAGGCTGCCACAAGAGCCGGCAGGGCTAAGGGAGCGATATTGCTCGGGGATGATTCCATCGAGTGCGATAGCACCCGTACCTGAACTACAGGTCATGCCGAAGCCACCACTCATCGTGATGTCAAAGACACCACTTTCTGGATCGCGGGCTACCAGATAGACCCAAATGGAATCGGTTCGGCTCGCGGACACATTTACCGCGGCTCCGGTGTAGGGCGTAATAGCAGAAATAGGCCCGGAAGGCGTCATTGATTTTTGAATTACGTACCAGGTAAGTTCGGGAGGCGTGGCATCTGTTGCGGCAATATGCACCTGATTGGGGCCAGTGCAAGGGCTACAGGCAAAGAGCCAAAAGGTTGCGCCGAGCAGCAACCCGAGAGATCGGTTTTTCATCGTATTGGGTTTTAGTGAATCACTTGATTCTGAACATGTAACGATAGCTGTGGATGGTTTAGTATTGCTGACGGAGAAGAGGTATCCTTCTTGCTTGCGGATGATTACATCGATGAAAAGGAGCTTTCGAAACATTGTACGCAATTCCCTAAATTTAACATGGTTAATCCTCTTCGCTTCTGGAAGCAGTATTATTCTTATTATCGATTATCAGGGTTGTTTCAAGTGCTGAAGCCGGCCAGGATCGGGTGTTCTTAATACCAAACCACATGAATCAACACTTCGGCAAAATCGAATTAGGGCAAATTGAAAACCGCGGCGACGGTGCGAACGACATCGGCCTGATCAAAGCCTGCTTTGTCCATTATCCCGATTCCCAGCAGCTCACGATCTGGTTGCCTCAGTATGGTGGCCAGGGTTATAGTACAGTTCGATTAATTGATAACAAAAGACAACAGGTTCTGGAGGAAGGACTGGTTGCAGACCGACTCAATGGAAGTGTTCAGCTTCTATGGGATACCTTGGGGATTGCACCTGGAGATTATACGATTGAAATAGAATACCCCCAGGGAGGCAAACACCTGTTGTCGTTTACGAAATGGAATGTGGGGGAGCATGGCCCTGTCGTTCCTGCTGCTGCACAAGAGGAAATTCCTTCAACAACACCAATCGTTTACCGGGATGGCTTGGGAAACCTCCTTCCGGATGAAGACCTGCTGTTACGCGAAAAAATAATGGCGGATACAGCCGAAAACCTTTCGCGACGCATCGAATACGAGGGCAATTTCAGGTCAGGGCATATTCTCTACAGGGCGGGAGATATCATCATCCGGTTTTACCACGAAATGGCTGGGGGCAAATATCATTTTTATATTATGGTCCCCGCTGTTGAACAATGGGAAGCACAAACCAAAACGCCCCTGGGCAAGCGGGCCGCAATTCTGGAGTTTGTTGCCAACACGGTTCAGCGGGAACGGGTGCCCTCCTGGCACTATGAAATTAAGGCAGACGGCATTTACTTCTATTAAATGCGCTGGGTAGGTGAATCCGCTGAATGTTGTAATTGGGACTTAGCGGACAAGTTTCCCATTTCAGTGGCCGCTAGTGTTTTCAGCATTGACAGACCACTAATTGGGCTTAGTTGCTTATGGCTACCCGCGATAACTTAAGTAACCCCGCCAACGAGACCACGCACCAAACAGCCTCCAGAATGATAAAGGGCATAAAATGAATCAAGATGGACGCATAGCAAGCAATCCCCGCCCCCAGAATATTGAGCAGGAAATATACTTTCCCCTCTTTGGGAATGAGCGCAAATACGTTGAGGAAATAGGCAAGCAGAATGATCCCTACGCCCAGGGTGCCAATAGTATCGTTGTAATTCATGTGCCGAAAAATTTGTCAAGCAGCAAAAACAAGTCTTGCTGATTTTGCTGTAGATGGGAAATTTGGCGTTGGATTTGCGTTGCGGAAGCAATAAATGTACCCGATTCTTCCAGTTCCTGGCCATCGTGTGCGAGCATATCGTGAAGTATGGAGCTCGTCATTTCGAGGTGAAATTGCAGCGCCAGTACCTGATTACCGATACTGAACGCCTGATGCGGACAAGCTACACTGGTGGCTAGCCATTGCGCTCCACCAGGGATGTCAAAGGTGTCACTGTGCCACTGGAAAGCGATATAAGGGTTGGTGAAGTGCCTGAACAAAGGGTGGGCCAGGGCTTCGGCGGTGTATTGAATGGGGAAAAAGCCGATTTCTTTTTCCCTGCCGGAATAAACCGAAGCCCCGAGTGCGGCTGCAATAAGCTGGGCCCCCAGGCAGATTCCCAACACTTTTTTGCCGGCAGCGATAGCTTCCCGGATAAACTCCTTTTCCGTGCGGAGCCAGGGAAAAGTATCTTCTTCATCGACATTCATAAAGCCCCCGAGAACGAGAAGTGCATCAAAGGTGTCCAATGTCGGCAACGTGGGTTCTTGGGCCCAGTAGTGTGTAAAGCTTAGGGAGTGTCCGTGCTGCTCTGCCCAGGGCAGGATGGAACCCGGCGTTTCAAAACGGACGTGTTGCAGCACATGAAGCCGTAACGATGAAGTCATAGCAGCTGGTTACTGACTAGGTGGATGATATAAGCGCAAGGTATTGTTCTTTACGCAAATGCCAACGGTTTACCTCCTGTTCAAAGTTAAGGCTCCCCGGGATGGTACGGTACGTTTTCTCCCAGGTAAAACCCACTTTTTCCAATGTTTTATTGGGTGCTGGGTTTAATGCGTAGGGTTCGCAGTACAGCACCTGCAATTGCAAGTTTTCGAAGAAGAAGGGTAGGGATTGTTTTACCAGCAGGGTGCCCAGGCCCTTTTGGCGGCTATTGGGTTGCCATAGGTGTAAATGCATGGTCGCTTGCTGACCAAAAACAATGTCATTGACATTGGAATGTCCAGCAGGCTTGCCTTCGATTTCCCAGATCAGGGCATAGGATTTTTTCGCTGCAGGTGGGGCTTGGATCTGGGCAGTCAGCATTTGTGTTAAGCCTTCGCGAGAGGGTAGTTTGGCTAAATCAACCCCCATGCTTTGCAAAAATGCGGGTGGGGACAGGAGCCAGTAATCGGCAATCAGGGAAATGTCGGCTGGGGTGATTTCCCGTACATGGATAGGTGTTTTTTCGAACATAAGGGAGGTTAAGGGAAGGAAAAAAAACAGTCGTGCGCAAAGCGAAGTAGTTAACCTCGAATACACCCTCCTGGTTCCCAAAAGCGGGATAATTACAGGGTGCATTCGAGGTAATTATATAGCCAGCTGTTCAATCTACAGGGACCCGGGAAAATATCCCTGGTCAGGCCATTGACCAAGGAACATATCCCCCTGCCTTGGACATTTACAGCATCTTACCGGAAGAAAACGGCGTTGCTAAACAGGAATTTGCCATTGTCCCAGAAAGCGCGGAACAGAGGGTTGTCGACCATGTAGACAACGCTGCCAGCACCTTTGCGCTCAACGGCAAAGACTAAAGACCCTTCCAGGTCAGGCATGGCCTGATGGCCAACAAATCCACTTACAATGGGTTTTTCAACAACGACCCCCACGTTCCAGGCATTTTTCAGGGGTTGAAATACCACATTGGTCGTCTTCAGGGAAAAATACTGACTCCCCTGGCCAAAGGCCAGTGGGTGGGTATTGTCCAGTTTGACCTGCAAGATAGCGCCCGGGGTAAAGTTGCTCAGTTCGCGGCGATCCTGGCCGGCATAGTCGAGAAAGCGCTCCTCCAGGGCCGCTTTGTCAGCAGCAGCCTGAGCGGCTTTTTTGGCCTGGTCATCGGCGTAGCGCGTCAGGCCGAAACCTTTGCGGTCGGTTAAGGCTCCCAGGGCATCGCCTACGGCAATGAGGCGACCGCCGCCATTCACCCAAGTGCTGATCTTTTCCCACTGGCCTTCGGTGAGTCTGAAGCGACCTTCCGGCATGACGAGCACGTTGTAGGCATTCAAGTCGAAGCGATCAATGCGGTCTGCATCGAGTACGGCTACGGGCATCCCCAGGTCTTGTTCGAAGTAGTACCAGGTTTGGCCAAATTCGTTACCATTGGTTTGTTCGCCACCCAGGAGCGCAATATTGACTTCGGGAACGAGCTGGTACGCCCGGGCACCGAAATCATGGCCACTGTCCGCAAAGCCGGTATTGACGCTGTGGAGGCTGATCTGTTGTTTTTGAGCCAGTGCTTTCAGCGTTTCGTCAAAGCGGGTGCCCATCTTGCGGTTATCCGCACGGGTGATGACCAGGGTTCCCCGACCAAAAGCTTTCCCTTCGATCGTGACGGGCTCAGTGGCATAGCGCACCCGGATACCCGCCTGAACCAGCGACGCCAGAAAACGAGCCTGGGTAAGCGATTCCCAGTTTATCAGGTAGGCATAGGGCGCACCAGCAACCGTAGCTGGTGGGGAAAAGGTATATCCTCCTGCTTGTGGATCCAGGCGTTGGCTACTGGCATAGGCTTCCAGCCCGTAGGCATAGGGCAGCGACCAGGCAGTGATATCATAGGTCATGGAGTCCACGAGTACCGCTTCCGGCTCCAGCAGGATTTGTGCCAGGGTTCCATGTGGCTGGTAAGCACTGACCACCAGGTCGTTCGCTTCAACTTTGAGGGTGATCGTTTTGCCCGTCTGGTAATCGTAAGCATTGACCCCGCTGGTTTTACCCGCACGGCCATATTGAATGGCGTTGCGATCAAGCAGGGTAGTCAGTCGCTTCAGGCGCTCTGGGGAGTTGGTTCCCTTGATGATAAAGGATTTATAAGGTCCTGCCGGGTTCGTTCGGGCCCGGTTGAAAAAGCTGGCAAACTGTTGGTTGAGTTCGCGGGCATTTTTAGATGCCATTTCTACGGTGGAGAGTGCCGTGGTGGTGTGGTGAGCTACGCGGTCGTAGAGGGTAAGCGTATCCCCGTTGGGTAGCTGGATGGCCCGTCCGGCACCGATGCCCCCTTGCTCGTAGGTCATACCAATGGCACCATTGTAGGTTGGGTAGGTATCACCATAGCTGGGATAGAGCAGGTCGAATACCTCACGGGTAAAATACAACCAGCCATTCTGATCAAAATATTTGGCGTGATTTTTTCCCAGTTGAAACTGGAAGTCGCGCTGCCACTGGGTGATATACTGGTGATAAGGCTGGGCCGCCGGAGCGAAATAGTAAGGACTCGCATACCCCTGCTCATGGAAGTCGACGTGAATCTGGGGCAGCCATTGGTTATAGCGGGCCAGGCGTTGCTGGCTTTCAACCTGGGTCTGCCAGGCCCAGTCGCGGTTAAGATCGAAATAATAGTGGTTTGTACGCCCTCCGGGCCATGGCTCCTGATGTTCCCGGGCTTCGCGGCGTACGTCGGGGGTAGTGTTGCTTACACCACGATACCAGTGGGTATAACGCGAGTAACCATCGGGGTTGATGCTGGGGTCGAAAATGACCAGCGTATTTTTCAGCCAGGCCTGGGTGCGGGCATTGGTGGGGTTTCCCAGTTCATAGAGTACGCGCATAGAGCTCTCAGGGCCGGCGGCCTCATTACCGTGCACCCCGAAGCTTAGCCATACAATGGTCAGATCATCGAGTGCGGGGTCAGTAGCACCTTCCAGGACACCAGCGCGACGCAGGTTGTTGGTGCGAATCTGTTCCAGGCGGGCCAGGTTTTCCGGCGTTGAAATAAAGGCCATCAGCAAGGGACGCTGCTCATTGGTGCGGCCGTATTCGGTAAGCATCACCTGTGGACTATTCGTGGCTACATGTTGCACATAATTGACCAGCCATTCATGTGGGGTAAATTGTTCCCCCAATTTATGCGGCAGGAAATCATCGGGCGATTGGAGTTGAGCGGCCAGGGGGGTAACGCCCAGGATGATTAGCAGGCACAGGGTAAATAGTTGCTTGAGCATAGAAGTGTTTTTTCTGGTGTGTAAATCAACAGATCAGGTGCTTAAAGGTAGTATGGAAAGGCAATTCGTTAGTCAATAGCTTCAATGATACGGCGAATCGTATTGGCATCACCCATCGTATAATAATGGAGGCAGGGAATCCCCGCCGCCTTCAATTCTTTGGATTGGGCAATGCACCATTCGACACCTACCTCCTGACGGGCTTCGGCGGTTTTGGCGGCTAGTATAGCATCAACCAAATCGTTAGGCAAATGAACAAAAAAATGACGGGGAATAGAACTCAATTGATAGAGCTTAGTGAGGGGTTTAAGACCGGGAACGATAGGGACATTAATGCCAGCCTGGCGGCACCGTTCCACGTAATCGAAGAATTTACTGTTGTCAAAAAACATTTGGGTAACAATATAGTTAGCTCCTGCTTCCACCTTCTTTTTGGTGAAATGCAGGTCACTTTCCATGTTGGGGGCCTCAAAATGCTTTTCGGGATAACCGGCAATGCCAATGCAAAAGTCCGTTTTCTGGCCGTTTTCAATGTCCAGGTCGAGGTATTTACCCTGGTTCATATCCGCAATCTGCTTGACCAGGTCAAGGGCAAATTCGTGCCCTTCCGGCTCCCTTTCAAATTTGGATTCAAACTGTTGGGCATCGCCCCGCAGCGCCAATACGTTATTGATTTCCAGGAAATTCAAATCGATAAGAGCATTCTCCGTATCCTCGCGGGTAAAGCCCCCACAAATAAGGTGGGGGACAGCATCGACGCCATAGCGGTGCATGATGGCCGCACAGATTCCTACGGTACCCGGGCGCTTGCGAATAGCTGTTTTTTCGTAATAACCACTGGCCCGGCGCTTGTAGACAAATTCCTCCCGATGATAGGTCACATCGATAAATGGGGGTTTGAATTCCATTAAGGGATCCAAAACTTTGAAGATATCCTGCATGCCACTACCCTTCAGTGGGGGTAAAATTTCGAAAGAGATCAGCGTCTTTCCGTTGGCTTTTTCAAAATATTCTGTTACTTTCATTAGACCGACGGTCGATTTAGGGGGTTTTGCGGCGTAAAGCTACTAATTCACGCACGGAAAATCCATCTGGAATTGTCATCACTGAATCATAATCCGGTCTAATTACGATCGGCAGCCCAACAAAGGATGATTTATACGTTACGCCCCTGGCTTATTTATTTTCGGCACTCCCTGCGGGAGGATCGTCTGCTGGAGTTGTTCCGCCAGGCTGCACCGCTGTTGAGTGGAGATACCGGCGTTTGGGCGTTTGAACCTACTCATGAAAAAAAGTTGCCGGATCGCAACGGCGAACCAGGGTTGGCTAAAGCGGCCAGCTGGTCGGCACCGGGTGCTTATTTGGAGTGGCGGGTTGAATCAGCCACCGGGATTCATCAGGAAAAATATGGCTATGATATGCAGGGCATGCTGGCGCTGGAGTCAGGGATTCGACTCGAAATCAGCGATAGCGCCTGGACGCCTTATCCTAAGGAGTTGATTTTTCGGTTGCACCGGGCGGAGGTGGGCTATTTTACGCTCCTGTACAATTGGTTGCGCCGGCAGTTTTTACCGGAGGAGGATATGACATTCTCGCTCCACGCGGCAACAACCAATATTCAGGCGGCTGTTGAAAATGATGAACAGGAACTGGCCAGGCAATGGATGGACAGGGTAAGAAAGAACTATCCTAACGCAACGCATACCCCTACAGAAGCTATGTGGTGGTCAAGGTTGGAGGAGCTGGCGAGCTTATTAGAGTAGCTGTTGGGTAATAGCGTGTTAGCGCATTAGCAATTGGCACGTTTGGTCTACCGTCGATTCCTGAAATAAGTTTACACCAAAACACCAACAAGCGATTACGCTAATGCGCAAAACGCCGTCAATAACTATGATCGTCGAGTTTAACTTTTCCCCGAAACGTATAAAAAACAAAGGCGGTATAGCCGAGGACTAAAGGTGTACCAATCGCGGCAATGGTCAGCATGATGCCCAGTGATTTTGTTGAGGCTGCGGCATTGTAGATCGTGATATTATAAATGGGATCTACCGTAGATAATACCAAAACGGGATAAAGCTCAATGGCAACCATCATCAGCAACATGCTGACGGTGATTGCTGAAAAAATAAAGGCTCCCCGATACTGCCTTTTGGTAATCAGCCGGGGAATATTGGCAATGCTGAGGAAGGCCAGCAAGGGTACGACGAACAAGATGGGTGATTCCCGAAAACGATCAGAAAGATGGGGGAAGTAAATCAAGGAGGCTACGGTGGCTATTCCAAAAGTAACCAGGAAAAAGATAATCGCCCGCCTAATAAGTAAGGTTACTTTGGCAAATAATCGCCCCTCCGTTTTCATCGCCAGATAAATTGCTCCGTGGAGCATGAATAGTGCCAGGGTAGTGATTCCAATTAAGAGGGCGTAGGGATTGAGAAACTGCAACCAGGTTCCTTGCAACGTCCAATCAGGGCCAATAGCCATTCCCTGAAGGATGTTACCAAGAACTACCCCCAGCAAAACTGCCAGCATAATGCTCGACACACTGTAAAGGATATCCCAGGTTTGGCGCCACCATTTCATAGGCTCCTTGCTGCGAAACTCAATGGATACTGCCCGAAAAATCAAAAACGCCAGGAACAACATAAAGGGAATGTACATAATCGAAAATACCGTAGCATAGACGACTGGGAAGCCTGCGAATAAAGCCCCGCCGCCAATTACCAGCCATACTTCATTGCCATCCCATACCGGACCTATGGCATTGAGTGCAATACGTCTGCTTTCTTCTTTGCGCAAGAACAGGTGCCAGGCACCGGCACCCAGGTCAAAACCATCGAGGATAGCGTACCCGCTGAACAGGGCTCCGACGACTAAAAACCACCAGGTTGGATAATCAATGCCAAATAACATATTGCGAGGTGTTTGTGGTGTGCCAGCAGTAAAATACTGGTCAGGATAAGGGATTCGTTAATTTAGCCCAGAAAAATTGCTCCCCGGTTATTCTAGAAAACCGGCCATCTCCTGCTGACGCGGACTATGTTGAATACTGTCTTCGTCGTAGGGACCTGCTTTGATTTTTTTCGTAAGCATGTACAGGAATAGCGCGAAAAGCAGGCTGTAAATCAGCGTAAACATAATTAAGGAGAAAACAATCTGGCCAGCCGTTACTTGCCTTGATAGCGCGTCGGAGGTTCTTAAAAGCCCATAAACAACCCAGGGCTGTCGACCCATTTCTGCCGAAAACCAACCTACCTGATTAGCGATATTAGGCAGCAGGACGGCTAGTACGAAAATACGCAATAACCAACGCTTAGAGAATAATGTGCCGCGCCACCAAAAGAAGGCGGCTAATATGGTGAGGCCAATGAGGGCTAACCCGATAGCGACCATCAGGTGGTAAAACTGAAATACCCCATTAATGGTATCCGGATGGTCCTCCGCTGGGAAAGCTTGTAAGCCCTTTACGGGCGCTTGGGGATCCTGATGTAGTAGTAAACTCAGGCCGCCAGGAATTGCCAACCCATGGGTGGTTTGTTGCTCCTCATCGACCCAGCCAAACAGGAATAGATCCGCGGGCGCTTCGGCGGCAAAGTGCCCTTCCAACGCGGCCATCTTGATTGGTTGGTTGCGGGAAACGCCTTCGGCCGAGCGGTGACCAGTCAGCAACTGACTTAAACTGAAAACCAGCCCCACCAGTAGCGCCAGGCTGAATGCCTTGCGAGAGATTGCTTCGTAGCGTCCTTTGAGCAAGTACCAGGCATGGACACTAAGTACCAAAAATGTACCCGCTAGAAAAGCCCCTACCCAAACGTGTAGTAGCCGATCGACACTGGAAGGATTGAAAACCATGGCCCAGAAATCGGTAATTTCTGCCCGCGCATTCATACCTTCGCCAACAATGTGGTAGCCGGCGGGCGTCTGTTGCCAGGAATTAGCAACGACAATCCAGACCGCCGAAAACATCGACCCTAGCCAGACCCCAACTGTTGCGATAAAATGGACCCGCGAGCTTACCCGGTCCCAGCCAAAAAGAAGAATACCCAGAAATCCACTTTCGAGGGCAAAAGCAAAAATACCTTCTGCCGCCAGAGCACTGCCAAAAATATCACCTACGTACCGGGAATAGGTGGCCCAATTGGTGCCGAACTCAAACTCCATGACAATGCCGGTTGCTACCCCAATGCCGAACGTGACAGCAAATATTTTGGTCCAGAAACGGGCCAGCTTTTCGTAGTCGGCGTCGCCGGTACGTAAATAGAGGCCTTCCATGAGCACCATGAGCAGGCCCAGTCCAATACTCAACGGCGGATAGATATAGTGAAAGGCAACAGTAAAAGCAAATTGAATGCGGGCGAGAATTTCTACGTCAAACATGACTACTGGTGTTTATAGGGATAATTCACCTTATTTGTACAAAGACAATCAAGGTTGTTGTTCTGTTTGGAACAAGAAAATCCTGATTTAGGAGGCATCTTGTCAGAAAGCAGCTGCAAATTAAGAACCGCCAAGTTGGCGTTTGGTGATCATAATTACTAACGTGAAATCCTTAGCCGGCAAGATCACCAGCCTTGCGCTTGCGCAATTCGCCGGCTAACAAATCACCATCGGCTTCAAGTGCGCCTTTCCCGCCTAGCCAGGACCGGATAAACCAGAGTCCGCCCAGAAAAAGGAAAAAGGACAGCAAGAACAGTGCCATGCACAGAAAACCCAGGATATTCCAGCGCAGCGCACCAAAAATAAGTCCCAGTGCTAACCACAAGGGTGCCCAGCTGGCAATCCGGATAGTCAGGCTGTTAGCCCACTGGAAAAGTTGAAATTTAAACTGCCACTGACCTTGCATGTGCAGGAGTTGCGCCGTAGAAAAGTACTCCGGACCGGTACTGTGCAGCAAAGCCCATTCGTCATCGGCACTATCAGAGAAATGCTGTAAAAGGCGATCGAGATCACTATTATCCATAACTGCTTCGTTGGGTTAGCTTCTTCCGAAAGTTACTGGAAAATTGGTAAAAATGCTCGCCATCCGCTTAGGTTTAATCGGTCAGTGATGGTGGAGTAGGTACGATATAAGCCGAAAAGATCAGGGGCTTGAGGTCAGGGGCAACCCACTGGGCGCGTGCTGTTGCAGAGAAAAGAAGTTCACGGGAATAGAAAGTCAGAGGAAGGCTCCTGTCAGCCAGCGGACTGGCTATTAATTGGTTGGCTTGCTGGAGAAATTTACCTGGGACCTGCTGGACATAAAATGCCAATAGTTGGACGTAAAAAGTAGTGAGCGTTTCATGATAACCACTGTTGGTTGTGTTCTCAATACCAATCCGGGTATTAAAATAGGTGATTCGTTGCCGCAGATGCACCAGCGCTTCATCCTGGGGGTATTGGAGCACATGCCAAAGTCCAACACACAGATGAGCCTCGTGCGTCCATTCATGATGCAGAAGCGTGCCTGCCAAAAAACGGCTAATGAGGCTTTCCAGAAAATGGTCAGTAAGCGGTGTCATTTTAATTGGGGGGATTGAAGGGGAGTCCTTCGCCTCCGCTAGGCTTGTCCGCCTATGGCGGGCTTCGGCGGGTAAAAAATCAGTGAAGAGTGAGCAGTGAGCAGTCGGCAGTACCAGCAACCAGCAACCAGCAACGCATCACACCAGATCAATCCGGTTGCGTCCCAACTTTACCTGTCCGGATTTTTCGAGTTGTTTAAGCAGCCGGGATACGGCTTCCCGGGAAGCATTCAAGTCGTAGGCAATTTCCTGGTGCGTGGCACTGATCGTTTTAGATCCGGTAGCTTGCACCTTTTTCTTCAGGTATTCCAGCAGTCGCTCATCCATCTTTTTGAAGGCGATGCTGTCGATGGTTTTCACTAATTCCAGCATGCGAAAATCGTAGGTCTGCATGACGAAATTTTTCCAGCTTTGGTATTTGGACATCCATTCATCCATGTACCGCATAGGAATACCAATGATGGTGGTGTTTTCCTCAGCGACGGTGCGAATTTCACTGCGTTTATTCATCATGCAGCAGGTGAATGACATGGAGCAGGTTTCGCCTGACTGGAGGTAATACAGGAATAATTCATTCCCTTCTTCATCTTCCCGGACCACCTTGATGGAGCCCTCGATCACCAGCGGAACCATTTTCACATAACTGCCGATGTCCATAATTACCTCGCCAGCTTTATACTGGACGAGTTTTCCTACCGAGGCAATTTCTTCCTGCAGGCCTTTTTCAGCAATGGCCGGATATTTTTTATGGATCAGGTCAAGTAATTGGGCATCAACCATGGTCGTACATTTTAAAGGTAGGAATTAAGTTAATCGCGCTTACTGGGATTGTATTTGACCATCAGGCTAAGCCAGATGGAGCGTGCCAGGCGAAAAATATAAACAAAGAAAAAGGCACAAACAGCAATGAGTAGAGAAAAGGAGGCCAACGTGCTCCAGCCTAGTACCCAGTGAAAGAACAGTACAAACCCAATACAGAACCAACCCGTAAAAATATAGGAGATAAACATGGCCCCGTAGTAAAACCCGGGTTCGGGCATAAAATCTTGCCGGCAGTTGGGGCAGCGTTCATGCATGACAAATGGCTTGCGGAAAGAGAAGGTTGGTGTTTGGTACAAATCTCCTTCCATACAGCGGGGGCATTTGAACCCCAGCATGCTATATAGTTTTGAACCTTTACTGAATATTCCCATAGGAGTTACCAGGTTTTGGGTTAAAGTTAAGCAGGTTTTTGGGCAATTAAGCGAATAACGGCAGCTTCTCCACAGTGAAACTGACCTTCTGCTAGATCTATTATTGGTGTCTCCAGGGTAAGGAATTCCAGCCCCGGAAAATCCAGAGTGAGCATTTCCGGGGTGTAAAGCCATTCGGCATTGCGGGGCCCCCCTGAGTGATAGCTCAATTGTGCAGGCCGAAATGCTTCCAGGATCAGATGCCCGCCCGGTCGCAGGGCATTGGATGCCTGTTGATGGAGATAGCTGCGGTCAGGCGGCGATAAATGGGCGTAGCACAACCCTATGGCATCGTATGCTTCAGCCGCAAAAGGATATTTCGTTACCTCGGATACGGTGTATTGAATAGTAACGGCCACTTTTTGGGCTAACGAAAGGGCTTTATCTTTTCCGGCAACACTGTAATCAAAAGCGTCAACCACCCACCCCTCGCTGGCTGCAAAAACGGCATTTCGACCTTCCCCTTCCAGGGGAAGCAAAAGCCGACCTGGCGGGTAATTCCGGAGCGTACGGGCAAAAAAGGTATTAGGTGCTTCGCCGTAAGCGTAAGCTTCTTTTGCATAGCGTTCGTTCCAGAATGTTGCGTCCATTATTTCAAGTTAAACACAAAAATATGTTTGTTTATTCATATAAAAAATGAAAGCGAAGTAATTATACCCGGATCAATAGCCGAGGCGGAGACAGTGAAAGGAAGTGGTTAGGGAAAAAACGGGTGGAGTTCCCGGTTACATATTACAATTACAATTTTCGAGACACTCGATGATGAGTGAAACGTCCCGCTCCTTGAGGGTGTACATCATAGAGCGGCCTTCCCGTTTAACGGAAAGAATACCTTTGAGGCGCATGTTTTGCAGGTGGTGAGACGTAAGGGATTGTTCGGTTCCCAGCATGTCACAAATGTCAGAAACGGAAAGGCGTGCATGTTGTTCCAACAAGTGGATAATACTCAGGCGGGTGGGATGAGCCACCGTTTTGAGGATGAACGCAATCCGTTCCAACTTTTCCGCCTCTTTTTCTTTAATAACCGATGTTTTGCTTTCCATAAGGGTAAGAATATACAGTAAAGGTAATGAACCCTGGGAATGATTACCAATTTTTTATGGTTGCTTCCCAGCAAAGGAGAACCCGGATGGTCATGAGAAATACAAATGAGAGGAGAATAAAGTTGCTATGGGGGGAAAAGAAAGGAGAAAAACAGGTCGGAACGAGGTTAGGTGCCCAGGACAGGATTCGAACCTGCACGCCCTTTCGAGCACTACCACCTCAAAGTAGCATGTCTACCAATTTCACCACCTGGGCAGTTAGGTAATGGTGATTGCCCTCGTTCCAGACCTTGCTTTCGTTTAAAGCGTTGCAAAACTAGGAGTCATTTCGGAAATAATCAACAATCAAGCCGGATTTCTTTTTGGCTTGGCCTAATAACTTGCAAAACCCTTGGGCGCCATAGGCGGGTAAGCGGTTACTGCGGATTGGTTACTGGATTCTGGTTGCTGGTTTCTGGTGCCTGGTTACTCGTTACTTGTTAACTCGTTGCTCGTTTATCGTTGTTCGAATATCGTTGCTCGTTTATCGGGATTTTACTCCACTGCTCACCGCTCACTGCTCACTGCTTCACTCTTCATCATAACCAACCAGCAAATTCAACAGAGGCCTAGAGGTGCTTGCCCTCGTCGATGGCGGCTGTCCGCAGGCGCTGTAAGAAGGGTGAGGCAAAAATAAAGTCCTGCAATATTTCATTCTCACTATAGACGACTTCGTCTTTGTTGCCCTGCCAGGCGATTTCCCCTTTGTACAACAAAATGATATTATCACCTACTTCCATCACCGAGTTCATGTCGTGGGTATTGATAATGGTCGTGATGTTATGGTCGTAGGTAATGTCGCGAATGAGTTCATCAATCACGATGGACGTTTTGGGATCCAGACCGGAGTTGGGCTCGTCACAAAAAAGATATTCCGGGTTGAGCACAATCGCCCGGGCGATACCGACCCGTTTTTGCATCCCACCACTGATTTCAGAGGGGTATTTGTCGTTAATAGCCCCCAGGCTTACCCGCTCCAGGCAGAAATTCACCCGGTCTGTTTTTTCCTTTTTGGTCATGTTGGTAAACATATCCAGTGGGAAACGGATATTTTCCTCCACCGAAAGGGAGTCAAAAAGAGCGGATGCCTGGAAAAGCATGCCGACTTTCATTCGCAGGGAGCGCAGACTCTTCTTGTTCAGGCTGCTGAAGCGTACATCATCGTAATAAATTTCGCCACTGGAGGGCGTCAATAGCCCAACGAGAAGCTTGAGCAACACGGTTTTACCAGCACCGGAACGCCCAATAATCAAGTTGGTTTTACCACGGTGAAATTCAGCCGATATATTCGAGAGGACAACGTTGTCGCCAAATATTTTGGTCACATTTTCAGTGCGAATCATAGGGGTTGCGTTTAGGTCAGGAGGACGGCTAAGAGATAATCGGCAACCAGGATCATTATATCGCTGATCACCACGGCATTGGTACTGGCCTTACCCAATTCAATACTGCCGCCGCGAACATAATATCCTTGGTAGGCAGAGATCGTGGTTAGCAGGTAGGCAAAAACGATCGCCTTGACGAACATCATGAAAACATTATAGGAGTCGAAAAAAGAACGCACTCCCTGAACGTATTCCTGGCTCGACATCATCCCTGTTGGTACTACGGCCAGGTATCCACCCATAACACTGACAAAAGCGGCAATGGCTACCAGCAGCGGGATGACAATGACAGCGGCAACAACTTTGGGCATGATGAGGTAGGCTGCCGTATTAACCCCCATAATTTCCATCGCATCAATATGTTCTTTTTGCCGCATCCCCCCAATTTCGGAGGCAATGTTGGACCCCACCTTGCCAGCGAGTACCAGACAGGTGATCGTCGGTGCCAATTCAATGATGGTGCTATCCCGAACAATGTAACCGATATAATATACAGGAACCAGGGTGCCATCCAGCTGATAAGCAAACTGGATAGCTGTTACAGCACCGATAAAGAGGGCAATAAGGATCACAATGACCAGGGAACCCACGCCAATGTCATTCATCTGCCGCATCGTTTCCTTGTAGTACATCGATGACTTTTCCGGCCGATTAAAGGCCGTTCCCATCATAATGACGTACTTACCGAGGTGTTCGAGGAGTCCGGTGATTACCAGCATTCAGTTGTGTATTTAACGCTTTGATTTGGTAGCGGAGCAAAAATAAGGTAATTTTCCCAGCCATCCTGCAACTGGGCCGGCTAATCCGGATTTTTCCCGGGATAAGCCAGGAGAATGCCAGTTTTGCTGTAAAAAAACAACAGAATGCGATACGGAGTTGTCACGGGAGCAAGTAAAGGTATGGGCCTGGCTACTGCCCGGGCCTTGGCGGCCGAAGGCTTCCATCTGGCATTGGTGGCTCGGTCGGCTGCGGATTTGGAACGCACGGCTCAGGAACTAGAAAATGCTTATCCCGCCCAGACTTTTATAGGGTTACCGGCTGACCTGAGCGATAAAGCTCAAATCGCCAAATTGGGGCAAAGATTGCAAGGGTGGCCTCAGGTAGATGTCATCGTCCATAATGCGGGCATCTTCCGGCCAGCAACGGTGATTGATCAGGCTGAAGGGGACCTTGAGTACCAGATGGAACTCAATGCATTCAGTGCTTTTTACCTTACCCGAGCCTTGTTCTCTTCATTGCGGTCAGGAAGCCATTTGTTTACGATCTGCTCCATTGCCAGCAAGCATGGCATGGCTGGCAGTGCAGCATATAGCATGAGTAAAGCAGCACTCCTGTCTTTCACGCAGGCCTTGCGTCTGGAGTGGCAGGAGTTGGGGATTCGCGTTACGGCAGTACTTCCCGGTCAAACGTATACGAGTTCCTGGGAGGGATCTTCGGTGCTCCCCGAGCGGCTATTAGCTCCCGAGGCGATTGCCGAAGCAATTGTAGCTTGCTGGAAACTCCCTCCCGGGGCAGTGGTGGAGGAAATACTGCTGCGGCCGCAACTGGGCGATCTTTAGTTTGTTTAGGGAGCAGGGAGCAGTGAAGGCCCGCCTACGCAAGGCTACGGCGGGCGAAGAAATCAGCCATTTGGCTTTACTCAGGAAGTCTTCAGCTACCCGAGAGCTTTGTCGGGCGGGTTGCGCTCAACGCTTAACGAGTAACAAAAAATGGACCCTGTTCGTCCTGACGTTACCGACGCGTGCATCGCGTCGCAATAAATAATTACGTACCGACGCAATGCATCGCGTCGCAACAATTAAAAAATCATGCGTATTCTGATTACCGGAGCGAGCCGGGGTATTGGCCGTGATGCCGTTTTAGCCCTGGCAGAGGATCCTAACCATCGCATATTAGCGCTTTCCCGCAATACCCAGGGTTTGATGGAATTACAAGAAGAAGCCATGCAGCGCCACGGTTCGGGGCAACGGGTACAAATCCTGCCGTTTGATTTGGAGCAACCAGATTGGCATACGCTCCAGGCAGCTCTCGGTGTTTTGGGCGGGGTCGATGTATTGATTAATAACGCCGGGTTACTTATTAGTCGTCCTTTTGCGGAGCTTAGTGATGCGGACTGGGATGCCCTTTTTGCTGTGAATTTTTTCGGCGCAGTACGGTTGATCAGAACGGTTTTACCGCAATTGCAGCAAGGTAACCGCCCGCATATTGTCAATATCAGTTCTATGGGCGGGTATCAGGGAAGCAGTAAGTTTCCGGGCTTGAGTGCTTACAGCGCCAGCAAGGCAGCTCTGGCAAATCTTACAGAATGTCTTGCCGAAGAACTTAAAGATTCCGGGATAGCCGTAAATTGCCTGGCCTTAGGTGCGGTAGGTACCGAGATGCTGACTGCTGCTTTTCCAGGGTATCAGGCACCGGTAACCAGTAGTGAGATGGGTGAATTTCTGGCTTACTTTGCTACCCGGGGGCATCACTTTTTTAATGGTAAAATATTGCCTGTTTCTGTAACCACTCCTTGATCAACGATTATCGTATGCCGGAACCTGTTTTTATTCCCTACACCGCTCAATCCTACGCGGCGGAAGAAAGTCTGGAACGTAGTGCCGCCTATTACCACTATATGGATCAACGCCGGTCGGTACGTGAATTTTCTGACCGGCCGGTAGCCCGGGAGGTTATCGATAACCTCATACGTACGGCTTCGACAGCGCCTTCCGGTGCTCACAAGCAACCCTGGACCTTTTGCGTAGTGAGTGATCCGGTGATCAAAAAGGCCATTCGTGAAGCGGCTGAGCAGGAAGAATATACCAATTATCATGGTCGAATGAGCGAGGATTGGCTGGCGGATTTGCAGCCTTTTGGCACCGACTGGCACAAGCCTTTTTTGGAGATTGCTCCCTACCTGATCATCGTGTTCAAAAAAGCGTATGATTGGGATGCCGAAGGTCGCCAAACCAAAAATTATTATGTCAACGAATCGGTAGGCATCGCTGCCGGATTTTTATTGACGGCCATTCACCAGGCAGGGCTCATTTCCCTGACCCATACGCCCAGCCCCATGAATTTTCTGCAAAAAATCCTGGAACGCCCGGATAATGAGCGCCCTTATTTGCTGATTCCGGTAGGGTATCCGGCCGAAGGAGCCCAGGTCCCCAATATCCAGCGTAAACCCTTGGCGGACATTGCTGTTTATTACGAAGCAAAGCCTGTTTAAGTTATGTGTACGGTTACCTTTATTCCGCAGGAAAATGGCGGTTTTTTATTGACCTCCAACCGCGACGAGGCTCCCAGCCGATCGTCGATGGAGCTGGTTCGGGAAGATTTTCCGGACTACTCGCTGGTTTTTCCCCGTGATTTAGGTGCTGGCGGCACCTGGGTTGCTGCGGCCAGTGATGACCGGGTTGTTTGTTTGCTTAACGGGGCCTTTCATCAACACAAGCGGATCCCTCCCTATCGGCTGAGCCGGGGAATTATGGTACTTCATTTCTTTACGTTCAGCAATGCGCAGGCTTTTGCCCAGACCTATGATTTTCATGAAATAGAGCCCTTTACCCTGGTGATCTACGATCGGGGAAGCCTGTGGGAATTGCGTTGGGATGGACATCAGAGCCACTTCCAGGCGCTGGATGTCCAGGCAGAGCACTTGTGGTCGTCGGCTACCCTGTATGATGGGGAGGCACAGGCCTTGCGTCGCGCCTGGTTTACGACCTGGCAAAACAAACGCAAAAGCTGTTCCCGAGAAGATGTTCTCGGTTTTCATACGCAGACCGGGGCGGATGACCCCTGGAATGGGGTAGTGATGAACCGGTTTAATGTGGTTCGGACCGTTAGTATTACCACTCTGGATCGTACGGAAGCCGGAATCGACTTGTTTTTCCGGGACCTTTTGCAGGAAGAAGAGAAAAAATTAACCTTGCCATTACAAGCATCAATCCGGCGCGCTATTTTGTGAGCTGACTGATTGGAAGTAGCTATGAGCACACGGCAAAATATCTGGTCCCGGCGGCCATTTTTTATCAAATTGGGGCAATGGGAATACTGGCCATCCTGGGCTTTTTACTGGCCGATGTTCCTGTACGGGCCCTGGTTGGCGTTGCGGGCCCGCCATATCTGCTTTTTTTCGGCAGCAAATCCAGGGATTTGGGCGGGAGGCCTGGGCTTGGAAAGCAAATTTGCCACGCTGGCGAATATTCCGGTGGCTTTTCGCCCGCGGTCAGTGCTTGCACCGGCAGGAATATCTCCTCAAGCACTGACCGACACTCTGAACGCAGCAGGGTTGACGTTTCCACTCATTGCTAAACCCGATATTGGATACCGAGGCTTATTGGTGCGCAAGCTAAACACCCTTGAAGAGTTAATCAATTACCTGCAACGGATTCCTGTTGATTTTATCGTTCAGGAATATCTGGATTACCCGGAGGAGATTGGCGTTCTTTACCATCGTCTGCCGGGTCAGGAACAGGGTCAGATTACTTCCCTGACACTCAAAACCTTTTTACACGTGGTTGGTGATGGGCAATCCACGGTAGCGGAGCTTATCCAGCGTCAGCCGCGGGCTATTCTCCAATGGGATCGCTTGCAGGAAACCCAATGGGAAATTCTGCATACGGTACCGACACAGGGGCAGCACATTCCACTTGGGATTGTCGGCAATCATGCCAAAGGAACCCAGTTTATCAATGGCAACGAGCATATCGATGCCGCCCTTGTAAAAACCTTTGATCAGCTCACCCAGGATATTCCCGGCTACTTCTACGGCCGTTTTGATTTGAAATGTACCAGCCTGAGTGACCTAAAAGCCGGCCGCAATTTTAAAGTTATTGAATTGAATGGGGTGTGTTCCGAGCCTACGCATATTTATGACCCGACGCACATGTCCTATATTGGTGCCCTGAGAGCTATTCTTAAGCACTGGGCAATCATCCGGCGGGTTGCCGTGGCTAATCATCGTCAGGGCGTTTCTTTCCTACCCTTGCGGGACATGCTGAAAGGTCTGCGTCATCTGCGCGCTTACCACCGCCAGATTGAAGCAACGGGATTGCGGTAATCCATGTTTTTGCCAGGAAGGCTTTCCTTACGACAACTTATGTTTTCAGGGCGGCCAATGCGTGATCTTTACACTCACCGGTTACTGCAGTTTTTCGGCCACGTAACTCTACCCAACCATTCGGATCCAGGTAATACCCCTGATCGTAGCAACAGCGCAGAGGTGGTTTATCTTTACCCACCGTAGCCAGGTGGGTGATGTAGGCAAAGTTAAACCCTCGTTGGATCATGACCTCCCGGCGTACCCGGGTACGCCCTTCGGGATTTATTTCCTGGAGAATTTGGTGGTTGCGGCGCAGGAGCTGATTGACGCGCTGCCGCAGCAGCTGGTTACGCCGGTAGCGCTGGTTGTGAAAGGTGGTCCGGCAAAAGGCGGAACAAAACTTTTTGTCGGCTCGCCCGTGCCGAAACCCCTCGCCGCACTGAATGCACTGACGGTCTGGAAGCATAACTGGAATCGTTGGTTAGCGGACAGGGCGGGTTGGTAAATATCTTGTTACAAGATAGGTGGATTTTTTTATTAATGCAAGGGGGCTTCCTATGGAAGTGCTTTGTCTAGTCTGAAAACAAATGAGAAACTTGCTCCGACGCAGTCGGAGTGGGAAATGTGTCCAGGACTGAATGCTTCAAAACCGCTCAACGCTCAACCAGAAATTTACCCTAGACGCAGTCGGGGCCAGCAATCAGTATCCAGTATCAAGTGCCTTGTCAAGTTTGAAATTAAGGATTAGTGAAACGTGAAGCGCCGCCGCTATGTCTCGTTGCGTCGTTGCGTCGTTGCGAGAAATTTCGGGGAGTAATCAGGCGCAATGGAAAATCCGGTAGGCTTTTTCGGGAGCTATCTGAATCCCTAAATTCATAGTTGACAGACCACTAATTACAAGCAAATTACTCCTGCCGGATATTGAGCCCCCTATGAAGCTACTACAAGCAAGTAAATGGACCTTTTACTATTCCCCACTTTCTCCGCATCAACAGCATCAGCGTTTTACAAAACACTATAAGCCCCTGCCAGTCTCTGCCTGGCAGGTAATATCTTGCACGTCTCACGACGTGCGTAAGCGCAGTGACCGTAACCACCACCCGCACGTCCTGAGACGTACCATATAGCTGCGGTAAGTCGGAGACTTACCTGGGCTAGGTCAGGGGTTTAACAAAGGACCAGCCCGCTTAAAGCTGCAACTTTGGCGGGTAAAATCCTGACAATTTCCGTAAGAACTTATTTGATTTCACTTAGAAACAAATAACAAGTAACAAAAGGTCATCTTCAAGTTTGCTCCTATTAACCAACTTCTTAAAGCAGAGGGAGGTCTTTTATTGGTGTGTTGCATTAACAGAATCTGCCGAACACAATCCAATGCCAATGATCAAGCCAAGACAAGTGAAATGGGGAATCATTTTTTTTGTAGTGACGCTTGGTTGGATGCTGCTGGAAAAGCTCATGGGCTGGCATGGGCCCTGGATTAACCAGCATGCTCAATTTTCCAACCTCTATGATGGGGTGTTTGTGGCGGTATTTGCCCTGGCTTTTTGGGAAAATCGCCGCAAGGCCGTAACGAATAAACTGGGCTGGGTACAGGGTTTTTTATTCGGGTTAGGGATTACCCTGATCGTAACAGCGCTAAGTCCGTTAACGCAAACCATTATTCATAAGGTGATATCTCCGGAGTTTTTTCCCAATGTGATCAGGCTTGCCGTTGACAATGAGATCCTGACCCAGGCAGCAGCGGAAGCGAAGTTCAATTTGCGAAACTATATTTTTGAAAATCTGGTAGGAACGTTTGTCTTGGGGATATGCTGCACGTCGGTACTGGCCTTCGTTTTCAGGAAAACACCACCTGCGGCGACGACAATCCAGTAGGGAGGGGGGAAGGCCGAATGGCTGCCGCAGGCATTGAGCTTAAAACAAACCCGGATTTTGTGGTGGTTATTGTCCATGAGGAGCACAAAGAGCAGGTATCCATCCGGACAAAAGCTTACCTTTGCCTTATGCATGAAAAAGTAGTTCAATACCTGGAGGGCCGGAGGTCTTTTTTTCGGGTAATGCTCACGCTGGTGGGCATGGGGGCCTCTTTGGGGTATTGGCTGCGCTTTTTGATTCTGGGCGATTTCCCCCGGGGAATGGGGCAGGTTCTTTTAACTTATACACCGTTGACCGCTGTATATGCCATTTGGCAATGGGTACAATACCGGCAACGCAAGCAATCCTGGATAGCGGTACAGGCCGATGGCGATCCCTGGGCTTGGCGGCACCAGGAAGTCAAGCGGGTAGCTACTGAATTCAACCAGTCGCAGATCCTTTCCCGGATAGAATCGATTTTTATCATGGGGGCCATCGCCTGGTTCGCCTATCACGCGCTGGTCACGGAATCCTATCGGGGTATGGGGATGGCTGCCGGGCTGTTTTTTTACTTTGGTGTTTTATTTCTCCTTACCCACCTGCGCCGTTTTTGGCTGGGGCTCATCGTTAGCGAATTGCCTACCGATGATGAAATGGAATGGTAACCCCTGGCAACTTATTTGAGCTGTGTAGGTTATATCTGACAAACCGTTTCCTATGCAACTGCGCCCCGAAGAATTGGCAACCAGAGGCTATTTACTCAAAGACAAACTGAATCATCAGGAGTTGATTCCCTTTGTGCGTGAAGGGCTTCGCTATAAAACCTGGGCCGGAACGGCTTACACCGGGTTAAATGTGCTTTTCTTCGCTTTGGTACTCGGCTGGCTGGGCTTTCATTACTGGCAAAAGACATATCCTTTTGGCGACGCATTCCTGCGGGTTTCTTACGGGATGGCCCTGGCTTTTGCTCTTATTCCACTGCACGAATTTCTCCATGTACTGGCTTATAAGTATGTTGGTGCCCCCCATACTTCCTACGATGCCAATTTGCGGAAGTTTTACTTCATGGCTATGGCCGATCAGTTTGTTGTCAACCGGCAAGAATTTCGCATTGTTGCCCTAACTCCATTCGTAGTGATTACGGGGGTTAGTTTATTGCTATTGGCTTGGGTGCCCCTGGCCTGGCAATTTACGCTGCTGGGGATGGTGTTGACGCATGCAGCTTTTTGTTCCGGCGATTTTGGCTTGCTGGGGTATTTTGAATATCACCAGGACCAGGGAATGGTTACCTACGATGATAAGGCGGAAGGCATGTCCTATTTCTATATCCTGCCCGGAGGGCCATCGGAAACGGAATAAGGAACCTATGCGGAAGGATTAGGACCAACGAGGATCCAATTGCCGCCAACGTCAAAATAATATGCCTGGGGAAAAACGGTCAGAAACGTTTGCTCGAAAAACAACTTAGTTCGCTGGTATTCCGTAGCCTGATCCGTCAGGCAGTTGTAAAGAAGAAGCCCACCGGGGGTTAACCGCTCCTGGAGGCCTTCCAAAAATTCGGTACTGCCAAAAACCTCCGGCGTGGTTTCGTCCAGGAAAACATCCATGCAGATCCAGTCGTAGTATTCTTCGGTAGTAAAGACAAAAGCGTAGGCATCGCCCGTAATCACGTCCATGGGCGATTCGAGTTCAGCGAGGGTATATTTTTCCGCCAGGTAAACGACCGATTCATCCAGCTCCACTGCGGTGTAGCCGTAGCGACAGCCATGCTTTTTTTCCAGGATATAGGGGATACTGCCTAAACCCAGACCGAGGAGTAAGACTTCGTAGTTTGCCTTAGGGTCGGGGTTAAGCCGGTCCAGGGCTTCGCCGAAGTTGGTGTAAAGATCCTCAAAAGAATAGATGGCATTTGCGGTTGAAAGCTGTAAGCGTCCGCGTACGATGCTGACGTACAAATGCGGGTTGATATCGCTGGGTGCACTTTCGATGTGCTG
The DNA here is from genome assembly GCA_020636445.1 of Lewinellaceae bacterium. Taxonomy (GTDB): domain Bacteria; phylum Bacteroidota; class Bacteroidia; order Chitinophagales; family Saprospiraceae; genus JACJXV01. Next base: position 15,630 of record JACJXV010000023.1, on the reverse strand, counting down.
TTCAACGAAATAGCTGAGCCACCGTTTCCACCGGGGAATCAGGGCTTTATTTTTTCTTTTCCCAGTTGCGGAATTTGGCGGAGTCTTCAAATATGCGGAGTAAAATGATGCGATCCTCGATCGTGAGGGTTACCTGGCGGCGATCCATAACCCTGGCGGCGGTAGCAAGTGCTTTTTCCGGCATGAAGGTCTGGAAACCATGCGCCCCTCCGAAAGCATAGGAAGGAATAAAATTGCGGGGAAAGCCCGGACCAAATACCTGGGTAGCTACCCCGATCACAGTACCGGTATTGAGGGTGACATTAACACCCGTTTTGGCGTGGTCGCCCATGATAACCCCCAGGAATTGTTCGCCGGTGGGGAGAAAACGCCCGGCAGGGTAGTTCCAAAGCTTTACTTCCTCATAGGAATTTTTCAGGTTCGACACTTCGGTTCCCGAGCCCAGGTTACACCATTCTCCTAATACAGAATGCCCCAGGAATCCATCGTGCGCTTTATTGCTGTGGCCCCATAAGATACTCTGGACCACCTCTCCGCCCACTTTGCACTGCGGGCCAATCGTGGTTGGCCCGTAAATGCGGGCTCCCATCCGTACAACGGCATGGTCGAGCAGGGCAATCGGTCCCCGCAGCATACTGCCCTCCATGATTTCCGCCTGGCGGCCAATGTAAATGGGGCCGGTAGTGGTATTCAGGGAGACTCCTTCGAGGGTGGCGCCCGGTTCAATAAACAGTTGGTCGGCAGGCCCAATCAGCCGGTTGCTGGCCGGAAGGGGCATGGAGCGGCGTCCCGCCTTTAGTACCTGGAAATCTTCCCGGAGGGCTTCGCCATTCAGGCGCACTAAATCGGACGGCCGGTTTATTTTGAGGAAAGGCGTATCTTCAATGTCATGCCCCTTGAGTTCGTCGATTTCCTCGTCGTTGATCAGTTTTTGCAGTTGCTTGCGGTCAAGTTTGGCGACAATAAGCTCATCTCCCTGGAGGTAGGCTTCGTTGAAGTCCATCTGCCGGATGAGCGCACATAGCTTATCGGAGGGCAGCACACTGCCATTGATAAAGAAGTTTTCGTCGCCCACTTCGAGGGAGAAACGCTGCGCCAGATAGTCCTGGGTAATAAAACCGGTGGGGAAGCCGAGGGCCCGTTCCCATTTTTCGCGAATGGTTAGAATACCTACGCGCAGGTCAGCCACTGGCCGCGTATAGGTTAGCGGCAGCAGGTGGTCACGCGTCTCGTTATCGAATAAAATAACCTGGGTCATGGTTTTGGGGAAAACTAATGAATGATCTGGGAAATGCCGCGGGCATCCAGCGTTAAAACGCAGATTTGGCCCCCAAGGGTATACCCCGGGCAGCTTCCTTTAGCTACGAAGGTAAAAAAAAAGTCCCAACCAGCTGCTGATTGGGACTTTTGCCACTTCGGTTGGCCTGCCTTATTTCTTGGCAGCGAATTTGGCAAATTTCTTGTTGAATTTGTCGATCCGGCCAGCGGTGTCCACAAATTTCATCTTACCCGTGAAAAACGGGTGTGAATAGCTGGAGATTTCCAGCTTGATCAACGGGTACTCTTTACCGTCTTCCCATTCAATGGTGTCACGCGTAGGTGCACAAGAACGGCCCATCCACGCTTCATCACAAGAGAAGTCTTTGAAAATGACCGTTCGGTAACTTGCCGGATGTGTATCTTTCTTCATGGTAGAATCTTTTCCAATTTCGCAATTAGGACGCAAATATAAGTACTTCTTTTTGAATTGGAAAGCCTATTTTGGGTTTGCGAAAAAAAAAGTACCCAAAACGCTGTACATGACACCTGGAAATGTAATCCCTTCAGGCCATAAGCGCCTGGCGGCCATGGTAGTGCTACGTTGTGAACAACAGTTTTTGCTGTTGCGCCGTGCCCGCCCGCCCTTTGTAGGCATGTACTTGCCGGTAGGGGGTAAACTGGAACCCTACGAAGATCCCCACAGTGCGGCCCGCCGGGAAGCACAGGAGGAAACGGGATTGGAAATACCGCAACTCCGTTTTGCCGGCACCCTCACCGAAACCTCCCCCACGGAATACAATTGGATGAGCCACATCTACGTGGCGGACATCCCCTGGGTGGAACCACCCCATTGCGATGAAGGTGACCTCACTTGGATTACCTTCGAACAACTACCGGAAATCCCTACGCCACCTACCGACTGGCAGGTGTACCAGTACCTGCTGCGGGGCCAACCTTTCGTCTTTAACGCCATCTATGATGAACACCTTAACCTATTGCACATGACCGAAGAAATTGAAGGTAAGCCGGTGTGTCGGTAGGCCTAAACTGGCCCTCGTTTTCTTTGAGACTTTGCGGCTTCGCTAGGTGAATTGGTGAGGAAATGAGAAACTTGCCCCGACTGCGCGGGCAAAAATCAGCCGCCTGCGTAAAGTTGCCGCGGGTAAAAAACACTCCACACTCCACGCACCACGCTTTCTTATTTAACAAAACATTAGACTTCGTCTTGGGACAAGTTAAATCCCATTGTCAAGGAGCATCGGAAGAGAGCTAGCTAACGCAAGCATAAAGCGGCATTCTTTGCAAAAGAATTAATTATTTATTGCGGATTTGCCAAACAAAATAAGAAAAAGGGGTTTTATAATTCCTGAAAATATGGCAAAGGTTGAATGGTTTTTCGAACATTCAGCCATCGGAACTATCTATTTACCTATATTTGCGTCAAATCAACCAGCTCGAAAAATTGCAATTCCTCCGTCAGGATTTAACCTCATTTTGTCGTATTGGCGCAATGCTATTGGGGATAGCCATTATGCCAGGGCGCTTATTGGCCAGCCAGCAGGATACTACAACTATTGAAGAGGTACTAGGTCGGGCAGAACAACTGCTTATTTCGTATAAGAATGATTCGGCCCTGGTCTTAGCGCAGCAACTAGCAACGCAGGTAAGACAACAGGGTTTGTGGGAAACCCCATTGGGGTTCCGGGTACGCTTGGCGGAAGCTACCGCCCTGCAACAGGACGATAAGGATGATGCCGCTCTCATGCGACTTCTACCTTTGCAGGAAGCGTGCCGAAAGGCGGGAGAATGGAGAACATACACTCGTAGCTGCCTGGTGCTGGCATTGCTGTATGAACTTTTTGATCGGGATCCGTTTTGTTGGGATAACCTGCAGCAGGCCAAAAAGACCATAGCCCGGGAGCGCCTGGATGAGCTTTACCCTGGGTATGCGGTGCGCCAGGCCTCTTATTATCGCGTATTCCAAAACAACCGTGATTCAGCTGTGTATTATGCCCGGGAAGCCCTCCGCACTGCCCCACAATTCGCGTTGGTTCTGGAGGAGGCGGTCGGCCATATGCTCATGGGGATGCTTACCCAGGGAACAGATCCTGCGGAAGCATTAAGGCACTACCGGGAGGCTCTGCCACTCTATTGGCAATTGGAAGATTACACCGGGGTTAGCTATATGTACACCGGGATTGCCCGGCAGTATTTTCGTCAGCAGCAATATACGCTGGCTTTGTTGTACAACGACTCCATGATTCAAATGGCCAATCAGGCCATCACATTGGGTAACGACCGGCATCATACGATTGCCAGGGCCTACCAGTTTCGGGGGAACATTTTCAGAGCATTGGGGCAGCAGGATTCCGCCTGGGATAACCTCAATAAGGGATTTCAGCTGGAAAGAAATGATTTAACAACAAGCCTCAATCAAAGTGTAGCGCAAATTGATGCGCAATACAAAGATAATCAACGCCTCCAGCAGCTAGCCGAGGAAAAATCACGCCGGCGGTTGTTCGCCTGGCTGGCTTTCCTTGCGGCATTATCTGCGGCTGTTTTGGGGTATGCTTATTGGCGCCTGCGGGGTGCTATTAGCCAAATTCAGGCACAGGCTGCACAATTACGGGCTATGGATACTGTTAAGTCGCGCTTTTTCGCCAACGTAAGTCATGAACTGCGCACTCCCCTGGCGTTAATAACCGGACCAATACGTGCGGTGATGAAAAACAAGGCGATCCCCGCCAACGAACGAGCACTGCTCGAGATAGCCGACCGCAGTGGTGATCAACTACAACAGTTGATTGATGATATTATGGCCCTTGAGAAACTGGATCAGAGCCAATTGCAATTACAACCACAACCAACAGCCCTGCTTCCTTTTTTCCGGCAACAACTGGCACAATTTGAATCATTAGGGCATTTTCAAGAAATTCAATTTTTGACAACCCTGACCATCCCTCCGGATATGGTGGCTGACCTTGATCAGGAAAAATGCCGGCAGATATTGGTGAACCTGCTTGCCAATGCTTTTCGGTATACTCCCGCAAACGGGAAGATACAGGTGACCATTGCCCTGGTTGATCAGGAACTACAGCTCACGGTAGCCGACTCGGGATCGGGGATCAGTGCTGCGGATTTACCTTACGTATTCGATCGCTTTTTTCAAACGAACGACCCAGCGAAAGCAACTGAAGGAGGTACGGGTATTGGCTTGTCCTTATGCAAGGAGTATGTTGAGCTATTCGGCGGAACCATTGAAGTGGAAAGCACTCTGGGAGTAGGCGCCCGGTTCTTCGTTCGTTTTCCGGTGCAGGAGGGAGTTCCTCTGGTTGAAAAACAGGTAGCAGAGCCGGTTTTCATCCCCGTCCAGGCGATTCAACGTCGTGCGCAAACGATTGCCGGAAGAGACAGTCCCACCCTCCTGCTGGTGGAGGATAATCCTGATATGCAGGAATACCTCAAGGTCATCCTCGAAAGCCGCTATCAGCTGGTAACAGCAGAAAATGGACGGGCGGCGCTGGACTATTTAATGCCGGATCCAACGCAACCTGATTTCATATCCCCCTGTGATTTGATCATCAGCGACCTGATGATGCCGGTGATGGATGGTTTTCAGTTGCTGAACCAATTGAAGGCCGCAAAGAGTACGCAGTTAATTCCCGTGATTATGCTAACGGCAAGGGCCGATGCGGCCGATAAGCTAAAAGCCCTGCGCATTGGGGTGGACGATTACCTGCTCAAACCCTTTGCAGAGGAAGAACTGTTGGTGCGCATCGCCAATTTGCTGCACAACCGGGCGCAGCGGCAGGAGGAGCTTGAACCGCTGCCAGCAGCGGATCCCGAAGCAGCCACCGCCTTCGATGCTGACCAGCAATGGCTGATCGTTTTTGAAGATTACCTGCGGCAGCGGTTAACGGATTCTACCCTTACGATACCGCTGCTAGCCACGGCTTTTTCCCTCAGTGAATCGTCGTTGAGGCGGCAGTTGAAACAACTCACCGGCCTCACCCCCAACGCTTACTTGCAGGAGATGCGCCTTCAGGAAGCCCGCCGCCTGCTGGAAAGCCCCGCCGCTCCTTCGGTAGGGGAGGCCGCCGCCCTGGTTGGCTATGCCGACCTGCGAAGCTTCTCCCGCCTGTTCAGGAAACGCTTTGGCACGTTGCCTTCGGCGTATTTGAAAAAGGAAGTAGGGGTGGATCACTTCCCTCGTGAACTCGTTGGCCAAATGTCTTCCGACTCCGGCCTGGCTACCCTGTTGGCCGGAGTCTTCCGACTCCGGCCTGGCCTGCCACCTAATGATCTTCAGATCCCGCTCACTGTTCACCGTTCACTGCTCACCGCTTCCCGCTCACTGCCCACCCTGTTGGCAGGAGTCTTCCGACTCCGGCCTGGCCTGCCACCTAATGATCTTCAGACCCCGCTCACTGCTAACCGCTCACTGTTCACTGTTTACCCCATTTTTGGCCATTTTGACGGAAATAACCTATTCCAAGGGGTAAAATTGACGGAATTAACCTATTGACATGCCCTAACTTTGCCCATGACCTAATTAAAAACCGGCAGGCTTCAATGAATATCGATCCTGCCAGGGGAGAATTGCATCCCCTTTTTTATTCGCTAGTGACAATTGTTCTCATGAAAAAACGAAATAAGACGATGAAAAGACTCATACTTTTTTTATTGTGCTGCTGCATATACATCAGTATACAAGCACAGACTTACTCCACCATTAATGCATTAAATAGTGGACAATGGTCAAACCCATCTAACTGGGATATTAACGGCGTTCCTCCTGAACCCATTCCCCCGGGTGCTACCGTGAATATCAACCATTGGATTAGCATCTATTCAGGAACGGTTACCAACAATGGGACTATTAATGTCAATGCGGGTCAACGTTTATATAACCTGGCAACCTTAACCAACAATAATCTCATTAATGTTTCAGGGATCCTTATCCCCTCTACAGGCTCAACAGCTACCAATAATAGCCAAGGGGCAACCATTAATATTCTGAACAGTGGTTCAATGCAAACTGATAGTGATGTAAATGTCATATTCAATAATGATGGTACCTTTAACAATGCTGGTTTCGTTTTGAATTCTATACGTTTAACAATAACGCTACCGGGGTTATCAACAACAACAGCACGACTTTTGGGAGCTTTGCCAATTACCAGATCCTCAATAATCTTGGAACCATTAATAATAATGGCGCAGGTGGCGTGGGTCAGCTTGTCGTTTATGGGCAGGGGACAGTTAATGCTGCGCCCAACGCCGGGAATATTTATTCCGCTACGGGTACCATCAATTCAACCTTAGCCATTGTTGGAGAGGACGCAACCATCGTCATTCCCGAATTGGTCAGTGACGGGGATCTTTATCCAGGCTTTAATAGCGGGATAGGTTCCTTTACTATTGACGGCAATTTTTCAGGGTCCGGAACAATGTGGTTTACAATTAACGGGCCTACTGCAGATACCGAACATGATCAGTTGATCGTGACGGGTACTTCCAATGTTTCTGCTCAAGGCCTATGGGTTTCATTAGGCTATACGCCGCCGGTAGGTGCTTTTTTTGATATTATTATGAGTGCGGGTGGTGTAACCGGTCCTTTTTCCTGGTCTTATCTTCCAAGCCTGGGAGCAGGTAAAGCCTGGGAAATCCAATATCTGGCTGATCGCATCCGGCTTTTGGTTATTGATCCGAATGCGCCACCGGAACCTGAATGCACCACCTACCTCTTCAACCTGAACAACAGCCTTGCGGACGAGACCAACACGGTATCGCTCACCTCGAATGGCGGGACCCTGGGAGCGACGAACTATAGTTTTGGCCCCAACCAGGGACCTAGTCTGAGTAATGTGTTGGGGGATACCTACACCATCGAAATGCGCTTTACGCTGGATGATGTCAGTGGATACTCGAAATTGATCGATTTCAAAAACCTAACTAGCGATAATGGATTATATTTTTTAAGTATGTGGACAAAATAATTAGTGATTATTTTTGTTCAAAAAATCATGGGCAGAAAATTAGAGGTCAAATTGAGCACTAAACAGCGAGAGGAACTAGAAACGGGTTATCGTACAGGGAAAAGCCACGCTTTTCGTCAAAGATGCCGGATGGTTTTGCTAAAATCGGAAGGCCGTTTCAGCAAAGACATAGCAGAAGTTGTAGGTGTACAGAGCCAAACCCAGATCAACACTTGGGTTCGGCGTTACAAAACAGGCTATGAAAGCCAAGGGATCCAAGTTTTGCATAACCAAGTTGGTCAAGGACGGAAGCAAAAACTGGACAAAGTTCTGGACGAGGCTGCGGTACGCCGACGGGTGGGGGAAGATCGCCAAAGGCTTTCCAAAGCCAAAGAGCTTTTAGAGACGGATTTAGATCGAAAATTCAGCCTCAAGACGCTCAAACGGTTTTTAAAAAACTTGAGTGCCGATTCAAACGCATCCGACTGAAGCCCAAAGGAAAGCCGGATAAAGAGATGTACGAAGTACGCCGAGAAATGCTAGGGTTGCTAGAAAAACAAAGTGAAGCAGGTCAAATTGATCTTTTCTACGGCGACGAGAGCCAAGTTGCAGAATCGGGTTACGTGCCTTACGGCTGGGTGTTTAAAGATGAAACGGTAGAAATCGCGGCACAAAAAGGCAAATCACTCAATATTTGGGGATTGCTCTCACGCGATAATCGGCTGTTTTTCGATACTTGCCAAGGCACTATCAACAGCGAATTCGTTTGGCAAAAACTGGACGAATTCTCCTTGAAAATCCAAAAGCCAACCGTAGTAGTGCTCGATAATGCTCGAATACATACTGCCCATAAAATCAAAGAACGTTTACAAATTTGGCAAAACAGAGGGCTATTCATTTTTTATCTACCCCCTTATTCGCCTCATCTCAATATTATCGAAAGACTTTGGAAAGAACTTAAAGCCAGGTGGTTAAAACCGACAGACTATGTTGCTACCCAAAATCTCTTTTTCGCAGTTTGGTCGGCTCTGGCCGCTGTTGGTTCAGAACTGACCATAAACTTCTCAAATTATAACTCCAATTAATTTTGTCCACATACTTAGATGGAGACATTACCTATTATCCTGGTCTGGGAACATTTGACTCCAACATCCAGCCCGGGCAGGAAACGAAACTGCTGATCTCCCGGGATGGAGAAACCAAACTGGTGAAAGTCTACCTCGACTGTGCCGAAATATTTTCCTTTACGGATAGCAATGACGATGCGGTATTCAGCGGTCCGGATAATATCGCGCACTTTTTCATTGACGACAATGTTACCTCGCAGAGTGAGGCCTCGGCGGGTACGGTCAATTATATCCAGGTGTCTACCTGTGTTTATACTCCGGCAGATGAGACGAGCGTAGAACCTTGCTGTACAGATGCGGGCCAGATCGCGGCGGTGATGCCTACGGTATGTCAGGGCGACTCTCCGCAGATCTCCACGACGGCACAGCCCCAGGGGGGCGCTTTCGGTGGCCTTGCGGTATTTGATGCGGCAGGAAATACGGTCTTTACTCGCTTCGATTATCAGGCTGCCGACCAGACGGCCCTCAATGATTGGTTTGCCAACACAGCTTCTGCGGGAACATATTCAGTATATGTGTACGTCTTTTTTGGCGTTACCGGGGAAGGCTGTGTCAATGCTAATGATGAATTCATTTTCCCAGGCACGCGTGATGCCTTTTTAGCTTGCCTGGAAGGATATTGCAATGATTATAAACGCCTATCGATCACAGTGGAGGATTGCTGCCAGGCCGACGCCGGCACCCTCAGTACCAACAAAGAGGTATACTGCGGTGGCGAGGCAGTCGAAATCACGCACAGTGGATTCCCGGATATCGGGGGTTATTTGCCGCTATTTGCCCTGTATAAGGATGGGCAGCTGGTTGGCCTAGAACAAATTGATTACGCGGCACTTGCCAATGCTGTGGATGGCGAAGGGGTGTACACACTCTATGCTCTGCAAGGGCTTTACACCGATACTGATGCCAGTGCTTGCCTGGCTAACCGACTCTTTTCTACGCCGGGCACTGCCGCGGAACTGGAAGCCTGTCTGCTAGCCCAGGATAATGCCGGCTATTGCCAGGACTGGACGACAACGAGCTTCCGCGTTCTTCCGGAAATTTCCGTCACCGATCGCATCACGATCATGGGCGTGGATGTAGCCGACCCGCAAGACTGTGGTGCCTATGAAATGACGCTGGACGTAACGGTAAAAAATACCAGCACGGTACCGGTGGATAATATTATGCTCGACCTGGACCTGGCGGGATCCATGGCTTTTGGTGCAGCCTACGGCGGCATCCTGAGCGGCCCGGCCTTTGAAGCGAGCAAGACCTCAAGTACGGCCACCTTGCCGGTGCTGAATACGGCGTATGCCGGCAGTGGAGCGCTGTTCAATGGCACCTCGGGGGTATTACAACCCCTGGACTCACTGACGGTGCGGCTGACTATCCTGGTCAATACGGCCAGCGCAAGTAGTGCCGTAGCCAAATCAACCGTTCAGGTGGAAGGCGACTTCAGCGGACTGCCTTACTGGGCGGCTATTGAAGTGGATGATCGACCACGCTGCTATGGCACTGCTACCACCGAAACCGCGGTGGGCGACTGCCCGGCACTGAGCTGTGGGCTAACGGCCCACAAAGACGTAACGGTGACGATGGACGAAAACTGCGGCGCCTGCATCACCGCCTCCATGCTGATCCCGAACCACGATGCGAGCTGCGAACTGCCGCTGGGCGGTTACTACCAGATCCTGATTGAGGGTTATGGTACCTTCTCAGACACTGTCTGCCTGAGGCGGGATATGTTCCAAACGGAGAAAGTAAAATTCCTGGTGCGGAGTGTAGCTTGTGCCTGTGACCCGGTGTGGGGGTACCTGCACCTGGAAGATAAGACAGGTCCGCAGGTGGACCCACCGGCAACCGCCGAATTCTATTGCATGGAGGTGGACCGGGTGCTGAATGTATCGTCCAGCTGGCTGGATGGTAACTACCAGTGGTTTGCCGGCAAGCCAACGCTGACGGATAACTGCTGCCCTGCCAGCAGCCTGAAATTGAAAGTATCAGACGAGATCCACTACAACGACTGTGCTGCGATTAACCAAACGGGTGTTTATGCGTACATCACGCGGACGTTCATTGGTGTGGATTGCTATGGCAATGAAACCGCTGCACAGCAGACGATCAACTTCGTACGCCCCGATGTTCGGGCCATTTTGGGGGTCAATATGTATCAGATCACCGAAGAAATCAGCAAGACGGTCTGCGATGGGAATGTGGATGTGGCAGCGGTGATGAAAGAGCGCCTGACGTGGGAAGTCCGTGGGGTGAAATACAACCTGTTTGATCTGCAGTGCAACTTCTCCACGACGATTGCCAAGACTGTGACCTTCCCGGTCTGTGGAACGGGCCGGAAGATCGAAGTGAAGGTGGAAATCTTCGACTGGTGTGCCGGCGGAGTGATTGCTGCGAAGACCTTCCTGATCAAAGCCTACGACAACCAGCCGCCGACCATTGCCGGCACGGGTGGAGAGATCTCCACGGGCCCGATGGATTGCACGGCGACCTTGGGTCTGGATGATGCGAGCCTGGAAAAAGCACTGGGTGTAAAGGTCACGGACAACTGCGCCGGCCCGATCACGAAGAGCTACCGGGTAGAATCGAAGGATATCGTATTATACGGTATTCCTGTTGTGCAACCTGACTACCTGCCCGCGAACTACCCGGTCATTACGGTAGGCGGCAAGCCGACGATGATCGGCATTCCGCTGGGTCGTCATCGCCTGGTGATTGACGCCTTCGATGGCTGCTACAACACGGCGACCAAAACGGTAGAATTCACGGTCGTCGACAAAGTAGCCCCGGTGATGAAGTGCGACGACAAACTGAACGTCACGCTAACGCGCACGCCTGGCGACTACTACGCTGGTGACAAGGGTATTGTTTATGGCAAAGCTTCAGTAGCTGATGTTGACGAAGGTTCTTTCGACAACTGTACGCTGACGGAAATGAAGGTACGCCGGATTGTTAGCAAGGATTGCCTGGAATCAGGCTACTTTGATGGCAACTGGGACTACGACCTGAATAACGACAAGAATATCCGCAACGACTTCACGGAAATCACAGAAGGCCCGCACAAAGGGGACTACTACTCGCCTGCACTGGATTATGTTGAGTTCTTCTGCTGTGATCTGGGCACCGACGTAGTGATCGAACTGTGGGGTAAAGACAAGGCAGGAAACGAAAGCTACTGCTGGTTGGAAATCCACCTGGAAGACAAAGTTACGCCTGTGTGCGAGGCACCTGCCGCTGCTTCAGTTAAGTGTACGGACAAAGAAGGCCGTGCCAAGATCCTCAGCGAAACTGAATCCAACAAGATTTGGGGTGCTCCGCGGATCACTGGTCTGGAGTGCACGGGTACAGTTGTTTACTCAGTAGACTCGAGCCTGCACTGCGATGCTGGTTACTATACCCGTAAGTGGACGGCTGTTCGCACTGTAAAAGGTGTTGAAGTTAAGAGCAGCCTGTGCGAGCAGAAAGTATATGTACTTCCTGTACACGAATATGACATCAAGTTCCCTGCTGACGTAGAGGTAGCTTGTGGTGCATTGAGCAGCGTACCAGATGTAGAAACCTACGAACTGGGTTGTGATGTACTGGCCGTTAACGTGAAGGACAGCGAATACTTCGCTGATTCTGAAGGTGAGGCTTGCTACAAAGTGTTCCGTACGTATACAGTGATCAACTGGTGTGAATTCGAAGAGTGGAATACGCTCTGTACGGATGCCGTTGACCCGATGAACCATGCTCAGGTAGCTCCACGTACGTGGGATGCTGACAACGATGGCTTCAAAGATGCCATTGACGTTCGCACCGGAACAGGTTACTGGTTGCTGGTTCGTGACCAGGAGAATAATAATACAACGTATACTCGTGGTTCGACTGCAGGTATGAACGGTGTAGAAGAATTCTACATTTCCAAAGATCGCGTACCGACCAACACGCCATCGAACAACAATACGGACGAGCGCGTATTCCCTAACTCCTTGGGAGCTGTTGCTAATGCTGGTGACGTAGAGCCATCGCCTAACCAGATTCAGACGAACACTGGACGCATCAATATCTTTGATGATCCAAGTTATGAGAACTTCTGTACGGACTACATTTCTACGGGATATGGTCAATCGATTGACGATGCGCCAACCTTTGCATGGCAGTATACACAGGTTATCAAGGTATTCGACAAAGTACCACCTGTCGTAGAAGTACCGACGCTGGATAAGTTTGCTACGGATCCTGAGACTTGCGTTGCTAAGGTAACGATCCCATTCGTTGCTAACGACTCTTGCGGTGGTGCTGCAGTGAAAGTTAATCTGGACCGCGTACAGGTAGCTCCTGGTAATGGTGCTACGCTGCTCAACCCAGCTGACTTCCAGACGGGTTGGACGCTGGCTAACGGTATGACTCGTACGGCTACTGGCTTCAGTGTAACGATTGCTAACATTCCAGAAGGTGACCACGCATTGGTGGTAACAGTACGCGACGATTGCGGTAACGTAACAGTTAAGCGTCTGCCCTTCAAGGTTGCTGACTGCAAAGGACCTGCTCCGATCTGTATCAGTGGCTTGACGATGCCGTTGATGCCTGGTGCTGACGGATCTGGTATGATGGCTATCTGGGCTAGCGACTTTATTCCTGACAGTCCGATCTATGATTGCAACGGTCAAGGAGCAACGAACCCAGCGAACAGCAAGCAGAAGCGTGTAACGAAGTTCTCGATCAACAAAGTTGGTGGCGAAGTAGACGAAACCCAAACGGGTTTAGTACTTACTTGCGACGACTTCACTGCCGGACCGGTAGTAATGGTTGAGATCCACGCCTGGGATACGAAAGGTAACCACTCGTTCTGCGAAACGTTCGTAGAACTGACTGACCCGAATGGTCTGTGTACGGCTGGTCCATCGGCAGCAATTGCGGGTATCATCCAGACGGAAGGCAAGGCCGAAGTAGAAGGTGTAGACGTGAGCCTCAGCGGCGGAGCGGCAATGAACTACGCGACTAGCCTCAACGGGCAGTACCAGTTCAATGGCCTGACCACGGGAGCGGACTACACCATAGCACCGAAACTGAACAAAGGCTTCCTCAACGGGGTATCGACCTTTGATTTGGTGTTGCTGCAAAAGCACATCCTGAATGTCCAGCCGATTACCAGTCCGTACAAGTTGATTGCGGCGGATGCGAATAACTCCAGGACGATCACGACACTGGATATGATTCAGCTACGGAAGTTGATTCTGAACATCGACCGCGAACTGGCCAATAACACGAGCTGGCGCTTTGTGGATGCGAGCTTTAGCTTCCCGAATCCAGCTAACCCCTGGCAGACGCCGTTCCCGGAGGTGAAGAACATCAACAACCTGACGGGTGAGCAGCGGGCGAACTTTGTGGGCATCAAGATCGGGGATCTGAACGGCAATGCGGTGGCAAACTCGACGATGGCCAGTGTACGCTCATTCCAGGGCAACTGGACGATCACCACAGCCGAGCAGCAGCTCACGGCGGGTAATGAATACCGGATTGAATTCACGGCCCCAGCCAGTGAGATTGAAGGGTATCAGTTTACGCTGAACTTTGATCAAACGAAGGTGGAGCTGATCGACATCGAAAGCGGGATTGCCCAGGATGAGCATTTCGGGGTATTTGCCGAAGAAGGGATGATCACCACCAGTTGGAATGGGGAAGCCAAAGATGGCAGGTTGTTCAGTCTGATCCTGCGGGCGCGGGCCGATGCAACCCTGAGTGAGGTAATCAACCTGGGCGGCGGTAGGGATGCGATGCATCGCGTCCCCACAATGGCCGAGGCCTACCAGGGAACCACCCTGTTGAATGTAGGTTTGGCCTTCAGCCAGGCCATCCAGCCTCAGGGACAGTTTGGCTTGTATCAGAACATCCCGAACCCTTTCCAGGGGCAGACCCTGATTGGGTTTACCCTGCCGGAGGCGAGTGATGCGACGATCACGATCCAGGATGTAACGGGCCGGACGCTGCGGGTGATCAAAGGACAGTATGCCAAAGGATACAATGAAATCCGCCTGACCCGTAACGACATTTCAAGAAATGTCGCATCAGCCACCGGGGTGTTGTATTATACCCTGACGGTGGGCAGCCAGACAGCGACCCGCAAAATGGTCATTGTGGAATAATCAGGGCCAGGGGCATTGTAAAGACGTAGCATGCTACGTCTCCACAGCCCACAACCCACAACCCACAGCCCACAGCCCACAACCCACAGCCCGCAAGCTGATAGATTAGGATAATTGACAAACCAACCGAACCGGGGCGGTCATCCAGCAGGATGGCCGCCCCGGTTCGGTTTATCAGCTGCGGTAATCGCAATTCGGAATTCGGGTCATGCTTCGCGATTCATGAGTTCCCTCAACCAGTACTGCTCAAACGCATCCTGTCCGGGAAATGAACTGGGTTTTAGTAATTCGAGTCCCTGCTGTGCCAGTTCCCGACTGCGGACAGTATCTCCTTCGGCCAGAGCTTTGGCTGCTAAAAGCCGGTAATCGGCTGCAGTCTTGGCCTGCTTGACAGTTTTTTGGATTAAGCTCCAATGAACACTGGCTTTTTCTACATCAGGGCGAATACAGGTGTAAAAGAAATAGAGATCGCGGGCGTAGTATTGTTGTAAAAATGCAATCGCCTGGGGCATCCGGTCGTCTAATTCCCGGGCGATTGCTGCCGCCTGATCCGGTAAGCCAGCATCCAGATAGTGCATGAAGCGGAGCCAGAGTACACCAAGAGGAGGTTCAGATTCACCAGGAATGGGTTGGTCCATGGTGGCGACGAGCTCGGCCGGAAACTCCCCGTAGCGGCGGCCACTGGCGAGGAGAGCGGTTACGCTAAGCAGGGCCTGTTCGCGCTCGCTGTTGGGGCCGGGGACTAGTAGTGAGCGCAGCCGAGCTCCGTCCGACATAAAACCATTGCCGTTTTTCATCGGAATAGCGGTGGCGAAAAACAGCAGTACCGAAGCAAATCCAGTAATGCCCGCCAACGTCAGCAGGTAACCTCCGGAAGGGCCGATCAGGATTGCCAGCGCCAGCAGTACTCCACCAAATACCAAACTGGCGAGGGGGCCGCCGGCAACCACCCTGGCAAATTTAGGTCGGAGATCCTCTCCCGTAAAGGTAGGGGGGGTAGTGGCGGCTAATCCACCCATGGTACTCCAGTCGCGATTAAAATACACTTCCGTTTTTTTACCCTGCTGCCGGATACCCAGTACCCCGGCGATGTATAACACAAAGCGGAAGCCCACCCAGCGGCTGGCCAACAAATGGCCCAGCTCA
>JACJXV010000022.1 GCA_020636445.1 Lewinellaceae bacterium | reverse complement strand
TTTCTCATTTCTCATTTCTCATTTCTCATTTCTCATTTTCCCCCTAAGGCACCCGATTCCAGCTATCCAGGTAAATGAGCCACTTTCCTTTGCTTTTTTTCCACACAATGACGTACTTTCCCCGCCAGGCGGTTTCCTGTCCATCACTTCCCCGGGTTTTACCTTCGTAATAGCCATGGTCATAGGCGGTTTTACCCGTAACGACAATTTCGGTGGGCATTATCCGATGATAGCTGGTGCGTGATGCCCCGGAGGGGGTCCAGTATTGAAGAATTGCCTCCCGACCGATAATGATATCCCGGGCAGGAGGGAAGAGTCGGGCATCAGGGGTATAAGCTGCGCCGATGGCGGCCGCATTACCGGCCATGATCTGTTGGGAAAAATCGACAATGGCCGCCTGAATTTGTTTCAGGTCGCGGGCATTACCGCGGAGCGTTTGGCTGTGAGCGCTGAAGCAAAGACAGAGACAGATGGGTGCCAGCAAAAGACGGGTTAACATAGGCAGTAGTTTGGCTGTTTTCGGGTGACTTACATACGATCAATTCCAAAACAAAGACTCAATCCGTATAGTCAGGTTGCAGGTACAGGCGCCACAGGTGTAGCTGACCTTCCTTACGCGTACAAATGAGCAGCATGGGTTGGATATATTTTTTCACCTGTTTACCTGCTGGCAGATTCACCACGACATTGCCAATAGCCAGCAGGTGTTCTGGCAGGTCGTGTACTTCGGTGACCTCGTAAATCCAGGCAACGCTATTGCCTGGTAGGGTATTCCAAAATTCCCGAAATGCGGGTACGCCCTGGACATTTTTGCCTTTGTCAGCCAGATAAATCCGGGCATCTGGATCATAACAGGCGTTATATGCATCCTGGTTTTGTTTTTGCAGGGCCTCACCGTGGCGTTGGAGCAGGCTTTGCAAGGCCTCTTTGGGAGTGGCATAGCGGCGCACCTCATCGAGGTAGTGTACGAGGTTGAGGATAAATTGTTTGTTTTGGGGTGCTGCGGGAGCCGTGAAGCCTACCTGGGTATTTCCGTTGACCAGTTGGGCGGTAAACATGGCTGCTTCGGTGAAGCAGGCTACCATGCCTTTACCCACGTTGAGGGTAGCCCCCAGGGCGTAGTCGTCTAGCGGCTCCCGTGGGGTTTGGGCATTAAAACGCCAGGCCGTGTCGGGGAGTAGTAACCGGTGTTCGGAGGAAAAGCGGGCAATAACCTGTGCGCCGGCGGGCGCTTTCACTGCCGAGCCGGTGAAGGCAGCGAGGGAGTCGATGTGTTCACCGGGGCGCAGGCCTTGGGTTGCGGGGTGATCGAGCAGGGTTTGTTGCTGGCGGCTGAAGCGATCGGGTGGCCAGGAGGGATTAGCCCGGTTTGCGAACCCATTGGCATAGGTGAACCCAAATGCTGCTGCCAGGTCTCCGGCGGCCCCGGCAAAGGGCATGTGGTCGGCAATGAGCAGCAGGCGGCCACCCTGTTCTACCCAGGCTTTGATGGCTGCAATTTCAGGAGCAGTAAAGGCGGAGGGGCAAGGATTTACCCAGTTCCCCACGTTACTGGGGTGGATAGGGTTGGCGATGACCAGGATGCGGGCCCCGGTCAGGCTAGCGGTGGTAATGGGTCCATCGGTACCCTTTACCCGGTAACCATCGGCGCGTAACAAACCAGCAAAAGGGGCAAACCCGCCATCCACCTGATGTAAATTTTGGTGCCCCCCATCAATGAGCACCAGGGGGCCCAGTTCCTGCGGATAGGCAGGGGTAGCCACCGATACGTCGGCGTTAGCATCGGTAACCTGCTGGGCGGAGAGGGTTGGAATGTCGCAAAAAAGAATAGTTACGAGGGCGATAAGGGTAAGCAAGGAGCGCATCATACCTGATTTTAGGGTGAAGGCAATACTCCGAAGGTACTAAATCACCACGAAAAAATGCGTCAGCTATCTGCCGGATAGGCTCCTTTTAGGCGTTAGTGGCCTGAGGTTATCGCAGTTGCCGGCTGCGCCAGAGTGAATGTCCAATCACGGCAAAGATTGCGACAATGAATAAAATGGTAAAGAGGGTGGCCAGACCGGAAGATTTTCCCAGTCCTACCTGGATGATATTCCAAACGATATGTACCCATAGAAGTAAAATAAGCATGCGGATACTACCCAGGAGGCGAATGCTGTTGCGGTACTGTGCTTCAGCATTTTCGGAGGTGATCTTGACGTGGTAATTATGGCTTTCCGGAATGCTGGCAATGGCGGTTAACAGGAAATAAAGCCCCAGTCCAATCACCGGCAAGACCCAGATTGATGCCCGATCGCCAAAACCATCAGGGGTGCCATCGGGCCCAAAATGAATAGGCAACCGCTCGGGTAGTTGATTCCAGTAAAGTAAGGGCAGGACAAAAAGGGTGGCTAAAGCCGCGATACTCAGGTAGTGCATATACTGATCTATCGGCTCGGGGGTGATAGTGATTTTGGGGTTTCTCATGGAAAAGGTTTTGACTAATAGGAAATATAAGGGATTTTGGCTATCAATGAAAATGTATATCTTGAAAAAAAACTACAGCGATGCCTAAAAAGAAAATCGAAGAATATACCCTCGAAGAACTCCAAAAGCAGGGGAAAACCCTCCAGGTGCTACAGTTTATGTTGCTGGGAATGATGATCGTCTACGGTGGTGTAGTCATTTACTTCATGGCGATTGGTAAAGGCAAGATCATGATGCCGTTCATTGCAATGCCTATGGCATTATTGGCAATTACCTTTTCGCTTGCGGCCATTCGCGGTTCGATTACCCAGGAGATCAAAAAACGGAGCCAGGACCCGAATTAACTGATCCTGACATCCCCGGCCATTCAAGAGCCGTTTCACTGAGGTATAAATGTCTTTATTGATGGATTACCCGGGTGGGGAATAGTTTTCCTTTCGTGGTTTGTATTTGCAACAGGTAATAACCAGGGGGCAGATCACTGGCGGTTTTGGCTGTGCATCTCATCTGGCAGGCGTTTAGGTGAATTAATAGACAGGGTAAAGTTCCCATCCTGCAGGGCGGCATACATCACCCGTTCGGGTGAACCTGCGCTAAGGATTTACTTGGATATTTGTTGAGAAAAGGCTTTTTTTAAATAGGCGGTACTGCTGAATTACCTAAATGCTTGATAGTGCATAAATTTCACCTTTTCTCCCGCGGTCTGGCGACCATGATTTTACTCTTTGTCCTGGTTGGGGTATCTGCTCAGGAGGCAGGAAGTCTGCAGCGGGCCGTACCTGGGTTGCCGGTGGATTCGGCGACGCTGGTGAAATATGCGGATAAGCCGATAGCGGAATTATTGTCAGCCATTCAACGCATGGAGGAAACGGATCAGCACCGGGCACGTCTTACCCTGCGCAGCCTGGCTTTTGCCGATTTACAGCACCGCGACCGCTTTGACGAGGCCGCCAACCAATTATACCGTATCGGGCAGGACTTATTTCCTCTAAACCGGTTCGATTTATTGGATGGCGTACACCGTTTTTTGTTGGACTTCGCCGAGGACCACCAACTGCGTCAATGGCAATATGATGCTGCCAATGCCCTGATGGAATCGGCCCGGGTGCGGGGCCAGTTCGATTCAGCGATCCAGTGGGCCTTGTATCATTTTACGATTCCGGGCGATCCTGACTTGCCCAAACAGATGCTGGCGAGTAGTGTGTTGGGGTTGAGTTATGCCCGGTTGGGTAAGTATGATTCCGCCTATTATCATATTCGCTGGGGATTGGAAACCAATGAAGGCATTCAGGATTCCACGGCATTCCTGGTGCTGTACGAAGCCGAAGGGTACTACTTTGATGCCCTTGCTGATTACAGTGAATCGGCACAGGCCTATTTGAACTACATGCAATACGTCCCTCCGGATGATCCGGCTTTTGCCCTCAAAGGCAATTACAATCTTTCGGTAGCGCTGTTCCGTGCGGGGGATTATCCGGCTGCGCATCGGTATATTGAAACGGCGTTGCAGTTGGCAAAATCCCTGAACTTTGGAAGCCAAACGGCTATTTTATCCCAACACCAGGGTAAAATTTTCCAGGCCGAAGGTAACTATGCTGCTGCTCTCCAGGCCTACCAACGGGCCTATGAAGGCTTTCCCAAAACGAGTGGTAAAAGCCGGTTGGCGCGGCTGTTGTACGATATCGGCGAGCTGCAAATGGCAGCGGGGCATTACGAACTGGCCGAAAGTCCTATTCGTGAGGGACTGCAAATCAGCCGGGAGGTGAATATCCCCAAAGATGAGGTGTTGTTGTTAATTTCACTGGCGCATTACCAGCAAGGGGTCAAAAAAAATCAGGCAGCTGCGCAGACCCTGGCAGAAGCAGGCCGCATTTTAGCCAACCTGAATGAGCCAGCGCTGGAAAGTACCTACCTGGCCCGAAAAGCACAGGTAGAGGAAGCGCTGGGGAATTTTCAGGGTGCGCTGGCCACCTGGAATGCGCAACGCATTTTAGCTGACTCCCTGCAACGGGCGGAACAACAGGCTTTGGTCCGAAAATTAGATGCCCGGTATCAGTCGGCACTCAAAGACCAGGAAATTGCCGGGCTGAACCGCGCTAACGATCTGAAAACGCTCCAGTTGGAGCAGGCAGCCCGGCTACGTATGTTTTTCATCATCGCCTTGCTTTTGGTCGCCATCATCGCCGGACTGGCATTCCGGCAGGCTCGCTATCGGTCGAAAACCAATGAGCAACTGGAAATGCAAAAGGCTACGATCAGTCGTTCGCTGGAAGAAAAGGAAAACCTATTACGGGAAATTCATCACCGGGTGAAGAATAACCTGCAAATCGTTTCGTCATTGCTTAGTCTGCAAACGCAGCATGTAGAAAGTACCAAGGCGCAGGAAGCCCTCATTGAAGGCCAAAACCGGGTTAAGGCGATGGCCCTGATCCACCAAAACCTCTATCGCGAAAGCGATATGGTCGGCGTACCAGCGAATGAGTATATTGAAGAACTGAGCTATAACCTCCTGGAAACTTACCGCACCGATAACGACATTAACCTGGCGCTGGACCTGGAGCCCGTTTCCCTGGATGTAGATCGCATTATTCCCCTGGGCCTGGTACTCAACGAACTCCTGACCAATAGTTTAAAGTATGCATTCCCGGATCAACGTGCCGGCCGTATTGCTATAGACCTGCACCGTAAGAGCGATGGCCTGCACCTCACGGTGGCCGATAATGGAATTGGGTTACCGCGGCAGTTGGATTGGCAGGTGACCGATACCTTGGGATTCCGACTGGTAAGGGCTTTTGTTAAGAAAATGAACGCTACGCTGGAAGTGGGTCATACTGCTGGCGGCGGCACCCAAATTAATATGATTATTCCTCACGAGAACACTTAACCCATGGCAGGCCAACGTATTCTGGTCGTAGAAGACGAAGTGATTATCAATGAAGATATCCAGTCGCAACTGCAGCGCATGGGCTATCGGGTAGTTGGTGCGGCCTATACCCAATCGCAAGCGGAGCATATTCTGGCGACTACGGAGGTGGATATGGCCATTCTGGATATTCATTTGAGTGGCCCGCAGGATGGGTTGGCATTGGCGGGGTTTATCACCCAGCGCTACCAGTTGCCCTTCATTTTTTTAACCTCCTATTCCGACTTCCGCACGGTTACCCAGGCCAAGCAAACCCGCCCGGGAGGATACTTGGTCAAACCCTTTCGCCCGGATGATCTGTTTACCGCCCTGGAAATCGCCTGGTACAACCACCAGGAGAAAAACCAGACCCTGACCTGGTCGCGCGAGGCTGTTGAGGCAGCAACCCGGAGTGGGCTCACCGATCGCGAGTACGAACTTTTGCCAGGACTTTTTGAAGGCCTCACGTACTACCAACTGGCCGACCAGTATAATATCTCTGTGAATACCGTTAAGACACACCTCAAACACATTTTTGAAAAATTAGAGGTAAACAGTAAGGTAGAACTGATCAAGAAACTGACGGCGATCCTTCGCTAACGAGCAGATTTTGGTCAGGAGCTTTCAGTGGATTGCTTCCTATCCTGGAAAAGCGTAGCTTGAATGAGGAAACGGCATTTACTTATCCTGCTTTTTTCCTTTATGGCATGTCGGTTGGTTCGATGATTTTCTTCCAGGCTTACTAAAAATGCAATTGGCATGAATCGAAGATCTTTATTTCGGAGTGCACTGGCACTCCTGCCGATTGGTGTTTTTGCCAATGTCAAAACGATGCTGCTAGCAAGAACAAACCAAGGGTTTCAGGTCAAAGCCGGAGAGGCCCGTTTTGGACAGCATTATGCCATGAAGGGAGTTACCCTGAATGTGCTGGACAATAAAATATCAGGTTTTGATACGGATGGGGATCTAGCCGTTTTTGAACAGACCGGATTAACCCCTAAAGGAGGCCCACCGCTGCACATTCATCCTTTTCAAGATGAATGGTTCTATGTTGTCGAAGGCGAATATCTCTTCCAGGTAGGGGAAGAAAAATATACAATGGGTGTCGGTGACACTATTTTTCTGCCCCGGAATGTTCCCCATGCTTTTGTTCAACTTACGGAAAAAGGCAAGATGATCGTTTCTTACCTGCCTGCGGGAAAGATGGAAGCTTTCTTCAATACGACGGATGCCTGGACTACACCTCCCTCCGCAGAGGAAGTTGCCCGGGTATTCGCGAAACACGATATGCAGGTTGTGGGACCACCACTGCACGTAGATTAAACGAAAAAATGATGTTGATGCGAAGTACGATATTACTCCTGGGGTTGATGGTGGGAGTAAGCACCATCGTTGGTGCTCAGGAGGATCCACAATCGGCCTTGTTTATTGCCCTGCAAAAGGCTGATAGCCTGGTGTTTGAAGAAGGCTTTAATCGGTGTAATCTCGATGTTCTGCAAAAAGTTATGCACCCGCAGACGGAATTTATGCACGACCAGAACGGCCGGCAGAACCGGGAACAATTTTTTGTCGCCTTCACCGAAAGTATTTGCGGCGGCGGGCCGTATAAGCCCATTCGTCGCCTCGTGCCAGGAAGTATGCAGGTGTTTCCCCTCAAAAACGGAGGGAAACTCTACGGGGCTATCCAAATGGGGGTACACCACTTTTTCATTGCCGAAGCAGGCAAGGAAGAGCGTTTTACTTCCAGCGGGAAATTCATCCATACCTGGTTGCTGGAGGATGGCGTGTGGAAGCTGTACCGGGTATTGAGTTATGACCATCAGGCCACTCCCTGATACCTTAGCCTAACGATGGTGTTTATTTTTCCCGGGTACGGCTTTGTTCATCCTGGGCAACACTGCGTCGGCGTTCCGCTTTTTTCAGGAATTGATTACCGAAATTATAACTCAGGCTTACGTTGAGAATGCCGACTTCCCATTCGGAGGTAAATTCTGCGGCCAGGTTGCTGTGGTTCACCTGTGCACGCCAGTATTGGTAGGCGAAATCTTCCCAACTTACTTGTAAAGATCCACGGTCATTCCACAATTTCTTCTGCAAGCCCAGGCTTGTTCCGTAGAGTCCCCGGGTGCGGGTAATTCCTTCGACCCCCGGGCCTGAATACCAACCGTTGAACTCCAGTTTCCAGTCGGCCGGCAGGGAATAGGTAACTTGCAGGAATGTGGTAAAGTTCCAGGCGCCATCGTCATAGGCTTCCTGAAGGACTAGTGAACGGTAGCGGTTGTAATACAGCATAAACCCGCCATAACCACTGACATTTTTAATCCAGTCAAGCGGAAAAAATAAACTTCCGCCCAGCCGGTCGTAGATGCTCAGGTTCTTATCGATCCCGAAAGCTACGCCGCTGGCATCGTCCTGTTCAATGACCAGTTGAATCACATCATTGGTGCGGATGTACTCCAGATTGAAGAAAGGCTGTTTATCGAAAGTCAGTGAAAACTTGTAAGAATCACTGATTTCCGGTCGCAGAAAAGGGTTGCCGCTTCGGTAGGTATAGGGGTCGAGGAAATAAGCAAAGGGGTTGAGGGAGTTATAACTGGGGCGGTTAATGCGGTTGCTGTAGGCCAGCGCCAGGCCGAGTTTGCCGGCCAGAGGCGTGGCCAGGTTTATACTGGGGAAAAGCCGGGAGATACGCCTTGTCTGGGTAGAGTCGAGGGTTACAGAATAGCCTTCCGACAAGGAGTTTTCGTAGCGAAGGCCACTGTTGATTTCGAGTTTGCCCAGGGTGAAATTACCATTGAGGTAGGCAGCCGCAATTTTTTCCGTGAAAATAAAATGGTTGGTGAGGGTGGGATCCGATTGCCAGCCATTAGCTGTTTGGAAGGTGGCACGCAGGTCATTATCGACTACAGCGTGACTGTACTTCAGGCCGGATTCGATCTTGGCTGTTTTACCAAAGGGCTTAGTGTAATCGAGGCGATAAGCCTGAATATTGGTGTTGCCGGGTTGTTCCTGGCGGCGGTCGCGATAGGTGAAGTCCCCGGAGAGGACCTGGGTCTGCAACAGGTTGTCGACATGACGACCATAGCGGTTGATGCTGCCGTCCAGGCTCAGGCGCTGGCCACTGGTGTCGATTTTGAACTCGTAGTAGGCATCCACATTGGCGTATCCCCAGCGACGGTCGATCTGATTGGTCGTTAGCAGATCGGCTGCATTAGTGGGGTTCGGGCTGGTGATGCTAGTCAGGTTGCGGTCGGTACTTTGATTGATGCTTCCCAGCAGATTGAGGCTAACCCCCGCTTTGTGCTGATCGCTGATAAAATAATCGACACCGCTTTTAATATTGAGTGAGTAGGGGAGGTTGGGTTGCTCATTGACCTGGCTGTAAACCTCCTCACCAATGATTCGGTTCAGGCGCAGATTTTCAAATCCACTGCGGTGACTGAAGGCGACTGAATTGCTCAGGTTCACTTTTCCTGTCCGGTAGTTCACAGTACCCGAACCCCGGTATTTCCAGTAGCGGCCATAGCCTCCTCCGGCGGTGGCCGTGCCATTCATGCCCAGTTTGAGATTGCGCTTCAGGACGATATTGATCACGGCGCCACTGCCCTGTGCATCGAAGCGGGCCCCCGGTTGACTGATGACCTCAATCTTTTCAATATTGGCAGCCGGCATATCGCGCAGCAAGCTTTGCATATCGAGGTATTGAGTGGGGCGCCCGTCAATCAGGATAGTCATACCCGACTGGCCGGCCAGGCGAATTTGGTTGTTGACGATAAGCAGGCCCGGTACCTTGCGCAGGATATCAATCACGTTGCCGTTGGAGCCAATGATGCTGTTTGCTACGTTGACGACCATCATGCCAGCCTGTTGTTCGAGAAAGGGCTTCTTGGCTACCACTTCAGCGGCCGCCAGGGTGATTGCCGCCTCGGCCAGGATAATGGCCGGCAATTCGGTGTTTTGCCGTAGGCTAAGGGCCTGATAATATTCGCTAAACCCTACCATGGAAACCCGGAGCAGGTAATCGCCCGCTTCGAGGTCGGTGGTAATAAATCGACCATCGTCGTCGGTGATGGCCCCTTTGATTAGGCTGGAATCTGCGGGCTGCAGGATCAGAATATTGGCATAGGCCACGGGCTGGTTGCGCTCATCGAGGATACGGCCGCTGAGTCGATGCTGGGCCTGGGCAACGGTGCTCAGGCAAAGGATGCATAGCGTAAGGGTGAGTACGTTTTGAAACATAACTGTCGGGTGTGTTTAGGGTAAGATGCTGAAAAGGGAACATTCCCCCTACTTTTGAAACGCATACTGACTTTCTTTTTTGATGATATGGGCTATTTTTTCCAGGAAAACCTGTTTGGGTTAGCCGTTGTATCCCAAAGTGCTAGTGTTGACTATCGTTTATTTTTTTTCTATTTTTGGAAATATATTTCTAGAAAAATTATTCCAAAATGAATTCGGAAACCTTTGGAGAGCGAATCAGGCGATTACGGGTAGCTAAAAAGATGTCGTTACGGGAACTTGCCTCGGCATTGAATTACGATCAATCTTCCTTGAGTAAGATCGAACGGAATGAATTGACTGCCCCCGAAATGCTGATTAGGCCGTTGGCAAATAAACTAGGGGATGATTATAAAGAGCTCCTCATCCAGTACCAAAGTGAACGGGTTTATTATTGGCTAAAGGAGGCAGATTACGCGATTGAATCCCTTGATTTAGCCAAACAACGGCTAGAACGAGAAGGCCAGGGTACCAGGCGGAAAGCGCAAAGAGCCAGGTTATTGGAGCAAATCAATACGTATTTTGCTGAGCAACCTATTTCGCAAGCCTGGCTATTCGGGTCCTTTGCCCGGGGAGAAGAAAGTTTAGATAGTGATATTGACATCCTGGTAAAATTCACCCAGCCTCATAAACTGGATTTACTGGATTATATCGGGATGAAGCAGGCCTTAGAACAGCTTTCCGGCCGGCAGGTGGACCTGGTGGAAGAGGGGCATCTCTTGCCAGGTATCAAAGAAATAGTTGAAGAAGAAAAAGTACTGCTGTATGAAAAGGAAGTCAGTTGACATTGAACGGATACAGCACATGATAGACGCCATTCTAAAAATCGATAAATTCACTGAGGATATGGATTTTGCGGCCTTTCTGGTTAATGAAATGGCTCAATATGCAGTAATAAAGAATTTCGAAATTATTGGCGAGGCAGCTTATCAAATATCGCCGGATTTAAAAGAAAGGTATTCTCAAGTTGAGTGGCGGAAAATTGAGGGAATGAGACATATCCTGGTTCATGATTATTATAGGATAAATGCTGAACTCCTCTGGAACACCAAAGAAGAGAAACTAAATGATTTGAATATTCAGTTACTGGATATAATGGATAACGAAAGCTAAACCCTCCCTTGATATTTACCACCAGCCTCACTCCACCACCATCACCCGTTGCATCCATTGCAGTCCACCCTGGCGGATGTTAAGCAGGTAAGGACCTGCCGGGAGGCCAATTACCGATAGCGTATTGGTTCCCTGCGCTTGTCGCACTGGTCGGCCTAAGGGGTCGAACAGCCACAACTGAAGGTCAGCTGTAGAGGGTAATTCCAGTTGGATAATTTCGCGTGCCGGATTGGGATAAACGCGTGGTAAGGAACGCTGGTTAACCTCCGGGGTTGAGGTAGCCGTACAAATGACGGCACTAAGCTTTTTCCATAAATCGGTAACCAGGGTAGTTGGCACCAGACTATTATCGGGGGCATTGCCCATGCGAACCACCACCAGGCGCTGGCTGGGAACAACACAGAGGATTTGGCCATTTTTTCCCAGCGCAGCATACATATCCGCCGGAGCACTGGGGGTAAGCATACCGGGGAGTACAAGCTGCAAACCGGGAAGCATATACCGGGTTTGGCCATTCAGCCAGGTGAGGTAGCCGTAGGCAGGATTAAGGTCTTGTGAGGAATGGGTCATGGCCCGCAAGTAGGCCGTGTCGCGAAGGATGGGCGTAGTGTTCCACACGCCTTTATTGAGAAGTAAAAGCCCATAGCGGGCCATACTGCGCGCGTTGCTAAAGTAGACGTTATTGTAGTCGAGTTTGAGCCAAAGGCCGTTCATCCCTATTTTATTGCGGATTTTGGCAGCAAAATACCCATTATAGGTTTGCCCACTGGCATTGACGATCACCTGGTCGAGCAGCGTGTAAGGAGCGTTGTGGTAGGCCCAGCGCGTACCAGGGGCAGCCAAGTATTGCAGGCAGTTGGGGTCAGTACAGTCGGCACCGTTTGCTTTATCGTCCAGCCCGCTGGTCATGGTGATTTGATGGCGGATAGTAATCAGGGCTTCTTTTTCCGGCGGCAGGCTGGTCCAGCCGGTTCCCAGGTACTTGGATGTGGGGTCGCTGATTTTTAGCAAGCCTTCTTCCTGGGCAATACCTACCAGCATGCTGGTCAGGGTTTTGCCGGCTGAGGCCCAGTACCAGAGGCTGTCAGCCGTAAACTGGTCAAAATACTTCTCCAGGACGATTTTCCCATCTTGCAGAACCAGAAAGCCCTTGGTATTGCGATCTTCCAGAAAAGTGTATAGGTCGGGAATGGCGCTGGTACACCAGCCCAGGTCCTCCGGGGGGGTAGTCGCCCATGTTTGCCCTATCAGGGGTGGGAAATAAAGCGACTGAGATTGGGAAGTGAACGGGAGAATAAGCAGCAAAAGCAGGATGAGGTCAGGTGTACGTGTTTGCATGAACCGGGTTTTACTGATTTAGACACCCAAATACCCGCAGGGTTTAACCCGCTTTAGGTTTGTTCGCCATTTTGTTGCCAGCATATACCATAATTTATCCCTACCTTTGCGGCTTTTCCGGGCAGGGGGAGCCATCCCTTTTCGGCTTTATAAAAGAGATACTATGCTAAAGACCAATGACATTGGATTGCAATATGGCAAGCGCATTTTGTTTGACGAGGTAAATGTAAGTTTTACGCGCGGTAACTGTTATGGGGTTATCGGTGCCAATGGCGCAGGGAAATCAACCTTCGTTAAAATCTTATCCGGGGAAATTGCGCCCAACCGGGGCAGCGTGACGCTGGAGCCAGGCAACCGGATGGCGGTCTTGAAGCAGGATCACTTTCAATTCGCGGAAGAACTGGTACTGAATACCGTGATCATGGGCCACCAGGAGATGTACCGCATTATGCGGGAAAAGGAGGCTATCTACATGAATCCGGATGCTACGGAAGAGGATAGCCTGCGGGCCGCGCATTTGGAAAACACCTTCGGGGAAATGGGTGGCTGGATGGCCGAGAGTGATGCTGCGGAACTGCTTTCCAATATGGGTATCAAGGAGGATCTTCACTACAAGCAACTCAAAGAGCTCAGTGGTTCGGAAAAAGTGAAGGTGTTACTGGCTCAGGCCCTTTTTGGGGAACCTGATATCCTGCTACTCGATGAACCTACCAACGACCTTGATGCGCTAACGGTAACCTGGCTTTCCGATTTTTTGGCTGACTTCAAGAATACGGTGATTGTGGTCTCTCACGACCGGTACTTTCTGGACATGGTGTGTACGCATATCGTCGACATTGATTACCAGAAGATTCGGATCACTACGGGGAACTATACCTTTTGGTATGAAACAAGCCAGTTAATGGCGCGTCAGTTGGCCAATAAGAACAAAAAGAATGAACAGCGCCGCCAGGAATTGATGGAATTTATCCAGCGATTCAGTGCGAACGCTTCTAAATCGCGGCAGGCAACCAGTCGGAAAAAAGCACTGGAAAAATTAGACCTGGAGGAAATTCAGCCCTCCAGCCGCAAATATCCCTTCATCCACTTCAAGGCGGAACGCGAACCCGGCGATCAGATCCTGCGGGTAGACAATCTCAGCAAGCGGGCTCCGGATGGGCGTTATTATTTTTCGAATGTCAGCTTTACGATGAATGCTGGCGATAAAATTGCTCTGGTAGGCAGAGAGACATCGGCGCTGACGGCCCTTTTCAATGTCCTGGCGGGGGTCGATCAACCAGATGGAGGTACGATCGAATTTGGGCAGACGATTACGGTGGGCTATCTGCCCAATGAAAACAAGTCGTATTTCTCTGATGATAAAGACCTCGACCTGATCAATTGGCTGCGGGAGTACTCAGAGAATAAAGATGAGCAGTTCATTCGGGGATTTTTGGGCCGGATGCTCTTCTCCGGAGAAGAAGTCTTTAAGAAATCGAGTGTGCTATCCGGTGGGGAAAAGGTGCGGTGTATGCTTTCCAAAATCATGCTGCAGCATCCCAATTTTCTGTTGCTCGATGAACCGACCAATCACCTCGACCTGGAATCGATTACGGCCCTCAACAATGCCATGGTGGAATGCAAGGGGAATATGATTTTCACCTCTCATGACCACCAACTCATGCAGACAGTAGCCAACCGCATCATCGAAATCACCCCCAAGGGTATCATCGATAGCTTGTTATCCTTTGAGGATTACCTGGTTACCGACCGTATCAAGGAGCAGCGTCAGGCACTGGTAGGGTAGTATTGCATTTCCTTAACAGGTACTTTATTCCGCACTTTTGTTGTGGGCTGGCAAGGTGTTGAAGACAACTATTTGCCACTGCGGACGCGTACTTCGTTCTGTAATCTGCGACATCAGGCCAGTCTCTACCTTCAGGTTTTTGCTAAAAATATATCCCAGGGCCCCATATAAGCGGTTGCGATCGAACACGGTTACCCGGGTATTCAGAAAAATTTCATTGTAGATGGAGAGGTAGAGGGCTTTGGGTTCCAGTTTCGGCTTGGTTAGGGGGTAATTTAGCGAAAGAAAACTGCGGAAACGCCAGCGGAAATCACCTTCGACCCAGCGTTCTTCTACTCTTAGCCGGTGTGTAAGCGCGCCCCTCCCCAGTGCTTGTTTGCTCATGAATTGCTGATAAAGCCGGTGTTCATTTACCAGACGTTTCTCATCGGTTCCCGCGATGTAAGGTTCTGTGCGAACAAAACCGTAGCCTAACAACAGGTTATTGTTACCAGGGGTAAGATCATAACCAATCCCGGTGCGGATTAACAGTTGCTCCAGATCACCAATAGCATTGTAATTGCGGTATTGGATTTCGTGCCACCAATTCCAGCGCTGATTAAGCTGTTTGTTGCCAAAGTAAATGTACCAGTTACCCAGGTCGGCAGGTTGCGCTGCCAGGGAGGTAGCAGTTGCCAGGTAGAAAAAGACTATCCCTGCCAGCGGGAGAATCGGAAGCTTTTTACAGCAAGCTTTTAAGGGCGTGAGGAGCAGTGTCATCGGAGCGTAAGTTATTCAAGCGAAAAAAACGTATGTATAGCGCACGAAAATAAGGATTCTTCTTTGGGAGGGCTGGTAACTGATATCACAATGCTAAATAGAAATCAAGGAGGCATAATCAGGATGCCTTCGGATAGGGTGGTCTCCCGGTCTGTGTGATGCAGCCTATGTGCGTTCATCGCGCACCCGGGAGAGCTTACCGCCCTCGCTGCGCGGGATATCGCCGGGTTCGCAGAGGGTAATCCGGATGCTAAGTCCTATTAGTTCTTTAATCAGGCGGTTCAGTTCTGCGTGCGCTCGTCGTAGTGTTGGGTGATGAACGAGGTCACCTGCTTCGAGTCCACCCAATTCGCGACTGCTCTCAGGCGTAATTTCGATGCGTAGTTCTACTTCATCCAGGGTTTTTTCCCGGCGGACAATCAGCTGGTAGTGAGCCGATAGGTGGTCGACTTGATTGATGATTTCTTCAATTTGGGTCTGGAAAAGGTTTACACCGCGAATGATCAGCATATCGTCGGCCCGCCCGCGAATAGGAGCCATTTTAACATGAGTTCTTTTCTGTGAATAGTCATACGTCAGGCTCGTGATATCATTGGTCCAGTAGCGCAGCAGGGGCATTGCTTCCTTGGTGAGCGTGGTAAAAACAAGAACTCCTTCCTGGCCGAGAGGCAGGGGTTCACCTGTGTCGCTGTCGACGATCTCCGGGAAAAAATGGTCTTCCCAAACGTAACTGCCGGTTCCTTTTTCCTCAAAATCTTCATTACTTACTCCCGGGCCAATAATTTCGCTTAATCCGTAAATATTGACGGCATCAATGCCCAGTCCGGCTTCTACATCCGCCCGAATGGCTTCCGTCCAGGGTTCGGCACCCAGGATACCAATTTTTAGATTGAGCCCTTGAATGCCTCGTTGCTGCACTTCGCCAGCAAGGGTTTGTGCGTAGGAGGGGGTACAACTGATGGCATCGGGGCGGAAGTCTTGAAGCAGTAGCAATTGCCGCTCGGTAAGTCCGCCGCTTACGGGTACCACGGTCATACCTAACTTTTCAGCACCGTAATGAATGCCCAGGCCACCCGTAAATAAGCCATAGCCATAGGCATTCTGGAGCATCATCCCCGGGCGGCAGCCGGCGGCAACCAGTGATCTGGCGACCACTTCGCTGAAAAGCTCCAAATCATTGCGGGAATACCCCACAACGGTAGGTTTTCCGGTGGTGCCGCTGGAGGCATGAATCCGGATGACTTCCTCCCGTGGGATTGCAAATAATCCGAAGGGGTATTGGTCGCGGAGGTCTTGTTTTTTCGTGAAAGGTAAGAGGTGCAAGTCGGCAATGCCGCGAATCCGCTCAGGGTTGATCCCCGCCATATCAAGCTGGTGGCGATAAAAGGGTATTCGTTCGTAGCAGTAGGTAACTAATTGGCGGAGTCGCTCATCTTGCAGGTTGCGCAACTTCGGGAGGGGCATCGTTTCGATGGCAGGTTGGTACAACATAACAGACCGATTGGTTAGGAGAGGCAATAAATTGCCGGTCTATCTAAGGTACAAAATCCTCTTCAAGTTTGCGGGAACACCTTCTTAGGTAAACGCAAGTTATCGCATGAAAATCAGGCATCCGGTGGGTGGGGTGCCGCTGGTGATTGTCGCTGCGTGTTGAAAGCCAACCTCCTGCAAGCGCATGCGAAAATCAGTGGCTACGGAGCGGTTGGGTTCGCTGATGATGACTTTACCACCTGGACGGGTGAGTTGATCGAGGGCAGCCATGAGGGGTTGGAAAGAACGGCGTTCGTAGGCCACATCCGCTGCTATAACCAGGTCGGCGGCGAGGGCGGGGTTGGGTTCCCGCCAGTCGAGTACCTGGCAATTGACTGATACATCAGGCAGGTTAAGCTGCCAGTTTGCGGCGGCAAAAGCCAGTGCTTCCGGGTCATAGTCGGTAAGGGTAACCCGGGCACCCCGTAATCCGGTGATAATACCGGGAATACCTAGTCCGCATCCTATCTCCAGGACTGACATACCCGGCTGGATGAGGGGGGCGGTTGTCAAAAAAGTAGCCAAGGCTTCCGCTGACGGCCACAGATGCGCCCAGTAGGGCATGCGTTCATCGACAATTGCCGGATCATCACCCGGGCGGGCAAAGAAAGATTCGGTAATACCATCCGGATCGCTGGGGATCGCCAACTGCAGGGGCAAGGTCCCGAATTGGCGTTGATGCAGGTTGTATGCGTAAGGTAGCTCCACCGAAATACAAAATTTTGGCGAATATAGGGGTTTATGGGAAACGATCAACCGGTGTGTGGGTCAAAGGTATCCATTTGGGCATCCCCCATGTAGGGACACGATGCATCGTGTCCCTACGGTGGTTTTGATTGGTGCCAATTGGCTGGATTTTCAATGATGTATCGGGACATCCTATGGAATGATTCTTCATTTCGGATGATATGTTCATAAAATAATGGTTGCCAGGCGAAATTAGGATTGATGCGCCGGGCCTGGGTGGTAACCGCCGATTTGAATCCCCGAATAATAGATGCCAGGTTTTTGGATTGGGGCCCAAATCTATTCGTTGGGACACTATGCATCGCGTCCTCCCTTCAGGATGCGTCGCGTCCAAATCAACCGGTTCCCTATTCCGAATGTTCTATCCCAAATAGGTTTCCATGCCCAAACAGATTCTCAATCATTGGCTGACCAGCCCGGAGAGTTCAGATCAGATGCCCCTTTTTTTTATGGGGCACGGCTCACCTATGAACGGCATAGCCGATAATGTCTTTAGCCGGCAATGGGCAGCATTAGGGCAGCAATTGCCTCAGCCGAAGGCCGTGCTTTGCGTTTCTGCACATTGGTTGACGCGTGGCACGCAGGTTACCGCTATGGAGGTTCCGCCAACCATTCACGATTTTGGAGGTTTTCCGGAGGCCTTGTATCAGGTGCAATATCCGGCGCCTGGCGAACCAGTGCTGGCTGCAGCTACTGCTGAATTGCTGGCTCCCGCCACGGTTGGGCTCGACCATGAATGGGGGCTTGACCATGGTGCCTGGAGTGTCATTCGGCAAATGTTTCCTAAGGCGGACATCCCCGTAATACAGTTGAGCCTGGATTACTATCGCGAACCACGCTATCATTACGAACTGGCTCGCCAACTCAGCGCCTTACGCCGGCGGGGAGTCCTGATTCTGGGGAGCGGTAATATCGTGCACAACCTGCGAATGGTCGCCTGGGATAAGCTGGATAAACCAGCCTTTGGTTACGACTGGGCGCTGGAGGTTGATGCCCGGATCAAGGCGTTGATTGAAACCGGTGACCATACCCCGCTGATTGATTACAGACAGTTAGGGGAGGCCGGTCGGTTGGCCATTCCTACCCCTGATCATTACCTGCCCTTACTGTATATTCTCGGCCTGGTGGAATCGGATGAACCAATCACCTTCTTCAATGATGAGGCCGTTGGGGGCTCTATTACGATGACCTCGGTACAGGTGGGATAGGTTACCTTTCCGCCCGCTTTTTTTCAACTTGCAGGATGTTGTTCTGGATATCCAGCATGATCCACCGTGCCCACCAGCCCGCATAAAAGTTGAAGGTAGTATTGACCTTAAACCGGCTTGACAGATGGAGGCGGTGTTTCCCATTCGCGAGGGGTTCCAAAAAGTAGGTGCCCGTAAGTACGTCGAAATAGTTTCCCCCAATGACTACATGCTCGTCGAGGGTCGTTGAGGGAATTTCGTGCGGGTAGGCCTTAATGGTAAACTCCATTTTCTGGTTATCCTGGTAGGCGGTGACGGTCTCGTGGAAAACGAGGCCATTGGTAAAAATGGCTTCCCGGTATCCACCAACACCTTCATAGTTAAGTTCCGCTTTAACCGGCCGGGGAAAACCCAGGAACCGGGTCAGATATCCCTGATCAGCTTCTTCCGGGATTTCTTGCACCCGGGTTACCAGATCCCAGATTTTTTCAGCGGGAGCATCAATGTCAATATAAGTCTTGGCCTCGTAAGTGCCAGGAATGGCACCTATCTTGTTTTCTAGCGGAGCAAGGAGCATGGGAAGTAGCATCAGCACGGAAAGCTGCAGGCGGTTCCCATGCTGCCGTACTTTTAGATATCCTCCCAGCAGTCCGCCAAGGGAAGCGGTAATCAAAAACAGCGGCAAAACCATCAGCCAGCAGGCCCACCCTTCCCATGCCAGGGCTAAAGTGATGCATAGGAACAAAAAAATGGGAATCCAGGGTACAAAAATGCGGTAGGTAATTACTTTGGCGCGGGAAATATCAGAGAGGTAAACTGTTAGTAAACCAACAATGAAAGGCAGGCACGCCAGGAAACTCATGGACATGACGGAGAAAAGCTCTGCCCAGTCATCAATCCCAAAGAATATCCGCAGGACCAAGGCGTAAAGAGTGGCTATACCGATCGCAATCAGGGTGGGTTTGAGGCTATTCGTCATAAAGGGTGTTTGAGTAGTGGCAAAAGCCCTGCTAACTTACGGAAAAAGCCGAAGTAATTAGATTGTCCTCCGGCAAATCACTCCAGCGCGAAACGTACCATAATGGCATATTTAAGCGTAAGGTTGTTGAACTCGGGATTGGATTCGGAGGCATAAGCGCTTGCTTCGTAGCTCATCACATTGGATACCTGACTGATGTAGCTGGGGGCATATTCCAGTTCCCGGATATAGATGGCCTTACCTATCCCCTGGCCAATTGCACCGGTGAGCGCCTCGGCTTTCTTGCGTGCGGCTTTGATAGCATCAATTTTGACCTCCTGGCGAAAAGCTTCCAAACGGGAATGATCCAGGCGGGCCACGGAGACATTGCTGATGCCCAGCTTTTCCAGTTCGGAAAATAACTTTTCAACGGTGGTCCCGTCATGCGCCAGCACCTGATAGTATTTGGTCAGCAGGATGTCGTTTTTGGCTAGCATGCGGAGTTTGTAATCACTGGTGAAATCCCGGACCGTAACGTCCTTAGCGATATCAATGCCCAGTTCGGCCAGTTTGGCCAACATTGCTTTTTCCAGGGTTGCCAGTGGGGTACGACCCTTGTCGTCCTGTTCGCGGAGTACAATCTGGAGGTAGATCTGATCCGGGGTAATTTCCATTTCTGCCTGGCCGGTCACCTCGATGTAGGGCTGATCGATAAAGTTTTTTTCGCCAGTTTGGGCGGTTAGCGATGCCGATAGGGGAAGCAAAAACATCAGCAGTATGTTTTTCATATGCGTTCTAATAAGGGTGACGAAATGGTTTTTGTTTTCAGGAAAAGGTTTCACTGCTCACTGCTCTCCGCACCCTTTGCATAGCCAAGGGCGCCAGTAATCTGAGCCTTGCCCTCGAGAATTACCTGCCCAACCTGCCGCCCTTGCCGCTGCACTTCAATACCTTCCCAGGTACCCCCACAAGCATTGTGCAAGCGACCTTCTTCTTCAAGAATCAAGGTTGCTCCGGGTTCCAGTGTAATGCGGGCATCCGCAGGGAGGGAAACCCGGCAGGCAATGGTTAGCCGGGCTCCGGAGGCCAGGGTTAGGTTTCCTTCAAGGTCTTTGGCACCGACCCAGCGAAGCGTGTCAGCGATGCGAATATCGGCCTCCGCGCGGCGATGGCACCAGGTGGGGGCAAGAAAGCGGCGTTGCGGGGCTTTCTCATCGGCCATGCGCTGCTGGATTTTACTGATCTGGCAGGGCGTGAAGGCATTTTGCAGGGCATTATAGTCCATGACATTATTGGAGGCAGCTGTGTCGCAGGGCGGTTCGTCGGTGCGGTTCCAGCAAGGCTGCCGGTGTTGGGGCGTATCATCGCAACCATCCGCTTGCCAGGCATGGGTAAGGCCGAAAATGTGGCCTATCTCGTGGTTGAACAGCCCGCGATATACCCACGAAGGACGTTTTTCTTCGAAGGGGCCGGCAATTTTGATGCAATTCCCGACCATCACACCTACGGAACCCGCTTTGTAGGTTGGCGAAGCCACGCTATCGGGATGGTGGGGCATGATGAAGATATTGAGCACGGAATCAGGCCGGACTGCATAACGCTCAATTACGCGCCGATCGTTGAGATTGTTATTGGCGCCCTTGTGCACATAAAAACAGACCTCATCGTCGTAGTGGAAATAGATGCCCCGGTCGTTGGGAATCGCAGGGTCGGGGGTAAGTTTAAGCTGATACCGGGTAGGTAATACCGGCAGATCATTGCCGTAAGGCAACCAGGAGGCATTGTTTTGGGCGAGGTCTTTGTTGGCAGAAATGAGCAATCCTTCGATGAAGTCGTACGCTTGCTGGTACTCATAATTATGCAGGCCGCTGGCGCTATTGACGAAGTGGAAATTAACGCGCACCTGCTTTTCAGGGAAATAGTTCAAATGCTCCGGGTCAGGCTCATAGTCGGTGAGTTCGCCGCAGGAGTTAGTTGTGCGGAAGCGAACCATGCGATCGACCGGATTAGCTCCAGGCGGGGTAACCGGTGCGGCAGTGCGAATCACCTGCAGTTCGCTTAGCCAGTAGGACTGCAGGCGTGGGGTGCAGCTGGTTAAGAAAAAAAACAAGCATCCAACCCCCAGTAAAACCCTGAAGGCCTTAGGGGGAATCAGTTTAAATTTTTCAGGCTGTTGAGGCATTCGATTGTTCGTTTTGACATTACCAGCCCCCTCCGGCGCCACCGCCATCAAAGCCGCCTCCCCCGAAGCCGCCGAAGCCGCCACCGCCAAAACCACCGCCCCCACTGCCGCCACCGCCTGGGAGGAAAATCCAGCCGCCCCCACGACTGCGCCGGGAGGTATAGGGGTCGTAGTCGTACCGGCCACCGCGGTAGTAACCGCCGCCGTCATCATCATCGTTGTTACCCCGGTCATTAAACATACCGTAGATGACGATGACGAGAAATACGATCAGCAGGATGATGAAAATGTTGGGAGCGCCATTCGATTGGGGTTTGTCATTGGTATAGGTGCCGTTCCCCAATTGAATCATGATTGTGGTAACCCGGTCCAGGCCTGCATAAAAAGCACCTTCGCGAAAGGCAGGTTTAAGCGTGTTTTCGATCAGGCGTTTTGCGATATTGTCAGGTAAGTAGCCCTGAACTCCCGGGCCGGTATGAATGTACAACTGGCGGTCGTCAAGGGCGATATACAAGAGAATACCGTTGTCTTTACCCTCGGTACCAATCTCCCAGGCCTGGGCCAGTCGGAAGGAGTAATCAAAAATATCTTCTCCCTCCAGCGACCGATCAATGATAATGGCAATCTGGGTGGATGTGGAGTCATCGTAGGCGACTAACTTTTGCTCTAGTGCTTGCCGTTCTGCAACGGAAAGCAGGCCTGCATAGTCGGTCACCAGTGTAGCCGATCGGGGAGGAATTTCCTTAGCCTGGCCAGCCGGCGCAAAAGCCAGCAGCGTAATCAATAAGGAAAAAACGGCTAAGTACGGTTTCATGTAAGTGATTTTTGACGATGATGCCAAAGTAGGAGTAGGCGTTATGGAAAGCCAGTTTTTTCGGCAGGCTTCGGGGAGTACTCGCCTAACGGGGGGTACTATCCCCATAAGAAATGTCGTCGGGGAGTTCGTTGATATCGTCCTGGGTCTGGTAGGGGAAGAACTCGCGCAGTTTTTCACCTACTGCCAGAATACCCTGGCACAGGCCTTCGGCAAAACGCCCTTCGCGAAAATGTCCCTGTAATAAATCACGGATACTGTCCCAAAAATCGGGGGGTACTACGGCATTGATGCCCTGGTCCCCTAAAATAGCAAAGGTGTTTTTCTGAGGAACGATAAAGAAAAGCACCCCATTGCGTGCCTGGGTTTTCTGCATGCCCAGGCGTAAAAAAACAACTTTGGCTTCGTCCATTACGGGTAATTGAATATCCTCGTGCAGGTGCACCCGAATTTCACCGGACGTTTGTACTTCGGCGGCCCGAATGGCGGCAATAATACGTTTTTCGTCTTCCTGCGTAAAAAAGTGAATCATGGACGTAGCTTAACGGTAGGGAGAAGGGCTGAACAGCAAAGATCAATCCTTCTCCCGGTGATCAGGAGGACTGCAACGCCAGCCTCAAATCAGGTTGGCGTTGTGGGCATCCCTTTTATTCGAAATTGACCGTGGGAGCGTTCTCTGCTCCTTCGGCAGCCTGGAACTGGGTGCGTTGGGAAAACCCGAAGAGGCCGGCAAAAGCACTCGCCGGGAAGCGGCGCACTTTTTTATTATATTCCGTGACCACATCATTATAGCGGTCGCGGGCTACCTTGATCCGGTTTTCAGTTCCTTCCAGTTGCGACTGAAGTTCGAGGAAGGATTGATTGGCTTTCAGCTCGGGGTAGTTTTCTGATACCAGGAGCAAGCGACCCAACGACGAGGACAACCCTGCCTGGGCATCCTGGAAGGCCTGCAGTTGTTCAGGCGTAGCTTTACTAGGGTCAATATTGACACTGGTAGCTTTGGCGCGGGCTTCCACTACGGCGGTCAGGGTATTTTGTTCAAAATTGGCGACCCCTTTCACGGTATTGACGAGGTTGGGGATCAGGTCGGCACGCCGTTGGTAGGCCGATTGAACCTTGCTCCAGGAATTTTCAACTTCTTCATCAAGGTTGACAAAGGAATTGTAGGTATTGCAACCGGTAGCCAGGACGATGAGCCCGAGAACGATTAATACCACAGAGAGGGTTAATGATTTCATGAAATTTGGCATTTTGAGTTGAAAATAATAATGATGGAAAGTTCCAGCTTTTTCGTGGTAAAGGCAAAGCATTTTCCGCGAATCGCTCATTTTTCCTGACGGAACAAAGTAATTAGCTGTTCGGCTGCCTGAAAAGCAGAAATATCCCCCCGCAGAACTGCTTGTTCAAGTTGGGGGTAAGCTTTTTTTACTGACGGGTGGGCAAGGAATAAGTCACCCAATTGCTGTTCGATGGCCTGATGTAACCAATAAGTAGCTTGTTCGCTGCGGCGCTGGTCGAAGTATCCATTATTTTTTACCAGCTCGAGGTATTGCTGGAGCTGGGTTTGGATATCGCCCAGGCCTTCACCGCTTAGTGCGGAACAAGTAACCACGGGTGGGGTCCAGCCACTGGGTGTTGGTGGGAACAAATGCAGGGCGTTGCGGTATTCGGCCTGGGCGCGTTTGGCCCGGGGAATATTGTCACCATCCGCTTTATTGACGGCCAGTAAGTCGGCCATCTCAACAATGCCGCGTTTTATGCCCTGCAATTCATCACCTGCACCGGGAATAAGGAGCAGGAGGAAAAAATCAACCATGGCGTGTACAGCTACTTCCGATTGCCCTACGCCCACCGTTTCTACCAGAATAGTATCATAACCGGCTGCCTCGCAAAGCATAATTGTTTCCCGCGATTTGCGGGCTACGCCGCCCAGCGAATCGCCGGCAGGGGAGGGGCGAATGAAGGCTTCCTGGGCGGTGGCCAATTGCGGCATGCGGGTTTTATCGCCCAGAATGCTGCCCTTGGTGCGTTGGCTGCTGGGGTCGACCGCCAGCACCGCCAGTCGTTTTCCGGCAGCGAGGAGTTGTAAGCCAAAGGCTTCGATGAAGGTGCTTTTACCCACTCCGGGTACTCCTGTTATGCCTATACGTACGGATGGACCTGCCTGGGGCAGGCAGCGCTCAATAATTTGTTGTCCTAGTTGCTGGTGGTCGCTGCGTTTACTTTCCACGAGGGTAATGGCGCGCCCTAACATGACACGATCACCGGCCAGAATTCCGGCTACATAGTCCTCAAGGCTGGGGGCTGTGCGGGCCTTATGCTGCCAATGGGGGTTGACAGCAGCTGGCGGAGGCACTCCCGTGCGCACCTGGGGCCGGGTACGATCGTCGGAAGGATCAGGTGCCATTATTGGGTTGCTTTTGGGTGTCCATTAGCGATCATTGTCCTGTAAACCGGGCTGTTCGTTTTTCTAAAAAAGCTTGCACCCCTTCCCGGTAGTCGGCTGTTTGGCCGGCCAGGGTTTGGAACTCCAGTTCGAGGGCCAGCTGGCGGTCGAGGTCGTAGGTCATTGAGCAGTTGAGCGCCCGTTTCGTCAATCCCAGTGCCCGGGTAGGCATAGCGGCCAACCGGGTGGCCAGTGCCCAGGCTTCATCGGCAAATTTTTCAGCCGGGACGACGCGGTAAACCATTCCCATCGCCTGGGCTTCCAGGGCGTCAATCTTATCTCCCAGCATCATGAGTGCCGTAGCGCGATGCCACCCTACCAGGCGGGGCAGGAAAAAGGTACCCCCCGAATCCGGAACAAGGCCAATGCGGCTGAATGCCTGGATAAAAGAAGCGTGTTCGGAAGCAATTAAAATATCGCCGGCCAGTGCAATATTAGCACCTGCGCCAGCAGCTACGCCATTGACCCCCACCACGATCGGCTTTTCCAGGGCCCGCATTTTTTCAATGATCGGATTATAATGTTCGCCCAGGATGGTTTCAAAGGAAGGAGCCCCTTCCCCGATAACTTCGTTGAGATCCTGACCAGCACAAAAAGCTTTGCCCGCTCCGATCAGCAGAACGGCGCGAATACCCGGTTCTGCGGCACATTGATCGAGGGCTTCCTGCAAGGCTAGCGCCATTGCCCGGTTGAAGCTATTGAAAACCGTAGGCCGGTTAAGGGTGATCCGGGCTACCTGGTCCTGGATTTCCAGTAAAATGGGTTCTTCCATAGTTTTTTTGTTGTAGGTCATCGAACGAAGGCCCAAACATTTGTCTGGTTAAAGATAATGATTTTAGGCTGCTGCCGGTGGCCAGCGCTTGCGCTTAGTGGCATTTAAAGTAATCGAATGGCTCGCGGCAATCCAGGCAGCGGTGCAGCGATTTACAGGCGGTGGAGCCAAATTGGCTGATCATTTCGGTATTTGCCGAACCGCAGAGCGGGCATGGAATGGGGCGGGCTTCCTGGAACAAAGCCCCCTTGTCGACGGTGCCACGTTCGGGTGGGGCTATTCCGTAAGCCCGGAGCTTTTCTCGCCCGGCTTCACTCATCCAGTCGGTAGTCCAGGCTGGACTGAGGACCGTACGGACCTTCACCTGCTCGTAACCTGCCTCCTGCAATACTGCCCGGATATTTACTTCAATGGTATTCATCGCAGGGCAACCCGAATAGGTTGGGGTAATGGTGACGACGGTGGTGCCGTCGGGCTCCTGCGTAACATCGCGCACAATACCTAAATCGAGTACAGATAGGACGGGAATTTCCGGATCAGCTACTTCTTCCAAAAGGGTATATATCGCTTGTGTTGTGGCAGTCATGGAACATGGTTTTTGACAGTCAGGGATGGTAAGGGTTACTATCAAGCAAAACAACAGGCTATTGACGCCGGTTCAGCTTTGGCCGCACTTTTGGGGCAATTAAAAGCGACTGGTGAGGTCTAAATCCTTCATCATCAGCATAAAGGATTTGGAGAAATGGGTGAGGGATGAATAGTCAAGAATGCCGGTAGCCGGTCGCATTTTGGAATACCGGGCTTTATTGTTTTCTACAATTTGCTCAATGGCACGCTTAATATTCTTCTTTTGTAAGGTTTGGGAGGCGGGGTCAACGTAGTCCAGCTTGAAAC
This sequence comes from Lewinellaceae bacterium, assembly GCA_020636445.1. Classification (GTDB taxonomy): domain Bacteria; phylum Bacteroidota; class Bacteroidia; order Chitinophagales; family Saprospiraceae; genus JACJXV01. Next base: position 36,995 of record JACJXV010000022.1, on the reverse strand, counting down.
CGAGTTGCTGGAAGTACTCCGCTTCGATGATCTGAAAATAGAGGTGAAATAAATCACGGTCGGGTTGGGGTGTAGCATAGTTGAACAGGCAAAAGCCAGCAATGTAACTGGGAATCGCCTGTGCAAACTGCGGGTAGCCATTATCGAGATACCAATCGAAATTGGCCATTTCATTTTCAATAAAACTAGCTACGCGGTCGTGGTTAACATGCAGGGTTATCCCAAAGGTGGACTTCACGCGGTAGATTTCCCGGAAGAATTCTTCGCGGGAGCGATTGTTTAATTTGCGAAGCTCACGTAGAATCTGTTGGGACTTTTCCAGGATTGACTTTTGATCAGTCGCGAAATACTGCCGGTGAAGCCTTTCGAGGGTTTCCATGGTATATCCCTCGGGTTTGATCAGATAGTCGAGTTTGTAGAGAAGTTGCAGGATCAGGTAAGCATAAGCCCCGGGATATTGATCACGGGGTAATTTACCCGCATCGAATTCCTGCATCACAGTCGTGATACTACGCTGTAGAAATTGGTATTTTACTCCTTTTTCGGCATCGGGCAAGTCGACTAAATGGGTATTGTTTACCTGTTGCAGGCCTTTGAACTCCTCCAATAGCAAGTCGTCCTGCTTATCGGCGTTGGTGGCTACTTCCTTGAGGGCGTAATACAGCTTATAGGGAGAGCCATCAAGCGTATAGGTGTCGAAAAGGATGGTAATGTTATTGTCCTCGTCGAGGGCAAAGCGGCTGTAGCTGAGTTCGAAATTTTTTTCAATGAGCCGCCGCATGAAACCAACGTTGAGGGAGGCAGAAGCAGCTACTTTGGCTTCCGCTTTCAATTTCTGGGCATCGGCATAACCGGTAATTTTTTTAGACCCCTGGTACAATTCAAAGGCGATGCCTTCTCCTTCGTCCCACCAATGAACATTGTCTTCAATATCATCGCGCAGGTAGCGGAAAAACAAGCGGTAGGAATCCAGGTAGTTGCCATTTTCAAATGCCTCCAGCGAGTGATCCCAGGCCTGATAATTTTCAGGTCGTTTGTAGGAATCACTGTATCTCCCGAAGCGGATGTCCGGTCCGGCAGGGATTTGGGGCGTGGATTGAAACAGTCGGTCTAAGAAACCCATGTGCTACTAGCTGGATAGAAATTTAATCATCAGCGCACGAAAAATACTAACTTTAAGCTAAGAAGCGAAAGACAATTCGCAATATCCACTTTCTCAGTAAAAGATTTAGGCTGGAGGCGGTGTGGCGATTGTCTGCATTTTTCTTTTACGGACTGATTGACCACCAGCTAAGATGCCTACTTTTCGTACGGAGTTACCCATTCCTGCCTTTTCCTTTCAGCTTGATCATCATGATCACATCCTTTGCCTGGGGTCCTGTTTCGCCCAGCACCTGGGGGGCCGCTTGCAAACAGCCAAGTTTAGCACCCTGGTGAACCCCTTTGGCGTCCTATATAATCCGGTTTCCCTTGGAAAAATTTTGCAGGATGGCCTGGAAGGGCGGATTTTTTCGCCCGCGGATCTTTGGGAATTTCAGGGACGATGGTATAGCCTTGACCATCATGGGCAGTTTCAGGCACCAAGCGCAGAGGCGCTATTGCAACAAATAAAAGGTGCTATGGACCCCTTAACGACCTTTTCCCGGGAGTGCAACCGCCTGTTGTTAACGCTGGGCACTGCCCATGTTTGGGAATGGCGGGAGAACGGAAAGATAGTAGGGAATTGCCATAAACTACCAGGCACCTTTTTTCAGCGCCGGAGATTGACAGTGGAGGAAACATGTACTGCGCTTATCAAACCCCTGGAGCAACTCAAAGCAGAAAACCCTGGGTTGGAAGTAGTCCTGACGGTTAGTCCGGTACGCCACCTGCGGGATGGAGCCATCGAAAACCAACGCAGCAAGGCCACCCTACTGTTAGCGGCAGCGGCAATGGAAGAACAATTACCCTTTGTCCATTATTTCCCAGCTTATGAGCTACTGATGGATGATTTAAGGGATTATCGTTTTTATGGCCCTGACCTGCTTCATCCATCGGAAGTGGCTATTGATTATATTTGGTCATTTTTGGAAAGGTCCCTTTTCGGTGATGCTACCCGGAACTTACTGACCCGGATCATGACTTTGCAACGGGCAGCGGCGCACCGCCCCTTGGATCCGGGGAGCGATGCTCATCAGCAGTTTATTCGTCGACAATTAGCCATTTTGGATGAACTGGAAGCGGACTATCCGAGTTTAAACTGGGAAACAGAACGCAACGTTTTTGTCAACCAGCAGAACTAAGCGCATAAAGAGCTGGGTTCAAGCCCGCCTATTTTGTAGTTTTAGCACGAGGATTTATTGAATTTAATATAATAAAAACAACAATATGAATAAACTTGTACGTTTTTCGCTGGTTACCAGCTTTATTGCCATGCTTTCATTGCCGGGCATGGCTCAGGAAGTCGTTTCGACTAATCTGGTTGCTGCAGTGTCTAAGGATCTGCTAAGTATTATTTTTGGGGCAAATGCCTCACAGTTACAGTATGGGATTGATGTATACCGAATGACGTATACGACCACTTCAGTAAAAGGCCTGCCAGACACCGCTTCGGGGTTGTTCATTATGCCTCAGGCAGGAAGCACTGCCGTGCCTTTGTTGGTGTACCAGCATGGTACGGTAGATTCCCGCACTGATGTGCCTTCCAACCTGAAGGGCGGTTGGGAAGCAGGCGCTGCTTTTGCAGCTTTTGGCTTCGCCACTGTTGTTCCCGATTATTTGGGCCTGGGTACATCCAAAGGTTATCACCCCTATATTCACGCGGCCTCGGAATCGTCGGCAGCGGTGGACATGATGTATGCGGCACGTTCGTTTATTGCCCAGTCGGGGTTTGCAGTAAATGATAAATTGTTTGTAACGGGCTATTCTCAGGGCGGCCATGCCAGTATGGCGCTTCATCGCGACCTGGAAGCCAAGTACAGCAATGATTTTCCGGTAACTGCAGCAGCGCATCTGTCTGGCCCTTATAATGTTTCCGGCGAAATGCTCAAGTTGTTGCTCAGTGATCAGCCTTATGGCACAGTAGCCTATGGCCCTCACGTGGTGATCGCTTATGATTATGTATACAACCTCTATGATAGCCTGGAGCAAGTGTTCAAAGCCCCTTATGCGGCGATGGTTGCTCGCCGGGCTTCGGAAGAAATAGGTGTTTCCGAGCTGAATACCTTGCTGATTAATCAACTGGTTGCCGACCATGGCGCACCAATTCCCCGCTACATGTTCCAGGACACGCTGGTAGCAGCTTTGGAAAGTAATCCTGACCATCCATTCCGTGCAGCTTTGCGCGATAATGACACCTACGACTGGGCCCCAAAAGTCCCTACGCGCATTTTTTACTGCAAAGCTGATGATCAGGTTGTCTATACCAATAGCCTGGTTGCCGAGGCAAAAATGCAGGCCAATGGAGCTCCTGATGTGCTGGCTCGCGATCTGGATTCTACGCTTAACCATACGGGTTGTGTGATTCCAGCCCTGCTGAATAGTGCCATTTTCTTCAGTGGGTTCAATACGACTACGAGCAACCGGGATTTGGACGGCCGGGTAGAGCCCCTTCAGGTACAGCCTAACCCCGTAAGTGATGTGTTGCTGATTACGGCTCTTGCTCCCGGGGCACAGGTAGAACTTTATGACCTCAACGGCCGGCTGCTGCGGCGAATGATCGCTACGGAGGAATATCTTGAACTCAATGTTCAGGATCTTACCCCGGGTATGTATCTGGTACGAGCAATTCAGGATCGGAAAATGTCAGCGGCACGGATTAGCGTACAACGCTAAACTGAGACAGGAAAATAGGGGTGCTCAGGCACCCTGATTTTCCTGTCCTTTTTTAATCGGTATCAGTATGACTGATTTACCCGGGATTGATGGCTTTTCAGGAAATTACCTAACTTGAAAGCATAAAGGAAAAGAACCAACCGTTATATCTGCTGCACTCAACAGCATTTTGTCCTGGTAAAAATTAGCAACATGAACATTCAACCCTCCACGCTGCAGTTCCTTCGCGATATCCGGGTCAACAACGACCGGGATTGGTTTCAGGCGAACAAAGCCCATTATGACCGGGCCTGGAAAAATATGCAGGCGTTTGTCAAAGCGCTGGAAGCGGAAATGAATAAAACGGATCTTATCGAGAGCGCCAAACCGTTTCGGATTTACCGGGATGTGCGCTTTTCGAAAGATAAATCACCCTACAAAACCAATCTGGGTGCAGGCTTTCAGCGGGCTACCGCCCAGTTGCGGGGAGGCTATTACCTCCACATTGAACCCGGGGGGTGTTTTGCCGGTGGCGGGTTCTGGGATCCTAATTCCCAGGACCTTAAGCGTATTCGCGAAGAATTCGCCCTCGATGATCAGCCCATTCGCAAGATTATGGCTGCTCCGGAGTTTATCAACTATTTTGGCACCTTACGCGGAGATGAACTAAAGACGGCGCCCCAAGGGTATACCCAGGATCATCCGGCTATCGACCTCCTGCGCAAGAAACAATTGCTTATTAGCCGGCCTTTTACAGATGCGGAGGTGTTGCAGGATAATTTCCTGAACGAGGTGGCTATAACCTTCCAGGCAATGCGCCCTTTTTTCGACTACATGAGCGAAGTATTAACCACAGATCTGAACGGGGAATCAATCTTGTAGTTGATTATCAATCTTTTGAGTGAAGGGTGATGCATGGTGGCAAACACTCTACATTTTCACGTCTCATTTCCTATTTCCCATTTCTCACCCGAGGCAGTCGGGGCAAGTTTCTGATTTCTCCCTTGGCTCAAATCAACCTCCGCACGGTCGTTGCCGGTGCCAGTGGCATTTGCGGATCGGCATCCCAAAGGATTAATCCTGGTGTTTTTCCCACGGCAATGCTGCCCAGATCTTCTTCCATACCTAAAGCCTCTGCGCCATTGAGGGTTGCCCAACGAAGCAAGGTAGGGAAGGGAACGTACGATTGATAGCGGGCAATCGTTTTCATCTCTTCCAGGACAGAGAGTTGCCAATTGGAGGTAAGACTATCCGTGCCGATGCATACCTTGGCATTGGTGTCGAGAAAATGCAGGTAGTAGGGTAACCGGTTTTCGATATATAAGTTGGCATTAGGACAGGTAGCCCAGTAGACACCTGCTTGCCCCCACGCCTGGGCCGCCCGGATATCGTCAGAGCTGGTCAGGGTGTTGTGGACGAAAAGGGTGCGCCGCTGCGGATCGAGGTGCTGAATGGCGTGGTAAATGGATGCTTTCCCGGTTGGAGGTATATGGTCCAATGAAAAGCCAAACTGCTGGTAAAAATCGAGGAACCCGCCGGTTTTGCTGGCAAAGAGCTCATCCTCCGCTGGCGTTTCCTGGTTGTGGATACTGACCGTGTCGCCGGGTTGGTTGGTGGCATTGATGAGGGCATACAACTGATCCGAAACCGTGTAGGGAGCATGTGGAACACAGCTTTTCCGGTTACCGGCATCAGTGCTTTGCCCATCATAAACAGCGCGGTATTGCTGATAAGTAGCTTCGGCCAGATTATCCTGCATGAAGTCAAACATTTCCACGAAGGAGTAATAGCGGATGGGGCTTTGCCCCTTGCAGGCTGCTGTGTCGAGCTTATTACAGATATCACCAACGGCGACGATTCCTTCGCGCTGCATTTCCTGATCACCGGCCTGGATGGCAGCGTGAATCTCCTCAAGGGGGATGTCGCGGAAAGCCACCACATTGCGGAGGAAGGGGAGTAGCCCGGTACCGGTAGCTACCTTATTTTTCATGTGGGACAACTCCAAATGGCAGTGCGCATTAATGAAGCCGGGCGTAATTAACCCGGGGAAAATGGCTATCTCGCTTGTATCAAAATCACTGCGTTGTCCGAGGTGCAGGATTTTTCCGTGGTCATCCGTGACAATTACTCCCTGGGGCAGAGGGTCTCCCTGAAGGGTATATATCCAGTCGGCGCTAAATTTTTTCATAGCAGGTCCATTAGTAAAGAATAAAAACCGGGCTAAAGAACGGGAAAAAGTTACAATTATGGGAAGGGAAGAACCACCAGACCTGTTTTCATTCGCGGCTCAAACCAAGTGGATTTAGGGGGGAGTGAGCGCCCCTGATCGGCTATCAGCATGATATCCTGCAGGGAAATGGGAAAAAGACCAAAGCCAACGCGGTTGGGTTTATCGACGGTAGCGTGGTACCAATCATCCAGGCCGCGGGGGCTCTCCAGGTATTGCAATCTCGGATCGGAGCGTACATCGGTTACCCCCAGGATATCGCGCAGGATATGGTGATTTAACAGGTCAGTATCCAGGACTACGGAACCCGGGCCGCTGGCTTGTTCCAGGATAGACTCATGCCAGCGGAAGCGATACCAGCGCTTATCAGCAATGAGGGTCATTTCGTGGGTAATGGCAGGCCCCTGGGGGATGCTCAACGGACTGATGGTTCCCAGGGGGCGCAGGGCCTCCAGCAATTCGGCTGCCGACCACTCGGGCTTAAGGTCCACCACCCGGTTAAAACTGTGGATTGCCAGGTCGCTACCCGGGAAGAAGGCTGCCAGTAATTGTTGATGGTTCTGGCCGTTACTTTGCTCGTAAAGAGCAGCATTGGTTGCACAGCGGTGGTGCCCGTCGGCGAGGTAACAGTGGGGGATTCGCTGGCGAAAAAGAAGGACTAATTGCTCAATAGCTACAGGTTCGGTTATCGCCCAAATGCGATGGGTTTGATCCTCTCCAGGGAAGTAGACCTCCTGGATCGGAGGGCCCTGGCGGTGGTTGGCTACCCAACGGGCTAAAGTGGGTAGTTCAGGGCAGGCCAGCAAAATGGGTTTTAACATAGCACCCTGGTCCTGCATTAATTGCAGGTGTACCTGCTCACGCTCAACCAATGTGTTTTCGTGGCGGCGAATAGCCCCCCGTAAATAATCAGTAGTGGCGACTCCGGCGATGATACCCGTATAGGAACGGGGGCCAACGGTAATTTCGTAGCAATAACATGCCGGGGCGGCAAGGGGATAATATGCCCCCTGAGCAACGTAGTCGCTGTAGGCATCGCGAACCTTGGTGAAAAAGGTGCTGGTATCAGCAATACGGTCCACGATGGGCAGCCTGGCCTGGATGGGACTAATTTCCATTGTTTTGCGTTTGCCTTTCCAAAAACAGACTGCCAGCGCGTAACAACAAATCCAATGCAGTAATTTTTTGGGATAGCCGGGAACAGATATGCCCGAATCCTTGTTTGAAGAAAACTATACTCCTCACGTGGTAGTTTGTGGAGTTATTGCAGCGCTGGCCTTGGGCAAAGATAGCAAGCTGAAAATTTGCAAACTATTTTCTGAGGGGTATACAATCGGTAAGCAAAATAAGAATTTCGACAAGGAAATTTCCGAGGAATGCGTCAGGCGAACAATTCTGGTAAAAAAATGAAAGGTGGGATGCACAGAGTGCTCCACACCTTTCTGTAAAACTAAACCCCAGTTATAATCTTTAAATAGGACGAACCTATTCTTTTGGCAAATTGAAATGTGGAGCAAAAATAAAAACTTTTGAAAAAAGTGCAACATTGCTCCCAAAGAAAACCCTGATTTTTTATTAAAACCAGATACAGCGAATTAAAGATAACATCTCTGACTTAAAATCGCAAGTTTTCAACTTGTTAAAGCAGAGGCCTGGTATTATTTTTCAATAAAATCAAGCTTCTTCAGGCCTTTTGCCAAATGTTAAACCCTTATATTCGCGGCGGCGAATCTCCTTTGTTGAACAGATTTACAAGGCAGCTGGATTCGATAAAAAATACAATTCATGAGTAAAAGATACCTTATTACTTCGGCACTACCTTATGCGAACGGTGCTTTACACCTGGGACATTTGGCGGGGGCTTATCTACCCGCAGACATCTACGTCCGCTATTTACGCCTGCTTGGGAAGGACGTGGTCTGGGTTTGTGGATCCGATGAGCATGGTGCTGCCATTACGATCCGGGCTAAAAAAGAGGGAGTTTCGCCTCAGGCGATTATCGACAAGTACCACGCGCTGAATAAAAATACATTTGCAGCGCTGGGGATATCCTTTGATTATTATCATCGAACCAGCACGCCGCTGCATCATCAAACTTCTCAGGATTTTTTCACTACCCTTTATAATCAGGGAGACCAGTTTGATGAGCGAGTCATTGAGCAGTACTACGATGAGGAGTACGATCAATTCCTGGCTGACCGCTATATCGTTGGGACTTGCCCCAAATGCGGCCATGAGGAAGCATACGGTGATCAATGCGAGAACTGTGGCTCAGCGTTATCACCGCTAGAGCTTATCAACCCCCGGTCGACGATTAGCGGAAACTCGCCGGTTTTGCGGGAAACCAAACATTGGTATTTCCGGTTGGATAAGCACGAAGCCTGGTTGCGTGAGTGGATTGCGGAGGGAACAATTGCCGGAGTACCACATCATCAGGCGGAACAGTGGAAAAAACACGTCGTCGGCCAATGCCTTTCGTGGTTGGATGGGGGGCTACAACCCCGGTCTATAACCCGGGATCTGGATTGGGGCATTCCGGTTCCCTTGCCGGAAGCAAAGGGCAAGGTGCTTTATGTTTGGTTTGACGCCCCTATTGGTTATATCTCTGCTACCAAGCAATGGGCCCAGGAGAAGGGCCTTAATTGGGAAGACTACTGGAAGGGGGGCGATGATGTTGAGCTTATTCACTTTATTGGTAAGGACAATATTGTTTTCCATTGTATAGTTTTCCCGGCTATGCTGCGAGCGCATGGCGATTTTGTTCTCCCTCGTAATGTTCCGGCTAACCAGTTCCTCAATTTTGAGGGGCAAAAATTTTCTAAGTCTCGGGGCTGGGGTATCGAACAACACCAGTACCTGGAGGAGTTCAGCGATTTTCCAAACAAGGAAGATGCTCTGCGCTACGCATTAGTACGCAATCTGCCCGAAAATCGGGACAGTGATTTTCGCTGGGATGACTTTGTGGACTTTTACGATAAAGAACTTGCCGATAACCTGGGCAATTTTGTTAACCGCGTACTGGTACTGACCCAAAAATACTACGATGGAGTTTTACCCGAGGTGCAGGTTGATCTAAGTGAGGAGTTACTGTCCGTTCGGCGCTTGGTAGAGGAGTGGCAGTTGGAGATTGAACGCTTTAGCTTCAAAAATGCTATTCAGCTGGTCATGGAAATAAGTTCCTTTGGGAATACCTATCTGCAGGATAAATCACCCTGGGCCATCTGGAAAACAGACCCCGATAGTGAGGAGGTCAAAGAATGTATGTTTGTATCGGTACAGGTGGTCGCCTTGCTAGCGGTACTGCTAGAACCTTTTCTGCCCTTCACCGCTCCCCGTATCCGGGAAGTCCTGGGTCTGGCCCCGGTTGCTCCGGGCGAATTATCAGCTACCTTGGACAAGGTTGCCGCAGGAGAGCCGCTACTGGCTACCGGACATCGCCTGGGAGAGCCTACCGTGCTTTTTCCCAAAATTAATGACCGTAAAGATTCCAGCCGTCTGGAAATTATTGATCGTCAGCGTTTAAAATTACAAGAGATTATGGAAGCAGAACAACCCATCACTGCGCATGAACCGGTGAAGGAAGAAATTCAGTATGATGATTTTGCCAAGTTGGATTTGCGTACAGGCACTATTGTCGCCGCCGAACGGGTGCCCAAAGCGGATAAGCTACTTAAGCTATCCGTAGATCTGGGATTTGAAACGCGTACGATTGTTAGTGGTATTGCTGAGCACTATACACCGGAGTCGCTGGCTGGAAAGCAGGTGGTTATCGTTGCTAACCTGGCGCCCCGGAAATTGCGGGGTATCGAATCTCAGGGCATGATCCTGTTAGCCGAAAACGGGGAAGGAAAACTCGACTTTGTGAGTTGGACTGCCGGCTTTGGCAATGGGCTGGTCGTGAAGTAGTTGGTTGGTTACTAGTTACTGGTTACTGGTTCTGGTTTTTAGTTACTGGTAACCAGTAACTAAAAACCAGTAACGCTATTGCATAGGCGGGCGCCGACGCTTGGTTTTCCCCCCCTGGCGGAGCATATTGCGTCCCTGAGCACCCATGCGAGTGGCTGCCTTGACTTGCCCCTGGTTTTGCATGGCTTTTTCCAGTTGCTTGATTTGTTCCTTCACCATAGGCTCGGTCACCTTGAGCTGCTTGATGTTGCGTAAGTGGATTTCGGCCTGTTTCCACTTGCTTTTGTTTGCACTGATATTCGCCAGCTGGAGCTCAATCATGGCCTTTTCGTTATCCGTAGGAACGTTTATCTCCTGAGCTTTCTTCAGCAGGGCTTCTCCCTGCTCCATATCCTTACGCGATAAAGCGATGGAACCCTTAATCATGTAGTAATACGCCCGATTGGTAGTGTATAACCAATTGGGGTTCAATGTTAAATTCAACCGCTTTTCAGTACCATCGAAATCGTTGTTCTGCATCAGCATTGCTGCAGATTGAACCGTTCCAAGCAGTACGTAACCTACCAATAAAGCAAGGCCAATTAGCAGGAAGGGAAAAGCATACCAAAAGCCAAAGGCAATGGATAATGCAATACCTCCCAGGAGGCAAATGGCGATGAGAGCGAAACGTAGGTAAATGTTTATTGTGAACATGAGTTTGCTTTTGTGGGGCAAATATACCATATCTGACTCATACAGAATATACCTTGTCCAAGGAGGTTGGAAAAATTCCCGACATCAGTCCCCGTATCTTGAAAGTCACCGGAAAAGGGCTGGGTTAGCTACCTGATAGGTATGGCCTTTCGGGACGATTATCGATGAAAGGAGGGGTGAGGGGGATATATTTAAGGTTTAAAAACCTGACATTTAGTTTTTTATGAAAAAAACCAACGGGAAAAGAGAGAAAGATCAGGGATAGACAACCCTCTAAGGACTGGTCGACAATTGCTGGCTAAATCAGGTAATTTGTAGGAAACTATTTGAATACCCAATAAACCAACTGTATGAAGTCCTCAAAAGTAACTTTTGAAAACGGCTTGAAATATCAACCCGCAACCCCTGGCATTATCATCATTGATGAAACGACTAGTAAATTCGCTTTTACAAGTTCGTGATAACCCTGATCTGTTTTCAACTAAAAAAAACGCACCTTTGCAAAGATAGAATGATACTTGAATTGGTTAAACGCGGGTCCTCTTGCGTTTCCGGGGAGTAGCCCCATCATTGATTTAAACCCTACCTATGCGTTGCAAGTGGTTGCTGTTATTTCCGTTTTTGGATGCTCTTCGGAACCAGCGCAAAACTCAATATGGCTTGATGTTAACACTGCCTATGTTTCTGGTTCTATCGGGATTCAGCGTTGCCGGGTTTGGCCAGGAACCACCAGTTTCGGCAGGTGAAGATTCTACTAAACTGACGCTGTTTGATTTACTCAACTACGGAGAAGTGGTAGATGTAAATCTGGATCTGGATCTGACTCAATTGCTCGATCAGAAGAACACCAATGATTATCTACCTGCTCAGTTTAGGTGTGAAGATGCCTTGGGCCGTAGCCTGGATATGGAGATTAAAATTCGTTCCCGGGGGAAATACCGCCGTAAGAACTGCGTTTTTCCACCCCTTAAGCTCAATTTTCCCAAAGAGGACCTCAAAGCCTTGGGGCTGCGCAAACATGACGAGTTTAAGTTGGTAACCCACTGCGTTGACGGGCCTGAAGGTAAAGAAAACTTGCTAAGAGAGTATCTCGTATATCAGCTTTACGCCCGTCTCTCGCCTGTACACATTCGGGTACAGCTACTGCGGATCCGTTATCGGGATACCCAAACCGGAAATAAATTTACTGCCTGGGGGATCCTGGTGGAGGATGAAAAAACAACTGCCGACCGCTATAAGAGTAAAATTTGTGAAGATTGCTTTTCTGTACCCCTGAATCAATTTGACCCGGCCAACCTGCGAACCATGGTCATGTTCCAATACCTGATTGGTAATACGGATTGGTCAATTCCAATGGCTCGCAACCTGATGTTACTCGTCCCAAAAGATGGCGGGCCCTACAAGTTAGTACCTTATGATTTTGATTTTTCAGGTATAGTGAATTCCAGTTACGCGTCACCCGACTCCAATTATGGGTTGATCTCGGTTCGGGAAAGGATGCTTTTCGCACTTCCTTATACCGACCAGGAACTGGAACCTACCCTACAGTATTTTGAATCTAAGCAAAAGGATATTCTTTCCCTTGTCCGTCGGTTTAAACTGCTCTCTGCAGACTCCCGGATCGATATTGGCGATTATCTTGATTCCTATTGGTTGTCCGTTGCAGAGGAGGGAATTCGCCGCCCAAATCGATAACCGCAGAATTTGTCTGATGCTGGTCGAATAGCGAGAAAAAGTTGAATACATACCACCGGAAAGCGCTAACTTGAAAAGAAAAACATGAAATATTCGCAAAGTCTCATTGCTGCACTGCTACTAGCCGCAGCATTAACCTACGGTTGCGGATCTTCTCAAGGTGTTAGTGCTGGCCGGAGTCAGGATACCCAGGTCACCAATGAGAATGGAATCGCTCAAGCCAGTAGCAATCAGTCATTTATTGGCCTGGACGACTACCTGCGGCGGATACCAGGGTTATACGTTACCGGTCGGGGGAATAGTGTATCAGTTCGGGTGCGGGCCATGAGCAACTCTATTATCGGGGATTCAGATCCTTTATTTGTACTGGATGGGGTGGCCATTGGAACCGATTTTAACCAAATCGCCCAGGTGATCAATGTCAATGATATCGCGAACATAACGGTGCTCAAAAACGCAAGTGAAACCACCATCTATGGTGTTCGTGGGGCCAATGGCGTGATCGTCATCAAGTCCAAAACGAACTAGCGCTTCTTCAACTAAGCAATTATAAGGCATGGCGTCGCGGACTAGACGCCATCTCAAGCCTGCTCTTCGCAGGAATCTTTCGATTCCAAACGGTATTTGTCTGTACAAGGGTTTCTGGCCCGCCGGAGGCGGGTAAATTTTTCGTTACTTGTTATTCGTTGCTCGTTTTCTGGTAGCTGGTAACTGGTGGCTGGTTACTCGTTTTTCTCATTTTCCCTTCGCCCGCCGAAACTTTAGTGCAGAAGGGTCGCCTGCCGAAGCCCAGGTTAGGCGGTCCTCACCCCTTCACCCTTCACTCCTCACTTAATAACCATCGCCAATCCGCAATTTGAAACCTGATCGACCACTGGGTTAGCTTATGGATAAAAACCAACTATTTTGCAAAATAGTAGTAAATAAATGAACGGGTACGGAGTTATTCGGTTCCATATTGAGTTAGATTCGTAAAAACTAGTCTTATGATCGCCAGACTGGAAGGCGTTAGCAAGGTATACCGGGTGGGAGATCAGGAAATTGTTGCCTTGCAACCCACAACCCTTGATTTACAAACGGGAGAGTTATTGCTTATTAATGGTCCCTCCGGATCTGGGAAAACGACCTTGTTGTCGTTGTTGGGGTGTGTGATTTATCCAACAACGGGCCGATTGTGGGTGGACGGTCAGGAAATCAATCATCTCGGGCAAAAGGCATTAGCGGGTTTGCGTTTGCAAACCATTGGTTTTGTGTTCCAAAATTTCAATCTGTTAGCCCCACTGACTGCGGAGGAGAATGTCATGATGCCGTTAAAACTACAGGGAATCACCGGGCGTCAGGCCCGGCAGCGGGTAGACGAAGCACTGGAATTGGTAGGGATGGTGGATCGCCGCAAAAACTTACCCAAACAACTATCCGGCGGGCAGCAACAACGGATTGCTGTGGCGCGGGCATTGGTAACCGAACCGAAAATGATCCTTTGTGATGAACCGACTGCCTCCCTGGACAAGGGCTCTTTGGAGGTAGTAATGGAGGAGTTACGCAGTCTGGCGGACGCTGGCAAAGCAGTCGCCGTTGTTACCCACGACCCCCGGTTGCAAAAATACGCCCATCGAATTGTGGAGGTCCGAAATGGCTTTGTACATGAAGTCAAAAACATAGAAAACTAATCGAAAGATTTTACGAAGATGCAAGAAGAAAGAGATATTCAACGAGGTCATTTCGCGGTAGGAAAGGTTGCATTGGTTGGCTTTTTGCTGGCATGTATTAGTCTAGGATGTGGGAAATCCCCGGATACAGCTTCGGCCCCGGAAGCAAGCACCGGAGATGAGGTCGTCTTGCGCGATACGATGGAGGTAAGTGAAGTAGTCGGCATAGCGAAAATAGAGCCATTGGCGCGGTTAAGGTCCATCAATGCTGAGGTAAGTGGTGTTATTACCCGGATTCGTATTGCTGCAGGGCAGCACGTGGAGGCCGGGGCCATTATTGTTGATCTCGATGATGCCGTAGAACGCGCACAGGTGAGCCAGGCGCAAAGCCGGTTGGGAACCCAACAAGCAGCGATCCGTCGTGCTCAGGCTGTCGTGGCTACCCGCCAGGCGGAACTGGATAAAGCCCGGGCAGACTTACAACGTAACGAAAACCTGGCGGCGGGTAAGGCGCTAACCGAACAGGCACTGGCGGATAGCCGGTTTCAGGTCGAGCAACTGACGAAACAGCTGGCTGAAGCCCGGGTACAGGTAGAACAGGAAAAACAACGGGTGCTGGAATTGGAAGCGGATATTCAATACGCACAAACGATGCTCGGCCGCAGGGTAATACGAGCTCCACTGAGTGGCACGTTTCTCTCGGTTGATATTCGGGAAGGTACTTTCCTCAATAATACCACAGCTATTGGCGACTTCGCCCCCGATGGCCCCCTGATGGCCCTTACCGAGGTGGATGAGCTGTTTGCAAGCCGGGTACATACCGGCCTGGCTGTTGATATCCGCAACCAGGGAGAGACCGACGTGCTAACTACCGGAAAAGTGGTTTTCGCTGGTGATTACCTCAAGAAAAAGTCATTGTTCAGCGGTCAACCGGATGAATTGGAAGACCGGCGGGTGCGGGAGGTTCAGGTTGAACTTCCTGCGGATGCTCCTCTCCTGATAGGGGCCCGGGTAGAGTGCGTAATCCGGTTGGATCGTTAAGTATCGGTTTTGTAATGCTGGCAAAGCAATTGTGTTATGTTTAAGACAGCGCTGAAGTTCATCATCTACGATAAGCCTAAATCCATTGGGGCACTGGCGGGCACTATCCTGTCGGTCTTTCTGATCGGGCAGCAGGCCGGGATCTTTATTTTCCTGACCAATGCCATGAGTGCTTATGTCCGTAATAATCCGGATTACATTTGGGTAGTTGATGAAAAAACGACTAATGCCAATGCGTTGGCCACTTTGGATATTCGTGTCGGCAAAGAACTGGAGAGTATTGAAGGGGTCGTTAAAGCCTATCCTATTGTACTTGCCAGCGGATCGGCCAAATTCGCCAATGGCAAATCCAGTGGTATTACACTGGTAGGCACCCAATATCCTGAATTTGCGGGCTGGCCCCGATCGGTAGCGACCGTGTCGCCGGAAGTTATGCTGCGCGATGGTGCTGTGGTTACTGATTATTTCGACCAGGATGCCCTGGGGGACGTGGAAATCGGGGACTATTTTGAGTTTAATGGCAAAAAAGTATTTGTAGCAGGGAACACGAAGGGCTTTCGCACCTTTGGAGGCGTAGTCGGATTCACGACTATTGATCGGGCCCGCTACCTGGGGAATGTTTCCCGCAATAAGGCCAGTGCCTATCTGGTGCGCTGGGATCCTGCGGTCCCCCAGGAACAGGTCATTCATTTTATCAACCGGGAAATCAACGGGATCCGGGCCTGGAAAGCGGCGGACTTTGAGCGACAGACCGTAATAACGGTACTAGCTTCCAGCGGTATTGCCATCTCGTTTGGCACCCTCATTGTCTTTGCCCTCATCGTCGGGTTTGTGATCATCGGGTTGACCTTGTATTCCGCTGCGGTTGATCGGATTCGCGATTATGGAACACTGAAGGCCATTGGCGCTACTAATGGATATATTACCCGCCTGATTGTTACACAGGCCGTCTTATTTGCTATACTGGGTTTTGTGCTGGGATTTGCGCTTGTAAACGGGTTCAAGCAGGGTGTGGCCCAGGCTGGAACCTTGTTCGAGTTCCCTATTTGGTTAGAGTTGGCCTTTTTCGGCATAACGTTAACTATTGCCCTCTTCGGTAGTTTATTTGCAGTGCGTCGGATTACGAGTTTGGAACCTTCGGCAGTATTCCGGGGGTAGTATGGCATGGGGTTAAATCTGCTTATAGAAACAGAAAGGAATATGAAAAGAGTATTGCTGATCGTAATGGGGTGTTGCACCCTGCTGACTGGGGCGGCACAGGAAACCCGATATACCCTTAACCAGGCATGGGAAAAAGCACTTGAGCAACGGGTGGAAATTGCTAACCAGCGGCTAGGGGTGGAAATAGCTGCCAAGGACGAGGAAATTCTGGCTACCCGACGTAAGCCTGTGATTAGTGGAAGCGGTGATTTGCGCTACAATCCCGTGTTGCAAACGAGTATTATCCCTGGTGCTGCTTTTGAAAATAACGGGCAGCCGGGAATGGACCGGGAGGTTCGTTTCGGTACCCGATTCAGCTTTTTGCTCAATGTCGAAGGAAGTTTGTCGCTGATCGATCCTGTATACCAAACGGATCGTCAGCTAAGGCAATTGTCTCGTCAGGTGGCGGAATTAGGAGTTAACCAAACAACAGAGGATATAAAATTGAGTGTCGCCCAGGCCTATTACGAGGCCCTGTTGCACCAGGAAGCCTGGCAGTTGGCTCGTGAGGATTGGCAAAGGGCTCAGGATATTATGGAGGTAGCAGAGGTTCGGGCTGCAAATGGTACCCTCTTGCCTAGTGAACTGGACCGTTTCCGACTGGACGTGAATAAAGCACAACTGGCTATGGAAAGCGAAGAGGCCAATTACCAATTGGCGGCTCAGCGCCTGGCCTATGAGATAGGCATGGAACCGGGTCAACGTATATTCCCCAGTGAAACGCTGGAAAAAGTAGCTGCTTCCCTGGGCGAAGTTAGTCTGCCGACGGGTGAAGACCTTAACGGGCGGGCAGAAATTCTTCAGGAAGGACTGCGCCAGCAAATCAGTGTGTTGGGACAGGAGCGGGAAGCAAAACTTTACCGGCCTACACTAGACCTCTATGCAGCCCTCAATGCGCAACACCTGAGCAATGACCTGGCCGTTTGGCAAAAATGGTATCCTTTTGCCTTTGTAGGTTTGCGAGCCAACCTTCCCATCTACGACGGAAAACTAAAAGAACGGAACCAGGAGCGCCTTGGGCTGGAAGCACTTACGCACGTGCGCAAACAGGAGGAACTCCAGCGTAATTATGATTTTAACCTGCGTGAAGTGCTGACTACCCTCCAACAAGCCCAGCGCGATATTTTACTTGGCCGGGAAAACGTAAGACTCGCTCAACAATTGCTCGATCGTGATCAGGTGGCCTATCAAAATGGTACGCTGGGCTATACGGAATGGCGCAACAGCCAGTTTGCTCTGCGCGATGCTCAACAACAACAGTTGCAACATTACTACGACTTCCTCGAGGCACGGATCCGCTATTTGCGAATAGGTGGGCAATTGTAAACAGGCAGTTATAGAACGATTCAAACAGGATTTATACGGATCCGGAAACAATTTAAAACGTTTCGGTAAACCCCAATGACCAGGCAGTGCTTAGGCAGGGGCATCCATTTCGTGTAATGCCTGGTCTTACCCCGTGACTTTTTTACTCAAGGGTGTCTTACAGGATATCTTTAACAACATCTTGTCCTGACACACCTGCAATGGAACAACCAACATCCACCGACAACACTATGCTCCCCGATGGCCAGCGTAATTGGCTGCGGCCGATTAATTGGGGATTACTTTTTCTAGCCGCTCTGGCCACGCTGCTGACCTTTGGCTCCGTACCCTTGGTGCCCCCTTTACTCGCAACGGTGTTGCGGTGGGTATCTCTGACCGGATTAGCCATAGCTGCTTATCGGCGGAAAAGCCTGACTACCTGGATTCTGTTCAGTATGCTCATTGGTGCCGAGATTGGCCATGATTTTCCGGCTTTTGCGCTGCACCTCAAGGTCGTGAGTAAAATATTCCTGCGATTGATCAAAACGATTATTGCGCCGTTGATTTTTGGCACCCTGGTGGTTGGTATTGCCGGGCATGCTAACCTGAAACAAGTCGGCAGAATGGGATGGAAAGCCATTCTTTATTTCGAGGTGGTAACGACCATAGCCTTGTTTATTGGTTTGGCAGCCATTAATATTAGCAAAGCAGGAGTGGGCATCAACCTCCCACCGGGTGGTGGTGAGAGTGACATCGAGGTACCTCAGCCTCAGACCTGGGAAGAAACTATTCTGCATATTTTTCCGGAGAATATAGCCCGGGCTATCTTCGAGGGGCAAATTTTGCAAATCGTGGTTTTTAGCATCATTTTTGCCATCGGACTTGCCCTGGTGCAGGAACAGTTTCGCAAACCAATGCTTACCTGGACAGAAGCCCTTACCGAGGTAATGTTCAAGTTTACCAATATCGTGATGTACTTTGCTCCCTTTGCCGTTGGAGCAGCAATCGCCTATACGGTGGGGCATATGGGTTTTGGCATCCTCGTCAACCTGTTTAAACTATTGGCTACCTTATATGTTGCCCTCATCGTTTTTGTCCTTGGGGTGTTCTTGCCGGTTGCGCTAATCATTAAGCTGCCGATTCGCCGGTTTATCAATGCTATTGCCGAACCCGTGACAATCGCATTTGCAACAACGAGTTCAGAGGCGGCACTGCCGCAAGCCATGCGGGCTATGGAAAAAATAGGCATCCCCCGGCATATTGTAGCCTTTGTTTTGCCTGCAGGCTACAGCTTTAATCTGGACGGAAGTACCTTGTACTTGTCCTTGGCCACAATTTTCGTAGCGCAAGCAGCGGGAATTGAGTTAAGTTGGGGTCAGCAACTGCTCATCGTTTTTACCCTAATGCTAACGAGCAAAGGGATGGCTGGGGTGCCGCGGGCGTCCCTGGTGATCCTTATGGCTACGGCTGTTTCATTTGGCTTGCCCGTCGAACCCATCTTCATCATTCTGGGCATCGATGAACTGATGGATATGGCGCGAACCTCCGTTAATTTGGTAGGCAATTGCCTGGCTTCGGCGGTAGTAGGTAAATGGGAAGGAGAGGCCGATTTTACGGCTCCGCCAGAGCCTGAATTATCCGTTTAAAAAAAGTAAACGTTTATAAACGACCATAAACGTTTAAAGGACGACTATTGACTTTTTTACCCCACAATTTTGGTCTTGCATCGCGATGTGTTCATTGATTATTAACCTTTAAAAGCAAGACCATGAAATCTTTGCGTAACAGTGTATCCTTGATTGGTCGCCTGGGAGCTGACCCCGAGTTGAAAAAAATGGAATCCGGGAATGCCCTTACTCTTTTTCGCCTGGCGACAAGTGACAACTACCGTAACGAGCGCGGGGAGAAAGTAGAAACAACCCAGTGGCATTCCTGTATCGTTTGGGGCAAACAAGCTGAATTAGCAGCAGAATGGCTCAAGAAAGGCAAGGAGGTTGCTCTTCGCGGGCGCCTCGAATACCGGGAGTACACCGATAAGGATGGGAATAAACGCTCTGCCCCGCAAATTGTGGTGGAACAGTTTATTATGACCGGTAACCGTGCTGCTTCTTAAGCGCATGAACTAAGGCCAGTCGCCGTAAGGGAATCTTTCTCCTTACGGCTGGCCAACGTTCTTTGCTGCCCTTAGGCAACGACATTACCTGCTTATTCCAGCGGAAGTAAGCTGATCAACCGAACAACAAACTGGAACATCTTAGGGAGATGACCGAGTGCTGCCTGTCAGGGTGTCACCGGTCCTCCTCTCTTATGGGTTATTGGTCAGGGCACTTTCCTGCTGTCCATTGTTTGATACCACTATTGGCCGCGACACAGGCATTGGAATACGTTTTGCCATCGCACCCACAAACCGGATCGTAGTTCATGGTGCAGATGCCATCCGGGTTGACCAGGCTGGGGTCAAAGCATTCTGTAGATCGGGATCCGTTTTTACGTTGGCAACTCCAGGCGAGCATCAGTAGGCTCGTCATAAATATAATGCTGGAAAGGAAGCGCATGATTTTTCAGGGAAATTAGGCATTTAGGACCATTTCGGCAAATACTTACGTCGGTTGTCCGTCAGTCCCGCCAGTCAGGGTTGTGGTTTTTCAGGTAAAAGGGGTATCTTAAAAATAAAACCATGAAAGCCAGCTGGTGTACCCTGTGCCTGACGATTGTTGCAGCAACGTTTACTTACGGGCAACAACCTTGTAGTTTGCCCGCTTATAATCAGTTCGATTTTTGGGTAGGGGAGTGGGAGGTATACCACCCGCAGGCCGATACCCTGGTTGGGCGGAATACCATCACCCGCACGATGAATGGCTGTGTGGTTGAAGAACATTGGTTGGGGCAAGGTGGCTTTGAAGGCAAAAGCTTTAATACTTATGATCCCCGCACCGAAACCTGGAATCAGGTTTGGGTTGACCAGGGTGGTGCTACCTATCACTTTACCGGCAAATATGCCGATAATGTCATGCGCCTGGAGGGCAAGACAATTGGGCAACAAGGACAGGAAGTCTGGTTTGTTATGAGTTACACCTACGACGCCAGCGCAGGCACCGTCCGCCAATGGTGGCAGGCTTCCCGGGATGATGGCGCAACCTGGAATACGGTTTTTGATGGTATTTATCGTAAGAAGAAACCATGAATAGAGTCGTACCTGAAATCTGAAAAGCCACATAAGTAAAAGATCATAAACCTTCGGGTTTTGGCTGGATATGGCGGCACCTGTTTGGATTATTCTTAACTTACTCTGAAATACTGTATATTAGAATGGCCACAAGGTATAATTAGGTTAAGAAGGAATTTGTACATTGACCATATGGACTTGATCAAAACCAATCGGAAGAAAATTGAGGAACTTTGCCAAGCGAACAAAGTAAAAGAGTTATACATCTTTGGGTCAATGCTAACTCCTGAGTTTGACGATGAAAGTGATGTTGATATGGTGGTTGAATTTCTCCCTCTGGACCCCTTAGATTACGTGGATAACTACTTCGATCTAAAATTTGGGTTGGAAAAAGCGCTTAAACGAAAAGTAGATCTCCTGGAAGCACAAGCATTGAGGAATCCGATTTTTAAAAAAGTTGTAGAAGAAACGAAAAAGATTATTTATGACCAGGGAAGTGTTGAGCTGGTTGCTTGATATTCTAAAGGGTATTGAGGAGATCGAATCCTTTCTCCCAACAGAACGCAATTTTTTTGAATTCCAAACTGATTTAAAGACTAAACGAGCTATTGAACGAAACCTCGAAATTATTGGAGAAGCACTTAGCCGCATTCTCAAAGTTCAAAAAGACATTGCGATTAGCAATAAGGAAAAAATCATAGGAACTAGAAACCGCATTATTCACGGCTATGTAAGGTTTATGTGACTCTCCTATAAGGTGCTTATGGTTCACATAAAACAACTCAGGGGGGCTTGATATACCTAAGTAGATTAGGTATATTTGTGCCATGACCAATAAATTAATCCAGGGGGTTTTACAGCCAATCATCCTCAAGCTTTTAGCGGAGGAAGGGGAGATGTATGGTTATGAAATGGTCCAACGCGTCCGGGAGTTAACCGCAGGGAATATCGAAATTACGGAAGGAGCCTTATATCCCACCTTGCATAAGTTGGAGGTGGCCGGGCAGTTGAACGTTAGCTTTCGCCAGGTTCACAACCGGCAGCGTAAGTATTACCGCCTAACCGAGGCTGGCCAATCAATGGCAGTTAGCCGACTTGAAGAGTTGGCAGGTTTCCTGCGGGCAATGCAGGGAGTCTTGAATTGGAAAAATGTATAAGCAATGGAGCATTATCCACGCCAGATAAGTGAAGCGGAGGTTCTGGAGCTATTTGTTTTTGTTCGGACCAAATACGTTCACTATTACGATCTACAGCTTGAGTTGGTGGACCACTTATCGAGTGCCCTTGAGGCAAGATGGCAGGAGGATCCGCAATTGTCTTTTAAACAAGCGTTGGCAGAGGAATACGCGAAATTTGGTTTTGCCGGCTTCAGCCGAATTATTACCCAGCGGCAAGGGGAATATGCGAAAAGACTTTTTCCAGCGCTTGGTCAGGAACTGCTAACCTGGTTGCAGCCCCCCAGAGTGGTTCTTGTTTTGGGATTGATCGGTTCTCTAATAGTAGCATTGCCGCAACACCCGTGGCTGTTTTTCCTGCCAACAGCTGTAATCTTATTGGTACAGCTACCTTTTTTACGACTATTCAAACAGTACCGAAAGGAGTTCTATCACCAGAAACGGCGTTTATTAGGTGTTGAAGTTCACCTGGGCAACCCACTTCTTTTGCTGCTTATTATGCAGATGCAACTTCAATTAGTGGATGATTACCAACGCTTAGGTAATTTCCTTTCAACTTGCCCTTCCTGGCAGCTTGGTTTAGTCGCTACGGCTATTACGTTGGTAAATATTGGCACTTGGGAGTGGGTAAGGATAACACAAAACCACCTGCAAGCGACAATGCTAACCTTTGCTCGATGATCAAGAACTGTTTACCCTGTTTTTTAGCTAAAACTAGGTTTATGGTTGTCTAAGGAGTAGGGCAAACGCACCAAATCTACAAACGGAGGACCTTCTCCAAATAGTCCAGATTCATAGCGGCCTTGTATCGCCGTTTTCGTTTGCTTAGTCTGGAGTCATCCATCGCGATTCGATGCAGGGCTAATTTGCGTAGTATGCTCAAGTTTTCAGGAGCATGCCCGCTTCGAGCCCGGTTGGCATCTTCGGCGAAAGTGACATCCAGATGCCAGTGTAATTGGTTCTCAACGCTCCAGTGACTGCGGATAAGTCGGTTCATATCTTGCGCGGTGCGCTGGGTGAGCGTGCTAATATAATACCTTGTTTGTGTGGAGGTTGCTTCACCAACCATTCGGGTTGCTTCAATTTTAACCAGTGTCTTTATACTAGGCCAGGCCTGCTGCATATTGGGACTCAAACAGTCCGAGGCCCGTAAGGTAGCACAATGCCGCTTTTCAAAACGGCCATGGCCATATTCCCAGTCTTCGTCTGTTTGGTCTAGTCCAGAAAATTGAAACGACTCATGCACTTCCTCCAGCAGTTCCTCCTGATTACCCTTCAGGGCCAGGATATAGTCCGCTTCTTTAGCGACGATCTGGTCAGCGATGTTTTTCTGGCAACCGATGGCATCGATACTGACAATGGCTCCCTTGAGCGAGAGCTCATCCAACAAGGCTGGAATAGCCGTTATCTCGTTGCTCTTGTCGCCTACTTTGCGCTGCCCGATGCAAAGGTTCACCTCGCTCACCCACGCATGGAGGATATACAGACCCGTACCGGCAGGGCCACGAGCCGATGCACCACGCAACTTCTTACCATCCAACACCACGAGCTGCTCTTCCACATGTTCGATAAGCGCAGCTCCATCAGCGGCCAAGGCCTCCTTAAGCTGTTCTGGATCAATCATTTGCAGTACTCGATTGAAGGTGTCATGAGAAGGAATACCATTCGGCAAGGCTAACTTGGTGGCCAGCCAGTCAAAGCGTTCTTCGCCGAAAGCCACCATGTCCTCGAAGTCTTCTCCACCGGTTAATAAGGTGCATAAGGCAATGAACAGAATGTCGGACAGCTTGTGCAAACAGCGTCCCTGTACGCGAAGATCGGTTACCGTGCTGAAAATCGTAGGTGAGTCTTTTGCATGCAGACCAAGTTAAGCATTTAGTGCGTTTGCCCTAGTCTAAGGAGTGAGTGTTTAGTTAAATATTCTGGGTGTGTGGCTGTTAAAGGCGCTGCCGCCAACCATATGTTTTTGGCTTGACAGCGCAGCACCCTTTTCTTTTTATACCTTAATAAAAATCTTCTTCCGATAAAGAACCCAGGTAAGCGCCAGGATAACCATTACATTAAGTAAGGCATAACCCAGTGACGCATTTTTCGGGCTTAGCCACGACAACAGAAAAGTTTGGTAAATCCATTGGTGGGCACTGATAACTTCCCCGGCCAAATTGGTACTTTTGAAGGTCGATAATAATTTGGCAATTATTCCGGAGAGGATGAACGCGAAAAGAGCATTGGTTCCGTATACCTGAAATGGCTTGATCCAGCCGCGGCGACCTTTGATATCTACCAACCAGTACACGACACCCAGGATTAAGAGGGCTACTCCCGCGGTATACAACACGTAAGAACTCGTCCAAATCTTTTTATTGAGGGGGAAGTAGATGTTCCAGGTCAGGCTTATCGCCAGTAATATAGCCCCGGCAACCAGCAACCCACTTACTTTTTCGTAATCCTCCCGATTCGTGCGCAACCACTCACCGGTCAGTATCCCGCACAAGCCAGTTACAATGGCCGGCAGGGTGCTGAGTATACCCTCAGGATCCCAGTTGACCGACTGACTCCACAGGTGATTAGTGCCTAGAATGGCACGATCCAGCCAGGCACCCAGGTTGGTATCTGGCTCCAGATTGGGCGCAATGCCTCCCGGAACAGGCACCAGGGTCATCAATGCCCAGTACCCAAGCAAAAGCCCAATCCCAATATACACTTGGGAGCGCACCGAGGCATTCATGAAAATAAAAGAACAAACCAGATAGACCAGCGCAATGCGCTGTAAAACACCGGGAATGCGTAAATGGCTCAAGTCATAATGACCAATGCCAATGACCAACATCCCTGCCGCTGCTGCCAGGGCTGCATAACCCAACCAGCGCCTTACTTGCGGGCGTTCATATTGGGGTTGGTCCAGTACCTCCCGGGTAAAAACCGAAACCATTACAATAACTAATAAAATGTAGTGAATAACCCTCAGGTTGGCAGGGCCCTGATAGCGGAAATGAGGAAAAAGTGCCAGGAAAAGCCCCAACCCGAAGATTACGGCTGAACGGTAAATGATCTTTTGGTAAATGCTGCGTTTTTCATCGCCGCGCTCTTTGCGCTTACCCAGCGCAAGCGAGATGGAAACGCCCACTATAAAAAGGAAAAATGGAAAGATCCAGTCGGTAGGTGTTGCTCCATGCCAATCGGCATGCAAAAGAGGCGGATAGACATCGGACCAGCTTCCTGGATTATTAACCAGAATCATTCCGGCAATAGTTAACCCCCTGAATACGTCTAATGAAAGTAAACGTTTGCTGGTTTCCATGTTGTTTTGTTTTGTGCGTAGTGTAAATTTAAAATTTACCTTGGGGTTAGTTATTGATCACCTAACTTTATTTTAATGGGCGGTAATGAAGTGTTTTTAGCATTTGGGAAAATAAGGGGTGTTTGGAGCCTTTGGATACTCGCCTGGTGTGGGGTGCTGTTGAGTTACCGAGACTGTTCATTAAAGTGTGTCTGCTTATCTTACCAAAACAGACACAACCATCATGACAAAGAGAAAGAAGAAAGAGACGCTGGCCGACTTGATCCCGGACGCGGAGCTACGCGAACGCATGGTAGCGCACCTGTATTCCAAGCAGCCCCTACTAAGCGAAGGTAGCGTTTTTAGCGAATTGCTACAGAAGCTGATCAATAAGATGCTGGAAGGGGAGGTAGAAGATTTTCTGGATGAAGAACGGGCCTCGGAGCGCACCAATAAGCGCAATGGCTATACGTCCAAGCAGGTGAACTCTTCGGTCGGACCGCTGTCGATTCGCACGCCGCGGGACCGCAACGCGGACTTTGAGCCGGATCTGGTCAGCAAGGGGCAACGGGAGCTGTCCAGCGGAGTAGACGAACAGATTATCGCCTTGTACGCCCAAGGCAATTCGGTGGAAGATGTCCGACGGCTATTGGCCAAGCTATATGGTTTATCGATTTCGGCCGGAAAGATCTCGGCCATTACGGACCAGGTTCTACCTGAGATCCAGGTCTGGCGAACGCGTCGACTGCGCTCCCTATATGCGATAGTGTATCTGGATGCGGTGCATTTTAAGGTGCGCTACGAAGGCCGTTACGCCAGTCGAGCGTTTTACACGGTTTACGGAATCGATGCGGAGGGCCAACGCGACTTACTGGGGCTGTACATCAATGAGAGCGAGGGCGCCAGCCGCTGGGGCCTGGTCCTGGAGGATTTGCGAGAGCGGGGCGTAGAGGATGTTTTGATCTTCTGTACCGATGATTTGGCTGGGTTTAGCGAGGCTATCTCAGAGGTTTATCCCCTAGCGGTCATCCAGAAGTGTATCGTCCACAAAGTGCGTAGCTCCACCCGCTTTGTCGATGATAAGGACAGCAAAGCCGTTCGCAAGGATTTACGCGCCATCTACACGGCTAGCTCCCGGGAAGCAGCCAGAAGCGCCATGGACGCCTTTAGCGTGACCTGGGGCGGTAAATACAGCCGGCTGGTGGACTCTTGGGAAGAAGACTGGGAGGAGTTGATGGCCTTTCTGGATTACCCTAAGCAGATGCGGCGGATGATCTATACGACCAACCCCGTCGAAGCCTTGCATCGCATCATCCGCAAGCTCATCAAGGGGAAAGCTGCCTGGGTTTCGGATACGGCACTCATCAAACAGATCTACTTATGCCTGATGCACAACGAGCAGTCCTGGAAAAGGAACGCTTTTGGGTGGAAAGCCATCCAAAGAGACCTGCAGAAAATGTACGGCGAGCGCTTCTCCCGGCACCTGATAGAAAATTGAGCGCGCTTCGCGCCGCTTTCCGGCCTACGGCCTCCAAGCGGCGCGAAGCGCCTCCCACGGAAAGCGTAGCTTTCCAGGAGAGTAAACCATTTTTTAACCCTAGACACACTTAATTGAACTATCCCGAGTTACCCGCAGGAACTGCAGGCACAAGTAGAGCAACGGCGTCCCGACGAACCAACGTTGCATGCCACCGGTCCGGTAATGGTTCATCCCCTGGTTCTGGATTCGTTCTCCTCCATCAATCTGGCTATTCAGGGGGAAGTTGTTTTGCGGGAGGGACCCCTCCAGCAGATAGAAATTCACGCTCAGCAAGTAGCACTGGAGGTATTGAACAAGGAAGTGGTAGAAGGGGAATGGGTCATTACGTTTTCCCGTCAGCTGACAAACTATGACAGTGTGCTGATTATTATAACCTTACCTGTATGGGAGCGACTAAGTGTAAGTGGCCGGGGCACGATCCGCACGGAAACACCATTCACACATCTCCAGTCCATCCGGCTGGTTGCAGGGGGTACGGGGCGCATTTGTGTAGGCGGGAAAGCCGAGACCGGAAAAATTAATATTGCCGGCTCGGGATGGATTGATGCCCGGGATTTGGCGGTTCAGCAAGCTAAAGTGAGTATTGCTGGTAATGGAGAGGCCTTTTTGCAGGTGCAAAAACTCCTGGAAGTATCCATTGTTGGCTCAGGGCGGGTAACCTACCGGGGAATGCCGGAAGTACGCGCCAACGTCATGGGGGCAGGTGTGGTGCAAATGGAAGGGAGTTCCAATAATTAGTGATCTTTAAAGGAAAACGTAACTGATTGGCGGTAATGCTTTCCAGATGAAAACCGAAGTGTAGGAACCCAATTCCATTAAAAACAGTGCATTAAAAATGCGGGCCGTTTTATTAATCCCAGTAACCAAGCCAAGTCGCAGAACTGATTTCCCACCCGCCGTAGGCGGACAAGCTTAGCGCAGGCGGGCCTTCACCCCTCACCCTTCACTCTCCACCCTTTAATTTCTCGGTTGACAGCCTGCTAGCTGATGCGGCTCCAGACCCGCGATTCCCGGTTGTTGCTGACCAGGTGTTGTTTAATCGATTGATGTTCGGGCCGTTGCAGCGAAGGGTCGTGATCGAGAATCCGCATGGCAATTTCCCGGGCACTTTGCAAAATGCGGCCATCGCGGGCCAGGTCGGCAATCCGCAGGTTAATCATGCCACTTTGTTGCGTTCCTTCGATATTGCCAGGCCCGCGTAACCGTAAGTCGGCTTCGGCAATTTGAAACCCATCGGTTGTTCTGACCATCGTTTGTATCCGTTCCCGGCTCTCGCTACTCAGTTTAAAACTTGACATGAGCAGACAGTACGATTGATCACCACCCCTGCCTACACGTCCGCGTAATTGATGCAATTGGGACAATCCGAATCGCTCGGTGTTTTCAATGACCATAACCGTAGCATTCGGAACATTGACGCCCACCTCGATCACGGTGGTAGCCACCATGATTTGTGTTTGTCCGCTAACAAAGCGCTGCATCTCGTAGTCTTTATCTGCCGCTTTCATCTTGCCATGGACAATACTGAGTTGGTATTCCGGAGGCGGGAATTCGCGGCTCAGGGCTTCATAGCCTTCCATCAGGTTTTTCAAATCCAGTTTTTCGGACTCTTCGATCATGGGGTATACCACATATACCTGTCGGCCCAAAGCAATCTGTTCGCGCATGAACCCGAGTACACGCAAGCGGTGATTCTCCGTACGGTGTTGCGTGATAATCTCTTTGCGCCCAGGGGGAAGTTCGTCGATAACCGATACGTCCAGGTCCCCGTAAAGTGTCATCGCCAGGGTACGGGGAATGGGGGTAGCGGTCATGACCAGTACATGGGGCGGATAGGGTTGACTTTTTCGCCACAAGCGGGCCCGTTGTTCTACCCCAAAGCGATGTTGCTCATCGGTAATGGCCAGGCCCAGGCGGTGAAAAACCACGGGATCCTCCAATAAAGCATGCGTACCGATGATCAGGTGAATTTCGCCAGAGGCCAGTTTGTCGAGGATGGCTTGACGTTTTTTGCCCTTGACACTGCCGGCCAGAAAGGCCACCTCAAGCCCCATCGCCTCGCCGTAGGCACTAATGGAAAGGTAGTGCTGTTGGGCCAGGATTTCCGTGGGCGCCATCAGGCAAGCCTGGTAGCCATTATCGACAGCCATGAGCATCGTCATAAACCCGACAACGGTCTTGCCACTGCCTACATCTCCCTGCAGTAAGCGATTCATCTGAATGCCGCTACCCAGGTCGCGGCGGATTTCCCGCAGCACGCGTTTCTGGGCTTCGGTTAGGGAGAAAGGCAAAATATCCGAAAAAAAGTGATTGAAATGAGTGCCGATTTGGTCAAACGAAAAACCCCGTACGGATTGTTGCCGCCGCCGCTTTAGCTGCAGGAGGCGCATTTGCAAAAAGAACAACTCCTCAAACTTGAGGCGATTACGAGCCGCTTCCAGTTGTTCTGCCGATTTGGGAAAATGAATACCCTCCAGTGCTTCGAGCCGGGAACAAAAGCGTAGTTTTTGCAACAGGTAATCAGGTAGGTTTTCCGGAACCTCGGCAGGAGTTAGGCGGTCGAGAAGTATCCGCGTCAACCGTCGGCGCGTTTTGGCGTCCAGCCCCTGATTATTTAATTTTTCGGTACTGGGATAAACAGGTGCAAAAAAACTGGCGGTTTGGGCTGCTTCCGGAGTATACACCTCCATCTCCGGATGAGCAATAGAATATTGATCGCGAAACGCATTGACCCGGCCGTAGAGGATATATTCCTGACCCACGACCAACTGTTTCTGGAGAAAGTGAACCCCCGAAAACCAAACGAGGTCAACAACTCCGGATTCATCACGGAATTGCCCCGACAAGCGACGTTTGCGGCCTTCGCCAATCAGATCAAGTCGCCGTAGAATACCGCGTAACTGCACGTAAGTATTCTCTTCCTGAATTTCACCAATGCGATGGAATTGTGTTTTGTCGATATACCGGAAAGGGTACTGATTCAGTAAATCACCAAAGGTTTCCACCCCAAGTTCCTTGCGCAGTAACTCAGCCCGCTTAGGCCCCACGCCTTTGAGGTATTCAACCGAAGTAGTTAGTAAATCAGACATCGTGATGACAACAAAAATGAAATAACCCTCTAAAATAAACAAAATGTTGCCGGTTGTGCAACTTTCTTTCCTGCTTAGAACGGATTGCCCCGAATTATTGTTTGGGTAATTCAGGGTATAATCCCTTACTTTGCAATATGGAAACGATCAAGCAAAAACAAGTAGCCGAACTTGTGAAGCGGCATTTTAGCCAGGTGCTACAATCCGAAGGTACATACATTTTTGGGGCAACTCCGTTGGTTACGGTAACGGCCGTAAAGATGACTCCGGATATGGGGTTGGCAAAAATATATTTGAGTGTATTCAATACCGAGAATAAGCAAGCGGTCATTTTAGAGATGGAAGAAGAACGGACCCGCCTGCGACAGTCACTGGGGGTTCGCCTGCGCCGCCATGTGCGTCGGCTTCCGGAAATTGATTTTTACCTCGATGATACGCTTGATGAAATGTACCGCCTCAATGATCTCTTTCAACAGCTACACGCCAATGATCAGATGGGGAAGGCCGATGAGGAAGAGTAGTAAAACCAATGCAGGGGCTTGGCCCCAGAATTACCTTAATTGGGTGTAAAAACGGCGCATATCTCTCTTTTCTGCGCGTATTTTTGGCTAAATGCGCAAGAATCCGCAACTTGATAGGATATAAGCACGTCGAAGGGATTGGTGCTACCCAACCCCTTCGACGCGTGTATGTCTTGGCATTTCTGATTGGGTGTTTCCCTAATCAGAGTGGGTCAGGCATAACTTATGCAAGCAATAGTTTGCTGAATATGTCTATTGTATTCTTTAACCAAAAAATAGAAATGTATACCAACCGAACGCCTATCTTCAGGGTATTAGCCCTGGTTGTTTCCCTGACTATGCTCATGGGGTGGGGGAGTACCGCCGCCTTGGCACAGGGGACGCGCCTGCTTCGCCAACCTACTATCAGTGCGCAGTCAATTGCATTTACCTACGGTGCCGACCTTTGGGTGGTGGACAAGACAGGAGGCGAAGCCCGCCGCCTGACCAGCACTGCTGCCGTAGAGAGTGACCCGCACTTTTCACCTGATGGCCGTTGGATCGCTTTTACCTCCAACCGCTCCGGTACTACTTCCGTTTATGTAGTAAGTGTAGAAGGGGGTATGCCTACCCGCCTTACCTGGCACCCATCAGGAGCTACAACGCGTGGCTGGACACCGGATGGGCAGCGGGTACTGTATGCTTCTTCCCGGGAAACAGCACCCACCGGATTTAATCGCTTATGGACCGTGTCGACCCAGGGCGGACCCTCTGCCATGCTGCCCTCTCCCTATGGGAATGATGGCGCCTATGCGCCGGACGGTAAGCGCATGGTGGTTGACCGCGTTACCCGTTGGGATATCGAATGGCGTGCTTACCGGGGTGGACAAAATACCCCACTGAGTATTCTGAATCTCGACAACCTGCAGGAAACCTTGATCCCGAACGAGCGAACAACGGATGTGCAGCCCCTATGGTTGGGGAATATGGTCTATTTTCTTTCCGACCGCGATGGGGTCGCCAATGTTTGGTCGTACAGCGTAGGAAACGGAGCATTAAAGCAATTAACGAAGTTTAAAGGCGCCGATGTAAAGTGGCTGGGGGGTACCACCGGCCAGCTAATCATAGAACGCGAAGGGTATCTACATCTGTTAGATCCTAACAATGGCAACACCCGTCAGCTCACCATCAATGTTCGCGGTGACTTCCCCTGGGCAGCCACCCGCTGGGAGAGCGTTTCGGGCAATGTCCGTGCTGCCTCTTTATCACCAAGTGGCAAGCGTGCTGTGGTGGAAGCTCGCGGCGAAATATTTACCGTACCGGTGGAGAACGGCGACTCCCGCAACCTGACCAAGAGTTCTGATGCTGCTGACCGGGCGCCGGTATGGTCGCCCGATGGAACAAAAATAGCCTGGTTTTCGGACGCTGGTGGCCAGGGCTATGGACTGTGGGTTGGCGACCAGGATGGTATGGGAACCCCGCGCCGGATTGATATCGGTGAATCCAAATTCGCCTGGGAACCTACCTGGTCACCCGATGGCAAAAACCTGGCTTTTGTCGATGATGATGTCCGCATCCGCGTAGTGGAGTTGGAAACAGGAAAAATTCGTACGGCCGACGTGGGTGGTGCCAACATTGAACGAGGGGGAATGGGCCTGACCTGGTCGCCTGATTCCCAGTGGCTGGCTTATTCTCGTACGGCTGAGAATAACTTCCGGCGGATTACGGCCTGGTCGGTAACCACTGGAGAGGCAAAACCGCTGACGGACCCAATGGCGGATGCAGGCTCCCCTGCTTGGGATCGTGACGGGCGCCATTTGTATTTCCTGGCGAGTACCGATGTCGCGCTGGGGTCCGGTTGGGCAAATACCAGTGCCATATTGGCTGACCCGGAATACGGTGCCTATGTTGTCGTATTGCGCAATGATGACCCTACTCCTTTTCCGCTCAAGAGCGATGAAGAACCCGATACCACCAAAACCAAGGCATCCCCTAAAGCACCAGCTGATTCAACCAAAACGGCCGATGCAAAGAGCGTGCGTATTGATTGGGATCGGCTAGACCGCCGGACATTGGCTCTGCCAATGCCAACAGGTAATTACGCCATGATGATCAGTGGCCCCAAGGGGTCGGTGTTTATCGGGGAATTTAAGCCGGGAAGTCCGGGGATGACCTTACATAAGTTTACCCTCGAGGGGCGAAAGCCCGAAGAATTTGCCACCGGGGTACGGCAGGTATCGGTTTCTGCCGATGGCAAAAAAATGCTATTGCAGGCCATGGGGCGCTGGAAAGTAGTGGGTACAGATCGCCCTCCCGGCAATGGTGGGAATAACCTGACGCTGAATTTACGCACCCAGCTGGATCGCATGGCGGAGTGGAAGCAGATGTTTGAAGAAGCCTGGCGCTATGAGCGTGATTATTTCTATGACCCCGGAATGCATGGTCGCGACTGGAATGAAGTGCATGATCGCTATGCTCCACTCGTCCCCTATGTTCGTCACCGCGATGACCTGACCTATATCCTGGATCAGGTGAATGGCGAATTATCAGTGGGCCATAGCTTTGTCCGTGGAGGAGATTACCCAGAGGTCGACACTTCCTGGGTAGGGCTGCTCGGTGCCGACCTGGCTTTGGAAAATGGCGGGTGGCGCATCAAGCGTATTCTAACCTCCGAAAGTTGGAATCCAGGATTAACAGCACCACTGGATCAGCCCAATCTAAAAGTTGCCGAAGGCAATTATTGGGTAGGTGTCGATGGAGAACCGCTCACGGGGAATGATGATCCCTACCGGCTGCTCGACGGGACTGTGGGCCGCCAAACCGTACTCCATATCAATGATAAGCCGGGCCTGGAAGGTTCCTGGACGATTACCGTCGAGCCGATTCGCAGCGAAAATGCACTTCGGCAACGGGCCTGGGTAGAGGACAATCGTCGCAAAGTAGACGAGTTGTCCAAGGGGCAACTGGCATACGTTTGGGTACCTAATACGGGCGGGCCGGGCTTCGTATCCTTCAACCGGTACTTTTTTGCCCAGCAGGATAAAGCGGGTGCCGTGATTGATGAACGCTTTAATGGTGGCGGATCTCTGGATGATTATATGGTTGACCTGATGACGCGCCATCTGCGTGCGGCCATCACCAATGAAGTGCCCAATGGTAAGCCCTTCCGCTTACCCGCAGGCATTTTAGGGCCTAAAGTGCTGTTGATCAACGAAAGAGCAGGATCCGGCGGGGATTACTTTCCCTGGGCCTTTCGCCAGCAAAAAGCTGGTCCGCTGATTGGTACCCGTACCTGGGGTGGCCTGGTGAAATCATCGGTCCACTATGCCCTGGTGGATGGAGGAACACTCACCGCGCCGGATAATGCAGTTTTTGATCCGATCAACAACCGCTGGGTAGGTGAAAATGAAGGCATTCCACCGGATATTGAAGTTCGCCTGGATGCTAAATCTGCAGCCGAAGGCCGCGATCCGCAGCTGGAGCGCGCCGTGCAGGAGGCTTTGCGTTTATTGCAACAGGAACCCACTCCCAAGGTGGTTCCGCCGCCTTATTCAAAGCCTGCCCGCAAGAATTAAACATAGCACGCGAGTAGTGAATGTGTAGTCATCCCGCGTTTTGGCCTGGTCCGGAACGCGGGATGACTTTTTTATACAATCCCTTGTTTGCCACAATTCCATCGGTTAAAGAGAATTCCTTAACTTTAAGAGATTGTTTACCCATTTTTACACCTATCCATATGACCAGATACTTTGCGGTAATAACGCTTTTGGGAAGCTTTTTCCTGGGAAGCTGCCGTCAACAACAGCAATCCGTAGAACAGGCACAACTCGGCGAAATCCATATTCAGGTTACTGGCAAGCCAGAGGCAATCCCTCATTTTGAGCGGGGATTATTATTACTGCATAGTTTTGAATACGAGGATGCCCATGCTGCTTTTGTGGAGGCCAGAGAACTTGACCCGGATATGGTGATGGCCTATTGGGGAGAAGCACTTACCTATAACCATCCGCTGTGGCGGCAGCAGGACTATCCTGCCGGCCGGGAGGCCTTGGAACGTTTAGGGGCTAGTGCCGAGGAGCGCGTTGCCCTGGCCAAAACCGATTTAGAGCGCGAGCTATTGCAGGCCGCAGAGATTCTCTATGGCGAAGGAGATAAGGTTACCCGTGATAAGGCCTATGCGGACTACCTGGGGCATTTATATGAACAGTATCCAAATAACCATGAGGTAGCTTCTTTGTATGCATTATCCATATTGGGAGCCGTTCCTGTAGGGCGCGATGAGGAAGCTTATGAACGCGGTGCCGCCATCGTGCGGGGAATTCTGGCCGAAAACCCCCGTCACCCGGGCGCACTCCATTACCTCATTCATTCTTATGATGATCCCGGGCATGCTTATTTGGCCCTTACGGCAGCGGATAGCTACGCCGAGGTGGCACCCGACGCCGCACATGCCTTGCACATGCCTTCGCATATCTACGTAGCACTCGGAATGTGGGATCGGGTGGTTAGTTCGAATGTGGCTTCCTGGGAGGCTAGCGTGAAACGCATGCTGCGCAATGATCTTGATAATGCAGCCCGTAGCTACCATGCTTTTCACTGGCTGATGTATGGATATCTGCAGCAAGGTAATCAGAAAGAAGCCCGAACGCTAATGCAGCGTATGGATCAATACTGCCGGGAAAAACCCAATATATCAGCACGCTCCTACCTGATAGAAATGAAAGGCAATTATTTGGTGGAAACCGGCGATTGGCAGAGTGCCGAGGCGGCAATCACGCTTGAGGATCGTGCTGATCTGAATATTAGTGTACGGGCCATTTATGATTACCTGATTGGGCGTAACGCTCATGCCCGGGGGGATCAAGCGCTGCTGTCGCAGACGATTGCCACGATGGAAGATGCCCGCAAGCGAACCACACAGCTCGTTGGCGATACCGGGATCCCCATGTGCAGTGCTGCCGGGGCCAATCGTGAAGCCCCCAATAAGCTCGACTTGCAACAAGCGGAGGTCCTGGAATTGGAACTGCGAGGCCTGTTGGCAGATTTGCAAGGGCAAAAAAAAGAAGCTGAACGCTGGCTTAAGGCGGCGTCAGATGCTGAAGACCTGGCCAGTTACAGCTACGGCCCTCCTCATATCGTGCAACCTTCGCGGGAACTTTACGCCGAGTGGCTCCTCGCTAATGGACGGGCTGCTGAGGCGATCACCCAGTTTGATGCGGCAGCTAAACGGGGACCTAATCGCCGACGGGTATTGCTGGGGCTCCAGCAAGCAGCAAAAGCTACCGGGAACAAGGAACGGGAGGCAGAAGCCACCAGAGCCCTGCAGGCGATTGCCCAGGATGCGGCAGAACAGACGGCCCGGCTCCGGCCGGAAGGAGAATTGCTTTAGGTTGGGCGATGATGATGCCATTTACCCGGGTTATTCTGAATGTAATGAGTGATGCTGTTGAATTCCTTTTCATTGCGGATAATGCGGTCATAGAATAAGGATTGCCAGGCGAATTGCGGGTTTATTTTTTGGGATTCATAACAAACCCTCCCTTTGAACCAACGAATGATTCGGGAAATATTTTGATGGAACATAGGGTTTTTGCTTCCTGCAAATCCCCCCGGTAGGGTCGCGATTAATCGCGACCCTACCGGGTTGTCCCCCACAGGGTTGTCCAGGATGATATGCCATGAATATGGTCGGGCATAATTACAAATTCTCCCAGAGAGGAAAAGGGAAAATAATGAGGGATATCTTGCCAGCGATGCCGAGCAATGACACCGATCTCCGATAGGTTCATTTTACCATTGGCTATATAGCCGAAGTGATGTTCCCGATCCTTGGTGCATAAAGTAAGAAAATAACCAGCACTTAGGCTATAATCCCACCAGTCTGCCCGCAGGGGTTTACGGCGGCGATTACTTTTCATCGTGAACGCAGGTTACAAGGAAGTAATGGCCATGCCAATATCGGTTCTTGCTACCTGGATAGTCGTCAATTAAACGTTTATTGACGTTTAAAAAAGCAGAACACATCTTTCTATCCAACAAATAATAATTACCTTTTCGAGACACTAAAACAACTGGCATGTCCAAGATCTATTTTTGCCTGGGGGTACTTATTCTCTGCCTGGGTAGCTTGCCCGCCCAGAAAACGTTTTACGGGACGATTCATTATTCGTACACGGTAACTGGAGATAATGCGGCAGAAATGGCGGGCTTTATGCCCACCAATATGATTCTCAAATACGCCAAAACCGGAACAATTACCTGGATTCGGGGTGGGTTGATGGATACTATGTTTGGGCGGGTGGTAATCAACGAAAAAACAAATGACAGATTCATTGTACAGGACCCCACCAGGACCGTCTATACCGTAAGTGAGGAGGATATGGTGGCCACTAATGCAACCCAGTCGACTCCAGAGGTGAAAGCGCTGGATGAGACGCAGGAGATTATGGGCTATACCTGTCGAAAATACCAGGTAACTACCCTCCAGGATGGGCAGGAAGCTGTGCAGCAGATGTGGATTACTGACCAGTTGCGCTTACCCAAACGCAATTCAGCCCGGGGCGGCTCGCTTACCGGGTCGATGGGTTTCAGCACAACGGGTCTTCCTGGTATACCCCTGTTGGTGGAAATTGTCATCAACAACGGTGCTCTTGTCCTGACGATGGAGGCCACTAAGCTAGAGGCGGGAAAAATTCCATCAGCGGAGTTTCAACGCCCGCCAGGTTATACGGTGAAAA
>JACJXV010000021.1 GCA_020636445.1 Lewinellaceae bacterium | reverse complement strand
CGGCTACGCCTGCTTCCTGCAAACGCTGCCGCCAAAAATCCAGACTACCTGCTGGTACAGCATAGCCAATCTCTGTAGTAAGACCTACGCCCTGAGCCCCCGGCCCAATTCCCTCCCAGGGAAAAAAAGTCAGAATAGTCCCGGGAGAGCCCTGTTCATTCCCGTAGTAAAAATGGTAGGTAAAGGGGTCGTCGAAATTGACCGTTTTCTTAACAAAACGCAAGCCGAGAACCTGCGTATAGAAGGTATAATTGCGCTGCGCATTATCGGCGATAGCCGTGATGTGGTGAAGTCCTGAAACCGGTGATTGCATGTTTTTGCTGATTTTGGGTGCAAGTTCGGAAGCTTGTGCACCCTATACAAGGTTAAATTTGTGGTGATTGTTGTAAAAATGACGGATTTGGCGAACAGTCTTTCTATTTTGCGTATTAAGTATTGTAATTACGTAAAATAAGATGCTGAACTCCCAAATTAATACCGCCAGTTTAACAGAGCCTTTCACCTTCAAATCCATGGATTTGATTGAAAAGCAGCACCCCTCCCGCCATGAGCGTCCCCATCGGCATGATTATTTCTCCCTCATTTTTGTTGAAAAGGCGATTGGCGAGCACCGCATCGACTTTCAGACCTACCCGTTGCACGACAACACCCTGTTTTTCCTAAGTCCGGGGCAGGTACATTACCTACGGGTTCATGAAGGCATCCCGCAGGGAAGCGTATTGCTGTTTACCCCCGACTTCCTTGAGCAATACAGTTTATCCCAGGAACGCCTGTGGGCGTTGGGTCTTTTTTTCGACTGCAACATTGTGCCTCCCCTTACACTCCCGGAAAATGCTGCTGTAGAATTGAAAAAATGGATTCACTACATTCGCGATGAATACACTGAGCGCCGCCCTAACTGGCTGGAAATGATCGGCCAATTATTGCATTTATTACTAATCACCGCCGTGCGGTGTAAGGTAGAGCTCGAACAGGAAAATCAGGAA
Organism: Lewinellaceae bacterium; assembly: GCA_020636445.1. Taxonomy (GTDB): domain Bacteria; phylum Bacteroidota; class Bacteroidia; order Chitinophagales; family Saprospiraceae; genus JACJXV01. Next base: position 65,352 of record JACJXV010000021.1, on the reverse strand, counting down.
TTAGGAACGCGCAAGTCGAATATCGTCCAGCAGTTTAAAAAAGATCTGGAGCAAAATTTTACGAAGTGGCATAAAGTAGCCCAGTACGGGGCTGCGCAAAACCTGACGCCCAACTACCTCAATGAAATTATCAAGTCGGAAACCGGCGTTTCCGCCAAAGACCATATCCAAAACCGCCTTATGCTGGAAGCCAAGCGACTGGCTATCTATTCCAGCTTGAGCACCCAGGAGGTAGGCTGGCACCTTGGATTCAAGGACCATACCCACTTTAGCCGTTTTTTCAAAAAAGGGCATGGACAGTCCTTTTCTGTCTTTAAAAATGAATTAAACGGCAACCACCACCCGTAAAAACGTCAACAGGTTCCCGGCTTTTTCCCTTGACGGGCCAGCCTTTTCTCACCACCTTTGCCGCAGGATAGCGATGATACGCACCAGTAGGGTAAAATCCCATCTGATTTAGTCATCCCAAACATACCAGCCATGACGGAACAACTCCTGCAAGGACTTCACCATATCACAGCCACCGTGGGCAATGCCCGCGAGGACTACGCCTTTTACACCCGGGTGTTGGGGTTACGCCTGGTAAAACAAACCGTCAATTTTGATTTCCCACAGGTCTATCACCTTTATTATGGCGATGAAGCCGGCGATCCTGGCACTATTTTTACCACATTCCCCTATCAGGGACAGGGTATTCGCCGCGGACTTCCCGGCCCCGGGCAGGTGGTAATCTCTGGCTTTTCCATACCCCAGGGTAGTCTGGACTTCTGGCGTCGCCGCCTGGAAACCCATGGTTTTGGTGCTTCACAAGTAGAACGTTTCGGGCAAAAAGCGCTCCGGGTACTTGACCCCTCGGGATTATTACTGGAACTGACCGAAGTGTCGGATGATCACCGGACGCCCTGGACAACCACTGAAATAACCCCGACGGAAGCCATCCGTGGCCTTCACCATGTCGTTGTTTCCGTCCGTGATTTGGCCCCGAGCATAGCCTTTTTTACCGAGTACCTCGGGTTCACGGTACAAGCTGAGCAAGGTAGCTACACCCGACTCGCTCTCCCCGGCATGAGCAGCGGGCAGTTTCTCGAGCTACGCCATGAACCCGGAGAAGCACCAGGTCGACAGGGAATGGGAACGGTTCATCACGTCGCCTGGCGGGTAGCCGACGATGCGCAACTGCTGGCCCTGCGTGAGCACCTGCTACAATTGCCAGGACTGCAGCCTACTGAAATTAAGGATCGCAACTATTTTCATTCCGTATATTGCCGCATGGTCGAAGGCGTTTTGTTTGAGTTTGCCACGATTCCACCTGGGTTTACGGTGGATGAAACTACGGATCAACTCGGTACAGCCTTACAACTTCCGCCCTGGGAGGAAGCAAACCGGCCAACCATTACCTCTTTATTACCACCTTTATTCTAACTCGCTAACGATGAATCACCACCACCAGCTTTCCGCCACTACCTATGCCGGGGTCCCCCTGGGGGATGCCCGCCGTGCCCTGATTCTTATCCATGGCCGGGGAGCCGATGCCGCTGACATTCTCAGTCTGGCCGGTTACCTGCAAACCACAGGTATGGCCCTGATCGCTCCCCAGGCCGACCAGTATGCCTGGTATCCGTTTAGCTTCCTGGCGCCTACCGAACGCAACGAACCCGGACTTTCCTCGGCGCTGGACTTGCTACAGCAATTAACCGAGCAGTGCCAGGAAGCCGGAATTCCCGCCCAGGAAATTTTTTATGCAGGCTTTTCACAAGGTGCTTGTCTGACCCTGGAATATACAGCCCGCCATGCCCAGCGTTATGGCGGCGTTTTTGCCTTAAGTGGAGGCTTGATCGGGGATCAGTTGGTGGCTGAACGCTACTCCGGCGACTTTGCCGGAACCCCTGTTTTCCTCGGTTGCAGCGATGTCGATCCGCATATTCCCCTGACGCGGGTCAATGACAGCGCCACCTTACTGACCCAGCTGGGAGCCAGGGTAAACAAACAAATATACCCCGGGATGCCCCATACCGTAATCCAGGAAGAACTGGACTATATCAATCAGGTGCTGGAGCATGGGGATTTCCTGTAGGCAGGAACTAATTCCTTTGTGACATAAGTAACCATGGGTTGTTATCGCCTAAAAGGAGCTGGATTAAACCGCCGATTGGTATCTGGTTTCTGGTTTCTGGTATCTGGTATCTGGTATCTGGCCCGCCGGAGGCGGGTGAATTTCTGGTATCTGGTTTCGAAGTGCCCACTGCTGACTGGCCCGCCTCCTTACGCTGTCGCTCAAGAAGTCGGATAAATTTTTCGTTGACCGGTTTTTTACCCCCACACAGTCCGGGCACTGCTCACTGCTTCACCACAGCTTTGCACAGATTATCACCGATTTAATACATGCATCCAGGGGCTGCCAACTGCGAACTGCTCACACCAACAAAAACCAGAAGTTTTTACATTACGCTGCACTGATTTTAACGAAATTTTTGCTAGGGGTTAAGCGTTATCCGTAAAAACCACCTTAACCCTGTAGCCATGTCACAACCGGTCTCTTTCTTCGATCGTCTCAATCAGTGGGCACGCAATTCCGTAACCCTGAAGCTTTTCATAATCGCCATGCTGATTTTGCTGCTGCTTATCCCGGCCAGCATGTTGCGCTCATTGATTTACGAACGGGAAAACGTCCGCGACGCAGCGATCCAGGAGGTTAGCGCCAAATGGGGGCAGGAGCAAACCTTATCCGGGCCCGTCATCTCTGTACCCTACCAAAGCACCCAACTCGATAACCAAGGCAAGGCCATTGTCACCACCGGGTATGCCCATTTCCTTCCCGACACCGTCAATGTAACCGGTAAGCTTAATCCCGAAAAGCGATATCGGGGTATTTATGTCGTGGTGCTTTACGAAACGGCACTCAAAATCAGCGGCAGCTTTAGTCCGCTGAATGCCGCTGCGCTAACCGTACCCGAAGCCGATCTGCGATGGGAGGATGCTCTTTTCACCCTCGGAATCAGCGATATGAAAGGCATTCGCAACGCCATGAAAGTGCAGCTGAACGGCGTTACCCACGAATTTGGCCCCGGAACCGTAACCAATGACATCCTCCCGGCCGGTACCAGCGTGCCCATCGACCTGCGGGAAGCCTACCAGCAGGATCTCCGGTTCACGCTGGACCTCGACCTCAACGGCAGCAGTGACCTCTACTTCACACCGTTTGGCAAAGAAACCCTGGTCCGGCTGGAGGGCAATTGGCCCAACCCCAGTTTTGAAGGCGCCTTCCTCCCCGACGAGCGCACCGTCGACAACAATGGCTTTCAGGCCTCCTGGCGGGTACTTCAGTTGAACCGCAACTATCCACAGCAAGGCCAAGGTCCTTACATCAGCAACCACCCCTCCGATATAATCGATTATAGTGTCGGCGCAGATCAGGGAGGTTTCCGCGGTCAGACCAACGCTTTTGGGGTGCGCCTCCTGCTCCCCATCGATGAGTATCAAAAAACCATGCGTTCGGCCAAGTATGCCGGCTTCTTCATTTTCATCACCTTCCTGGCCTTTTTCTTCATCGAAGTGCTGAACCGCAAACGACTACACCCCATCCAATACATTTTGGTAGGAGCGGCGATCATGTTATTCTACGTACTGCTGCTCTCCATCTCCGAGCACCTCAATTTCAACATGGCCTATCTGATCAGCTGTGTCGTCATTCTGACCCTGATCACGGGCTATTGTTCCTATGCGTTGCGCAATCGCAAGCTCACCTTACTGGTAGGCGGTATGCTGGCCATCCTCTACGGCTTTTTCTTCTCCCTCCTCCAGCTGCAGGATTACGCCCTGCTGCTCGGTAGTCTGGGCCTTTTACTTATTCTGGGTGCCATCATGTATCTGACCCGGAATATTGATTGGTATAGTTTGCGGAATGAGGAGTAGTGAGGACTCGCCCACGCAAAGCTTGTCCGCCTATGGCGGGCTTCCGCGGGCGAAGGCGGGTATGCCCTTCCAGTGAGCAGTGAGCAGTGAGCAGTGAGCAGTCAACAGACCTAAGTAGCTTGCCCGAATCCCGTAGCCGTAGGCGCAGGGAGGCGGGTGCCCTATGGTTGCACACAATTTCAGCGTATTAGCGTGTTAGCTATTAGCGCATTAGCTGCCTTAGCCAATGCGACAACCGGCTTATTCTGTCAGCAGGATGCAGGCGGTAAGTCCTTGGGAGTTATTGCACACTAAATTTTCCTCGACTGGATTAGTTTGTTTCTTTTATTATCGCCGCAATGGCTGGAAAAAGATTGGGAATATCCTTGGTCGCCGTTTCCCAGACAGTATCGAGATCAACGTCAAAATAGTCGTGACTACTTCAACTTATCACGCATTCCAGCGATAGCCCGCCATGGTATTTGGCCATATTTTTCCCGAAGATCCAGGCTCAAGCGTTTAGTGGCTTCGCCAGCAACCTCAATTTTTCGAATGATCGCATCTTGTTTCTCTTCATCAGCCAGAAATGCTTCGTAGCCCACCCCTTCCAGGTATTGCATTACCTTCGAAAAGCTCTCCAGAATATGATCTAAATAGATGCGATCGTCTTTTCCCATTTAGGGCTGTAAAGAAAAAATAAACTGGACTTTAACTGTTTTTAAAAAGCACATTCCAATATGAATTTCTTAGCAGTATCGCAAGGCAGGTTTTGGCTTTTTAGCCTTAAGGAAAGGAAAAAATGATCTTATGCTGAATTACCACCAGCTAGGTGCACCTTCTTTTTGGCTTGGCCCAAAATTTATCCGCCTATGGCGGGAGAAGCAAAAAGCCCAAGGCCCTCCATAGGCGGGTAAACTGTTACCGCTGACGCTAAAATGAAGCGGCAATTAGGGTGAAGTATCCATCTTTTTTTAGCATTAATTAGCGGCACTACACTGCCGGAAAGAAACTCGCTCTATCGCTGAGAATCCTGATTTACCTTTTGTGATTGCCTATTAACAAGTTGTTAAATAACCAATTGCGTTAGCTCAAACACATTTCCGGCGGACGTTTCGTTGACTTTCATACCCACTATAGGCCGCTCCATTTCTTAACGCGCCACCGGTAAAGGTTTATCCGCCTCTGGCGGGCCGATAAAAAAATTATTAGCCTGCATGACCACTTAAATGGCTAAAGTCCAGCTTAGGTCCCACAAAATTTCATTGAAATTATAGGGCAATAATTTTTCTTTACAGCCTTATTTCCCATTCGTAGATTGTAATGAGGTCTTTATTGATGTACTTCTTAAGCAGCGGATTCTTTATGCTATTCTCCGTAACTAAATCGATGGGAATGCCCAGTTTATCACTCAACTCCTGTTCAATTTGAACAAGCTTGAGAAGACTAACCCGATCCTTAAATTTGATCAGAACATCCAAATCACTGCCCTCTTTATTATCGCCTCTCGCAAAAGAGCCAAAAACCCCAATCCTGTCGGGAAAATAAGGTAGTAGATTGAGGATCAGCTGATTCTTTAGTTCTTTATCCATAACTTTTACAAGTTCGCCTAGCTAAGATAACGGTTTAGTGCCAAATTTCGTTTCATCTTATTCCTGGTATTGTTGAGTGGACTCGTTGATTTTCCGAATTCACAAATAGCCAACACACCTGAGGTTGATGAGGTGAACAGTGAGCAGTGAGCAGGCAGAAGACCTAAGCCGCTTGCCCGAATCCCGTAGCCGAAGGGAGGCGGGTGCCCTTTCAGTCAGCAGTGAGCAGTGAGCAGACCTAAGCCGCTTGCCCGAATCCTGGAGCCGAAGGCGTAAGGAGGCGGGTGCCCTTCCAGTCAGCAGTGAGCAGTGAGCAGTGAGCAGACCGATGCAGCTTGCCCGAATCCCGTAGCCGTAGGCGCAGGGTGGCGGGTACCCTATGTTGGCACATAGTTTCAGCGTATTAGCGTATTAGCGTATTAGCGTGTTAGCTATTAGCAACATTAGCCAACACGCCAAAACCCAATGCGCCAACGCGCCAATTTGCACACATTTTCAGCGCATTAGCTATTGGCTATTAGCGCATTAGAAACTTTAGCCAACACGCCAAAACCTAACGCGCCAACGCGCCAATTTGCACACATTTTCAGCGCATTAGCCATTGGCTATTAGAGCATTAGCAACATTAGCCAACACGCCAAAACCCAATGCGCCAACGCGCCAATTTGCACACATTTTCAGCACATTAGCTATTGGCTATTAGCGCATTAGAAACTTTAGCCAACACGCCAATTTGCACACATCACTCCTACAAAATTTCAAAGCATTACAAAATTCATCCAAGCGTCGCAGTGCCCTATGTTGGCACACATCACTCCTACAGCTATTTTATAATAATCAGTTCATAATGAGTTTTTTGCGTTAAAAAAATATTCAAAAACATCATGTGCACAGGGGGTGTTTTGCAAATGTACTGTTGGGAAACTTTCTTTTACTCTGGCTTGAGATACCATAGAAAAGCTCTTTTTTCGGTTAATTTAGGGGAAACTTTTTGAATTTTCCAGTCACCTACTTCCATAGTAGGGCAAACGCACTAAATGCTTAACTTGGTCTGCATGCAAAAGACTCACCTACGATTTTCAGCACGGTAACCGATCTTCGCGTACAGGGACGCTGTTTGCACAAGCTGTCCGACATTCTGTTCATTGCCTTATGCACCTTATTAACCGGTGGAGAAGACTTCGAGGACATGGTGGCTTTCGGCGAAGAACGCTTTGACTGGCTGGCCACCAAGTTAGCCTTGCCGAATGGTATTCCTTCTCATGACACCTTCAATCGAGTACTGCAAATGATTGATCCAGAACAGCTTAAGGAGGCCTTGGCCGCTGATGGAGCTGCGCTTATCGAACATGTGGAAGAGCAGCTCGTGGTGTTGGATGGTAAGAAGTTGCGTGGTGCATCGGCTCGTGGCCCTGCCGGTACGGGTCTGTATATCCTCCATGCGTGGGTGAGCGAGGTGAACCTTTGCATCGGGCAGCGCAAAGTAGGCGACAAGAGCAACGAGATAACGGCTATTCCAGCCTTGTTGGATGAGCTCTCGCTCAAGGGAGCCATTGTCAGTATCGATGCCATCGGTTGCCAGAAAAACATCGCTGACCAGATCGTCGCTAAAGAAGCGGACTATATCCTGGCCCTGAAGGGTAATCAGGAGGAACTGCTGGAGGAAGTGCATGAGTCGTTTCAATTTTCTGGACTAGACCAAACAGACGAAGACTGGGAATATGGCCATGGCCGTTTTGAAAAGCGGCATTGTGCTACCTTACGGGCCTCGGACTGTTTGAGTCCCAATATGCAGCAGGCCTGGCCTAGTATAAAGACACTGGTTAAAATTGAAGCAACCCGAATGGTTGGTGAAGCAACCTCCACACAAACAAGGTATTATATTAGCACGCTCACCCAGCGCACCGCGCAAGATATGAACCGACTTATCCGCAGTCACTGGAGCGTTGAGAACCAATTACACTGGCATCTGGATGTCACTTTCGCCGAAGATGCCAACCGGGCTCGAAGCGGGCATGCTCCTGAAAACTTGAGCATACTACGCAAATTAGCCCTGCATCGAATCGCGATGGATGACTCCAGACTAAGCAAACGAAAACGGCGATACAAGGCCGCTATGAATCTGGACTATTTGGAGAAGGTCCTCCGTTTGTAGATTTGGTGCGTTTGCCCTACTTCCATAGTCTGTCGCTTCCCGAAGCGGACCAATCTCCAGTGGTGGATACCTCCCAAAAACCACAACGGGTTACCGGCTCGCAAGCCAGTAACCCGTCGTATTGAATCCCAACCCTGAAGGGGGAACTACATTAATCAGCCATGGCCAGTTCGCGTTGCTCGCGGGCGGCTTTATCGGCTTCCCGTTTGGCCCGGATGCGATTGCGTTCACCGGTAGCCCAGCGGCGTACCCGTTCCATCATCAGGTAGATGATCGGTACGACGACCAGGGTGAGGAGCATGGAGCTCGTTAAACCACCGATCAGGGCCCAGGCCAACCCATTTTTCCATTCTGCTCCCGGGCCTGTAGCCAGGGCGATCGGGAGCATCCCGATAACCATGGCGATGGTCGTCATGATGATCGGCCGCAAACGCAGGGCTCCGGCTTCCAGGATGGCCCGGATGAGTCGGTAACCTTCCCGCTTGCGCTGATTGGCAAAGTCAACCAGCAGGATAGCGTTTTTCCCCACCAGACCGACCAGCATGATAATCCCGAGAATCGAGAAGATGTCCAGGGTACTCATGGAGAGTGCCATCGAAAGGAAGGCGCCTACCATAGCCACCGGAATCGAGAACAAGACCACAAAAGGACTTACCCAGGAATCATAAAGAGCCACCATGATCAGGTAGACGAAAATGATGGATGCCAGGAAGGCCAATCCCAGGCTGCCGAAGCTTTCTTCCTGCGCCTTGAGATCACCATCATACGCAATAGCTACGCCGGCTGGTGGCGGATTTTGGGCAATCTTAGCCTGCAGGTCGGCACCAATATCCCCCGACTGGCGACCCAGTACTTTGGAGGAAACGGTTACTGCCGGAATCCGGTCTTTGCGTTCCAGGATACTGGGGCCCGTCGTAGGCGTAATTTTGGCAAATTGCGTGAGTTTTACCAGTTGTCCCTGTTGATTGATGAACGTCAGGTTGCGCACGTCATCGGCATTGCGGCGATCGAATTCATCGAGCCGAATGTTGATGTCGTACTCGGAGTTGCCATCCCGGAATTTGGTATCGGTATTGCCACTGAAGGCGGTTTGCATGGTAGCCCCTACTGTTCCCAGGTCAAGGCCCAACTCCGCCATACGAGCCCGGTCGACCTCAACCAGAATTTCGGGGTTCCCCACTTCGTAGCTCAGTTTGGCTTCCATCGCCCCCGGCGTATTGCGCAACCAGTTCAGGACCGAATCGCCGTAGATTTTGGCTTCGTCCAAATCGGCAGAACTGACAATGACCTGAATGGGCTCCTGGTCGGCTCCCCCGAAGAAGGATACCGGACTGGAGGTTACCTTGGTTCCCGGCAGGCGCATTTCCAGCTCGTTTTTCATATTCCGGGCATAGAAGTCCGTGCTAATGTCCCGTTGTTCAGCGGGGGTAAGTTTTACCTGCAATTCAGCCGTATTCGATAGCGAAGTACCTCCTGTGAAGAAATCCGTGGTTCGGCCAATGGTGGAGAAAACCCCGATGACGTCGCCTTTTTCCAGTAAGTAATCTTCAGCTTCCTGTGAAACGCGGTTCGTTTCCGCCAGGGTAGCTTCTTTGGGTAATTCCAGTTTAATGATGAACTCCCCGCGGTCGCTGGTCGAGATGAAAGCCGTACCAATAAAACCGCCCGTAACCAGTTGGAAAGAGCTAAAGAACAGCACTACCGTGATTCCCAGTACCGCGTACCAGTGACGGATCGACCACTTCAATGCACCCACATAGCGGGCCGTCAGCGCTTCTAATCCGCGCTCGAAAGCGAGAAGAATAGCGCTTAACAAGTTGCGGCCATGTAAATGCTCCAGGCGTGAAAAGCGCGAAGCGAGCATTGGGGTCAACGTAAAGGATACCAGCAACGACATCAGGGTGGACATCACCACCACCAGGGCAAACTGGCGCATGATATTCCCTACAATCCCGCCGGTAAGCGCGATGGGAAAGAAAACCACTACGTCCACCAGGGTAATGGCCAGGGCCGTGAAGCCAATTTCATTCCGCCCGTCGAGGGCTGCCTTGCGGCGGTCTTTCCCCATTTCCAGGTGCCGGTAGATGTTTTCCAGTACTACAATCGAGTCGTCGACCAGGATACCAATAACCAACGACATAGCCAGCAGGGTCATCAGGTTGAGCGAAAACCCGAAGGCATACATCAAAATCATCGTCGAAATAAGCGATGTCGGAATAGCCAGCATCACGATCAGGGCGTTCCGGAAGCTGTGGAGGAACAACAACATAATGACTGCCACCAGCACCACCGCCAAACTGATATCATGGATAACGGCATCTACGGCTGTAATGGTAAAATCAGAGGTGTCGTTGGATACTTCAAAGCGCAGTTCTTCTTTGGTATATATTTCCGACAGGCGGGCCATTTGGTCGCGCACCGTTTCACTTACCGCTACGGCATTGGCATCCGATTGCTTCTGAATAAGGATACCCAATGCCGCTACGCCATTCACCCGGCTCAGGTCGGCTGCTTCCTTGGTGGCATCTTCTACTTCGGCAATTTCCCCCAGGCGGATGGGGGTCCGCGTAACCGGGTTGGTGGCGACCACCAGCTGCCGTAGCTGGTCGATTGCCGCCAGTTTGCCAGCCAGACGGATCGTCACCTGGTTATTATCGTTTTTCACCTTTCCGGTAGGAAATTCCAGGTTGGCAGTCTTGACGGCCTGCAATACCTGCAGCATGCTCAAGCGGTGGATTTCCAGTTGCTCGCGGTTGACGTTGATACGTACTTCACGTTCCTGCCCACCAACCAGCGACACCTGGGCAACACCATCAATAGAAGCCAGCGCCGGGGCAATCCGGTCTTTCGCCAAATCGTAAAAGGCTCCGGGCGACAGGTTTGCATTCGCCCCGATGTTCATGATGGGTACTTCGTCAGAACTGAACTTACCCAGTACGGGCAAACGGGAGTCTTCGGGAAACGTGGACTGCACCGCATTGATTTTGCGTTGTGCATCCTGTAGGGCCAGATCGACATTGGCATCCTGCGCCAGCTCAACGATGACCGTTGAGAGGTTCTCCCGTGATGTAGAACGCATTCCTTTTACGCCCTCAACACCCGACAAGGCATCTTCCACCTTTTTGGTGATCGATTGCTCCACTTCCGCCGGGCCTGCCCCCGGATAAAGGGTGGTGGCGGTAATAATAGGAGCCTCAAACTTAGGAATAAGCTCATACGAGAGCTTGGTATAGCTGAACAAACCCAACAACGTCAGTACCAGAAACAGTACCAGGATCAGTGAAGGGCGTTTTATAGCAATTTCGGTAATTGACATAATTGCATAGTTAACCGGGTGATTACTGAATGATTATTTCGGCGCCGTTAGTGAGGTTAATCTGGCCGGTTTTCACCACCTGATCCCCTGCCTGCAGGCCCTGGACGATAGCAACGATATCATCGTCAACCTGGCCGGTAACCACCGGGCGCAATACTGCCTTGCCATTTTCCACCACGTATACCTGGGCATCGCGTAAGCTACCGACGATGCATTCCCGGGGAATGGTCAGTGCCCTGGTGGGGGCTTCGCCGGTGAAGGTTACGGACCCGTTCATCCCACCCCGCAGTTCACCGGGGTTGGTGATTTCCAGTTCCACTAAAAAGCGCTGCGAAAGATCGGCTTTGACATCGATGAAGGTTACCCGGCCGGTCAGGGTTTTGTTGGGCATCACATCGAGAACTACTTTGGCATTCTGCCCCTTGCGAATCTGAATCACCTGTTCTTCAGTGACATAAGATTGCAGGTAGAGTTTACTGGTCTGCACCAGGTCAGCAATTTTACTCTGCGGACTAATGAAAGAGCCTACCTCCACCATCTTATTGGTAATCACCCCGGAAAAAGGAGCTTTCACGTAGGTCATCGATAGTTGTTTCTGCAGATTTTTGATCTGCGATTTCAGGTTGTCCACGCCATTGCGGGCATCATCGAGTTGCTGTTGGGAAACGCCACCTTCTTTGGCCAGGTTAGACAGACGGCTAACATCGCGTTCGCCCTTTTCCAGGTTGATCTTGGCGATGTCGATCTGATTTTGGATCAATTCATTATCCAGCACGGCGATGAGTTTCCCCTGCTGAACATTGGTACCGTTATCCACCAGCAGCTGCACCAGGCGGCCGCTGGTTTCGGCAATGATCGGCGTTTCGCGGAATGCCCGCAATGTACCCGTCATGGTAAAATCGTTACTCAGCTGGCGTTCCTGCGGCATGGTCGTTGTTACCAGCACTTTGGTATTGCGCACCTGGGCAGCCGAAGCGTCGGCTTCGATTTGTTTTTTATTATCGGCCAGTTTCCAGGCTATCCCGGCAACGGAAATGGCAATGACAGCCAGAAACATAAGGATGCGAAAGATCTTTTTCATGTTGTTCGGATGTGATTATGGTATTTTAACCCTGGGGTTATTGAATCATTTTAATGAGTTTGCCATTGAGTTGCAACAACTCCAGTTCGGCGAGTTTCACCTGAAACAGTGAAGTCAAAAAGTTAGCTTGTGCCTCCCGCATTGACGTTTCGGCAGTAACCACCTCGGTCACCGGTGCGATACCCTCTTCGAAACGGCGCTGTGCTAAGCGGTAGACTTCCTCTGCCATTGTGCGGTTTTTACGCAGTGTTTCCAGATTATTGAGTTGTACCTGTAAGGTGCGCTTGGCGTTGGCAAAACCAACTTCCATTTGAGACTCCAGCATCTTCTTGTCTTCGTCGGTCTGCAGAATGTCCAGCTTCACCTGTTCAATCTGCGAGCGGCGCATATTGCCATCATACAAAGGCACCGATAAGCGCAAGCCAACCGAGCTGAAATTCGCCCAGGAGCGGGACTCAAAATAGTCGTTGAAGCGACGCGGCTGTGCCTGCACATTCATATTGGCAAAGATGCGGGCCGTAGGCCAATAGCTGGCTTCGTAGCGATTGAGGTTGATCTCGTTCAGCTCCTGTTGTTTGTCCAGGATATTGAATGCGATCCGGTTGCGGTATTCCGGCTGGATAGCTACGGCATCGGGCATAATGAACTGCTGCTCAGAAAGCGTGTCCGTCAATACCAGGGGTTGGTCCAGCGGGTACTTCATACTGAATTTCAGCATATTCATTTGCTGTTCATACTGTAATTGAACATTGCGCAGCTGGTTTTCCAGATTCAGTTGATTGACGGTCAGTTGATCGACATCGATTTGCCGGCCCAATCCGTTTTTAACCTGTAATTCAGCGAGCTTGCGGATCGCCCGCACCTGATCCAGGTTAGCCTCTATAAGCTTTTCCTGGGCTGTAATCATCTGCACACTGTAATACAATTGCGCGACATTCAGCAGGATCGCCTCTTTGGTCTGCCCCACCGCCATCTGGTTCAAAACAGCTGCTTCACGGGCCGCTTTAACCCCCACCCGGAATTCCGGGCTAAAGGCTAACTGGGTTGCCTCGATCGAACCATTGGTCCCCCAGTGCGTACCGACGGTAACGGCCGTAATGTCATCCGGGTTTCCATTGAGAAAGTCCGGAAAAAAGATAACCTGCAACGAAGGGTTGTAGGCAAACTGGGCATTGGCATTAACCTGGGGTAGCCCCGCAGATAAAAGCTCCTTAAGTTGCCAATCGGCCTTGTCAGCACCAAGCTGGCTTTTGCGGACTTCTGAGCTGTGGTCAGCAGCATACTGCAAGGATTGCGCCAGGTTCATCGCTGCCTGAGCGTTACCCGTCTGGTTGACCATCAACCCCAACACCAGGAGCAACAGTCCGCCCCAACGGTGCAATGGAATGGTGAAAAATGAATCCTTCATGTTGTTTATTTGCTTATTCGGGTGAATAATGGTGATTTTGTTCACGTAGAATGGTTACTTAGTTATACCCGCCAAGGGTTGGTGGATTTACCTCAGGCAGGCCTTCGCTTTCGTATTGGTCTCTTTTTTGTAAGCCTTCCGGCGTGCAAATCGCTCGCAGGAATAATTCGTCGCGGACCGGAATGGCATCTACCAGGGCATTCGATTCCGAAGGGAAAATATGCTCCTGAACCATTCCGGAAAGCTGGGCCATAAACAAGCGGACGACGGTATCAACCGGCAAATCCGCCCGAAATAACCCTTGTTTTTTCCCATCCTCCAGAATGCGGGAGATCATCCCGTATTCTTCCGCAAATTGCTCAAGCATCATCCGTCGCCAGATATCCGGGTGGTATTTTTGGAGGTCATAAATAGCTACCGGGCTGATCTCGCGCAGAATATCCCGGTTCATGCGGGATATCAGCAGAAACTCCTCTACGGCATCGCGGGATTGTTCGAAAATGCGGTTACACGCAACGGCTTCGTCTTTCCCATGGTGGATGATTGACTCCTCAATGAGGGCATCCTTATTGGGGAAATACTGGTAAAGTGTCTTCTTGGAAATTCCCAACTCGCGGCATAAGTCATCCATCGTCACACTGCGGAATCCGTAGCGGATGAAAAACTCGACGGCCTTGGTTAGAATTTGCTCTTTGGTGTCCATGTAGTAAATATGTTCGCCAGAATAAACCCTGGAAACTATTTAAGGTTCAAAGTTTCCTCGTTTTTTCGTTTCCTGCAAGCCCAAACTGTTCTAATCGACGAAAGTTCATCTTTCCCCGATCAAAAAATGCAGTGCTAAACCGAAGAAAAACAAGGTGGGATGCTACTTAGAAAGTATATATTCTGACCATCTGGAAAGGAGAATTATTTTGAGGCTATTTCGTCTCTTTTCTTGGCAGGAAATTTTTTTTGCTTTCCTGGCGCATTTTTTCACCCTAGTGAGCATAGTGGAACCCAGAACGGAAATGAGCCCTCCTTCGCTACGCTACGGCGGGTGAGAAATGATGACCTGGACTGAATAACGTTGACAGGTTTTTGATAAATAAAAAATAGGTTTTTCAATCCTAAATGAAGCCTAAAACAGGATTGATATGGATGACGTGAAGTATTGGGGTAGGAACATCTTTTTCGGCCCTCCATAGGCGGGTAAACATTAAGCGGCAGGGCGTTAAAAAATGGAGCGGCCTTTAGGGGTCCGATCTGCGAACGTAGCGGCCGCCGGCCCTCCAGAGGCGGGTAAAAAAACTGTTTGAGCTGAAGCGGATGGTTGAGGGAACATCCTGTGGCCGGCAATCGCCAAGGGTTAAGTGGAATTATCAGGACAAGGGCGAGTTTTTTTCCGGCAGCGGAGTGCCTTAAACCGATACCTTCCTAAGGACTCAGGTCTATCTTTAAGCGCCGGTCCATTTTAGCCCTGGCGCTTCCGGCCTTGACTTTTTTGCTCCTCCCGCCATAGGCGGGTAAACCCTCCATAGGCGGGCAAGTTTTTTGTCAAGAAAAAAAGGAGAAGCATTGGCCACGTTTAGCTCATAAAACCTTGACTAACAATATATTTAAGAATATTTTGCACACTCCTGACCAGCAATAAGTCCCTAAATAAAACGCCCTTTACTGATTATTAAATTTTCTCTTTAGCAATTTTCTGATGCCGTGCATTTACCTCCTGCAATGCGGCTGAGCCGTACCAGGGGTGCAACTCCATCACTAGTCGACCAGCCTGGATTGCGGGGTCAGTCGCTGTCAGTTGCTGCGCTTCTTCGACCGTTTCCACATTAAAAATATAGATACCCCGCACCTCACCTTCATCCAGGAATGGGCCAGCCAGGATAAGTTTTCCTTCAGCAGCTATGCGATTGATATTATCGAGATGTGCCCGTTGCAGGCGGGCTGCTTCCAGGGAATCCTGGCTCCGAACGGGTCCCGCTTTGAGGAAAGCCATCACGTAGGATTTCATCCCGTAATCATCCGCGCCGAGGGTTTGGGCCAGGGCTGCATCGAATACAGTATCTACGGCAGCGGATATTTCCAATTCGGGCGACTGCTTTGGCGTAGAATCAGTCGGCTGACAGGCTGTCAATCCAACTAACAGGATAAGAAAAGGGGCGATTTGCAACTGCATACCTGAAGTATTTATAGCATTTAAGATAGCTAATCCTGTAAACACTGACAAGCCATTGCACTAATCTCCCCATTAACTTATGCCCCTGACGGAAATCATTGCATTTCTGGAAGTAAACCGGCATTTTTTAAAAGGTCGGAAACTACGTTGATCAATTTAAGAGAAGAAGCCCCGACTATTTATTCACCTTCAAACCAGACACCATGAAACTAGGCATTTGGATGGATTTCCAGGAAGCATTGATTGTACGGATGAGTTCTCCGATATATACTTATACCGTACCATCACTTATTGAACACGAACGCATTGGTGGTGGGTCGAGGTCGAAAACACCTTGGGGTCCGATGGACAAAGTATCGGAAGGGAAACAACTAGAGCGTCGTAAGCATCAGGAACGTGCTTATTTCCAAACACTGTGGGAAGAGGTAAAGCACGCCGAGTCCCTCTATGTTTGCGGACCCGCCGAAGCCAAAACCGGGTTTGCTAATTTCTGGGAAGAACAGCACGGAAAAAAACCGGCACTGCTCGCCGTTGAGACAGCCGACAAGATGACTGAGCCACAAAAAGTGGCCTGGATGAAAGCATTTTTTGCCCAAAGCACCAATAACTAGACTCACAAATTAGGCATCATGCTAGATTTACAAGCAATAAAATGCCAAAGTGTTATTTTAAAGGAATTTTAATTATCTTATACTGGTTTTTTAAATATAATTTTTATTTTTGAATCTGTCCCCCTGACAGCTTAGGCTTCAGGACCTTAATTTAGTAATGAACCAGTTATTTATTTCATCACAGATTCAATAGTAAAAACGTATGAAGAAGCTTGAGCGTCTGAGTAGCGAAAAGTTCGCTGCATTCCAATTGGAATCAAGTTCCATGTTCTCAATTGTTGGTGCAACCCCTCCCGGTGTTGATGGTGGTGGTGGCGGAACCTACACGGGCGGTACTACTTATAAACAAGTAGCAACCACTTGTAATTTAGGATTCTCTCATGCTGGGGCCGATACATCAACCGACGACAGTCCACGCGATGCCGATCAAGAACCAGTAGAAGAAAAAACAAACTAGTTGGGGATTCCCCAAACTTGATCTCTCTTCTGATATTTAGTTGAAAAAGGGTAGCCATAAGAGTTGCAGTTGCGCTTATGGCTGCTTCTTTTTTAATATTTCCGGCAATTCTTAATAACTCAGGTGGGCGGATCTGATAATCTACCATTTAGTAACGACCATTAATCAATCTCTTAAGAGCGTGTTTGGGATTTACCCTTTGGCCTGCAAATGGCCATGATTTGAACCTCACGGCAGCCTTTTCTCGCTCCGTAGCGCTGCTACGAACCTCAAAAATGGCTTTGTGAGAACCAAATGCTGACCATTTCCGTCTTCAAAAGCAAATCCCAAACACGCTTTAAGTTCTATATAGCTCCCAGAGCCATGATATTAATCAAGTCTATAAGTAATGATTACTCAACAACACACGTAATCAAATACCTGGCTGAGCAGGGGATTCCCTTTTTCCGGGTCAATGAGGAGAAAATAGTCACCTTTTCCCTTACTACAGCAGGCGTAACACTGGAATTATCCGATGGAAGAACACTGTGCCTTCAAGACATAAGCGCTTACTGGTATCGCAGGGGAAGTTGGCGTTTCGCCCCAAAACCCAAGATGCCCCAGAATAGGACTAGTGAATTATTAACTCAACATATCAAACAAGAGCATGAAAGCCTACTGGCTTTTCTGCAAGAATTATTGCGTATCAAAGGTAACTTGAGTGATCAGGAATCGGCCCGTCAAGCCAATAAGCTCAAGCAAATGCAGCTGGCCAAAGCCATTGGACTTACTACGCCTGAGTATATCGTAACAGGTAATAAAACAGTATTACAGGCATTTCTCCAAACACATCCTCAAACGATAACCAAGGCATTTGATCATGCTTTACCCTTCTTGGCCGAGCAGGTTTTACTCCCTTCATATACTACCGCTGTAACACTCGAAAACCTGGCTTTACTCCCGGAGGAATTTGCCCCCAGCATGTTTCAGCAAATGATTCCAAAACGGCTGGAAATTCGTTCATTCTATCTTGCTGGAAAAATTTTCTCTATGGCAATTTTCTCACAACTTGACCCTAAGACAGCCGTTGATTTTCGCCACTACAACTGGCGCCGGCCCAACCGGAATGTACCCTTCAAGCTGCCGCATACGGTGGAAAGGCACCTTCACCGGTTCATGGAAAAAATGCCTTTTTCCTCCGGATCTTTTGATCTTATTTTAACCCCAGATAACGAATATTACTTTTTAGAGTTAAACCCCGTGGGTCAGTTTGGAATGGTTTCTATTCCTTGCAATTACTATTTAGAAAAGCGAATTGCCAACCATTTAATACATGTGCACTAATGCAAGACAAGGACACAAAACCAACGCTGGAGGAAATAACTCAAGAATTTGAATCCTTTCTTCAGGAGTATCCCAAGTTAGTTGAGGCGATTTATCATTTAAGTAGGCCAATCCCCTTTGACCCCAGTGATTCATTTGTAGTTAAGGAAGTAAACATGGGTAGGTATAATGCACATAACTATCCATTAGACCTTCGCTTTTACAAGCAAATTTCCCGGGTAATTCCAGTGCATATTATCCAGCGCCTTTCAAAACCTTTTCGGGATGAAATATCTGAATAAACAAGCGTTTTCTTTTTCGCTTTTCGCCAGCTGCTTTCCCACTCGTGGAGTTACCCGCTCAATCATTATTGATACCTATCGGGGGGGCTTTGATTTTATTCCGAATGACCTATATGATATTCTGACGATTGGTGAATGGACTACGCTGGGGGACCTCTACAATAAAGTGGGTTCAGATAACATCGCAATTCTTGATGAGTACCTTGACTTTCTGTCACAAAAAGAATATATCTTCTGGTATTTACCCATTGAGAAAGAATTATTTCCGCCACTTCCGGAGCAATGGTTTTATCCAGGAAAAATTTCCAATGCCATCCTCGATTGGGATTCCCAGTCTGACTATCCCTTGCTTACGATTATTGAGGAACTAGACGAGCTTCAATGTCAGGCATTGCAGCTAAGATGTTTCTCCGCTGTAGATGACGATTTTTTAGAAACAATATTTCAACAGGTAGAGCAATCGACTATTGAGCAACTGGACCTTATTCTCCATTTTAATCCCCAAATAAATGAAGAACGGTTTTACTCATGGGCCATAGCGTTTCAAAAATTGACGAATATACAAGTTCATAGTGCCCCTCAAGAACAAATACTAAGAGATCGGCAGATCGATAAGATTTGCACCATATTTTACACCACGGAACAGGTGGACGACGAAACCCACTGTGGAATAGTAGGAATGCCATATTTCACTACTAATATTCCCCATTATATGGAATCCCTTGCCCATAATACCTGCCTCAACCGGAAGATAAGCGTGGATAGAAAAGGGGAAATTAAGAATTGCCCATCCTTGGATAAGGGGTTTGGCAAAGCGGGAAAAACACGGTTAGTCCAAGCGCTTGACCATCCCAAATTTCAGGAACGATGGCATATCCACAAAGCAGAAGTTAAAGACTGTCAAGTCTGTGAATTTCGACATATTTGCACAGATTGCCGCGCCTATCTAACCGATCCGATTGATCTATATTCCAAGCCGGCAAAATGTACCTACAACCCTTACACCGGCATATGGGCCAATTCATCCACGTTACAGGCGGAGTAGATAACTGATATGGCGCGACGATTTCCTTTTTATGAGCAACTTGATGCCTCCGATTGTGGACCTACCTGCCTGCGGATGGTTTGCCGGTATTTTGGCCGGGACATTTCCATTAATTACATTCGAAAAATAACGTTTCTACAACGCCAGGGTACCAGCCTGCTTGGATTAAGTCAGGCGGCCGAATCCCTTGGAATGAAAACCATGGGGGTAAAAATAACGCAGGAATTGCTCCGAACCCAAACCCCGCTTCCCGCAATCTTATTCTGGAATCAGAACCACTACGTCATTCTTTACAAGGTAAAACGTAAGTCCTACCTCCTGGGCGACCCTGGACGAGGTTTAATCACCGTATCGGAGGCAGAACTCCGCAAGAGCTGGCTCGTCAATGAACAGGGAGAAGGCATTGCCCTGTTGCTCGATCCCACTGAACGATTTTTCAATCCTGACAATTCTGATAGCCTCGATCAAGAAAATAAGGAACGGCGAATCTGGGAGCTATGGCCTTATGTACGGAAATTTCGCCGTTATTTTGGCTTATTAATTACCGGGATGCTACTGGGTTCCCTCCTGCAACTTCTCCCTCCATTCCTCACCCAGGCAATGATTGACCAAGGTGTGCAAAACCAGGATCTTAGTTTTGTTAACCTGATCTTATTATCACTCCTTTTGATTTTTATTGCCAGTACCTTTATTGATGCCTTGCGCAATTGGCTCTTACTGCATATCAGCAGCCGCCTCAACATTACCATTCTTAGCGAATTCATTTATAAACTCCTGAAACTACCCCTTCACTTTTTCGACACCCGCATGAAGGGCGACATTATTCAACGGCTCAACGATCATACCCGAATTCAACAATTTTTAACGTCCAATACATTAACCACTCTATTTTCTCTCTTCAATGTGGTGGTTTTCTCTATTGCATTAGCCCTATACAGTAAACTAATTTTCCTTGTCTTCCTGTCAGGAAGCATCCTGAGTATTCTATGGATTCTCTACTTTTTCCGGGCAAGGCGTATCATTGACAATACTCATTTCAGGCTCAGTGCAAAAAGCCAAAATATTATCTACGAGTTAGTGGATGGAATACATGAATTAAAGTTGACGAATTCAGAGATTCCCTATAAGTGGAAATGGGAAAACATCCAATCTAAGGTTTTTCATACCAGCTTACGAGCCCTGCATATTGAACAGTGGCAATCCATTGGAAATGCATCCCTCAATGAAGGGAAGAACATCCTCATTTCCTACCTGGCGGCAACGCAGGTTATTGAAGGAAAAATAACCCTTGGGATCATGTTGGCCATTGCCTACATCACAGGCAGCCTCAACGGTCCCATTAGCCAGATCATAGCCTTCTTCCGCTCCGCCCAGAATGCTTCAATTAGTTTACGACGGCTTAATGAGGTACAATCCTTAAAAAATGAAGACGAGGAACGTATTGGATTACTTAAACAGCCAGAACTAGCTCCCATTCTCGCAAATGGAGATATCCTGGTTAATCATTTGCAATTCAGTTATGATGGTCCCGGAGGGCAACCCGTCTTTAGCGACTTGAATCTCCGTATTCTCAATGGAAAAGTAAACGCTATTGTCGGCGTAAGTGGTAGTGGAAAAACAACTCTACTTAAGCTGTTAACCAAATTTTATTCGCCTCAAGATGGTGATATCCAAGTTGGCGACCTCGACCTGGCATCTATCGATCATACCTTGTGGCGAAGTCTTTGTGGGGTGGTTATGCAAGATGGCTATATCTTTGGGGACACTATTGCCCATAATATTGCTATTGGATCTGAAGAAATTGATTACAACCGTTTAATTCAGGCAGCTAAAATTGCCAATATTCATGATTTCATTAATTCTCTGGCGCTAGGATATCAAAGTAAAATAGGCTCTGAAGGAACGGGAATCAGCCAAGGGCAAAAGCAACGCATTCTAATCGCCCGTGCTGTTTACAAGAACCCCGCTTTTATTCTTTTCGACGAAGCTACAAGTTCACTTGACGCTAATAATGAAAGTAAAATCATGCACCATCTCGATGCTTTCTTTCGGGAAAGAACGGCTATTATCGTTGCCCACAGGTTAAGCACCGTGCGCCATGCAGACCAAATTATTGTCCTCGACCAAGGCAAAGTAGTTGAAACGGGTAGCCACGAATCACTAGTCGCTCAGCAAGGAATCTACTATCGATTAATTAACAAACAGCTATTCTGAAAAAATGAAAAAGGAAAAGCTGGAAATAAATCGATTTGAAGAGCTTATTGGCCCTATGCCCGATGGGGTGCTACGCCGCTGGTCGTGGATTTTGCTGGCATTGCTATCTCTTTTTTTAGGCTTTAGTATCCTTTTGAAAGTTTCTGAAAAATTAAGTGCTCCCATTACCATAACAACCTTTAACCCGCCAGTCCAGGTCAAAGCCCCGGCAAATGGTATGCTCCGGGAAATATTAATCAATAACCTTGATACAGTAAGGAAAAAGCAAATTCTGGCCCGGCAAGAAACCGAAGTTTCCCTGGAAGAATTGGAGCGACTACAAAGCCTTTTTCCTTCAATAACCCAATATCAAGCAAACCCGGACCCAATCCTGCTCAAACTCAACCTGGTAAAAGATATTGAGGGGGAAATAGCCGTTCAAATAGAAGGAATTATCCAGAATTTAAACAAATACCATGAAGTCTTAAGGGATCCTCTTTATTTGGATAAAAAAAATATTCTTGAATCCAAACTCAAATACCATGCACAACTGCACGTTCTGCTCAAGCAAGAGCTGGCAAGTAAGAAACGTGAAGTTGCACTAGAACAAAACCAATTCACTATCAGCCAATCACTGTACGACTCCGGGGTAATTGCCAAGGTTCAATTTCTGGAAGCACAACGCCAATTACTAAGCACAGAAGCCAGTCTTCAAACACAGCAACGCGAGATTGAAAAAAACAATTTAGAATTAACAGAGGTTGAAAATCAAATCAGTACCCTGCAGCTAGATTACCAACAAGACTTGAAAACAGCAATGGATAAACTCGACGATCGAATTCTAGGACTCCAAACTTCACTTCATGGTCTTGAGCATGCCTATCAAATCGAGTCTCCGGCGGCAGGCGTTCTGGAGTTTGTCGATATTTTTGACCAGGGCCAATATCTCGTTGCTGGTGACTTATTATTTAATATAACGCCTTTCGACAACCGCATCATCGGTCAAATGGCCTTATCAGAGGCCAACACTGCAGATCTGCGCATTGGACAATCCGTGCGGATTAAACTTAATAAATATCCCTTTCAGGAATGGGGAATCCTGGAGGGAGTAATACAATCTGTAACTTCTGTTCCCATTGAAGGTCAATATCGTATCCGGATCGATTTACCCCATGGTCTGCAAACTTCATTCAGTAAAAAATTACCCTATGTAAATCAGTTAGAGGGAAAAGCCGAAATCATTTTGGATAAAAAACCTTTTTTGCAAAAGATTTTCCAGCGTCTTTTGTCCGCTTGGCAAGAGAATACACGATAACATATACTAACCCTATTGGGAGTCTTTTATGCACCATCCTGATTTCAGATTGCTCTTGCACCCCCGCACCGTCCTGCTCGCCACGAAGCATGGTAAAGAAAGCAGTATAGCTCCTGTGCTTGAAACTGCTTTTTCCTGGACAATCGCCACACCGCCGGATTTCGATACTGACCAATTCGGTACGTTCACCGGGGAAATCGACCGGGGCGATGACCCCCTGGCAGCGGCTCGCAGCAAGGCTTTGGCCGCACTGGAACACTACCCTGCCTACACAGCAGTTATTGCCTCCGAAGGTTCTTTTGGGCCCCATCCGGAAATTCCATTTGTGGCCAGTGACCATGAACTCCTCTATTTCTATGACCGGACTTCCGCCCTGGAAGTGCATGCTTCCCTTTTATCCACCCAGACGAACTACCGACAACAAAAAATAACCGATTGGACTGCCCTGATTGACCTGGCCAGGGAAGTCTCCTTTCCTGGCCACCGGCTGATTCTACGCGGAAAATCAGCTGGCCAACCAGATCAACTGATCAAGGGAATCGGCGATTATCCTGATCTGGAACATGCTTACCGACAATTTAGCGCCGCTGCCCTTGATATCTGGGCCGAAACGGATATGCGGGCCATGTACAACCCAACGCGGCAAACCGTAATCCGGCAAGCTGCTGAACGTCTGGTGGCTAAACTAAAATCTCCTTGTCCGGCTTGTCAACGACCGGGATTTGACGTGGTACGTTACGACGAAGGACTGCCCTGTCTGTGGTGTCACTCTCCTACCCGACTCATCCAAACGTATTACTGGGGATGCCCGGGCTGTGGCCATGAGGAAGCTCGCCCCCGCCAAGATGGCCTGACGATGGCCGACCCAGGGTATTGTGATGCTTGTAATCCGTAGGTGGGTGGTAGCTGGTGGCTGGTGCTGGTTTCTGGTACTATCGACCAAATACCCTGCTGGTATTTTCCTGGTCTCATCACCACAGTTTATCTTAGTCCAAACGATCGATGCAGATGAAAAAAAAGATACTCCTGGTAGTGATATGCTGTCAACTGGCACCCTTATTTCTCCTGAGTCAAACCAATGCTTTTCAGGTAATGACCTTCAACATCCGGTATCCCAGTCCGGATGATGGATTCAACTACTGGCCTAATCGCAAGGACCTGGTAGTAAGCATGATTAAGTATCACGAGGCAGATATAGTGGGGGTGCAGGAGGCCCTCCGCAGTCAACTGGACGACCTTAGTAAGGCTTTACCCGATATGGCCTGGACGGGGCTTTGCCGGACCGATGGCAGTACGACTCCTCAACCCGACAATGAATTTTCCGCTATTTTATACCGCAAAGACCGTTTTGACTTGCTTGAGAGTCAAACCTTCTGGCTTTCCGAAAACCCTGCCGCAGTTGGTATTGCCGGCTGGGACGCTGCCCTGCCCCGGATTGTCACCTGGGCCTTATTTAGGGATAAGCGTACGCAAAAAACCTTTTACCATTTTAATACCCATTTTGATCACATGGGAAAAATAGCCCGCCGGGAAAGTGCACGCCTGCTGTTGAGTAAGGTTAAGGAAATTACCGGTGGAATACCGACCCTAGTGACTGGTGATTTCAATGCCATACCCACCGATGAACCGATGGTCGTTCTGACCAACTCCGATAATCCGGATCACTTAGATGATGCCTTGTTCTTAAGCCAACTGCCTCATCACGGGCCTTTGGGTACCTGGACCAACGCCTTTCAATTCCCGGGCATGCCGGGGCAACGGATTGATTACATCTTGGTAAAGAAAGGTATTTCGGTGCTTAAACACGCCATCTTATCAGATTCCTGGAGTGGGCGACTGCCTTCAGATCATTTACCCGTACTAGCCCGTTTGGTATTGCCGTAACCAGGATTCCAGGTAGCAGCCCAGACCCCCGGAGCAGCAAAACCCAGCGCATTGAGGGTTCCATGGAGCGCATACATCCAGGGAATGGTTAAGCCAGGAACAGGAAATAAAACCCGCCAGCCATATAAAAGTGCTAATCCCATACCCGCTAACAGACTAAGGGCCGCTATTCTCCAAAGAATCGCAGGAGTATCTTTTTCCTGAAAGGACCGCCTGGCAAATCCCCAGGCACTCACCCAGGCACCAGCTACCAGCAAGGTAACGGCTATCATTTCTATCCAATAAGGGAAGCCCCACTGGGTGCCTAAAATCCCTATCGCTACCATACCGATACCTCCTATGACTAAGCCTGCCCCCCAACGGGTTACCACACCAGGCGCCTGAGGCAACACTACTGCAGTTAACCAGGGAAGGGCAAACCCTGCGTAATGGAAATGAGCAGCGGTAAGCAAACCAATCGTTGGATCAAACCCAAAGGGAAACCACCCCCAGCGATCGGCCAGCCACCATAAAGCCCCAACCGGCAAGTAACTCCAGGCAGCCAACCGTAAGCGGCCTGGCCAAGTATGCCACGATTCCTGCCGCCAGGCGTTGACTGTGCCCTGGCATACCCAGATCAACCAGGGAAGAGCAAATATCGCAGCCATAAACCCCGCATTAAACAGGGCTGCAACAACTAATAAACACCCCCAAACGAAAGGCCATCCAGTGCGGGTTATGCGGGGAACCAACACCAAAGGAACCGCTAATACCAATCCATAAACATAAGGGAGCTGATGGGGCGATTTCATCCAGAATAAAAAGCAACTGACGATCCAGACGAGTACAGTCAACCCAGACCAGTAGCGAAAATTCAGCATTCCGCCGTAATCCTCCATGTTATTCCGCTTTTAGTACTGCAGCCTGCATAGCCAATCCGGCATGGCGCGCAAACCGGGCTTGCATCAACCTGGCCAAAGGATAACCCGGCCAGGCCGCCCAGAATCGCGGTCGGGAAAAAGCTTCCAGAACAAACCACACCTGCTGCTGCTCATCCATTTCTACCCCGAAATACTCTTCTCCACACTCCACATGCCCGGGTAGTGTGCCATAAGCAAACCCATAGCGATTGAGTTCCTGAATGACGTAAACAATCCGGCAAGTATTCACCCACCACAAGCCACCCAGGCGAAAGAGCATCAAGAGTGCAGCACCAGGCTGCCAGTCAGGCATGGGGTAATAAATCCGGGTCCAATTGGGGGGAAACTGACGGCCCTTCGATAAGGCCACTTGGGCACGCTCCCAAATTTCCGGTCCCGTGCCGAGTAAAAAACGCCTCCGATCATGATTGTATCCTCTGGGAAACGCACCCCGGGTTGCACCAATTTCACGATAAGTAAAAGGAGCCGTTTCCAGGGCCATAAGCCGTGACTGCAGGTAATTTTGGGTAGGGAATTGGCGATGCCAGCGTTCCATAAGATAGTTTTAAATAGAACGCCTAATTCTTTCATTTATTACTGAAAGATGTGAAATCAAATTTCTTTTCGTTGCTGCAGCACCTTTCCGTTTTCCCGGAGTACCTTAAGTGCTTTGCGAATAGCCCGATGTTGTTGTTCTCTTTCTAAAATCACCGGTGGCACCATCCGTTCGGCGCAATCCTCAATGGGGCAGCGCTCACAGGTGGTATGCACCTGCCGACGGGGCAGCGCCGGGTCGCTGAGGAAGCGAAACTTTTCGGTGAGAGCAGGTGTAATGTGCAGCCCCAATGTAACACTGGTAGATCCATCGGGGTCATTGGCAGCAAATTTAGCCAGGCTGATACACAGGTAGGCATCGTTAGTGCCCCAATATTCAGATATCTGGGCATCTGCCACCGGTTGAGAAGCTTGATGTTCAGGGTCATGCAAACGACTCAGTATCTCTATCGATACCCAACGCCGGCAGTAATGTTCATTTAGGCGATTGGCATACGGACTATGCAATTGAGACAGGTGAATCTCCTTAGTCATTTGCAGAATTTCCCGATCAGGATCGGTATGAAAGCGCAGAAAAAAGAGGTCGCGTAGTCCCCACTTCCCGGGAAGCAAATTGGCCAGGCGCTGGAGCAGTACTTCAGGCGTTACCTGATACTGGTGCAGCAAATCGATCAGTCGTTGGGGTGACCAGCATTCCTGAGCAGCAAAATCTTCCAGGTCATTCAGGACCAGATCCTCTTCCATCAGCAATGCTACAGCAAAATAGGAGGCCCGGAAGTTATGCACCAATTCATCGAATTCGCGTACCTCCAGCATCCGGGTCACATAAGGCCGGGGTGATAAATCCAAAAACTGAAAGGCTATTTCTTTGGCTAAAAGGAAATTCTCCTGAGCGGTAGACAGGGTGTCATTCAGGTAGAGCCTTTTCTCTGCCGGGTTGTAAAAAGAGCGAAGATGCCTTAATGGCTGGTGTGCAGCCAACCCGCTCCGATCAATGGCAATGCCGTAATTATCAATAAGAATCGATTCCAGAAAGGAGGTGGAAATCGCCCTTTGCCGCGGAAACTCCAATTCGTGGCGACAAGCTTTCACCGCCAGTTCCAATTCAGGAAAGTAGTTATCGTGCAGATCCTGATACGAACGCAGCGCTGACTGAAAGAAATCTTCCCCCCGGATCTGGTAATTTCGGATAATCTGCAGTACCGTACTAATAAAGGCATTGATCTTTTCCGGTTCTTCTGCGAGAAGTTCAATCAACCGGGGAGCGTCTATCCCAAAGAGTTCCAGCGGAAAATACTTCATAAAATCCGAGCGGAGCAGCTCAAAGATCGGTTGCAGTTTTATATCTGGTTCCAGCGAAACAAGATAATCGTAGGACGTATTCAGGCCTTTGGCCAGAGTGATAATCTTATCCGTTTTAGGGTACTTCTTCCCTTTCTCAATATTGTGCAAATAAGATATCGCCAATCCGGTGCGCTCCGACAATTGCTGGTAGGACAGTTCCTGTTCGCGGCGGAGCTGGAAAACCTTCAGCCCGAACATTAACTTAACGGTATCGATATCTCTCATCATGCCTGTCGAAAATACACAATTCCGGCAGATGTTGTAATGGAAAAATGGAGCCTTATCGAAATTCCAGGCCGAGGGAGGAGGCATTCTTCGTAGGAAGGGTTTGGAATCCAAGCCACTAAGTGCAGCATCTACCTTACGTTGCGTAAGGATACTCGGGGTTGAAGGCGCTTTATGCCCCGTTAAAGACGCGCCTATTCCAACAAATATTCAATATCTCCTTTCGTGAACGAAGCCTTCTGAACATTATCAATGATATCTTCGGCCAGGCGGCTTTTGCGTTCCTGCAGTTTGAGGATTTTCTCTTCAATACTATCCTTGGTGATAAATTTGATGGCGATCACATTTTTATCCTGGCCGATGCGATGCGCCCGGGCAATGGCTTGCTGTTCGGTAGTGGGATTCCACCAGGGGTCCAGAATAAAGACGTAGTCGGCAGCCGTCAGGTTGAGGCCTGTTCCGCCTGATTTTATGGAAATCAGAAATGACTGCACCTCTTTTTCTTGTTCGAACCGATTGATTTCGCGCTGGCGGGCCTTCGCGGTCAAATCACCGGTAAGCCAGGCATAAGGTTGTTGCCGTTGCTCAAAATCGGTTTTGAAAATATCCAGGTACTGGACAAAAGAACTAAACATCAGCACCTTGTGGTCACTGCGCCGAATCACTTCCCACTGCTCCATAATATCGTTGTACTTGCCACTTTCCCGCTGGTATTGGGGAGAAACCAACCGGGGGTGGTTCACCAGCTGGCGCAGCTTAGTCAGGGAGCGCAACATCAGCATCCGGTACTGCGGATCATTGGCATCGAAGTTTTCAAGCAGGTAATTACGCACCGCCGACTTCTCCCGCTCATACAGGCGCTTCTGCTCGGGAGTCATTTCAGAGTAGAAGGTCTGTGTGGTTAGAGGAGGAAGGTCGCGGGCCACTTCTTCTTTGGTACGCCGCAGTAAATAGGGAGCTACCAGGGTGCGCAGGCGCGCTTTTTTTTCTTCATCCTGCCGCTTTTCGATCGGCGTGATAAATTCTTTCTTAAAAAACGAAAAGCCTCCCAGCAAGTCGGGATTGATAAACTGCATTTGCGACCACAGGTCAGAGAGGGAGTTTTCAATGGGTGTGCCACTCAGCGATATTTTATGGCGCCCATTTAGTTCATTAATCGCGCGAAAGACTTTACTCTCCCGGTTTTTTATTTGTTGACTTTCATCGAGAATAATGTATTCGTACTCCAGTTCGGCTAACAGGTCAACATCGCGCAGTGCGGTCTGGTAGGTAGTCAGAATAACATCAAAGCGGCGTAGTAACCGCATATCGCGGTGGCGGCGGGATCCGGTATGCAGATACACCTGCAGGTGCGGAGCAAACTTACGCAGTTCACTTTCCCAGTTAAACACCAGGGATGCCGGCAGGATAATCAGCGCATTAAGAGGTAGCAAAAAGGATTCATCATCTGCCGGAGCTGCGAAGAGGTCGAGCTGAGGCTTCTGGGCAGTAGCCACTGTAGCTTCCGGGTTTACCTTATTTTCTTTGGCATGCAGCAGGGCGGCAATGGTTTGCAGCGTTTTCCCCAAACCCATATCATCGGCCAGGCAGGCGCCCAGCTGGTTGCGGTACAATTGCACCAACCACTTTACCCCTTCTAATTGGTAGGGGCGTAATTGGGCTTGCAGGCGGGAAGACAATTGAAAATCAACCTCTTCCAGGTTATCGGTTACGGAGGTATCCTGCGCAAACCCCAACTCTTGTAGCAAGGTAAATTGACTGCGGTTCAGCCGCAGATGATCTCCCTCCTTACGGGCAAATTGGGCCAGTCCCTTATACTTGGTCAGCCACTCCTGGGGGATTAGGAAGTAGGTGCCATTAGGCAAGGGGAAAAAGCGATTTTCATCGCGAATGTAGCGGGCTAGCTTCAAAAAGGGGAAGGTAAATTCTCCGACCGTCACCTGTCCCAGGATATCAAACCAGTCATTGGACTGTTCGCTGCGCAGCAATAACTGGGCTGGGCGGAGATAAATTTCCTGATCAAGGTGGTGTACCGTTCCGATGGTAAAGCCTGCTTCTTCCAGGGCGGGTCGTTGTTCCGCCAGCCATTGCTCCAGCTGCCAGGGATTACTGGTATCTACCTCAGGTAACTGGAAATGCGGGGTTTCCGCCGGGTTGACTACCCCAAATGCTTTGAGCCGATCAATATACTTTGCCTCTTCGCCAAAGTTTCGCCTTACCTGAAGAATGCGTACTTCCTCCCCATTAAACTCGAGGGTAGTCCGCTTATCTTTCCGGTCACGCCAACCAAAATCGGTATGTGGATACTGCATCTGAACAGCCAATACCCGTTCATTACCCAATAGGCTATGCGTAACCTCCAGGCGACAACCTTGCAGGTCTTCCACCTGATCGATCGCAAAGCCATCAGCATCAATATCGACCTTGGCGGCAATTTTGAGGATGAATTTCTGAAAATATGTTTTTACGGAGGCCGCTGGAATATTTACCTCATCACGTTGCCGAAAGGGTTTAACCAGGTTGCCATTGATATGTGCAACGTGAAACAGCCGGTAGTCGATAACCAGCCAGGCCGGATGATTGGTTACCGGCACAACATCGCGTTCGCTGATTTTCCACGTTTTACGCCCATCTTTGAGCCGCAACCGGTAAGAAACACCTTCGGCATGCCGCTTAAATGACAACTGGGCTTCCAACTCTCCGCCGGTTACGTCCACCAGGAAATCCTTAACTAAAACCCGGCGATCCACTTCCCAGGTAAGTGGGAATTGGTGGCGGGCGATGAGTTGCAGAATTTCATCCAGGCGGCGATGAACATACAGCGTTATTGTTTTGGCGATTTCCTCATCTTTGAGCAAATCTTCCAGGGGTTTTACCCGGCGCTTTGGGGGGGAAAAGCGCTTTTCCAGCTGCTTGGGCTGTAATTCATCAATCAGTTTGAAAATTCGGCGACGAGTATCGGTCAATTCTAACTGAAAACTGCCGATCGTTTCTACCGTTGCCCGTTGTTTAATGTGGGCCAGTAAGCCTTCGCGATCCTTGCTGACGATGTAGGCGTTGGGCAAAAAGAGGCCTTCGCTAACCTCAGTCAGGTTATACACCACTTCAAAAGAACCAACCGCTTCAGCAAATACCGGCAACATAATTATAGGCTTGTTTTTAACGGAGAGTCAGCAAATAAAGCCGCAATTTTTCGCGCCAGGACTGCGGCATGGCCCCGGTTCGATTCTACTGACCATCCGGCAATATGCGGTGTCAGCACCGCCCGATCTGAGTTGCGGAGATACTGAAATGGCGCGGGTAAGGTCAGTGGGTTTAGGTTTTCAAAAGACGTTTCTTCATATTCAATCACATCGAGCGCGGCTCCTGTTACCTGCCCTTTTTCCATGGCAGCAACCAGATCGGCCGTATGCAGCACCAGGCCTCGCGCCGTATTCACCAGGTAGATGGGTTTGGCAAATTTTTGCAAAAATGCACCATCGATGAAAAATTTATTCTCCGGCATATACGGGATGTGAATACTCAGAATATCGCTTTCTTGCCATAAGGTTTGCAGGCTGACAGCCTCGGCATAAGCATCCCCGTAACCCGATTTGTACTTATCAAAGGCAATAACCCGGGCATCAAATCCACGCAGGCGCTGGGCCAGGGCAGTGCCCATATTTCCATAGCCCAGAATGCCTACCGTTTTTCCTTTGATTTCTACCCCGCGGTTGCCTGCCCGGATCCATTCCCCGTGGCGCACCTGACGGTCGGCCCGGCCCAGGTTGTTCATCAACATGAGCAACATCCCCAAAGCATGTTCGGCTACCGTATCGCGACTTCCCTCCGGGGAAATGATCACCTCGATCCCGCGTTCGACACAGTAGTCCAGATCGATATGCTCAACCCCTACCCCACTGCGGGCAATAAATTGCAGGTTGGTAGCAGCGGCCAGAAAGTCGCGGTCCAGGGTAAACCGACTCCGCACCACCAAGCCGCTATAAGCAGGTAGTGCAGCTTTCATCGCCTCCCGGTCGGTTTGGTAATGAATATCATACGCAAAGCCCATACCCGTTAGCTCCTCCAACAGCAAGGGGTGTGGTTCGTCGATGATGGCAATGGGTCGCTTCAGCAAAGTAGATCCTCCGATTTTGAGTTTGTTCAAATTTCCAGGTTTGAGCGAAAGAGAGCAAATTTCATACTGAACGGGGCGAAAAACACAGGCGATGCCAAAGCATCGGCGAGGCTTTTCAACGAAGTGCAGGATTAAAGTTGCCTCTTGCAGCCAACTAATGGAATTTGGAACAAGCTTTTATATTTTTCAGGGCAAAAGGTTAAATATCCGGAGGCAGGAGGAGCTGTGCAAGGATGCGAGTGGTTTTTTTTACTAAACAGGTGACATTCTATTTCGATAATGGTATGCTTCCTATCAGGAAACACTTGGCTCCTCATTGTGTACACCTGGCACAAGGCCTTCCCAATACCTTAGGTACTTGCCGATTTTGTTATTACGACAATAAGGCATTTAGGGCTGCCCGGTATTTTTGCCCCACTGGAATACGATGCTTACCCAGGTGAATTAGATTACCCTCAATAGCCGAAATGGCAGCCACCGCAACGAGATATGATTTATGGACCCGCATGAAGCGCGAACCTGGCAGGCGCTTTTCAAGTTGAGAAATGCCTTCGTTGTGCAACACCATGCGGCCATCGAGGTGTACTTTGCTAAAGTTTCCATACGCTTCAACGTAGCAAATATCTTCGACCTGAACCTGATAGTAGGTCTTCTCCGTTTTGAGAAACAACCGTTCGGGGTCGACCGTATTCCCTTCTGGTGAGAGTTGCGAGCGCACCTTCTGGACCGCCTGGACAAAGCGAGCGAAGCTATAGGGTTTAAGGAGGTAATCATCGACATTGAGTTCATACCCCTCCATGGCATATTCCTGGTAAGCGGAAACAACAATTACCCGGGGCATGCGCGGGAGGGTGCGCAGTAACTGAAAACCGGTCAGTTTCGGCATTTGGATATCCAGAAAGAGGAGGTCAACTGGATGTTTTTCCAAATAAACCAACGCGTCTATCGCCTGATAGCACTGCTTAACCAGTTGGAGATCGGGGATATCGGCAGCATATTTTTTGATCAGCTCATGAGCTAAAGGTTCATCATCAATGATCATGTAGCGAATCATACCACTTGAATTTGAAGTTCTGCAACAAAGACACCTGGCGTAGTCTGCAAGATCAATGTATGTTTTTTTGGATAGATCAACGCCAGGCGCTTGCGAAGGTTTTCCAACCCAATTCCACCACCCGTTGGCGCTGACGCTAACTCCTGGCTATTGGTTACCCGGAAGACAATTGTCTGTGCAGTGGTCTCCAGGTCCAGGTGAACAAAAGCGTTTTCCGGTTGCCGCTCTACGCCATGTTTAAAGGCGTTTTCTACTAAAATCATCAGTAACAAAGGGGCAATGTACATTCCTGGAGCCGTATGCTGTCGAAACTGAACATCCACCTGCTGATGGTGCCTGATCTGATGAAGTTCAATAAAATTCTGCAGATAGCGAACTTCTTGCTCCAAAGGTACAAAGGCCTCCCGACTGTCATAAATAACATACCGCATCATTTCTGCCAGCTTGAGAATGACTTCCGGAGCCTCAGGCGACTGATTAATCGTCAGGGCATATAGGTTATTCAGGGTATTAAAAAAGAAATGAGGGTTGATCTGGCTTTTCAACAAGGCCAATTCCGCCTTTGCTTTATCAGCCTTGAGGGTTTGGAACCACTTCCATTGCTCGTAAAGCCAAAGGAGTATCAATAAGGGAATGGGTAATAAAAAGGCAGGAATAAAAAAGCCAAGCCAATCCCGGTAATGGGGATTGGTCAATCGAACGTAAGCAAACCCCAAACATAACAAGCCATACAGCATCACTATAAATACCCGGTGCTTTCGGACAAAGGTGGGCGATAACACATAGGCCAGGTACATCCAAAACAGGGTTACCAGCGTAACCGTGACAGGGTTATCCGGGATGTTCATCCTGGTATCCAGGCTTATTGCCAACACGAGTAAGCCAATTAAAGCCACTGCGGGTCCGATGATCGCCCCTTTGTTTTCGGCATGATCAATTTTGAAAAAAACAAAACTCAGCAGGCCCCACCAGAGGCTGAAAATGATGGTGTTTTCCGCTACTTCGCGCGGATCGATAAGGATGAACCCCAGCGATTGCAATACGATCGTAATCAGCAGGAGAAATATCCCTGCGACCAGTATTGCGCGGTATCGGTGCCATAGTATTTGCATACGTCGAAAATAGGGCCTGATTGCCAAAACCGCGCTAAAAAATGACGAACACCCGCATTTCGATGATCATCGCCAGGGCTCATCCTCATGTCCTCGGTTCCGATGCTAAAATGCTGGATGTTTTGTCTATTGAGCTTCGGTTCATCATCAAAAGACAGGGGTTTATCATCTGAATTCGTGCAGGCAGGGTGCACGTAATAGATTTACCCCATAAAACGATACGGATGGACAATTACTTACAGGTCGAGAACCTATACAAAACCTACCCGGGAGGGGTGCAGGCCCTGCGAGGAATATCGCTGACATTACAAAATGGAATGTTTGGCTTGCT
The DNA here is from genome assembly GCA_020636445.1 of Lewinellaceae bacterium. GTDB lineage: Bacteria > Bacteroidota > Bacteroidia > Chitinophagales > Saprospiraceae > JACJXV01. Next base: position 31,005 of record JACJXV010000021.1, on the reverse strand, counting down.
GGGGCCCAATGGTGCAGGAAAATCAACCTTGATGCGCACCCTCGCGACCCTACAGCCCTCCGACAGTGGAAGCATCTTCTTTAATGGCATAAATACCCTGGAACACCCCCAGTATCTACGGCAGCGACTGGGATTTTTACCCCAGGAATTTGGTGTGTACCCTGGTATTACTGCTGTTGAGTTACTGGACTATATCGGCATCTTAAAAGGATTGATCCATCACAAACAGCGGCGCAATCAGGTCGAAAAACTACTGGCGATGACCAACCTCACTGCACATCGCCGGCAATACGTACATACCTTTTCCGGGGGTATGCTTCGCCGGTTTGGTATTGCCCAGGCATTGTTGGGTGCTCCCCAAATTATCATTGTCGATGAGCCAACAGCAGGACTGGACCCCGAGGAACGCAACCGCTTCCTGAATTTGCTCAGTGAAATTGGTCAGGACCGTATCGTTTTGCTTTCGACCCACATTGTAGAGGACGTCGAACGACTTTGTCAGCAACTCGCCATTGTTCATGATGGGCAATTGGTTGCTGAAGGTTCCCCAGCAGATTTGATCCAGCCCTTGCATGGTTGCCTTTGGCAAAAACGAGTTACCCCAGCCCAGGTTGACTCATTTGTGGCGCGCTACACCGTACTTCAGGTTCTTTTGATCGGCGGGCAACCTAATGTTATTATCTACCACCCTACCCAACCAGATTCAGCTTTTTTACCGGTATCGCCTACGCTGGAGCATGCCTATTTTCTAACCCGTCAAACACCCGCCAAGGTATGAGATTATTGTCTTTCGAACTTCGCTACCAACTCCGGCGTTTTTCATTTCTTCTATTTATCGTGGGTTATGGAGGCGCCGGTTTTGCGCTGGGGGTAAACAGTATAAGGGGAACTGCTGAAGTAGGCAACGCTCCTTATCAACTCTTTTTCCATCTGGGACTATTATCCCTGACCCTTGTTTTTCCACTCATGTTTATGGTTGTCGGCGCTGCTTTGCGCGATCATCAGCATCGCTTTACTGCTTTAATCGGCAGCACCTCCGTATCACAGCCGACCTTGGTTTTGAGCCGCCTGGCAGGGGTTTGGTTAGGCGCGATAACCCTTTTGGGTATTGCGACCTTAACGTTTGAAATGGGCGTATACGGGATGACAACAGACGATACATTGTTAGCTGGAGTATACTTGCAGCGATGGTTAAATGTATTTGGCATCTTATTGCTTCCGACCGCAAGTATCCTCACTATCTTACTCTTTGCCATTGGTTGGTGGACCCAAAACGCCAGGGCTGTTTACCTGGCGGCATTGCTGGTTTACTTGTTGTACTGGGTAAGTGCAATGTATCTCAATAGCCCCTTACTGGCGAATGCCAAGCCTGCTGATCCAGCTATGTTATGGCTGGCCGGTCTGCTCGACCCCTTTGGGCTATCGGCTTTTTTCGACCAAACACAATTCTGGACGATAACGGATAAAAACACTTTGTTCCTGCAATTTAAGGGTGCATTATTATGGAATAGACTGGGTTGGTTGAGCATGGGGGGAATGGTGATTTTGGGATTAAGCAGGTTGGCCCCGCCACTACCCCGACATCACTCCGGACGGGTTAGCTCCAAAGCAGAAGCCCCTCTACCCCATTTCTCAAAGGCAGCATACCCCACGGTCCTTCCCCAGATCAGCCGGTGGTCTTATGCGCAGATGGTCGGCATGACGCTACTGCGATTCCAAGTGCGGTTTCTCTTTCGCAGTTTACCATTTCTGCTCAGCCTGCTGTCGTGCCTGATTATCGTCGCTATTGAAACTTACTCCTACCTCAAAGGCGGAGGAAGTTATCGCGAATTTCGCTATCCTGGTACCAGTATCCTTATTGGACGTATGGCTGACCCACTCTTTCTCTTTGGAGCCTTATTGATACTCTTTTACAGCGCAGAACTCGCCGACCGTAATCAGCGGGTAAATATCCGCGTAATCCTGGATGCCACCCCCGCTCCTCAACTGGTGCAATTCCTCAGCCAGTTTTGCACCCTATTAGCTATTCCGCTTACGTTATGGGGTGCCGTAGTGGGGCTTGGGATAGGCATTCAAAGGCTCGAAGGTTTCACCACGTTCAATCCCGGCACCTGGTTAGCCATGGGGTATTTCCAGGGCAGTCGCCTGGCCTGGCTCTGCCTTTTCACCCTGACACTACAGTGGATGGTCAGGTCCAAATACCTGGGAATGGGATTGAATGCGCTGTTATTACTGTTATTAGGCAGTAGCATCACCAATGAGATAGGCATTCACCATCCACTCCTGCAACCAGGCCGATTGCCGGTAGTGTTGCCCACGGAGATGAACGGCTATGCCCGGGGGGCGACCTGGTTCCACCTGCTGCATGCTTACTGGTGGAGCTTTGCATTACTTTTAACCGGGTTCATTCCAGCTTTTTACGCAGGTTCCGTCCGCCGTACCCTCTCCTGGTTTCGGCCCCGCACGTTGTGGGCATGGTGGTTGATTCCCGGGCTCGCCTGGCTAGGAATAGGCGGTTGGATTTGGCGGGAGCTGCAATTAGACAAGGCTTATTTCAAGCCATCATTAGCACTGGATATACGGGAAGATTACGAACGAAAATTCCAACAATATGCAGACCTTCCGTTGCTTTCTTATGATAGTATGCAACATCAAATCGATCTTTTCCCTGCCACTGCCGGGTTTTATTTGACAGCAAACTATACGCTGATCAACAACCAAACGGAGCCTGTCAAGCAACTATTCGTTAGTCCGCGCCTTCCCCTGGACAGTTTGTGGATCGAAGGCGCACGCCGAGAGCAAGCAGACAGCCTGCATCAGACCTCCCTATGGGTCTTTAATCGGCCTATTGATCCTGGCGAGCACGTTCGCATCCATTATCGAATTCACTATGAAGCACCTGTTTTCGCACAGGGTCGTGAGGTAGTAGCCAATGGCAGCTATTTATCCAATCGCTTCTTCGAACCCGTATTTAGCTATCGCAAAAGCAAGGAAATCGAGGACCCACAGGAGCGTCAACGACGCGGCTTGCCTTCTCGTGATCCCGAAATAGTAACTGAAGATCACCTTCAGGAACAGTCGACAGGATTACCGCGGGTGTATTTTCACGCCATTGTCTCCACCGAATCCGGACAAACAGCACTGGCACCAGGAAAACAGCTCCGCACTTGGGAAACTGGCAAGCGGGTGTATTTTGAATATCAGCCTACAGAACGTATCCTGCCTGTTGTCAACTACTTCTCAGCTCGTTATGCTTTTCGTCAACGTTCGTTCGACAACATAACCCTGGAGTATTACACCCATCCCCACCATGAGATCAACCTGGATAGCATCGATCGTTATGTTCGTGCAACGCTGGAGTATTGTCAGCGTACGTTTAGCCCCTATCCTTTCGACCATCTCCGTATGGCCGAAATCCCCTCGCATTGGCCGTTTGGAGGTCAAGCCCTTTCCGGAACGATCAGTATGGTAAGCGACCGCCTTTATTTATCTGACATCCGCCGCCCGCAGCAATTCAATATCATTGCCAAGCGAACTATCCATGAAGTAGCCCACCAATGGTGGGGGCATCACCTGGCACCCAAAAACACTGCAGGCGCTGCCTTACTCATTGAAGGGCTGGCGAAATATACCGAAGCGATGGTTATGAAAAATTTATATGGTGAAGCCTCGCTGCGCGACCTCACTGCGGAATCGCATCACCGTTATTTTACCGGGCGCACCCTCGAGCAATTGCCAGAACCCCCACTCTATCTGCAGGAAGGTCAGGGCTACCTGGCCTATGGCAAATCACTCCATGCATTACTGGCAACCCGGGAATTACTGGGAGAAGCGGCATTCCACCAGGTACTTCGGAACCTAATTAACCGCTATGGTCAGCAAACCCAGCCGACCCTGACTACCCTTGACTTCCTGAATGCACTAGCCGTGATTACCCCGGCAAATCAATCGCTTCGCATACAAGAGTGGTATCGGGAGGTGATCCTACACGACTTATCCCTGGAGCATCTCCAGATTGAGCAACAAGACAACACCTATTGGGCCAGGGGCGTGATTCGGGTTGGCAAACAACGGCTGACGGAAGACGGTATCGAGCAGTTATCTCCCGCCGGGGAATGGCTCACGTTAGGGATTTTCCGGCAGGGTATATTAACCGCCCGACAACGGGTGATCCTGACTGGTGAAACAACACCCTTTCGCATCGATTTGGGGCCCACCCCCGCAACACTTATCCTGGACCCCGACCGTACCCGCATGAATCAACGGGAGCCCTGAAATATAGGCATTATCAGACAAGCCCCAGCGTTGGTTTATTTAGCATAACCGGCGTCCAGCCGTAGTGAAGTTCACACCTCCACTAAACGTCGGAAGGAATTTGGTGATGGAAAAAACCTAACTCATCCCTGGTTATGGCACGAGGGTAAGTGATGGGTCATTATTATGTATAAGCTTTGTTCAGTGCAATTTTGGGGCTCAACAAGGCAAAAAACGCAGGCGACGCAGCGCGTCGGCGAGGCTTTTTAACGAAGTGGAAGCCCAAAAGGGCCTGAAATAAAGGTATAGATAATATTGTCCCTTCACTTATACTCCAAAAGGGCTATCGCTAAATTCCGGTTATGCGCGGGGAGTTCTTCATCGTCGGGGGTGGTGTAGTATTCAACAAAAGCAAACCCAAAGCCCAAATAGTAGTTGATGATGGTGGGGTTATCGGCCCAGGTATCCATCCGGATAAAGCGCAGATTGTTTTGCCCGGCGTGTTGAATAGCCCAATCGAGGATGGTTCCGAACAACCGCTGCCCTTTACAATCAGGGTTCACCACGATGCGATGCAAATAAATAGCATCCCCTTTTTCCCTCTCCCGCCAAATTACTTTATCCGTATAACAGACGCTCCAGACAATCGCCATGTTGCCATCAATGACCGCTTTGTATTGATTTTTTTGCTCCATATCCCGTATAAGAACTTGCTTGTCATAGTTCCGCCAAACGGGATAGCCTTTCTTTTCCTGATACTCGATAGAATGCTCAAATAGCGTAAAAATCTGGGCTAAGTCGTTCTTTTCCGTATGGCTTACCGATAGCATTCGCTGGATATTAAGTGCTCTGTAAGTTAAGAAATGTAAGTTTTTTCACTTGAAAGAAGCCGGAATAAACAGCTGATTGGTTTCTGGTTTCTGGCGTTGAGCGGTTTTGAACTCTTCAGCCTTACCCGGGCGGCACTGTCCACTGCTTCACCACAGATTTGCACAGATTACCACTGATTTAATGCATGGTATATCCAGGCCCTGCCAACTGCTAACCCCAACAAAACCAATAGTTTTTTAAATTACACTGTATTAAGGTTGCTGTTTATGTCCATGGGGTACTCGGCGGAGACTTAAAACCGGGCCGGTGTTACTTCAGGAATAATAACCAGGGCGTCATACCCTTTGATCACGCGTTGAAGATTGAGATTCTCAACCTTTAGTTCGTTTGTTTCAAGGGCTTTACGAAGAGGAAGCAAATCAAACAAATACCATTGATTTCCTTCGGTAATAGTAAAAAAGGGCTTCAGGTAGCTTAAATATACCCATCACTGCGTGATGGGTATAAGGCCTTTTCCACTTCTCTAGGTGTACTTAATCTTCCAAATTCACCGCCACTAACTCACCTGTATCCGCAAACACAAAAGACCAGTAAGTAATATTCGCTGCGATGGCTTTGTAATACAGTAGGGTTTCTTTTTTTGCCGCGTTCGTGGTATGTGGCGCCTGATCTATAAATTCAAGGCTGATAAATCCTTGTAAAAGATCTGCTAGTTCCTCAGGGTCAAATCCGGAGAAATTGGCCACCTGGTATAAGGCTCCACGGCTAAACTTTTTTTGGGCTAATTGGGAAAAAAGAGTTTCTAATTGGCGGGTTCGCCCTGGTTGTACATCGCGTTGGGGCGGCAATTCCGATGCCCGTTGGAAATCTTTCAGGTAGTAAGAGGCTATTTGGGTTGCCAGATCGGTAAGCCCGGCCTGCCATAAATTACACAACAGGATGACCTCCACCCCATCCTTCGGAAAACGGACAATCATGGAACTAAACCCGGTACGGAAGGCTCCGCTATGTTCCTGTAGCCATTTATTCCGAAAAGAATAGATATACCAACCATAACCATAGGGAATAGACTTCCCGCTGTTGAGCATTCCCCTACTGAACATAGCGTGCAAACTCTCGCTCGACAGTAACTGGTTATCACGTAATGCCCTATCCCATTTAATCATATCTGCAAGGGTTGTCTGCACCCCAACATCCGCACGGCTTTCCGCACCGGGGGGGATATCTTCTCCGTTTTCAAGTTGCCCCTGATACCATCGATATCCGGCGGCCCGGCCCGGAACAATTTTCCGGTGGTGATAAACGGAGGTCGACGTCATTCCCAGAGGGGTAAAAATCCGCTCTTCTAAAAATTGGGAATAAGGATTGCCGGTCACTTTTTCGATAACCAGACCAAGAAAAAATGGACCGCTACTGTAGTTGAATCCCTCTCCTGGTGTAAAAAGCAAGGGGTGTTCTTGCTGTGCTTTTACCAGTAAATCGTTGGTATTGTATTGAAAGAAATAGCTTGTTGGCTCATCCCAATCATCGCGTAAGCCCGATGTGTGATTCATTAACTGTACCAAGGTTATGGCTTGCCAGGTGGCCGGTAAATCATCCAGGTACAAGGAAAGCCTGTCATGCAACGACAACTTGCCATCCTCCTGCAACAAGAGCATCGCAGCGCACACCATTTGCTTGGTCATGGAGGCTATTTCGAAAACGGTTTGCTCGTTAACGGCCGTATTGGTTTCCACATTGGAGGCTCCGTAAAAGGCCTCTTTAACTACCTGCCCATGCTGCACCACCGCAAGTGCCAGGCCAGGGATATGCTTAGTCGCCATGTGGGTATTGACCCATAAATCTACCTCATCCTGAATAATGGATTGCTGGGGGTAGGATATATTGACAACCCATAGCACGGAGCAAGATAAGAGGAGTCGTTTCATGATATTGAGATCTATACCGATGGCTGGATGATTTTGACGAAGGGGGTTTCATTTTTAAAAGTATACCCTATCTTAGACTTGCTGTTTGCGTTTGTTTCCGATGTGCTAACCTGGTAATGGGTTCGGTAGCGGAAATGCAGGTTAACGGCTCCTCCTGGTGAATCATCGTTTTCCTGAAACACGTAAATTATAACTTATGGGTAGTGTTACCAACCTGACTACAACGGGAGACAGTGATCCCGAAATATTCCCTGAAACCTATTATCGGCACTATATGTACTGCGACCGGTGTGGTTCTTTTGATATCAAGCCTTGGATTGAGCCTGAAAACCATGTCCAACTCGCCAAGCAACAACGTCGGGCAGAAAATGGCATGACCGCTGCCTTTGTTTCGCTGGTACTCGCTGGCGCTGTTGTGCTGTTTAGTATCCTGTCCACTCTCTTCCTGGCAGGGGCATTCATCCTTCCTGAATATGAGATAACCTGGCTAGTGCTCTCCGCAATACTATATTATATTTTCAGATCCCGTGCCGCTGTTGTTGAAGCAAAAATTCAACGCCTCGGTGTTCGCTGTGGGTCCTGTCAGGCTACCTATAAAAATGGCAGTACATTTTTTACAGACCTGACCCTAAACCCCAAAAACTACGCCATGGAAGATGTGCCACTTCCCCTGAATGCCACCTTTTGGATACGGGGCGAGACCGTCGAAAAATAACGCAAGGTCGATACGGCCGACTGATTTCTGATTTCTTTTTTGGAATCGCCAATACGCAAGCATCAATGATTTAGCTGGTTTTTGCCCAAAGGAAAAAACCTTCTGCCCGAACTGGCGCAAGTATCCCTTCAGGCAAAAACCGGCTACGTTTTATTCCTGGGGTTCAGCCCCATTCTCTTTAACCGCTCTTTTTTCGCAGCGATCACAGAGGTCGGTAATGTTTTTCAGTTCCCGGGCTTGCGCAACGGTGCCTTCAAAGATTTCAGAAGTCCGATCTGAGTTGATATAAGAGCAATCGGAATACAGATGGTAGCTCTTTCCGGATTTGGTCCAGTAAACATGATTCACGCCATCCATCAAGGACTCTACTTGTTGCGTCTGTTCGGCATATTGTTCCTGTGAAGGTGGGTTAAAATCCGTACCTACGACTCCCGCAATAAGCAAGGCAATTACTGCGATGGTACCCACAAGTCCTTTCTGCTTGCCATCCAGATTCTTGTTGGTGAAAATGAGGATCACCAGGGGTAAAAAGGCAATGATGCCAATAATAAGCCCTAATTGATTCTGAATGAAAAACTTGACTTTATCTTTTTCCGAGGCAGGGTCGAGTCGGTTTGATTTTTTCCAGAGCAACGATCCCACTACTGCAAAGATCAAATCAACGACAATCAGGCCAATCAGCCAGGCGGTACTTACCGGAGGTTTTTGGAGCAGCATGATTGCCCAAATTTCAAACCCTATTGCTACGACCCAGGCCAAAATGGCCAGGATGCGAAAATTGCGGGCTTTGCTTTTACTTTCCTCACTAGCCACAAAGACGGGGCCTTCGTTGGAAGCGGATAAAGAAGCGGAATCACCGCCTTCGACTTTCGTGATTTTCTTGGGTGTTTTACCGTTTTCCATGTGTTTGCATTGAATAGAGAAATAATTAGGTAATCCAGGTTCTATGCTGCCCCTCTCCACCAGGCGCTCAATGCTGGTGGAGTAAGCAAAACGAGGCCTGCCTTTTTGCTGATATCTCCTGTGGGTTTAGATTCACCGCTGATGCAAAAGTCACAACACCGAAACGGTGAGCCGGATTCTACCACGCTTATTGCATTCCCGGCCAGCGGGAACCTTAACATCTTCTTCTGCAACGGCCCATGGACACTTTCAGAAAGTTAGGAAATATTTTATAGCCGGCCCAATACTTTTTCCTTCGCTTGAGCTGAAGTTATTACCGGCATAACCTCCCATTCGCAATATCCTGCCCAGTGGTCCATCCATTCTTGTAGTTTTTCTCTCGATGGACTATCCATCACCTGGTAACAGGTTTCGATATTTTCATCAATCCAGCTACCAACATAAGTAACCCCGTCCGGCAAAAACCGGCCTTCCGTATCAAGACGCTGGTAAAGCTCTTTAACCTTTCCAGGGTAAAATTTCTCGATAATCAGGTAAAGCATAGCATTTTGCATCATTGGAATTTCTCCATTTCTTTAACCCTAATCATTAATATCTCATCGGTATGTCTGGGCCTGGCCCCTCAAAACGTTTCGGTTCCCGGCAATGCCGGTTTGCGTCCTTGTTGGACAGCCAATCGCCCGGGATAAGCATAAGGCACCAGGTCCTTGGGGCCAGGTAATGGCTCATTCGCCAGGAAGGCTCCCAGCAGTTTTTCCATTTGCTCGAACTCCACCAGGAAACCATCATGCCCGAAATGGCTATCGATAACCCGGAATCGTGCACCGGGGACGTACTGTGCAATCAGGGCTTGCTCTTCAGGAGGGAACAGCAGGTCGGTGGTAATCCCCACCACCAGGGTTTTGGCCCGCACCCTTCCCAATGCGGCGGCTACCCCTCCGCGATCACGACCCACATCATGGCTATCCATGGCTTTACTCAGCGTCCAGTACGACCAGGGGTTAAACCGCTTGCGCAGTTTTTGTCCCTGGTAACGCTGATAAGAGCTCGCCCGAAAATGATCAAGTACCGCAGCGCCCTCATCTTCCGATTGGGTAAGGTGAAACGCCTGATAGTGACGGTAGGAAAGGATACCAATGCTGCGTGCAGCTTCCAGCCCGCGTGCGCCAGCCTCCGGATAGTTGGTGTCCCAAAGCGTCTGGTCTGCTTCCAGGGCCATCCGCTGTGATTCATTGAAGGCTACTCCCCAGGGAGAATGCTTGGCGTTGGAGGCCAGAACAGCCAGGTGTCGGAAAGCACCCGGCTCCAGAACTGCCCATTCCAGCACCTGCTGCCCTCCCATCGATCCGCCAATGGCTAAATGAATTCGCTGAATACCTAGGTGATCTCGTAAATGTTGGTGCAGCTTCACCATGTCGCGAACAGTAACCAGGGGAAAATCCTTGCCATAGGGATTGCCCGTCTTTGGGTTGGTACTGGCAGGACCGGTAGTACCATAGCACGAACCTAACATGTTCGCGCAAACCATAAAATAATCTGCGGGATCAAAAAGGCGCCCTTCTCCAATTAACCCCGACCACCAATCGAGTGCCTCTGAATTGCCGGTCAGCGCATGGGCAATCCAAATGACGTTATCTCTTTGTGCGTTTAATTGCCCATAGGTGTGATAAGCGATTTGGACATCCGTTAGAGAGTCACCCCCTTCCAGCTTTAACGGCCCGGTAAAATTCAGTATTTGAGCAGGTTGATCCATCAATTCGTTCGATTAAAAACTATGACCGGAGGATAAGCCGGAATGAACTCCCGGTAGGGACTCATATCCGGTATCCCATGCCTATCCTCCTGGTCATTATTCGCATTAACAATTATGCTGAAACATCCGCCGTTTGTGCCACTTTGGCAAAAGCCTGCTCAAAGTCAGCTTTGATATCATCGAGATGCTCAATCCCAACCGAAACGCGCAGCATATTGGGGAGTACCCCAGCCGCTAGTTGTTCGGCATCCGCCAGCTGTTGATGTGTAGTGGCTGCCGGCTGGATAATCAAAGTCTTGGAGTCCCCTACATTGGCCAGGTGGCTGATGAGTTGCAGGCTATCCACCAATTGCGTAGCCTTTTCCTTGCTCCCTTTCAGGGTAAACGACAATACTCCGCCAAAGCCATGCCGCAGGTACTGTTTTGCCCGGTCGTGCGCCGGATGCGATGGTAATCCTGGATAATTAACCCACTCCACCTGCGGGTGTTGCTCCAGCCACTGGGCCAGCGCCAGGGCATTATCGACGGTACGCTGCACGCGCAGGGAAAGCGTTTCCAGTCCTTGCAGAAGTAAGAACGCATTGAAGGGACTCAACGCAGGGCCCCAATCGCGCAACCCTTCCACGCGGGCGCGAATGATAAACTGAATATTGCCAAAGGGGCCATCCACGCCGAACACATTGGAGAACACCAATCCCTGGTATCCTTCGGAAGGTTCCGAAAACTGAGGGAATTTTCCATTGCCCCAATTGTAATTACCTCCATCAACAATCACGCCCCCAATAGAGGTACCATGCCCGCCGATCCATTTGGTTGCCGACTCTACGACAATGTGTGCACCATGTTCCAAGGGACGAAACAGGTATCCCCCGGCACCAAAGGTATTATCCACAATGAGAGGCAGTTCATACTTTTGGGCTAAGGCCGCCAATCCCTTAAAATCCGGAATCTGGTAAGATGGATTCGGAATCGTTTCGCAATAAATCGCCTTGGTATTGGCATCAATCAACTTCTCGTAATCAGCAACGGTATCTCCGGCTGCAAAGCGAGCCTCCACGCCCAGCCTCTTGAAGGATACTTTGAACTGATTGTACGTGCCGCCGTAAAGATGCGAGCTGCTGACAAAGTTATCCCCAGCATTCAGGATGTTATTCAGCGCTATAAATTGGGCTGCCTGGCCAGAACCAACCGCAAGGGCCGCAACTCCGCCCTCCAGCGCGGCAATCCGGCGCTCAAAAACATCCGTGGTAGGGTTCATGATCCGGGTATAGATATTGCCGAATTCTTTAAGGGCAAATAAATTGGCCCCATGTTCTGAATCCCGGAAGGTATACGAGGAAGTTTGATAAATAGGTACCGCCCGGGAACGGGTAGTACCTTCTACTTCTTCCTGACCAGCATGCAACTGGAGGGTGTCAAAATGCAAATTTGCCATGGTTTGTGTGATTGTTATGATAGAATAATCGGGTTACGAAAGTGGCCGGGGGGGGGTAGGCTAGCTTGCTGAACAGAGGCTTTCCGGCAAGTAAATGCCGCAGCCATGCCCATAGCAAGGCTCCTGACCAACCGATCCGGAGAGGTGGATTAGCAACAACAACGACAACAGCAACCCTCAGGGTGAACTGAAGTCAGTATTGCCAGGTTACCGGGCGTAGTTGCCGGTTGAAAAACATGGAGAAATGATACTACAAAAGGACTCGAAAGCATGTGCGTGCCGATTTTATAGGTCCAAATAAATTTGGCGGGAATTGGCACCGTTGCGCGGTATGGTTAGGGCCTGCGCATGGTTGCCAGAGGTTCGTGGAGCCCGTTCTCTCCCCTCTTCTGTATAAAATCACACCTTTCGCAAAAGAAGTGATTGACTACAAAAGTAGGTGCTTATCGTAAAAAAGTCAAATGATGCAGGCCGCACTAGCACATTTTTTTTCAACTTTGTCCGATTCCTAAGCTAAAATCGCCCATGTATGCGGATCCAACTCGAACGAATTAATGACGCCGTAAATTTACGGGCTACCAATGAAAGCGGACAAAGTGTAATCAGCGATGGTGCCCCCAACGTAGGGGGCCAGCACCTGGGTATGCGCCCCATGGAAATGCTCCTGGCTAGTCTGGGCAGTTGCAGTACTATCGACGTCATTCACATGTTAAAAAAAATGCGGCAACCCCTCCGCGATATCAAGGTTACCATCGATGCGGAACGTGACCCGGAGCAGGTGCCTGCCCTGTTCACTACTATTCATGTGCATTTTACGGCATTCGGTGAATTGGACCCCGCCAAAGTTCAGCGTGCTGTCGACATGTCGTTGGGCAAATACTGTTCTGTCGCCCGAATCGTGGAAAAAACCGCAACCCTTAGTTGGGATTTTTCCATTGAGCCCTAACCCTTCGGGCATTGTATTGATCCGCATTGCCGCAAACCCTACAACCGAGCCCGTGAGCAGAAAAGATTAAATTCTTCATTTGTTGACAAAAGCATCACCATGGCAGAATACCACCCCGAAACCCAAGCCATCCGCCAGCAAATGGGGCGCACCGATTACCGGGAGCACAGCGAGCCGCTGTTCCTGACATCCAGTTTCACTTTTCCCACTGCGGAAATCATGGCCGACACCTTTGCGGGTGGCACCGAAGATTTAATCTATTCCCGGTATAGCAATCCCAATACAGATGAGCTCATCGGAAAGGTATGTTCGCTGGAAAAGGCCGATGATGGTTTTGCTACCGCCTCGGGGATGGCTGCCGTTTTTGCCAGCATGGCGGCTTTTCTGCATAGCGGCGATCATATCCTGGCTTCCCGGGCCTTGTTTGGATCCACTCACCAGTTGCTAACGCAGCTCTTCCCGCGTTGGGGAATTACCCATACTTACGTTGACCCCCTGGATATTGATAACTGGGAAAAAGCCATTCAGCCCAATACCAAAATGCTGGTGGTGGAATCTCCCTCCAACCCCGGACTGGCCTTAGTTGATTTGGAAAAAGCAGGGCAAATTGCCCGGCGCCATGGATTGATATTCAATATCGACAACTGTTTTGCAACGCCCTACATTCAACAGCCGATCACCTACGGTGCTGACTTGGTGGTTCATTCCGCCACCAAATGGATGGATGGCCAGGGGCGAGTGCTCGGCGGTCTGGTGGTTGGGAAACGTGATTTAATTGAGCAGTTGCGCTTCTTTTGCCGGCATACCGGACCCGCGATGTCGCCCTTCAATGCCTGGGTGATCAGTAAAAGCCTGGAAACCTTAGCGGTGCGCCTGGAGCGCCATTGTAGTAATGCGCTAACCGTTGCCCAGTTCCTGGAAGGGCACCCGTCGGTAGCTCGTTGTTTGTATCCCTTTCTTCCCTCACACCCACAGTATGTGCTGGCGCAAAAGCAAATGCGCTGGGGCGGGGGAATAGTTACGTTTGAATTGACCGGTGGCGTTGAACAGGGAATGGCTTTTTTGAATGCGCTGCAATTATGCTCCCGTTCCAGCAACCTGGGTGATACCCGAACGATTGTGACACATCCGGCCTCTACCACCCACGCCCGGCTTAGTGAAGCCGAACGCCTGGCCGTAGGTATTACTCCCGGGCTGGTACGCGTTTCTGTGGGGCTGGAGCACTACACAGACATTGTCGCGGATTTACAGCAAGCACTGGACCAAGTGCAGTAAAATGGGGCTACCCTAATCAAGATTTGTCGGCGGGAGCCTTCGGACGCTGAAGATCGCAAGATATTGGCCTAACGGTAATTTGAAGATTACGGCTAACAAAAACTTGTTGGCGGGAGTCTTCGGACTCCCGCCAAGGCATAGAACCTAACGATCTTCGGATCGATTTCCTATTGGTTTGACATTTGATGCCGGCCTAAGGCCCTCAGCATAATTAATTCAGATTGACGAGCACACCAGCAGAGAGAACCAGCTGGTCGCCTCCGCCCAATACATATTTGACTTCGCCAAGCCCCGAAATTTTATCGCTTAATTTAAGCTGGGCACCTGCTCCCAAATTGACCCCGGTATCCGTATTTCCTGCGGAACCAAACTGGCCAAGGTCCACAGTAACATGCGTGAAATTCAACCCCGCAAAGGCGTAGGTCTTCAACTGTCCACTATCGGCAAAAATATAGTGACCGTTGACGTTGAATTCCCAGAAAGACACCCCTTCTGCTCCATCGAGGTAATAGATAAAATCCGCACCTCCGCGCCAGGTATCATTGAAGCCATAGATGCCTCGCACCTGAATACCAAGTTCTTCGACTCCAGTTCCGTAGGCTAATCCGGCGCCCACACTCAATTGGGCAAAACTTGTGGTGGCCAGAGCCATTCCCATCATTAATAAGCTGGCAGTAATCCATTTTTTCATGGTCATTAGGTATTAAAAGGTTTAGTGAAAAATTATTGGCTTTAGGAGTAAGAAAGGTACAGTTTGCTTTCCGCCTGTCCAATGATTTGGTCGTATAATTATTTTTCGTCAGTAAGCCTTAAAGACTGACCCTGTAGACAGCGTGGATTCCCAAATCGTGACAAAAAGGTGATTGCAACAGCGAAATAAGTGATGGGTCATTATTATGTATAAGCTTTGTTCTGTGCAATTTTGGGGTTAAACAAGGCAAAAAACGCAGGGGACGCAGCGCGTCGGCGAGATTTTTTAACGAAGTGGAAGCCCAAAAGGGCCTGAAATAAGGTATAGATAATATTGTCCCATCACTTAAATTTCAAATAAACCGAAAAAATGCTGTCTGAACTGCCTGGAAGCACCTGCACAGTCCAGCATTTCCGGAAAATATTTATCTTTTGCCTTTCATTTTATCACTTGCAACTATCTACATGAAAACACGCTTTACACTCCTGCTTCTTTTGTTGGGCAGCAGTTTGCTTTTTGCCCAAACAGTTCCGGCCGTCCAACCCAATTATGACCTGGCAGCCAGATATTCTCCGAAACAACTGGAGAAAATGGTTTTTTCAACCCGGGTAGATCCGCATTGGCTGAAAAACAGCGAACGATTCTGGTACATGTACGAAACCAGTGCCGGCAAAAGCTACTACCTGGTTGATCCCGTGCGGCGGGTAAAACAACTCTTGTTCGACAACGTAAAGATGGCAGCCGATATGTCGCGGCTCACCGGAGACCCCTTTGATGCTCAGCATTTGGATATCGAGAAACTTAAATTTATCCGCAATGAAACCGCCCTGGCCTTTGAGGTAAAAAGTAAACTCGTAGAAGAGGAAGAAAAGAAGGATGACGGGGATGAAAATGGTAACAAACAGGAAGAAGGCGGAAGTAACCGCCGTGGTGCCACACCCAAAATGGTCAAAAAAACCTGGCACTTCGAGTACGATTTGGCTACTGGAAAACTCACCTTACTCAGTGATTTCGAAAAACCCAAAGAGGATGCACGCTGGGCCACTATAGCCCCCGACAGCTCCTACGTGCTTTTTGCCCGCGACCATAACTTGTACTGGATGGATTGGGCCAATTACGAGAAAGCCAAGAAAAACGACAAGGATACTACCATCGTTGAAAACCAGCTAACAACCGATGGCATCGAAAACTACAGTTATGCCGGAGGCGGACGCGGTGAAACCAATGTCGAAGAAGAGAAAAATCGCCACAATCGCAAGCCAGTAAATGTCATCTGGTCGCCCGATTCCCGGAAATTTGCTACCATCCGCACCGATGAACGCGATGTGAAAGATCTCTGGGTCATCAACTCGGTAGCGCAGCCACGCCCAACTCTGGAGACTTACAAATACCACATGCCTGGCGAAAAAGAAGCACCCAGTTACGATATCATGATTTTTGACCTGGCCAGCAAAACTTCAGTAAAGGTTGCTGCCGACACCTTTCCGGATCAATCCGTTTCTCTGCTAACAGCGCCCCGGTTAAAGAAAAACCGCGACGATGAACGCCAGCCGCGGCTTTGGTTGTCCGGCGATAGTAATCGCCTGTTCTTTTCCCGCACCAGCCGAGATCTAAAGCGTATTGATATCTGTGTGGCTGATGCAAACACCGGCGCGGTTACTGTCCTGATCGAAGAACGACTAAATACTTATGTTGAAACGCGGGACCTGGTGCTGGTCAATGGTGGCAAAGAAATGATCCACTGGTCGGAGCGGGATGGCTGGGCCCATTTTTATCTCTATGATGACAAGGGAAACCTGAAAAATCAAATTACCTCCGGCCCCTTCCACTGCGAAGACGTCGAGGGTATTGACGCCAAAAACCGGGTACTCTATTTCACTGCCAATGGCCGTGAACCAGGAGAAAACCCCTATTACTACCATTTATACCGCATCAATTTTGACGGCACCGGCTTAAAGCTGCTCACCAAAGGGGATTTCCACCACGAAGCATCTACTAATGATGCTCAGCAGTTTGTGGTCAATAATTTTTCCCGGGTGAATACTACCCCTGCCTCCGTATTACTGGACAACCAGGGAACGAAAATACTGGACCTGGAAACAGCAGACCTGGATAACCTGCTCAAAACCGGCTACCGTTTCCCTGAACCTTTTTCCGTAAAAGCCGATGATGGCATAACGGATCTTTATGGGGTCATGTATAAGCCTTTTGACTTTGACTCCACCAAGCAATATCCGATCATTGAGTATGTATATCCTGGCCCGCAAACCGAAGCCGTTAACTTGTCCTTTTCCGCCCGCATGGATCGCACCGATCGCCTGGCACAATTCGGTTTTATCGTGATTACCATCGGTAACCGCGGCGGCCATCCTGATCGCTCGAAGTGGTATCACAACTACGGATACGGGGATCTACGCGATTATGGGCTGGCCGATAAAAAAACAGCAGTCGAGCAACTAGCCGATCAGCATGCCTTCATTGACGCCTCCCGGGTAGGTATTTTTGGCCATTCCGGTGGCGGATTCATGTCGACCGCAGCGATGCTGGTTTACCCCGACTTTTTCAAGGTTGCTGTATCCTCCTCAGGTAACCATGAGAATAACATTTACAATCGCTGGTGGAGTGAAAAGCACCATGGCGTGAAAGAGGTTACGGATGATAAGGGTGTAACTAAGTTCCTCTACGATATCGAAAAGAACCCGGATCTGGCCAAAAACCTGAAAGGACACCTGCTGATCAGCACCGGGGATATTGACAATAACGTCCACCCAGCGAATACTATTCGGATGGCGAATGCGCTGATTAAAGCCAATAAACGCTTTGATTTCTTCCTTTTCCCCGGCCAACGCCATGGCTACGGCGACATGGATGAATACTTTTTCTGGCTGCGGGGAGATTATTTCTGCAAGCACCTGCTCGGCGCCTCCAGCACCAGTGTGGACATGCTTGAAATGAACCGGGATTTGCCTCGCAACAAATAAGTTAATGTCATTTGACAGGGGGGATTTTCCACCCCATACATGAGTCATCCCGAATGCTGATTTGGTGGCAGGCAAGCTGGTTTAGAGCCGCCACCCACTCCGCTTGTAGCTCAGACCCATACGGGAAGGCAGAACAGGCTTAGTTTAGAGAGGGTTTAGCTTGTTTTCAGGAACTACCTTTTCCTTCTAAACCCTCTAAACGAGCGCGGAGCAACGCGACGCGCGGCTCTAAACTAGCAAGCGCAGCGGCTCTAAACCAGAAAGCCAAATTGTCAAAAATTCGGGATGACTCATGTTTTTAACTATTTTGACAACTTGATACAAGTACCGAAAAATAAAATCATGCATCGAGGTCTCCAATGCCGCCTGCCCTTATTCCTGCTCACCATTTTCATGTGGTCCAGCAGTTGCTCCCCTGATCAGACCTCTGGCCCGGCGACACCCAAGGAGCCCGATGATGCTGTAAAAACGTATTTTTTGGACATTGCCTTTGGCAACGAATTTGGCTCCCGCTACACCACCATCCGGAAGTGGCGGGAAGATGTCCGACTCTATGTTGTGGACACTTCTTATGCGGCCCTGTACCAGGAACTAAAGCTGGTCATCGGAGAGCTAAACCGCTTTAACAAGTCTTTTCAAATCCGCCGGGTAAACTCCCCCAGCGAGGCAAACTACACGGTCTATTTCGGGCCGGGATCAACCTATGCCCAGCAGTACGAACCCAGTGCAAGCAACGCGGTTGCCAATAACTGGGGGCTCTTCTGGATTTACTGGAATGGGCAGCAGGAGATATTCCGGGGCAGCATGTATGTGGATGTGGTACGCACCCAGGATCCGGCCTGTCAGCGGCATTTACTCCGGGAAGAACTTACCCAGTCCCTGGGGTTGATGAACGATTCCAGTCGTTACGATGAAAGTATTTTCCAGCAAAAATGGACCTGCACCACCAGCTATGCCCCGATTGACAGTACCGTGCTAACCTGGTTTCTCGACCCCCGGATTTCGGCAGGGATGACCGAACAGCAAGTAAAGGACCTAATCAGTGGGTGGTAACCTGTTTTTGCTGCGTGGGGCTGGCAACCGGCGACAAACCCAGTACTTCCTCCAAAAACCGCTGGGTTTCCGTACGGACGGCTTCCAGGTCGGCTGACCACAAACCGCTCCCGAGAACATGCGCATTCACATTGGGAAAAGCGACCACCCGCTTTTGGTGCGCGGGGGTGGCTGCTAAGGCAGCAAACTCCTTGATCCGCGGTTGTGAAATCACGTCATCATAATGATCTTCATCCCGGTAATAGTACCCAATAAAAAAGGGTTGTGCAATTTCCTGAAAATGCTGATCGGTCATCGTTTGCCGCAGTAAATCCTGCAAACAAAGTAAGCCTTCCACCCGGTAGCGAGTAGTCCAGAAATCTTTTACCCCTTCCGGTCCAGGCCACTCCCGGTAAACGCCCCCATAAATGGCAGTTGCCAGTTGCTTCGCCCAGGGCCCGGCCAGCAGGGAAGCAGCCCGGTTCCCTAAAGCAAAATTCGGAGAGTACATAATCTGTCCAACAATCGCCGGATCACTGGGGGCCAGGTAAGCCGACAAAGTGCTCCCGGTCGAACACGACATCAGGATAACTTTTTTCCCGATCACTTTTCCGATTGCAATAGCCTCTTTAGCGGAGTTAATCAGTTCATCTGGCCGGAGGGTAGCAAAAGCATCCGGATCAGCGAGGCCATGCCCAGGCAATCGGTGTAAGTAGAGATTTGCGCCGTAACGAGCTGCCAGCTCGCGATGCAAAGGAGCGCTTTCCTCAGGGCCCGCCGAAAACCCATGCAGGTAAACTAGTGCGTATTCTGTTTGGCGAACCAGTGAATCAGCCCACTCAACGTGAGCGGCATTACCCGGTTTCAGGGTGGCGACGGCCTGCTCCTGCTGATAGAGGTAATTATCTAACT
Source organism: Lewinellaceae bacterium (assembly GCA_020636445.1). Taxonomy (GTDB): domain Bacteria; phylum Bacteroidota; class Bacteroidia; order Chitinophagales; family Saprospiraceae; genus JACJXV01. The sequence continues at coordinate 11,349 of JACJXV010000021.1, read as the reverse complement.
CCTCCAGCGGAATTTGCCAGGAGATTGGGTTCCGGTCAACCGGCGGAAAGTGCGGCCGAGGGCCCAAAAAATAAGTAACGGCCAGCAGAAAAACGAGTAGCAAAAGGCCATAACCAAATCGACGCATTGGATTTTTCACCAAAATAAACCATTTTTAGTCGAACTGGAAAATGCGCTAACTGTTCCCTTTTCATGGAGGCAGCTGATTTTCCTTCATAACCCCTTAACTTACCTTCCAAAATCAAACATTATTATGCTAAATCATCAATGGCAGCTCGCTGCTCGCCCAAAAGGACATATCCAGGTTTCTGATTTCAATTGGACTACTCAGGAGCTGCCCAGTCTGGAAGAAGGGCAGGTGCTGATTCGTAATATTTACCTTTCCCTGGACCCCGCTAATCGTGGCTGGATTGCCGAAGGCGGCTCTTACATGGCTCCGGTAGAATTAGGTACTGTCATGCCAGGAATTTGCATTGGCGTTGTGGAAGACTCCAGGAACGAAAAGTTTCCGCAGGGAACCCTGGTACAGGCGATGATTGGTTGGCAGGAGTATATGATTTCTGACGGGCGGGGATTAACCGCGGTGCCCCGTATTCCGGGGGTCCCCCTGGAAGCTTTTTTCACCGTACTTGGGCACATCGGTCTCACTGCCTATTTTGGTTTGCTGGAAATTGGGCAGCCCAAGCCTGGTGAAACGATCTGTGTATCCGGAGCAGCTGGTGCGGTTGGTTCACTCGTTGGGCAGATTGGCAAGCTCAAAGGTTGCCGGGTTGTCGGGATTGCTGGTAGTGATGAAAAGTGCCAGTGGCTAACCGAAACCCTGGGTTTTGATGCCGCCGTCAATTACAAGACCGAGAATGTGCGCAGCGCTCTCAAAGCAGCATGCCCGAAGGGTATTGATGTCATTTTCGAAAATGTAGGTGGAGCTATTTTAGATGCAGAACTCAGCTTAATCAATCAAAATGCCCGGATCGCGCTCTGTGGGTTGATTTCCCAGTATAATGCGAAAGAACTGGTTCCCGGCCCATACATGTTCGGAAATATCCTCGTTAAGCGAGCGCGGGTGGAAGGGTTTATTGTTTCTGATTTCATCCCCCGGGCGATGGAAGCCATTCCAGAACTGGCTCAGTGGTTCCTGGCAGGCAAATTGCACTACAAGGTAGACATTGTTGAGGGGCTGGATCAGGCGCCAGTTGCCATCAATAAACTTTTCGATGGCAGTAATGAAGGTAAACTGATCGTCCGGATTTCTCCGGAACCGGCTGCTTAAGACCATGTACCGGACAATAGATCAAATGGGGCGGGAGGTTGCGCTAAGTAGCTTCCCGCCCCAACGGATCATCTCCCTCGTTCCCTCGCAAACGGAGTTGCTGTTTGACCTTGGGCTACGCCATGAGGTGGTGGGGATTACCAAATTCTGCCTCCATCCCGCTGCATTTTTCCGCAGTAAACCCCGGATTGGCGGTACCAAACAGGTGCACCTCGAACGGGTAGCCACACTACAGCCCGACCTGATCATCGGGAATAAGGAAGAGAATGACCAAGTACAGATTGAGGCCCTGGCGGAGCACTATCCCGTCTGGATGAGCGATATCTATACGCTGGCAGATGCCCTGGCGATGATCCACGCCGTAGGAAACCTGGTGGATCGCAGCGAACCAGCCCATACCCTCACTACTGAAATTACCCGCCAATTCGACGCATTACCCCATGTATCCCCGCAACCGCGGGCGGCTTATCTCATCTGGCAGGAACCACTGATGGTAGCTGCCGGGCAGACCTTCATTGACGATATGCTCGGACAAGCAGGTTTTACCAATGTTTTCGCGAATTTGTCGCGTTATCCGGCTATTACCCTGGATGATTTGCAGGAAAGCAACCCGGACTTGCTATTCCTTTCTTCAGAACCCTATCCTTTCCGGGAAAAGCACCTGGAGGCATTCCAACAGCAGCTTCCCGATACCCAAGTACGCTTGGTTGATGGCGAAATGTTCTCCTGGTATGGTAGCAGATTACTGCAGGCTCCTGCCTATTTCCAGCAACTCATGTTGAGCATTGAGCGTTGAGCGTAGTGCGTTTTAGGCTATACTGTCCTACCATGGTAGTGCGATTTTTACCCGCCGGTGCTTTGCGCAAAAGGGCTGGAGCCTTGGAAAAATCATTGAATACAGCACGCCCTCGACATTCTTTAAATATTTGTAAATCAGATATTTAATCTCGAAAAAGCACCAGTATTTCAATATTTCCAGCTCCATCAGGGACTCCAATTACGAGTTTGGCAAAGCTTTTGCAACACTACCCTTGACAAATAATACCCTGCCGGTACAAACTGAGCAGGAGGAACTACCATTGGGGGACCAACGGGGACGGTCATGCCTGGTTTTCAGGGTGTAACCCGTTTTGTGTTGGGGCTTATGGTCGTATCCTGTTTTCCGCAACCAGGACACTCATTTCACTGGCGGGGTATGCTGTTTTGGGTTTAAAAAATATGTACGACCTATGTGGAAAAAACTACTATGGGTAGCCTTGTTTTTGCCTCCTTTATTGGGTTCGGCACAGAAATCAGCTACGATTATCCAGGGGCAGGTGTTGGTCAAGCTGCGACCGGCAGCAACCCCGCAAAATTTTATGGTGGAATTTGCTACCCATAGCCGAAGCGGGGGAGGTGTTTGGGTAGAAAAAAGCCTCAGTAAACGGGGCAATATCCATTTATTGCGCTTTGACACCGTGTCCGTCGATCCGGATATGCTGATTGTTGAACTGCGCAAGGACAACAATGTGGAATACGCCCAATGGGATTGGGAGGTTGAAACCCGCAGTCAACCCAATGATCCCAATGTGGCTGATCAGTGGGGGATCTTTACGATTCAGGCCGATAAAGCCTGGGACCTGACTACCGGCGGGGTGACAGGCCGGGGCGATACTATTGTAGTCGCCATTCTGGACAGTGGTTTTGATGTCTTGCACGAAGATTTAAGACCTAATATCTGGACGAACCGGGGGGAGATTCCCGGAGATGGCATCGATAACGACAAGAACGGTTACATCGATGATTACCAGGGGTGGAATTTTGTCGCCAACGCACCTGACCACATTCCGGAAACCCACGGACAATCCGTGGCAGGTATCATTGGAGCCCGGGGCAATAATGGCCGGGGGGTAACGGGCATCAACTGGCAGATTAAATTAATGCTCTTTGAAACCCGCATGGTCAGTGATATCATTGCCGCCTATGAATACATCATTGATCAGCGCGACCGTTATAACAAAACCAGTGGCCGGGAAGGGGCCTTAGTGGTGGCTACTAATGCCTCCTTCGGGGTAAATCGAATCTTTTGTTCAGATCAGCCCATGTGGGGGCAGATGTACGACCGAATGGGCGAAGTAGGCATCCTTACGGCCGCCGGAGCGGCTAATAATCCCTGGGATATTGATGCTGTCGGCGATATGCCGACAACCTGCAGTAGCCCTTATCTGATGACGGTACTCAACACGGACAACTACGATCAGAAATACCTGGGGTCTGCATTTGGACGACAATCCATAGACATGGGAGCTCCCGGGCAAAATTCTTATACCACCCAGCCTTTTGGCCGATACGGAACATTCAACGGCAATTCGGCTGCCGCACCACACCTGGCAGGAGCTATTGCGCTACTCTATGGTTTGCCGCGGTACAGTCTGGCTGATGCAGCCTTGACTAAACCCGGGGAAACAGCACTCGCAGTGCGCAAAGCGCTGATGGAAGGCGTTGACCCGGTCGAAGGACTAACCGACTTTACCGCCACGGGCGGGCGTCTGAATGTTTTTCGCGCAGCACAATTACTCCAGAATCAATTCCCGGCTGATGCCCCAACGGAAGGAGGAGAACGGCTGAACATTTTTCCTAATCCGGCTCGAGACGAAGTCTTTATTGAAGTGGAGGGACAAGAATCCTCGGATTGCGAAATCACTATTTTCAACATTTTAGGCCAACCGATACAGTATTTGTACTGCCCTCCCGGGATAAGAAGGCAACGCCTTGTCACTGCCGACTGGGCCCCGGGAACCTACTTTGCCATGCTGAACCGGGGTGGAAAGGTCGCTGCTACTAAATTTATGATCCAACAGCGAAATCAACCTTAACTCAGCTAGTCAAGAAGATTTTCCTCGCCGGTCCGTTGAAATGCAGCGGACCGGCCCCTTCGGGCCGCGCAATAAGTACCTGATCCACAAGCTTCCCGAAAAACCTTCAGAAAAACATGAAAAAAAAGTCAGCAAATCTTTTTTCAAAAAGGTTTTAAACTTATCTTTGCATCCGCATTTGCAAATAATGCAAGGCAGGCTCTGTAGCTCAACTGGATAGAGCACCTGACTACGGATCAGGAGGTTTCAGGTTCGAATCCTGACAGAGTCACTAAGAACGAAATTCACGAGCAAGTTCAAGGTCTCAAAGTTCAACATCGCCTTGTGCAGTTTGACACCTTGAACTTTTTAAATTTCAGAACCAATGTCAAAGGTTTGTCAACTTACCGGAAAGCGTCCGATCGTGGGAAATACTGTTTCTCACTCGAACCGCAAAGTGAAGCGTCGCTTCCTGCCTAACCTGCAGAAAAAGCGCTTCTTTATCCCCGAAATGGACCAGTGGGTTACACTGAAAGTATCGACTTCTGCTCTTCGCACGATTAATAAGAAAGGTATTTACGAATACCTGAAAGAATGCCAAAAAGAAGGATTCGATATCGGCGTCCAATTGTAAGATTATCTTCAACCATCATTTATCATGGCTAAGAAAAGTAAAGGGAACCGTATCCAGGTCATTTTGGAATGTACTGAACACAAAAAGTCAGGCATGCCAGGTACTTCGCGGTACGTAACCGAAAAAAATCGGAAGAATACGCCCGATCGTTTGGAGTTGAAAAAGTATAATCCGATCCTGAAGCGCATGACTGCGCACCGGGAGATCAAGTAAGCAAGTGATTCTCATCACTTGACTCCTTGACAGGAAATTCGTATTTTTGTAGTCGCAAAATAAAAAACTTCAGACCATGGCAAAAGTATCAAAGAACGCACGGGTAGCTCAACGTGCTGCAAACGCAGGGTCGGGCCGTGATTTCGTAAAAATCGTTGTAAGCGTTAAGGACCCTAAATCAGGGAAATATAGCTACAAAGAGCATATGATCCACAAAGACAAGAAGGATGAATTCCTGGCTTCGTTGAAATAAACGATTCCTGAACAAATCTACTCAAAAGAGGCTTTTCTTGGATAAGGAAAGCCTCTTTGTCGTTTAGCTTCCAGGCTTCGTCAGCTTCTCTCCCGGGAGGCTTGGTTATGCCTGGTAAGGTTTGTACCTTGCTTCCGCTGTCTTGCAATATGTATTATTTAGCCTATACTATACCATGAGCCTTTTTGGAAAATTTTTTGGTAAGAAAGAGAAGGAAGAACTGGATAAGGGCCTGGAAAAAACCCGCGACAACTTCTTCTCCAAACTCTCCCGGGTTGTTGCCGGAAAGTCCTCCGTTGATGTAGAAGTCCTCGACCAGTTGGAAGAGCTACTCGTCTCATCCGACGTCGGACTTGAGACTACCGTAAAAATCATCGAGCGTATTGAGGAACGGGTAGCCCGCGATAAATACATGGGTACGGAAGAACTCAATGAGATTTTACGCGACGAAATCGTACAGCTGCTCGCAGAAAACAATACTCAAGACGTTGAGAGTTTTGAACTACCGGCTACCGAATCTCCTTATATAATTATGGTGGTCGGGGTGAATGGCGTCGGCAAAACCACTACTATCGGCAAACTGGCTCATCAATTTAAAAAGCAAGGTAAGCGAGTGGTGCTGGGTGCTGGCGACACCTTCCGGGCTGCAGCCGTGGATCAGCTGAAGATTTGGGCGGACCGGGTAGGTTGTGATTTCTTTAGTAAAGGAATGAATACGGATCCTGCAGCCGTAGCTTATGAAACGGTTCAGTATGCTATCCAGCAAAAATGCGATGTGGCAATTATTGATACCGCTGGTCGCTTGCACACCAAAATTAACCTGATGAAAGAGCTTACCAAGATTAAGCGTTCCATCAGCAAGAAAATGGAAACGGCTCCTCACGAAGTTCTTCTGGTACTAGATGCTACTACCGGGCAAAATGCCATTGAACAAGCGCGTCATTTTACTGAAGCGACGGAAGTCAGTGCACTAGCGCTCACCAAGCTGGATGGTACCGCTAAAGGGGGCGTCGCTATTGGTATCTCCGATCAATTTAAGGTGCCCATCAAATTCATTGGTGTTGGTGAAGGGATTGACCAGCTCCAGGTCTTTAATAAACGCGCCTTTGTTGATGCCCTGTTTGAAAAATAAATACCCTGTTTTCGTCGTCTTTGTTACATAGACGGTAGTTGTTATAGGCCGTCATCCCTACTACACGAAAAATCAACTGGTATGAACAAGTCCTATGCATTTCTTTCCGGGCTACTATTCTTCGTCGCTTTCTCACTCCAGGCCCAGTCTACTGAATATGGATCAGCCACCTATTATGGCGATTACATGCAAGGGCAACGAACCGCCTACGGCGAGTTCTACGATCGCGCACAAATGACCTGCGCCCACCCTTCATACCCTAAAAATATGGTGCTTCAGGTAACCCGCCTGGACAATAACAAATCGGTACTCGTCAGAGTAAATGATAAAATGCCTTTCCGGCAAGGTTATGTGATTAGTGTTTCGCTGGCCGCCGGCGTTTTATTGGGCCTGGATACGGATGGAACTGCCCAGGTTAGTCTGCAACCTGTAGGGTATTCAGAAGTAAATCCGCCAAATCCACTGACACGCCCTGCAGTACCTCCAACATCATCGAATCTTACAGCACGCTCCGGAGCCATTCCACCTCCGCCACAAAGCTATGACAATAGTCCGGTTCCTGCCGCTCCCGCTTCCAGAGCAGCAGCAGTACCCCAGGGCTATGAAATGTTACCCCGCCCCGCCGATGCTGCACCCACCCAGACGAAAACAGCTTCTACCACTACCAAAGGAGCCAAATTAAAAGTAATCCCTGCTAATGCGACCGGATATATTATTCAAATCGGTGCCTATAAAGAGGCTGCTAATGCGGCGCGACAAGGGCAGGCACTCCTGGACCTGGGTCTGCCACAACTGTTTATCGCACCAGGAAAAGGTGCGGACGGCCAACCAGTTCACCGCCTGATCGTCGGTCCATTTTCCGACCGAAATGCCGCTGTCGCTGAAAAAGAACGCCTGCGTACGCAGTACCTGATTAACGGAATTGTTACGTTTATGTAGGGTATGGGAAATGAGAAATGAGAAATGAGAAATGAGAAATGAGAAATCGGGCTGATTTCTCATTTCTCATTTCCAAACAACTTCCCTTTCTTCTGCTTCAAATACCGTTTGGGAATAGGATTCGAGGGCGACTCGGATTCCCACAGGATATTGACTATCCAATAGCGGCCTTCCCGGAAAACGAGTTGGATACTATTTATTCCCCGGGCAATGATCGGCCCATCGGCCACACTTTGTGATTGGTAAGCACTGAACAGGTGAGTCATATCTCCGTATTGCTCCGTGACCCGGCCAATTTCCTTTTCAAAGAAACCTCTGGTGGTTAGATTGGGCCCAATGCGCGTAACATAGTCATTGACCGTCATTACCATTAGGCGAGGTTTACCTTCGGGGTCACGCCCCAGAGCGTTGAGTCGGGCATCAGGCCAAAATAACTCCGCAAACAAGTCCCAGTCCCGTTCCACACCTGCTGCTCCGGAGATTACGCCGTACAAGGTTTTTATGGTCCCGTCGATCGTAGTCAGCTCCGCTGCAGGTCCTTGCCCCAGCACTGCTCCGCTACTTCCCAGCGTAACGGCAAGAATAAAAATCCAGTTCCGCATGTTTTTCACCTAATTTACAATTATGCTGCAAAATCTTGCGCTTTCCAACCCAACAATCCATCATTAGCCAGGGTAATGCTTATCTTCCCAATAGCAAATAGGTTTATTTTTGGAATCCGCGCACAACCCTAAGCTACCCCGCATGCTGATTCGAAAGGTACTTACCTTTATTTATCGCGCTTTCTGGTCCGCTTTACACGGGCTGGATAACCTCTATGATGCCTTACGGTTTCGGCTACTCAGGGAAGCTGGTACCCGGCTGGACCTTCCGGTCCGCATTGTTCCCTACCGGGGTTTTGGGCGCCCCGATTGGTTCTTCCTCCAGGGCCGGGTGTTGGTACGCAAAAAGATTCAACGTGCGCCTCATTTGCGGGCCTGGGACCAATTACTGGACACTTACCGACGCTTTGCAAGTAACGAAATCCCCCTGGCCCGGCTGTCCATTGTACTGGCCAGCCAAACCTTTGAAGTCTTCACCGATGCCGAAGGCTATTTTACCCTTGAACAACCTCTGGCGCCACCCTTGCCTCGGGAAGACCAGGTATGGCTACCAGTTACTATCCGTTTACTGGAAACACCCTGGGCTAGTTACCAGCAAACCGTTAAAACCAAAATTTTGATTCCTCCTGCCGGTGCCCACTTCGGGATCATTACTGATGTTGACGATACTATCCTGCATACAGGTGTTACTTCCTGGCTTAAATGGAAAGTTATCTACAATACCTTATTTAAAAGTGTTGGTCAGCGAATAGCCTTCCACCAGGCTGGTGCTTTTTTTCAAGCACTGCAAAGGGGGCCTCAGCACAGTGGATACAACCCGGTCTTTTATGTTTCCAATAGCCCGCGTAATTTATATGATTTTATTTGGAGGTTTCTCCGCTTCAATAAATTCCCCAAGGGGCCACTCTTGCTCAAGGACATTGGACTCCCCTTTGCTTTGCACCGCCCCCTTTTAAGAAGTCATAAAATAGAAAGCATCATCCGCATTCTGGAATCCTATCCTGACCTGCCGTTTATTCTGGTAGGGGATAGCGGAGAAAAAGATGTTTTTATTTACGATGAAATAGCCCGGCACTTTCCCGGGCAAATAAAAGCCGTATTCATTCGGGATGTGCAGCACCGACGCCGACAGCGACGCATCGAACGGTTTTTGCACGTCCAGGAGCCCCACTTAGCCATTTCTTTTTTCCATACCTATGCCGAAGCCGCCCAACAAGCCCAGCAGGCAGGCCTTCTTTCCTTACCCGTTTTTACAGAATGGTCTGAAAAAACCTATCGCCACCAAGCGAAGAAACCCTCATAGGGGACTGCCAAATTGGGACAGAAATGGGAAATGGGAAATAGGAAATGTGTCCATCCCTGATTAGCGTTGACCATTGAGCATTTTTTACCCGCTCGTTGGTTTCTGGTTTCTGGTACATGTTTCTTGTTATTCATTAACGCGACTCTTATCTGCTCACTCTTCACCAGTGACCCTCGCCAACTAACTACTCCTTTAAATTCACAAAACCTACCGTATTCATAATTTTATAGCGCGTATAATAAATAACAAAGAACTTTCTGTTGATAAATCCACAAAAAACAATAATTAATCAATGGAAAAGGTTTTTATTTATACGGAATCATTCCTGATGGAACAGATTCATAATCCTGAAAACTGAAACCATGAAACCCAATCCATTACTCCTGGTGGGCTTGATGCAAGCCCCTTTGTTGCTATTGTCAGCGCAACCCCGTTTACTCCCTACTGATTACCCTCGCTTCTACGAATGGTTTCACCAGCAATCGCCGGTGGCCGACTTGTACTCCGATCAGGCTACCCTTTATGTTTTTGCACCCACTACTACCTTGTACAGCGGCCCAGGCACTGGAAAAATGCTGGCACACCTACCTCAGGGAACCCCAATTCGGAACCTGGCCTATGCTGAGCCCGAACTGGCAATCCACGCCGAGCGTAACGGCCTGTTGGACTTCTGGTACCGTGTTGTTTGCCAAACCCCGGAAGGCGCTAAACTGAAAGGGTACCTTTGGGGGAGCGACCTGGCGAAAGCCTGGTGCTGGACGGATGCCAATGCCGATGGCAAGCCCGAATTTGTGATGCTTGGCGCAATGCCCATTCCCAACAAAATTATCAGCCCCGAAACAATTCGTGCAGAAATCAAAGTACTTGATGAAAAAGGCACCCTGGTGAGCCAGAGCATTATCCCTGGCATGTGTATGTTCGAAGCTTGTGCCAATAGTTCACTCCTTCGTTTGCTTAACGACCCCTTGAACCCAGGCCGCCCTTTATTGGAGGCCGCTACGCTTACCGAGGGTTGTGAATCGGCAGTTGAGCGTGCTTTTTTTATCTGGGAAAAAGACAGCTGGCAATGCGTCTATTACGCAGAGTTCCTTACCGGCAGGGAATTCGTCAACCAACCTTTTCGGGTGACCCGCGACGGCCGCACCTGGACCTGTCGTTTTCAGGGACTCAATGAGCAATTCAACCCGCTATGGCGTCAGGAGGAAGTTCCGGTTACCAGGCCTGCGGCAATTGCTGCGCCTATTCGGGCCCGCTGAGTTTACCCGCCGTTGCTTAGCAAAGGCGGGCTAGCCTAGTGGTTTCGGGGACTGCCAACTGCATACTGCCGACTGATTTTTATCGGGTCTTCGCCCTCACTAACCCTTAATCCAGGGTCAGCACAATTTTTCCGGCATTGGCATTGGCATCCATACGCCGATGCGCCTCAGCGACCTGGTGCCAGGGAAAAACGGAATCGATGACCGGAGAAATAGCTCCCTTGGTAAATGCAGTCCAGGTGTTTTGATATAAATCCTGTGCAAGTTGTCCTTTGTATTCCGCTGAGCGCGCTCGAAGGGTAGATCCCATAATATGCAGGCGTTTGCGCAGGATTAAGGCTAAATTAGTGGATACTGGGCCAGCACCGCCCATAAGGGCCAGCATAACCATTCGGCCATCCATACCTAATGCCGCCAGGTTCTGCTCCCAGTAACTGGCGGCGAGGAAATCAATGATGACAGGAATGCCCTGGTCATGGGTTTCATTTGCAACAACTGCTGCAAAATCCTCCTGGCGGTAATCGATACAACGAGCGGCTCCCAGGCGCTGACAAAGTTCGTGTTTTCCCGCCGAGGCCGTTACCCAGGGAATAGCCCCGTGCAAGGTCGCCAACTGAATAGCAGCAGTCCCTACCCCACTCGCCCCGGCATGGATCAGTACAATTTCTCCCGGCTGGATGCGGGCCAGCCAATGCAAAGCCTGCCAGGCAGTAAGGAACACTTCGGGAATAGCTGCTGCTTGCTCCCAGGAATAGCCGGCTGGAACAGGTAGAGCCTGCTGTTCATGGATCACTGCGTATTCGGCATAGCCTCCACCGCCCAGGAGCCCGCAAACAGCATCGCCCACCTGAAAGCGGGTAACTTTTTCGCCCAGGGCTACTATTTCACCCGCCATCTCGAGCCCCAAAACCGG
>JACJXV010000020.1 GCA_020636445.1 Lewinellaceae bacterium | reverse complement strand
CCATGGGGAATCTAATGGGAGGGAACTTACTGCGCTGGATGGACATCATTAGCGGTATATGCGCTGGTAAGCATTGCGAAGCACAAGTCGTGACGGCATCAGTTGATAATGTTTCTTTTCAGCAACCTATCCGGGTAGGAGATATTGTGACGCTTGAAGCCAGTATTACCCGTGCCTTTAATACTTCGGTGGAAGTATTTGTGGAAGTATTTGCTGCAGATATTAAAGGGCAAAACTACCGTCGTTGTAACCATGCCTATTATACGTTTGTTGCTATTGACGAGGTTTCCGGAGCTACCAAACCTGCCCCTCAGCTGATTCCCTTAACAGAAATAGAACAGCAGCGCTATGATGCTGCACCGCGGCGGCGGGAGGTTCGCCTGATCTTGAGTGGGCGGATGAAACCTGAAAATGCTGATGGGTTGCGCGAGTTTTTCCAGCAGTTTGTTCGCAAATAAATAAAAGGGGGTACCTCTATTACCTGGCAAGGTTTATAAAAAGGATTTCATATCGTTCATGGGGAAGTTTATACCATATGCCTTAGGGCTTTTCTTATTGGGAATGGTTGCCCTAAGCATTTCTCAGTTTAATGGCTTGGAACCACATCCCACTGAAGTGCCTTTGCGACCAGAGGAGCTGTTTTTTTTGCAACGAAACTATCCGGATGTTACCTTTCCCGCACGGGAGTACGCACAGGCCTTGCGCCAGCGGAACCAGGATCGGTATTTACGTAATGTCCCGGCTGGTTTTCGGGAAATTTGGGACACTCGTGGCCCCGGCAATGTAGGTGCCCGGGTTAATGCCCTGGCTGCTGATCCCTCCCGCCCGGGTGTTTGGTATGCTGGTTTTTCTGCCGGTGGATTATTCAAGACTACGGATGGTGGACAGCGTTGGACGCCGCTTTTTGACGGACAACCTTTTATGGCTATCTCTGATATCGCTGTTGATCCTCAGCGACCTGCCACGGTTTACGCAGCCACCGGAGATTTAAATATCAGTGCATACCCCTTTATCGGCGATGGCCTTTACCGAAGTAATGATGGGGGATACAGCTGGCAAAATATCGGCCCTGGCGGCTTACAGGTCCTGTCACGGGTGCTGGTTGATCCCCACAATTCAAAGGTTCTGTATGTAGCAAGTATGGGATTGCCATTTGAACGCGATAATCTTCGGGGTGTCTATAAAACCACGGATGGTGGGGTTTCCTGGCAGCAAGTGCTGTTTCGCAGTGACCAGGCAGGGTTTATTGATCTGGTTATGGACCCGCAGAATCCTCAGGTGTTGTACGCCGCTTCCTGGGATCGGGTTCGCAATAACCGCGAGTCGATTGTTAGTGGTAATAATGCCAGGATTTACAAAACGATAGATGGTGGAAAAACCTGGCAGGAGCTTACCGGGAAGGGGCTTCCGGATACCGGTAACATGTCAAGGATAGGATTGGCTATCAGTGCACAAACATCAGGTGTGGTTTATGCAGTCTATGCTAACGCCCAACAATCGCTTGAGCAAATTTACCGAACTACTGATGGAGGTAACTCCTGGAACTCGGTTTTCCCTAATGGGCAAGTACCCACTTCCCTACGGGGCGTTTATGCAGGGATGGGTTGGTATTTTGGAAAAATAGTACTGAACCCTAAGGATGATAATGATTTGTTTTTGCTGGGGGTTGATCTTTTTCGCACCCGGGATGGCGGTGCCTCCTGGGCTCAGGCTGCACCGCCCTGGTATACCTACGAGGTACACGCTGATAAGCATGACCTGATTTTTACCCCTGCCGGTGAGCTCCTATTGGCTACGGATGGAGGTGTTTATGCCAGTGAGAACAATGGTATGACCTGGCAGGATGCGGAAAATATACCGGCGACACAATTTTACCGGGTAGCCCATAATCCTCACCGTCCAGAGTGGAGCTATGGCGGCGCTCAGGATAACGGTTCATTGGGTGGGGTTGATCGAATTCAATGGGAGCGAATTTATGGAGGAGATGGATTTCAAATGCTTTTTCATCCTCAGGACTCCGCTGTTGTATATGCTGAAATGCAAAACGGAGGAATTGTGGCCAGTACCAATGGCGGTCGTCAGTTTTTATCGTTTACCTCCGGAATTGATCGTACCGAGCGTGTTAACTGGGACGCTCCTTTGGTGATGAGTCCTCATGACCCCAATACACTTTATACAGGTACCATGCGGGTGTATCGGCATGATAGTGCCCCTACCGGAAATTGGCAAGCCATTAGTCCTGATTTGACAGATGGAGATATTTTGGGTGGGCGTTTTAATACCATATCTGCCCTGGCGGTATCTCCGCGTAAGGCTGGCCTTCTGTACGTAGGTACTTCTGATGCTAATTGTTGGCGTAGCACAGATGATGGACAAAATTGGGTTAATATTTCCAAAGGACAACCAGAGCGCTATATCACATCCATAGTGCCTTCCCCTACAGATGAAAACCGCGTCTACGTTACGCTTTCAGGGTATCGCGATAATGATTTTACGCCACATATTTTCCAATCTTTCGATCGTGGTGAACACTGGACTCCCTTGGTGGGGAATCTGCCCCCTTTAGCCGTTAACGACTTGTTTATTTTGCCAGGCAGGGGAGATTCCATTTTATTTGCAGCTACCGACGGGGGTGTTTTTGCTTCGGTGAATGCTGGAGATTCCTGGTATTTATTGGGCCAGGGTTTACCGGCAGTTCCCGTCTATGATTTGGCCTGGAATCCGGTTCGGGAGGAACTTATCGCTGGCACCTATGGTCGCTCCGTGGTAACGTATCCCCTGCAACCTTTGCTGGGTGTAGCTACCCGTAACCAGGATATTTCCTCCGGTGCTGCGCAGCACTGGCAGGCATTCCCCAATCCGGTTCGGGAAGCATTACAACTCTATTGGAAAGGTAGCTCGTCAAAGAATCCTTTAGGTCAGTTATCCCTGCTCAACGCCTCCGGCCAGATTATTTGGCAACAGCAATTAACGGGAATAAACGCCGAAACTTCATTCCGTATTCAAATGGAGTGGTTTCCAGCAGGATCCTATTGGTTACGGTGGCAACCGGCCAACCGGACTGGTGGCCTTGAGATCCTGCCAATAATCAAGCAGTAGTCATCTTTCAGTGAGCAGTGAAGGGAATCAGAATTAGTCACCAGCCACCAATTTCAGCACCCAACGTTTTTCAATGAGCTGGCGGAATGCCTTTCACTGTATCTTCACGGCGATTTCGTAAGTTTTGAGGTCATTTTAATCCCGGCCACTTCGATCAATTACCGTAGCGGAAGCTTGTTGCGTACCCATCAGCACTACGTCCTGAATGGTAACATGCGGCGGTTGGGTAGCCATGAAATAAATAACCTGTGCCACATCACCGGAAGTCAAAGGCTTGAAATCGTTATATATTTTAGCTTTCTCAGCATCACCATCAAAGCGAACGAGGGCAAATTCAGTTTCCTCAACTGCGCCAGGGGCAATATGGCTTACCCGAATATTGTGCTTGTGTAAGTCAAGTCGCATTGCCTGGGTAAGAGCATCAACACCGGATTTTGTGGCGCAGTAAACATTACCATTGGCATAAGCCTCTTTGCCAGCGATAGATCCAATATTGATAATATGCCCTTTACGGCGTGCCACCATACCTGGACTAACGGCACGAGTGATGTAAAGCAAGCCTTTTAGGTTCGTATCAATCATTTCTTCCCAGTGGGCCAGCTGGCCTTCCTGGATGGGAGCTAAGCCTTTCGCCTTACCGGCGTTATTGACCAGGATGTCAATAGCTTGCCATTCTGCCGGCAAATTACTGATGGCCATTTCAACAGTGGCGGCATCGGTGACGTCAAAGGGTAATAGCAGTATTTCACTTTGGTAATTAGCCTCCAGCTCCTTTTGCAGGGCTTCCAGGCGATCTTCCCGACGACCATTAAGAATTAATCGATAACCACCCTGGGCGAACTGAATAGCGGTAGCCCGGCCAATTCCTGAAGTTGCACCCGTAATAAAAACGGTTTTGCCATTAGGCTTGGGGAAGCGATTTTCTTCAGCCTGGTCTACTTTGGCTTGGAGTAGTTCTTCCAGGCGTTGCACATTCTGCTTGAGGGCTTCGATGGTGCTCCGCTCTGAAATGGCAGGCTCGGAAGCTCCCTGACTGCTGGGAGGTATGTTTTCCAAGTGTTCAACAGGTGCTGGGTCGGCCACGCTAGTATCTGCGATGCCAAATACCTCATCATTTTCTGGGGTATGGAAATCAGCATTAATGGCAATCGCTTTTAGGTAGGCATCTTTTGCCAGATCGAATTTTTCTTCACTGAAATACAGGAGCGCCAGGTCATAATGAGCAAATGGATGACTAGCGTTCCGTTTCAGCGTTTCCAGGAAATATTTGCGTGCTTTCTTGGGCTTATCCATCACATCATTCAGCAACAAAGCATACCGATACGTTGCATCATCGTTACCTTGGTTTCGCTTGATGGCTTTTTTGAAATAACCGGCAGCTTCACCTGCTTCCTCCGGGAAGTAATTCATCAGAAAAACGCCGAGCTTGTATAGAATGTCGTTGCTTGAATTATCCAGCTCTACAGCTTTTTCATAAGCCATTCTGGCTTTGGTAAAATCGCCAGCAGCTTCCGCTAATTCTCCTTGTTGAATCAGATCTGCCTGGGTTTCATCATGACCAGTTTCATCACTCCAGGGAGCATCCAGTTTCTCCTCGTCATAGTCATAATCATCATAATCGAAGTCGGGGAGGGGGGCTTCTTTCAACCCTGTGGGAGGTGAAATAAGTTCTACCTCTTCACTTTCCTCTTCCATATCCTCGCTTTCTTCCTCATCCTCTTCGTCAAATTCTGCAGGATGGTCTTCGTCCCAGGCATTACCTGTTTCAGCGGAGCTGGGAGAAGGATGATCGAGTTCGGGCGTGGTGGCTTGATCATCGGTAGGTTTAATATCATCCTCTTCGGGCGTTGTTGCCACGATATTAACCTGTGGTGTTGGTGCTCCGGGCTCCACCTGGTCAGCCGGATTTGGACTTTCGGGGATGGCTATGTCGATGGATTCATCAGCACCCTGTTCACCTGTATTCGTTTCGGCTTCGAAATGATCTTCGGGAGAACCACCCAGATCAATCTCAATAGGGCTTTCAACCATAATGTCGCCAGCCGAAGATTGGGTGTTTTCCCCGCTAACGGGGGAATTTACGCCCGGATGACTGCTCTCCATAGTTGCGATTTTCCCTTTGGACTCCTGCCAGGCTTCCTCATCTTCCAGAAAGCGGAAAAATGCTTCGTATTGTTTATCCTGAAATTGCTCGATACTCACATAGGCCATATTCCGAAGTACCCGCAAAAACTCACTTGCTTCACTGGATACCTGCCGCAGTACACGCAGATGGTCAGAAAGCGCATCTTTGTCATAGTCGTCGTCATTCTCGATTTTCCGCTTTTGGCTGCGGAGATCGAGGTATTGTCCTTGCCAATAATTGATGTATGGGATAATGTCGCCAATTCGTTCAAACCGGGTAGGTATTTCTTCGTATTGGTCCGTGTCCTCATTTTTGGCTAAGCCATTAACGACTACCGGTAAAATGGAACTTCCTTTCTGCTGAATAAGCTGTAAAGCCCGGTTCATGCAATGAACAGACTTAAGAAAGTTATCAGAAACCAACAGGAGAATTTCTCCGTCAAAATCGCGGAGCTGATCAGCAAGAGCTGCCTCTCCGGGATTCTTCTTGCAATAGATGTGCTCAAACTGGTAACCGCTTGGGCTTAGTTCCCGGGCGATTTGTTCGGCAATAGCAAGGTTGTCGATACAATAGGCTAAGGCAATGGTTGGCTTACTCATAACTTACACTGTTTTAACGCTGCTGTTCATGGTTTGGGGTAGACTCGGATTAAAAACGCTGCCTGTTCCCGAATCTATACCAACAGGCTATTTACTGTACGGAAGCAGGCTCCGAAAGTTCCTCAATATACGCAGAAAATTCTTGCGTAAAGGATTTATACGCTTCGGTTGCCGGGCCGGCGAACCCTGTATGAATGCGGCGAACCCGGTTTTCTTTATCAACGATAATCAGCGTTGGAAAAGAATATATTTGGTTTAGCATCGGGAGCGATTTGGCAGCTTCCGCCTTATCTGAGCTACCCGCCCATAGTACTTCGTAGGGAATCTGGAGCCGATCGCGGTACGTATTGATCGCATGGAAGGCTTTTTCCTGCGTCGTCTGTCGTTCAAAGGCCAGGGCAATAACTGCAAGGTCTGGATTTTGCTTTTCCTTCAGGAAATTGAGCAAAAACATGGTTTCGTCCCGGCAATTTGGGCACCAGGTTCCCATAATCTGAACTAACTTGATTTTACCTGCATAAGCGGGGTCACTCAGGGAAACCATCTTCCCCGAAGTATTTGGAAACTGAAAATCAAACTGTTGCATACCTGGTTTTAGCCAGGTGATGCTGTCCGGATCACGCAGTTTTGCCGCTGAATTACGCTTGGCCTGCCAGAGGGTCTGATAATGCCGCCCCGAACGAAAAGACCCTACCAGTGTGCTGTCGGGTTGGATTTTTGCCTCAAAAAGAAAAGCGTGTGAGCCATCAAAGACAGATAAATAGACTTTATTAGCCTGTACCGTTCCTTCCAGGTAGCGGTAATCCCCGGTCTCCGTCATAAATGTTCCTGTGAGTTCGTTACCCTGCTGAACGAAATCGGCGATTGCCGGATAAGGCTCTTCACCTTCTACCAAGCCGAATGTTACTTCCCATCGGCCTGTTAGGTCGATAGCCGGCGTTTTCCGTAAAGTGGTAAACCGGTGTCCTTGCCCGAATTTGGCTACAAAAGGGATTCGGTAGTTGTCCCCCCGGTTGAGAACTACCCATTCTCCTTCCATGACATTCTCCTCGTAAAGCCCATGGATGTAAGAGTCAAAAACAGGGAAATCTATGCGGAAAGTATCTTTGGCGAGATATTTGGTTCGACCCATGTGGATATCGGTAACAACAATGCGCTCCTCCCCATTAATGATTTCCAGATAAAAACTGTCCGGAGTTACATATTTGACTTCGAACAGAAAAGGTAATTCCCCATCGGTAACTTCTTCGAACTTGAGGTTGACTTTGTCAGGTAAGGGCTCACCTTTAGGGTTTTGGCTAACAGGCCGTGAATCTAACTTCAAAACGGCGCGCCAAATGCCTGGCGGGAGTGAAGAATAGGGATTTTCGGCCACAAAACAACCACTGGCACTCAGTAGGATGGCTCCGCCCAGAAAGTAAGTAAGGATTCGCTTGAATGTCATGACGCTAAGAGTTGTGTGATGAACCGGATGTTTTTAAAACCGGGTTAGCCTATGGCCATTGCACCCTGCATTATCCGAAATCCGGGGTGATAATAGAACTAAGTCATCACCCCGGATTTCGCCAGGCTTTTCGCCACCAAACACCAAACATCATGAAGAAAGGCATAGTTCGCAGGCCTGTCCACCTAATTATGAAGACTTCTCCCCGGTGAAATAATCATCTTTATTGCGGAACAACACATTGAAGGTTGTCAGACTTCCATAGATGCGGGTGATGTATTGTTGCAGATTAACTTTTTCCTCATCAGAAAGCTGATCCGTGCTATTGATTCGCTGCTCCAATACACGTAAGCGGTCCCGTGCCATTACAATTTTATGGAAAAAAACTTCGATTGGAACTTCTTTGGCTTTGAGGGAGGAATCGGCGGGTTGGAGGACCATCGTACCTCCCTGCCAGCGATCGCCCAGAGGAACCACTTCTTCCAGTGCATTATATTGCCGTAGAATGCGAACCAGTGATTTTTCGGCTTCAGAAAAAGTGATGGGACTATCCGCCGGAATGGCTTCTACAATTTCCCACTTATCGTACTCTTTCCCCACCTGCTTGATGCCGTAAAGAAAGAAACAAACTTCATAGGCGATGGCGTGTAGCCGAATAACAACACCGTCGCCATAGGCCGGATGTTTGACTCGCGACCCAATTCCCAGTAAGGTTTTTTCTGTACTCATGAATGCCTTTAGTAATCTTGATTAATGTTGAGTTCTCCTTCTGACTTAGCAATTATCGTGGAAATAGTCATATCACCCGTTACGTTGACTACCGTGCGGATCATGTCTAAAATTCGGTCAACCGGAAAGATAATGGCAATCCAGGCCGGATTCAGCCCCACAGATTGTAGAACCACTACCAGCATAACTAATCCGGCACTCGGCACCGCAGCTGATCCAATAGAAGCCAGGGTAGCGGTCAAGACAATCGTTAACTGTTGTGAAAACGTTAGATCAACCAGGTGCATTTGTGCTAAAAATACCACCGCAACGGCTTGGTAAAGGCTTGTTCCGTCCATATTAACCGTAGCACCGATAGGGAGTACGAAGTTGGAAACACTTTCTGGTACGCCGATATTGTCGCGAACACATTCCATGGTCACCGGCAGGGTTGCAGCACTGGAACTGGTTGAAAATGCTAAAAATTGCGCAGGGCTGATCCGGCGGAAGAACTCCGTGTACTTCAATTCTCTGACAACCAAACGCATAAATAGTGGGTAGACAATGAAAATCATAATCATCAATCCCAGAACAACAACGACTGAATAACTCAACAAGCCTTTGAAGATTTCCAAAACTTCAGCTGGGTTATCCGCCATTTTGGCAATTACCCCGGCCATCAAGGCAAACACAAAGTAGGGGGCAGCTTCCATAATCAGCTCAACCATCTTAAGAAATACTTCATTGATGCTATTGACCAGGCTGAGTACTGGTGCGCCTTTTTCGGCCGGTATCAGCAATAAGACAATACCAAAAAATATGGCGAAGAAAATTACCTGGAGCATTTTGCCACCGTCGGACAGGGCTGCAAAAATGTTATCCGGAACCATATCCACCACAAATTGCAAAGGGCTTGTATTTCGCATCGATTCAGCTGCCTTCACCCGATCCTGAACGGCAGTATTGCTTTCTTCGGCATCCACTTCCCTGGACGCTTGCTGAACAATTTCGGCATAGGCCGGATCATTGAGTAAATCCTGTTCGTCCAGGAATTCTACCCCTGTAGTTCTTTCTACCCACAGTTCGTATTTGATCCGGTTTTTAATCCGTTGATCCTGGGAGATGTAATTGCCCGGTTTGAGGGTGTTGACCAAAAGTAACCCCAAGCTTACGGCCATGACGGTGGTCAGTAAATAGGCAACTAACGTTTTAGCACCCATTCGGCCCAGTTTTGACGGATCAGGCAAACTGGCAACTCCACTTATGATGGAGAATAGTACAAGCGGAACCGCAATGTATTTGAGTAACCGGATAAATATGGTCCCAAAAGGATCAATCCAGTTAAGGGTGAATTTATTCCATCCCCAGTAAGAGGAAAGAAAAGAGTAAATGATACCTACGACTAATCCAATAATGATTCTCCAGTGGAGTGGTAACTTTTTCTTCATGCGGACAGAGTTTTCATGCTGGCCAAATTTAGGTAAAATCCCGAAAGCCCCCACCTGAATTGAATTATTTCCATGATTGCTGAAGGATTACTGGGGGGCACATTGTTCTAATTAGCATTTTTATTGTAAATAATTTTACTCAGATGGAAATTTCTTTCTATTAAATCTGTCAAAAAAAAGTAAAACCATTGCCGACTTCTAGCGAGGGGACAATTTTCCCCTATACTTGCAGAATGGAACTACAGCACGATCTGTTTTTACGAGCAGCAAAAGGGGAGGAGGTTCCCCGCCCACCGGTATGGCTGATGCGCCAGGCCGGAAGAATTTTACCGCAATACCGGGCGATTCGGGAACGACTTCGGGATTTCAAAGAATTAGTTGAAACGCCGGCGCTGGCCGCGGAGGTTACTATTCAGCCCGTCGATGAATTAGGCGTCGACGCGGCAATTATCTTTTCGGATATTCTGGTCATCCCGGAAGCGATGGGCTTACCCTATGAAATGGAAGAGAAGCGGGGGCCTGTATTTCCCAACACGATCAAAACGATGGCCGATGTTCTGCGGCTGCGGGCCCCAGAGGATGCCGCCGGGCAACTGCATTACGTTTATGATGCGTTGGAAATCACCCGTCGGGACCTGGCTGGTCGGGTTCCTTTGATTGGTTTTGCCGGAGCTCCCTGGACGATTTTGGCTTACATGGTGGAGGGGAAGGGCAGCAAGACTTTTTCCCTGGCTAAAAAGATGTTATATACCCAGCCGGAATTAGCCCACCAGCTGTTGGACAGCATTACGGAAACCACCTTGCTTTACCTACGCCAAAAGGCAGCGCATGGTGCCGATCTGATACAGATTTTTGATTCCTGGGCGGGTATTCTTAGCCCTCAACAATACCAGGAATTTGCCATCCCATACTTGCGACGCTTATGTGAAGGGTTACAGCCAATTCCCGTCACTGTTTTTGCCAAAGGTGCCTGGTTTGCTATGCCTGAAATTGCCCAACTCCCATGTGCTGTGATAGGAACCGACTGGCATATGGATCCGCAACAAGTGCGCCAATGGGTAGGCCCGGAGAAAGTATTGCAGGGAAATATGGACCCCTGTCAACTGTACGCCTCCCCTGATGTAGTTTTTGCCCAAACGCAGCAAATGCTGACACAATTTGGTCGAAAGCACATTGCTAATTTAGGGCACGGCGTTTATCCCGACACACCATTGGCGAGTGTTAAGGCATTCGTGGAAGCCGTCAAATCTTATACTTATCCAATATCCCGGTAAATCGGAATTGGGAAGTTGGGGATTTGTTCTTAATTTTGCTCTTCCCAATGGTAAACGGGTGGTTACCCTCTTTTTTGACGAGAAGAGGCCTACGCCACGGTCGGGGATAAAAAATGGTATATGGGTTGGTTCAAACGACTGAAAGACGGGATACAAACGGCTACTCGCAATAAGAAAGAGGCTCCTGAAGGGCTTTGGTATAAATGCGATCGCTGTAAAGAAACCAGTACCGTCAAGGAACTGCGGGAAAATTTTTATAAGTGCCCAAAGTGCAATTTTCATGTGCGCATAGGCTCGCATGATTATTTCGAACTTATTTTCGATGGGCATTATGATGTCTTCTTTGAAGAATTGCGCTCCCACGATGCCCTGAGCTTTGTCGATATGAAGCCCTATCCGCAACGACTGACAGAAGCTTACCGGAAAAATAAATCAACTGACGCGATAACGGTAGCCCGGGGAAAGGTCAACCGCAGAACGCTGGTGGTTGCTGCCATGGATTTCAGTTTTATTGGTGGTTCCATGGGCTCAGTAGTGGGGGAACGGATCTCACGGGCAATTGATTTGTCGTTGGAAGAACGAGCTCCCTTGTTGATTATCTCTAAATCAGGTGGGGCGCGAATGATGGAAGCGGCTTTGTCGTTAATGCAGATGGCAAAGACATCCGCTAAATTGACCTTGCTGGCCAAAGCACGAATTCCCTATTTTAGCTTGTTAACCGATCCTACTACCGGTGGGGTTACGGCCTCCTTTGCGATGTTGGGAGACCTGAATATTGCGGAGCCGGAGGCCTTAATTGGCTTTGCCGGACCCCGGGTCATTAAGGAAACGATAAAGCGCGAACTTCCCGAAGACTTTCAAACATCAGAGTTCCTGCTGGAGCACGGATTCCTGGACATGGTCGTAGATCGCAAAGATCTCAAAGAAACGCTTAGCGACTTACTCTCTCTCTTTGAAGGGAAAGAAGCGGTTAATGGCCAATCCACCCCGGGATAACCAAAGCGATTAAGAAGATTTACGATACATCATCCTGCTGCCAGGTTAGCTATCCTTGATCACGGGGATCTCTGGATTCACTTGACTTATCTGTGCGTATCAACCTCTTTTACTTTTGTCGTTGGTAGACAAGCTGGCCATCTTTAAAGGTAGCTATTACCTCCAATTCGCGCAGTGCCATTGGGTCAATTTCCAGCGGGTTCTGGCGCAGCAAAACCAGATCTGCTTTTTTGCCAGGTTCAATGGATCCTTTCTCCTTTTCCTCACCATACATGTATGCAGCATCCAGGGTTAGTGCGCGTAACGCCTCCAAGGGAGTAATGCGTTCTTCCTCACCACAGATCACTCCCGAACGGGTTAACCGGTTTACAGCAGTCCACAGCAGATAAGCACTACTCGGATAAATTACCGGAGCATCACAATGCATATTGGGCCGCAAATTTCGGTCGAGTGCGGCACGCATAGGGCTGATGTGATCCGTGCGGTCCGGACCCAATGTTTCGCTTCGGTGCCAGTCGCCCCAAAAAAAGGTATGGGCGGTAAAGAAAGAGGGGATCAACCCCAGATTTTTCATTTTATCCAACTGATCGATGCGGGCCGTTTGGGCGTGAATAATGACCGGCCGGAGATCCAACTTACCGGATTGACTCTGGGCAATACTGAAGGCCTCCAGTACCATATCAATAGCTGCATCGCCATTGGCATGAACCAGTATTTGCTTTTTCCGGGACCAAAATAACTGGATAATACTATCGAGCTTTGCTTGGGGCATTGCGGGATATCCCCGGTATGTTTTATCCAATCCCGGTGGAGGATTGAGGTAAGGTTGGGTGAGATAGGCGGTTTTACCTTGGGGAGAACCATCCTGGGTAATTTTTACCCCGCCTATCTTGAGGTGATTCCGGTAGGTGCCAAAAAGGGAATCCGGAAGGGGAACGGCAAAATCCCAACGTGGGTAACTAACAACATCCAGGCGTAAAACACCATTGGCGGCGGCGGCACTTAACAGATCCAGTGTGGCTTTTAGGGTAAGTCCATCCTGGATGGTGGTAAACCCCTGGGCAGCGTAGCGAAGCTGAAGATCCCCCAAGCCGGTCATAGCCGCTTCCGGGCTGGCAGGAGCCAGCCATTGGAGGACGGGCAGCAACGCAGATTCTTCAATAACACCGGTTAGTTGCCCCTGGCTGTTTCGACGTAAAACGCCTCCGGGAGGGTTTACAGATTGGTCGGTGTACTGCAGAAGCTTAAGTCCTGCGCTATTGGTGGTGGCAAGGTGCCCTGATACATGAATGAGAAACACTGGATGATTTGGGAAAAAAGCATCCAGTTCTTTGATCGTTGGATGCTCATGTTCAATCATAATAGCATCATCATAGCCAAACCCGATAACGGTTTGGCCGGCAGGGATGTCTTGCTCAGCAATAAAAGCATCAACTACCTGTTTGATATCTGCGAAAGTCATCGTTTTGCCAAAGGGAGGCGGGGAAAGGTCGGGCCAATGCTGGATGAAGGAATAATCGGCAAAGTGGCTATGGGTATCGATGAACCCTGGACACATCGTTTGCCCACTAAGGTTCCAAAGTTTGGTAGCTTCTCCTTGCCAGCGGAAAACTTCAGCAGAATCACCTACAGCTACAATTCGCCCGTCACGCAAAGCAACGGCAGTGGCTAATGGATTCCCTTCGGTGAGGGTGATAATTGAGCCGCCGTAAAAAATTTGATCAGCGGGAAATTCCGGCCGGGAGGATTGACAACTGCTAGTTAGCAGGACAACCACCAGGGCAAAACTGACATGCTGTAGATTCATGGATAGCGTATTTTTCACTAAAATGATTACTCATGGCCAAAAAGAATCTGCCAGGCTTCGACACCTCCCTGGAGGTTCCAGAAGTTTCCTGAACCCTCAAAAAAATCTTGTAATTGACTGATGGCTAAGTTGCTGCGTTGCCCGCTGTGGCAATAAAATACAACGGGGATGTCCCGGCGGATTTCTGTAAGATGCTCGAGGATCTGGGTGTGCGGGATGAGGACGCCCCCCAGATCGAACATCTTTTTTTCGGCTTCTTTACGGACGTCAATCAGCTGAAATTCCCGATTGGCCTGTTTCCAGTTATGCAACTCGGTAACCGAAATTTCGCGAACCAGAGCCGGAAGGCAATGACCATCCGGAATTTCCAGGTGATGAACAGGGTAGGGAGGCGCATGAGGAAGTTGAATGGTGCGGGATTGCATACTAGCTGCATCCAATAAAAAGAGCTTACCTGCCAGGGGTGTTCCGATACCCGTAATCAGCTTGATAATCTCAGCGGCCTGGATGCTGCCAATGATGCCAGGTAGAACACCCAGAACACCCCCTTCCGCACAGGAAGGCACCATAACTGGCGGTGGAGGAGTAGGGTAAAGATTCCGGTAATTTATGCCGGGACCGTCAGGCCCTGGTAGGTTGAAAACGGTTACCTGGCCTTCGTAGCGAAAGACGGAAGCATACACCAGTGGCTTGTTGGCTAAGACACAGGCATCATTAACCAGATATCGGGTAGCAAAATTATCACTACCATCAGCAATGATATCATATTGACTGACCAGCGAAAGCGCATTATCCATCTGAAAAGCCGTAAGGTGAACTTCGGTCTTAACCCAGGGATTCAATTGGTGAATGTATTCAGCCGCTACTTCCGCTTTCCAGCGTCCCAATTGCTGTGTTGTGAATAAAACCTGCCGCTGGAGATTGGAAGCGGAAATGCGGTCATAATCAACCAACCCAAGTGTTCCTACCCCTGCAGCAGCGAGGTATTGTATTAAGGGTGCTCCAAGTCCCCCAACACCAATGACCAGTACCCGGGCCTGTTTTAGCTTGTTTTGCTTCTCCGGGCCGAAGTCTGGCAAATTAAAGTGGCGGGCATATCTTTCCTGTTCGCCTGGTGAAAAACCGGGGATTAAAATTTCAGCAGCTT
Source organism: Lewinellaceae bacterium (assembly GCA_020636445.1). Classification (GTDB taxonomy): domain Bacteria; phylum Bacteroidota; class Bacteroidia; order Chitinophagales; family Saprospiraceae; genus JACJXV01. The sequence goes on along the minus strand of JACJXV010000020.1, from coordinate 54,205 downwards.
CAGTAGGTAAATCGTGCATATTGGTCGAAAAGAGAAATAAATTCGAAAAAATAAATGAGAAAAAATCAAATACAATTATTATTTTTACCCTATCCTCGATAGTTGAAGGAAACTATCTTGGCAAACTCCCCCCCCTTACTACTGACCCTATATATGGGTTCAGTCACTACAAGATAACCTTTCGTGAAGTAATTTTCACCCGCAGGGGAGGCCTCCTTTTGCAGGGGGATAATTAACAATATAATCGGTTTTTGGGATAGCCTCTCTCCGAACATTTCGGGGAGGGGCGTTTTTTTAGGGATGGAGCTTAAGAGCGCCCCGAACCGGGCCGATTTAACAGGAAGCGAATATGCGTAAGTACAAGTTCTCCCATCGTTTTGCAATCTGCAAAGATGGTTGTATTATGATGAGCACCCAGTTCGCTGCGCAGTTGGATTACTTTTTCAGTCGGCGATATTTCATCCCGGGTCATCACATAAAACAAAGCATTCACTCTTTCCTGCTGGATTTTTACCCGGGCACTCATTAAACTGTGCTCTTCTTGTTGGTATTGCAGTAAGCTTTCCGGAGACATGTGTTTTATGCCCAGAAAAATTACTGGATTGTTTTCCTTGAAAAATTGAGGGAGATAAAAGCTTTTGCGTCCTTCGTAGGATTGCTGATCAAAATCGATGGCCCGCATTCGATACTGGTTCCCTTCTATGTCCGGGGTAATATCCACCACAAAATTGTAGGAGCGCATATCGCCCAGCAAGCGGACGAAACAACGTTCATTGAATTTGACAAACTCCTTGGCAATTCTGATTTTGTTGAATGTCGAAGTGTTCAGTTGGGTCCGTAGAAAATCATCCCCCGGAATACCGGCAATGTGTTCTTCGATCAGGGTGTGGCCATCCACGTAATACATAACGCTGTTCGGAGAAAGCAGCGCTTCCAGTTCCAATCCGTAGATACGTGAGGCATCAGCTACCTTAATATAGAAATGGTCATAGTTGTCGTTGATCCGGTTGATAATACGTATTCGAAAGGGCTTGGAATTGCCAAAAATACAATAATCTATACGAGAGATAGTGAGGTGCTGGATGACTTCCACATCACCTTCCGTTTTGAGCAGTGCATAAATGTATTTTAAACCCTGATAGATTTCTTTCTGCTCGTTTTCCGGATAAAAAACGGTTTCCCAGTAGGTGTCATTTCCTTCCTGATCAAGTAAAGGAATAGCCGAACTATAGCGGACCAGGTCGTCGTATGAAAGGGGCAACTTAACCAACCGGTTGTAATACTCGAGATACTCCAGTAAGGGAGGCTGGATCGGGTACCTTATTTTTTTTCGAGACGGTTTGTTTACTTGCATCGTTTGGGCGGATTATCCGCATCAGCGTGGTGGTTACTGGTGTATCTCGTTTGGGAAACCTGCCACCCGCAATTGGAGCGAGTGGCAGGAAACCGTCAGGATTGTGCTCCCGACATGATTTCTTCTACAATTTCCGGGTTGAGGAGGGTGGAAACATCGCCGAGGTTAGAAGTGTCTCCAGAAGCTACTTTACGCAGGATCCGGCGCATGATTTTACCGGAACGAGTTTTAGGCAACCCACTTACAATCTGTATTTTATCGGGCTTTGCGATCGGGCCTATTTCTCTGCTTACCACGTCCAGGATTTCCTTGCGGAAGAGGTCTTCATCGGCAACGGGGGATCCGGCAATCACGTAGGCGTAAATACCCTGACCTTTAATGTCGTGCGGAAATCCTACGACCGCTGATTCCACGACTCCCGGATGCTGGTTAATGGCATTTTCTACCTCAGCAGTCCCCAAACGGTGCCCGGAAACATTAATAACATCGTCCACCCGGCCAATAATCCGATAATTGCCATTTTTATCCCTGCGAGCTCCGTCGCCGGTAAAATAGCGATTGGGGAACGGTGCAAAATAAGTCTGCCGGCAACGTTCATGATCTCCATATGTCGTCCGCAGCATCGAGGGCCATGGAAATTTTATACAGAGAAGCCCTTCGACATCATTGCCCTCTATTTCCTGGCCTTCGGCGTCCACCAGAATGGGTTGAATACCCGGCAGGGGCAGGGTAGCAAAGCAAGGAATGAGCGGAGTAATTCCCGCTAAAGGAGAAATGAGAATCCCCCCGGTTTCTGTCTGCCACCAGGTATCTACAATCGGGCAGCGGTTTTTGCCTACTTTTTCATTATACCATTTCCAGGCTTCCTCATTAATAGGTTCACCCACTGACCCCAACATATGTAAGGAACTGAGATCGTATTTCTCGACCCATTGATCGCCTTGAGCCATTAAGGCCCTGATCGCCGTGGGAGCGGTATAAAATTGATTCACCTGATGCTTATCACAGATCTCCCAGAAGCGCCCCGGGTCAGGGTAGGTAGGTACCCCTTCGAACATGACCGTTGTGGCTCCGGCCAGCAACGGACCGTACACAATATAGGAGTGGCCGGTAATCCAGCCAATATCGGCAGTACACCAGTAGATATCACCAGGTTGATATTGGAATACGTTCATAAATGAAAAACAGGTGTAGACCATATACCCCCCACAGGTGTGAACAACACCCTTGGGCTTTCCTGTTGATCCGGAAGTGTATAAAATGAAGAGCATATCTTCAGCGTCCATCACCTCTGCGGGGCAACTGGTAGCTTGTCCCGGAACTTCTTCGTGCCACCACTTATCCCGGCCGGGGTTCCACTGCACGGAATCACCGGTATTGCGGTGAACAAGGACTGTTTCAATGGAATCACACCCCATGGCGAGGGCTTCATCTACTACCGATTTAACGGGGATGTGTTTGGCGCCCCGGTCGTTGTAATCCGAACAAACAACCATTTTGCAGGTCGCATCCTTAATGCGGTCTGCAAGCGCCTGGGCCGAAAATCCGGCAAAAACGACAGAATGAATGGCTCCAATGCGGGCACAGGCCAGCAGGGCAATCGCCAATTCGGGGACCATCGGCATATAAAAACAAACCCGGTCACCTTTGCTAATTCCATTGGCCCGCAGGGCATTTGCCGCCTGGCAAACAGCCGCATGTAATTCCCGGTAAGTATAGGTCACATGGGGCTTTTCCGGGTCGTTAGGCTCCCAGAGAATAGCTACCTGATCGCCGCGTGTATCCAGATGTCGGTCAAGGCAATTCTCGGATATGTTCAGCTTTCCACCTTTAAACCAGTTAATATCCGGGTCCGTGAAATTCCATTCCAATACCTTGTCCCAGGGTTTGTGCCAGTGAAAGGAGGAGGCTTGTGCTGCCCAGAAACCCTCCGGGTCAGCAACACTTGCTGCGTAAACTTGCTGGTATTCCTCCAGGTTTTTGATCTGAAGTGTCATAGGTTTTGGTTGATATAGTACTTTAGTAATCGTATTCTTTTGGCAGATTAATGGCTGCCGGCAATTCCTGACCCCCGGGGAATCCGGATGCTTTCTACCAACTCCTGCACAGCAGTCGGTGGGGGCGGCGTAAGGTAAGAAACCGTCAGGGCCACTGCAAAATTGATCAGCATGCCCAACGTGCCAATTCCTTCTGGTGAAATACCGAAAAGATATTCCTCAGGGTCTCCAGCTCCGTATTTAAAGTAAATGATATAGGCACCGGTGAATAGAAGGCCCACAAGCATACCCGACACTGCGCCCTGCATATTCATTCGCTTGGAAAAAATGCCCATCACAATCGCCGGGAAAAAAGAAGCGGCGGCTAACCCAAAGGCCCAGGCAACTACCTGCGCGACAAAGCCCGGAGGGTTGATACCAAAATACCCGGCTCCCACAACAGCTACAGCAATTGCTATCCGGGCTGCCCGTAATTCTGCCTTTTCAGAAATTTGGGGCATCAGGTTCTTTTTGAGCAAATCGTGGGAGATCGAGGATGAAATGACCAGTAATAATCCGGCGGCAGTAGAAAGTGCTGCCGCTAGCCCGCCGGCGACAACCAGACCCACCACCCATCCTGGCAGATTGGCAATCTCAGGATTGGCCAGTACCATGATATCATTGTCAACCGTTAACTCGTTGCCTTGCCAACCCTTTGGTGCGGCCACCTCATTGGAAAAAGCTTCGTTTTGGTCGTTGTAGTACTGTACGCGGCCATCACCATTTTTATCTTCGAATTTGAGCAGTCCGGTCTTCTCCCAATTAGCAAACCATACGGGAAGGGTAGCGTACTCCTTGTCACTTACCGTATTGATCAGGTTGGTACGGGCAAATACCGCAATGGCCGGGGCCGTGGTGTAGAGTAAGGCAATGAATATTAACGCCCAGCCAGCAGATTTGCGGGCATCCTTAACGCGTGGAACGGTAAAGAAACGCACAATAACGTGCGGAAGGCCGGCCGTGCCCAGCATCAGCGCCGCACTGACAAAGAAAAGATCAACTAATCCTTTGTGACTACTGGTATACTCGGCAAAGCCCAGGTCTGTGCATAATTGGTCGAGCTTAGTCAATAAATACGTTCCATCTTCCAGGGTACCGCCCAGGCCGATTTGCGGGATAGGATTGCCTACCATCAAAATCGAGATGAAAATAGCGGGAACTAAATAAGCGAAAATTAACACACAATACTGCGCTACCTGGGTGTAGGTGATGCCTTTCATTCCCCCTAAAACGGCATAGAAGAATACAATTCCTACGCCAATAATGACACCTGTCTCAAAGGGAATCTCCAGGAACCGCGAAAAAGCTACGCCAACTCCTTTCATCTGCCCGACAACGTAGGTAAAGGAAATAAATAGCGCGCAAATAACGGCCGTAATCCGGGCCGTTTGGGAATAGTATCGTTCTCCAATGAAATCGGGTACCGTGAACTTGCCAAATTTACGCAGGTAAGGAGCCAGTAAAAGAGCCAGCAAGACATAGCCGCCCGTCCACCCTAACAGGTATTGAGCTCCCTGGTATCCCATAAAGGCGATCAGGCCCGCCATTGATAAAAAGGACGCAGCGGACATCCAGTCGGCGGCAGTGGCCATACCATTGAGCACGGGGGGAACACCACCTCCGGCAACATAAAATTCGGCGGTGGAACCTGCCCGCGACCACACCGCTACCCCGATATAGAGCGCAAAAGTGATGCCGACAATGATAAAGGTCCAGGTTTGTGCATCCATAAAAAGTTGTCTTTTGGCGTTTTATCTAAGAAAAGAGCTGTTATTTTTCGTCGACATCAAATTCACGGTCGAGTTTGTTCATCCAATTGACATAGACAAAAATGAGGATCACAAACACATAAATGGCTCCTTGCTGCGCAAACCAAAACCCTAGTTTAAAACCTCCGATGGTGATTTTATTCAACATGTCAACGAATAAAATCCCTGCACCATAGGATACCAAAAACCAAATCGTAAGCAAGATGATTAGGTAGCGTACATTTTTCCGCCAATAGGCTTTTAAGTCGGTAGTTGACATCTTATTTAGGTTTTTAGTATGCGCTAAGCGTGACCGATATTAGTAAATATTCCGGAGGTTCTCTCATCCTTCCCCCATAGATTTCCGGATATTTCGGAATGCCAGCATTTGATAAAGCAATTCTGGTGGTGAATTCTTAAGCACTACCTTAATCAAGGTCTACTTGCCGTAATTTACACACTTTGTCTAAAACAAGGAATTCTTTGGGGGCCGACATTTATTCGTGTGGCATTTGCCCCGGGATTTCTTGAATGAAATTATCGTCCGGATAATAATGGCTTAAACCTGATTAAAATAGCTAAACCTTTTGCACAGAAGGAAAACTTCCTGCAAGCCTGGAGAAACTTCTTCTTAGACCGAAAGATGCTTTCTGGGAAAATTATACTTACTTAGTAGGGTTGTTGCGGTCATTCCCGATAGCAAAGAAAGGCTATAAAAACAAAAGCCTCGGGAAAAACATGAACGCAAAAAGCGATAATTAAAACAAAATGTATTCAAAAAAGTGTAACTTTTTCAAAATTATTAGGATAATCAGTTTTAGTTTTTAGTTCTATGGGAAATACCATTGCCGTTCGGATTTACGATTTCCTTAAAGCGTATCCTCCTTTTTCCTTGCTTCCTGAGGATCAGCTCATGGCTGTTTCGGGTGGAGTAGTGGTGCAATACCGACAACCCGGAGAGACTATTTTCTCACAAGGGGAACATCCGGAGGCGCATATTTATGTGGTTCGGGAAGGAGCTGTTCACTTGCTGCGTGAGGAGAATGGAACCCAAATCCTTATTGACACTTGTGATGAAGGCGATTTGTTTGGCATTCGCCCCTTGCTTGCGGAAGAACCCTATGCGTTCACTGCGGTTAGTCAGGAAGAGAGCCTGATTTATGCCATCCCGATCGCGAGTTTTACCCCCTTGCTGGAAGAATTTCCGAAAGTAGCTTACTATCTGGCTACGCACTTTGCTGCTGGTGCTCACCAACGCTTTGCCAAAGCGTACCACGGACGCTTATTCCTGGATCAGGATCATCATTTCGACAATAAGTTTCAGTTGGTAGAGGTGCAGGGAATTGAGCAATGCAAAGTGCCGGTCACTTGCCAGTCTGGAACGCTGATCCGGGATGCTGCCCGGGAAATGAGCATCCAGGAGGTAGGTTCGATCATTATTGTGGATGAGGATCACCATCCGGTGGGTATCGTTACGGATAAAGATTTGCGCAAGCATGTTGCCACGGGTAAAGTGACTCCCGAAGTACCAGTCGATGCAATCATGTCGAGCCCCGTACGCTGTATTCAGCCTCAGCTCACCGTCGCAGATGTTCAAATGGAAATGGTTCAGCGACGTATCCATCACCTGGTTATTACCCAGGACGGAACGGATCAAAGCCCGGCAATAGGTGTGATCACGGAACATGATCTGTTAGTCGTCCAGGGAAACAATCCGGCGGTTTTAATTCGGGAGATCAAACGTGCCCAGACTCCGCAGGCCCTGGTTCGCATCCGGGAACGGGCTGAAGAACTCCTCCGCAAGTATATTTATCAGGAGGTAGCCATTGGTTTTATTTCTTCGGTCATCACCGAAGTGAATGACGTACTCATGGCCCGGGTAATAGCATTGTGCGAACAGGAAATGATAAGGGAAGGGCAGGGCCCCGCCCCTGTCAGGTATTGCTGGCTGGCCCTGGGTAGTGAAGGAAGAGGGGAACAATTACTGCGTACTGACCAGGATAATTGCCTGGTTTTTGAAGATGTTCCAACCGACGATTATCCCCGGGTAAAGGAATACTTTCTGGCATTAGCGACCAAAATCAATACCTATCTGGAGGCTTGTGGTTTTGCTTATTGTCCGGCTGAAATGATGGGACGTAACCCCGATTGGTGTTTATCCCTGAGTCAGTGGAAAGACCAGTTTACCCGTTGGATGACCAGTCCTACCCCGGAGGCGGTTATGTTCAGCACTATTTTTTTTGACTACCGTTCGCTTTATGGTTGGCAAGCACTGGCTGATGAACTCACCGAACATATCTTCAATCAGCTTGATCACCATGAGTTGTTTTTGATTCTATTGGCAAAAGACGCTGTTCAGACGGCACCACCGCTGACGTTCTTTCGCAACTTTGTCGTAGAGCGCAGTGGTGAACACAAAGATGCTTTTGATATAAAATCCCGGGCGATGCTCCCTTTGGCAGATGCCGCTCGGTTGTTGGTTTTACAGGCTAAAGTAGGCCATACCAATAATACCATTGAACGCTTTGAGAAAATGGCTGAGCGGGAGCCCGCAAATCGCGAGCTGTATGAAGAAGCAGCCAGGGCCTATGAGGTTTTTATGCGGTATCGCACCTTGCAGGGGCTGAAAAACCAGGATAGTGGGCGCTTTTTCAATCCTGCAGAGCTAACTAAAATGGAGCGCTTACACCTGCGTAATAGTTTTCAACCGATCAATGAATTGCAAAACTTGATCATTACCCGGTTTCAATTGGCACGCATTCTATAACTTTCCCATGAGATGGAAATTTTGGCAAACGGAAAAATCGGCAGTACCGGCCTGGTGGCAAACGTATCAGCGTGAATTAGCCATGTTTTCCTATGCTCCGGAAACTGCTTTGGGGGAATTGCGTTTTGTGGTGCTGGATACGGAAACCAATGGTTTAAACCCCCGTAATGCAGCACTCTTATCCATTGGCGCTATCACAGTGAAGGATTGGTCAATCCACGTAGCGGAGCAATATGCTACCCGGCTGGAGCCCCCACATTCTTTAGACCCTGAGGCGATAAAAATTCATGGCATTTTACCTGGTCCCTCATCCGGACAAGTGGATTCGGAATCGGCACTAGCCGCATTAGTTTCCTTGGTAGGTACCGCGATTATTGTGGGTCATCATGTTCGTTTTGACCTGGCGGTTATCAACCGTGAGTTGCGTCGCTTGACAGGAGGTACCCTGCGAAATCCAACCCTGGACACGATAGACCTGGCCCGCCGATTGAAGGGGAATACCCCCTATTCCAATCCCGGAGATTACACGCTGGATAAATTAGCGGAAGAGTACCAGCTGCGCCCTGCGGACCGGCATACGGCGCCGGGAGATGCATTTCTTACGGGATTACTGCTTCTGAAATTACTGCGGCGGCTGGAAGATCGCGGGGTGAAGACTTACCGCGACTTAATGAGGTAATTGATTGCATTTGCTGGCACTTAAACAAGTAATTTTACCAACCCACGATAATTAGGTATATCCTCCACATTAATTTTTCAGGAAACCGTACCTTTGCACTTCACCCAACACTTCCAAAAACACGATTATGCGCTACTCCCTCCTGGGTTTCTCTTGTTTGTTCCTGCTTCTGATTTCCTGCCGTAAAAAAGACGTGGTAAATCCGGGCGCGACCCCTTCTCCTTTAAAGATTGGATCCTATTCCTTTCAGCGTGGCTCAGAAGGTTGCCAGGGCGATAGCACCTATTGCGCTACCTTTGAAGTTAGTTACCCTCTGATTGAAGGAGGTAACCCGGCTGCAGTAAAGGCGATCAATGATACCATCCTGCATTACGTAAAAACGGCTTTAATTTCGGGCGAAGCGGACATGCCCGTGGACGAAGTTTCCCTGGAGGCGCTGGCGGATACTTTTTTACAAAACTACCAGACCTTCGGGCAGGAGTTTGAATTTGCCGGCGCCTGGACACTATCTACCACCGGCAAAGTGTTGTATTCTTCTGGTGAGGTGCTTTCCGTAGAACTCGATAATTATTCCTACACCGGAGGCGCGCACCCGAATAGTTATTCCTCTCTCCTTAATTTTGACCCGAAAACCGGGAAATTATTCCAGCTTACCGACTTCATCACCGACATGGAGAAGTTTAAGCAACTTGCCGAAAAATCTTTTCGGGCTGTTCGGGAACTCGATCCGAACGCAACCTTGAATGAACAAGGATTCTTTTGGGATGGAGACTTTCAGCTGCCGGCAAATTTTGCGATCCAACAAAATGGTATTTACCTGTATTACAATACCTATGAAGTAGGCCCCTATGTGGTAGGCCCTACGGAATTTGTCCTTTCTAATGCCGATTTAACAGCTATTCGTAAAAAATAATGGTATTGAAGAAAGTGGTCAGCAAGTGGGGGTATTGGCCATTGGGCCTTGGTCTTTTGCTCGTCCTGAATGTCATACAGGCCTGGCTGACAGAACTTGATCCTGATGAGGCTTACTACTGGATCTACTCCCGGCAGCTGGATTGGGGTTATTTTGATCACCCCCCGGCCATCGCTGTGCTAATTCGCTGGGGGTTTGCCTTATTTGCGAATGAATTGGGGGTTAGGTTAGGAACGATACTCTTGTTTATTGCCTCCGCTGTGCTCCTTTGGGACCTGGTGGGGCGACCCCGAAAGCCGCAGGAGCAGGTATTGCTGTTAGCCCTGATTTTAGGCATGCCCTTACTGCAGGTTTATGGGTTTATTGCTACTCCTGACAGCCCATTATTGTTTTTTACGCTGGCCTTTTTTAGTTGTTACCGACGCTGGCTTGAAAAACCCACCTGGGGGCTCACCCTGCTTTGGGCGATCGTAATGGCAGGGTTGCTTTACAGTAAATATCATGGGATATTGGTCATCGCCTTTACGGTTTTGTCAAATGCCCGCTTATGGAAAATGCCCCGATTTTATCTGGCCGGGGTCCTGGGTGCGCTATTATTTATGCCGCACCTCTATTGGCAGTATACCCACGACTTTCCTTCCTTTCGGTATCACCTGAAGGGACGTAATGATCCCTATGAATTAAAGCATACGCTAACCTATCTGCTAAATCAGGTGGTTATTTTCAGTCCTTTGCTTTTCCCGTTTTTGATAAAATCCTTACTTAAAACAACTACTTCCAACCCCTTGCTTCGTGCAATGCGCTGGACGATCTGGGGGTTCTGGGCTTTCTTTCTTTGGTCGACAACCAAAGGCCATGTGGAACCACAGTGGACACTGGTGGCTGCCATTCCGCTCATTGTTTTTGCCTTCACCTACGGTAGCGAGGATCCTGTGTATGCCCGCAGGGTTATCCGTATGGGGGTGCTTACGTTTGCTTTGCTGTTGCCAGCTCGGGTTTTACTAATCCATAATTTTCTGGGGATTAAATCCAATTTCCACGAGATGGCCTGGATCAATGCACTAAAGGAAAGGGTAGGGGATTCACCAGTGTTATTCTGGGACAGCTACCGGGATCCTTCTAAATTTGCGTTTTACACTGGCAATGAGGTCAATACGTTTACCGATGTATATTACAGGAAGAACCAGTTTGATCTTGCTGCTGCCGAGGCAAAACTTCATGACAGACAGGTATGGTTGCTTACCTACATCGGCTCTCCTTGTAAAGGTTGTTCACCCGTCCCCTGTTACGCTTGTGATACCGTTACCCTGGGTACGCGATTGAAATTATTAACTAGCATAGATTCACTGCAGGTTTTTAATCAAGTGGCATTAGCCTGGCAAAACCCTGCAACCAGTATAAAGCCTGGCCAGGAACTGACGATGAGAATTACTTTATCCAATCCCTATCCTTTTGCTATTGATCGTACCCAGGGCCAGTTACCGCTCCATTTGGGCATCACCCTGTTCCAGGAGGGACAAACTATGCAAATCCTGCGGGGGGATATACAAACAGTACCCGAGATATGGCCAGCCGGTGAAACGCTGCAGTTTGCCTATACCCTTAAGATGGATACTGCACTACGGGGGCAGTATCAATTAGCCTTGGGAGTGAGTTGGGCCAATTATCCACCCGCCCTGCAAAGTAAACTGTATACGATTACTATCGAGGAATAAAACAGGCAAGCAGCTGTGTGATGTGAAAACATAAGAAGAGCGCCAGTGGCTTGAAGTTATTCGCCCTGGCGCTCTGCAATAGTATAAACGTTGAAGATCTATTCTCTGATATCCTTTCGATGGCTAGCAATGTAATACCATCAAGGGAAGTTTTGTGTTAAGAGCCATTCGCTTGGTTTGGCTGCGGTGGAAAAAATTATCCCAGAAACTTCGTTTACGCGCAACCATGACAACCAGATCTATATGCTTCTCTTCTGAATAAGTATTTAGGGCATCGCTAATGCTTTCACCTACTACTTCGTCCATTTCAAAAGCAAAAGAAGGCTCTCCTTTGCGGAATAAATCCTGGAAAATATCTTCCATTGTCCGGCTGTAAGATTGGTCTTTTTCTTCCCGAACATGGACAAAATGAACGGTAGCCTTAAAGGATTCATTGAAAGCAATCAGTTTGTCCAGCATTTTATCTTCGGCAGATTCATAATTACTGGCAAACAGGATATGGTTTATTGGCGAGAATTCTACGAGCCGGGGAACCAGAATCACTGGACAACTGGCCTTACGAGCCACTAAACTGGAAACAGAACCAAACAAATTGTCAAGCAGGTCATTCTCACCCGTGGTGCCCATGACAATAAGATCATAATTACTGGATTCAGCTACGATTTCATCTGCCGGAAAACCTATGCGCAGTTCGGCATTAACAGGAATTTTCACAGCGACCTGTCCGGCACAGTCGGCCTCACTTTCCTGCAGAAACAACTTCAGGCTGTCTTCACGCGCCTTGATTAATTCAGGAACCGGTGCGACAATGTTAGGATATTCGGCCGCCGTTGCCGGAAGGTACAAATGAACGACATCAATGGCCGCATCAGGCCATAATTCGGCCAAATGGCGGGCATAACCTAAGGCACACTTAGCTGTATCGGAAAAATCGGTGGGCACTAATATCTTTTTCATAGCCGGACTTTTTACTAGAAGTAAGGTAGCAGTTAATACCCCTCCAGGGAAGTGACGAGTGTCACTTCTTTCACCTGATTTTTATCAAAAGGGAATTTCGACTGCCACTGCAGATAAGTGGAAAAAAATTACCGATCTTTGCGCGGAAAAATGACGCAAGACTACTATGTTAAAGAATCAGAACCCGACGGAAACGGCCGCCTGGGCTGCTCTAGCCCAACATCACAACCAAATAAAGGACACCCATCTGCGGGGTTTGTTTAATCAGGATGCTGACCGGTTTGCCCGGTTTTCCCGGGAGGTAGACGGCATTTTAATTGACTACTCCAAAAATATTATCAGCGAGGAAACCCTGGAACTTCTCCAGCAATTAGCCGTCGAGTGCAACCTGCCGGAAGCAATTGAAGCGATGTTTAGCGGGGAAAAGATCAATGTCACTGAGAATCGATCCGTCTTGCATATTGCTTTGCGCAACCGTTCGAATCGCCCTATTCTGGTAGACGGCGAAGACGTGATGCCCGCTATCAATGCTGTGTTGGCACAAATGAAAAACTTTAGTGAGCGGGTTCTGGCCGGAGAATGGAAAGGGTATACCGGTCTTCCTATTACCGATATTGTCAATATTGGTATCGGCGGGTCGGATTTAGGTCCGGTGATGGTTACCGAAGCACTGCGCCCCTATTGGCGCAAAGGAATGCAGGTGCATTTCGTTTCCAATGTGGATGGGACACACATCGCAGAGACCCTGCAGCGGGTGAACCCCGAAACGACACTTTTCCTGATCGCCTCCAAAACCTTCACTACCCAGGAAACCATGACGAATGCCTTTACGGCACGGGAATGGTTTTTACAAGCTACCGGGGATGAATCACATATTGCCTGCCACTTCGCAGCCTTAAGTACTAATGCCAGCGCTGTAGAGGCATTTGGCATTGACCCAGCCAATATGTTCGCCTTTTGGGATTGGGTTGGGGGGCGCTATTCCCTGACGAGTGCTATCGGCCTTTCTATTGCCTGCACCATTGGGTTCGCTGCATTCGAACAACTGTTGTGGGGATTTCATGCGATGGATGAACATTTCCGCACGGCTCCACTCGCAGAAAACCTTCCCGTAACGCTGGCCCTTATTGGTGTGTGGTACAATAATTTCTGGGGTGCTGAATCAGAAGCTATCTTGCCCTATGACCAGTATCTACATCGCTTCGCTGCGTATTTCCAACAGGGAAATATGGAGAGCAATGGCAAATCTGTAGATCGCAATGGGAAACCGGTTTCTTACCAAACAGGCCCGGTCATCTGGGGCGAACCAGGAACAAATGGCCAGCACGCTTTCTATCAGCTGATTCATCAGGGAACTAAGTTGATACCCTGTGACTTTATAGCACCAGCCATCAGCCATAATCCCATTGGCGACCATCATTTGAAATTGCTGGCGAACTTTTTCGCGCAGACAGAAGCCCTTATGAACGGTAAAACGGAAGCCGAAGCCAGAGCTGAGCTTACGCAAGCTGGAATGCAGGGAGAGGCCTTAGAAAAACTGCTTCCCTTCAAGGTTTTTGCTGGAAACAAACCTACGAACTCCATCCTGGTAAAGCAGGTTTCCCCCTATACCCTGGGGCAATTAATTGCATTGTATGAACACAAAATCTTTGTTCAGGGGGTTATATGGAATATTTACAGTTTTGACCAGTGGGGGGTAGAATTGGGGAAACAATTAGCCAATAAAATTCTCCCTGAACTATCAGATGAAACGCCGATTACCAGTCATGATAGCTCGACCCGTGGACTCATCAATTGGTATAAGGCGACCCGGGAATAAGCAAAAAACAGGTCGGACGGTTTTTTTAGGGAAATTAGGCCCAGCAGCTGAATATGGGTAACTAAGGGCCTGGTTTTGTTGGACTTGTGCCATAGTCTTATGGCCAGTTCTTTATTGTAATGCGTATCCTGGTTACCCGTGTTTAGGTTTTTTGAAAAAAAACATCCTTTTTTCCAACCCGATGTCATCGTTCCGCTGTCTGATAAGGTAATTCTGATTGGTAGGCTTTATACCTGCCTGAAATCATAGCCGGATTAATGATTAAATCATCCGCCGAAAAGTCTGACCAGGAACTTGTTGCTGGCTGTGTCCGTAATGACCGGTACAGCCAGGAGTTGTTATATCGGCGCTATTTTCCAACGATGTTGCGAATGTGCCAACGCTACACAACGGATCGGGAAACGGCTTTGGAGATTATCAATAACGGCTTTTTACGTGTGTTTAAAAAAATAGACACATTCAGTTTCAACGGGTCATTGGAAGGGTGGATACGGCGCATTGTTTTTCACTGTCTTTCTGACTATTTCCGGCAAAAAACACAACCCGTACCCTGGTTAGACCTCGAAGGACGAGATGCACCCACCCGCTCGACTGCGCTGAGCAATTTATATATGGAGGATGTCTTACGCTTAGTTGATAGACTGCCCAAGATCAGCCGGGAGGTTTTTCAATTATTTGCCATTGAAGGATATACGCATACGGAAATCGGCAAAATGCTGGATATGAGTGAAGGTACATCAAAGTGGCACCTGGCAATGGCACGTAAGCAACTAAAGGAATTAATTAACCGGCACCATCATAATAATCAAAATTATGCAGGATAAGTACACGGATGAGGAATTCATGGACTTTGCCTGGGAAGAAATGCGGAAAGTCCTGGATCGGGAACTACCCCAGCGCCGGCGTAGAGGCCTGCTCTGGTGGATCTTCCCCGGACTGCTAGGAATTGCCTCCCTGGTATGGTTATGGTGGCCGGTGACAGCTATCGAGCAAGAAACAAAGCTGCCTATTTCTTCAGAAAGCATTTTATCCCCTACGAAGACGGTAGGGGCCGACCCAATTAATAATACCCCAGCACCCCCCATTAATCCCTTGAACGAGTCTGTAAGACTCACCCCAAACGCCCGGCTTAGCGAAGGGGGGCAGGAGTCTCCTGTCCGACCCCTTCCTGCCGTTGGCGTGAAAAAAACACCACATTCTTGGCGGCAGATAGATTCTTTGTCCAGCAAAAACGCCGAGCCGCAGGCGATGCATAATAGTCCTGCTGGGAAAACTCCCGTTTGGGAAATCTTACCAGTTGATTCCGGAGCCCAGAAGACTATCACCGATAACATTGCGCCAGAGCCTGGTGATAATTCCTCTATGCAGCGCATTGGAATGCATAGTGTAGCTTCGCTCGAACGACCGGGGCCCCGATTGCTGGACCTGCCAGGCTGGGAAGACATACGCTTTTCTCCCGACAAGAACGCCACTAGGTCTCACAATACTGCGTTTCCCAAGCGCTTTTCTTTTGGCGTAGAAGCAGGAGCACTGGTCACACCTCAGGCACTGCCAGCCGGCGCACAGGCTGGACTGACAATAGCCTTTACCCCTTTACGGCGCTGGTCGCTGGTTACGGGCCTTGGTTATCGGACACTTATCAATACGCTGGGGCAGGAAGGTAGTGAAAAAGGCACAATTGCTTTGGACAACCCACAAAGCAGCCCGGCTGGAAACAGGGTAAATGAAGAAGCTTTGCCTCGTAATCTCATGGTGACTAATCAGGCGATATATGTTCCCCTGCGTTTGCAATGGAATCCAGGAGGTCGCTGGCAGCTTTCGGCTGGGGTGCAATGGGATTATTTGCTGCAGACTACCCGCCAGGAAGATGTTTTACTGGGGGTTTTTCAACCTTCCTTTGTTACTGAAGTCCCCAAAGTCACCTTGTTAAATGGTGAAAAGGGAACTTCAATTAATAAGCAACTTTTTAAGGACTGGGGGCTGGCTTATGGAATAGGACTTGGCTACCAGCTCAATGCTGATTGGATGATTCAACTTCGTGTGCATCGGGCATGGCAGGATCGGCTGTCTTTACCCGAGTATCAACTGCGAGATACCAACCTTTGGTTGGGGATGTCTTACCAGTTTTAGCGAAGGTCAATATATGTCGTAACAACTTTTGGAGGGGCCTGCGCGAGTAGGCTCCTCTTTTTCGTAATAGCTATTCTACCTCATTAAGTGATGGGACAACATTATCTATACCTTATTTCAGGCCCTTTTGGGCTTCCACTTCGTTAAAAAGCCTCGCCGACGCGCTGCGTCGCCTGCGTTTTTTGCCTTGTTGAACCCCAAAATTGCACTGAACAAATAATAATGACCCATCACTTACTTCATGGCAAGTTTAATAGTGATAGGTTTCAGAATTGCTTATCTTGGAACACCTGAAAAAAGAAGCCATGTTAAGTTGCCAGCGACATTTGTTTGCCATTCCCGACGACATCCATTACCTGAACTGTGCTTATATGTCGCCTCAGTTGCTGGCGGTAGAAGCAGCAGGTCATCAGGCCTTGACCCGAAAAACAACTCCCTGGGAACTACAAATTGTCGACTTTTTTGAACCAGCCAAGCGGTTGCGTCGCCTGGCCGCCCGTTTGATTCATGCTGCTGATCCCGATCGGATAGCCATCATTCCCTCCGCGTCCTATGGTTTATCCACGGTGGCGCGAAATTTACCTTTGCGAGCAGGGCAAAATATTGTCATGGTTGAAGGACAATTCCCCAGCAATGTTTATCCCTGGCAGCGGGAAGCAGATCGGGTAGGGGCGACAATTAAGATGGTTTCTGCCCCACGCAGTCAACAACGGGGTATGGAATGGAATGCAGCATTGCTGGAAGCTATTGACGAGCATACAGCAGCTGTCGCCATTGGTAATGTCCATTGGACGGATGGAACCCTGTTTGATCTGATGTCGATCCGGCAGCGAACCCGGGAAGTAGGTGCCTGGCTGGTTATCGATGGAACGCAGTCGGTGGGCGCTTTACCCGTTGACGTTGAGGCATTACAGCCAGATGCACTGGTTTGCGGCGGGTATAAATGGTTAATGGGGCCCTATTCACTGGGTATTGCTTATTACGGCCCGGCAATGGACACGGGAATTCCGCTGGAAGAAAATTGGATAAATCGCTTTGGAAGTGAAGATTTTTCCAAATTAGTCAACTATCAGGATCAATATCAACACGGAGCAGCACGCTATTCCGTCGGGGAGCACAGTAATTTTCAGCTCATCCCGATGCTGATTAAAGCCATCGAGCAATTATTGGCATGGCAACCGGCGAACATCCAGGCTTATTGTGAGTCTTTATTCGCCCCGGTACTCGGGCAATTACAGGATTGGGGACTTTTCATTGAATCCCCTGACTGGCGAGCTCATCATCTCTTCGGATTGCACTTACCCCCCGATAGTGATTTACAACCCTTACAGGCAATGCTCCAGGAAAACCGTGTTTTTGTTTCCCGTCGGGGCAATGCAATCCGGGTTTCTCCCCACGTATACAATACCGAGGCAGATGTGGCTGCCCTCATGAACAGTCTGCAACAAATTCGCCAAACGGCAAACGCTTAACCGGGGATTAATGCTTTGGCTTTGGTTATTGCTGATTGGTTCCCCGGTAATACTTGCCTTAATCTGGCAGTTGATTCGCGATTTTCGCTACCGCTATGCCTGTCCTGAGGATAATTTACTCCAGGCTTATTTATTCAAAAAGCTCCCCCGGGAATCCCAGGGTTATAGGCACGTTGTATTTCATCTGGCGCACTGTGAGCGCTGCCGCGACCGGCTCTCGGGTCCACTGCTGGAAGACCATTTAGTGAATAACCAGGATGATATTATCCCTGGCGTGGAAAACAAATGAGTTATCCACAGCTCATGTGGATAAATAGCTTTCATTCTCCACAACAGGTCGCTGGCCTTTTTACTATTTTTGTAGGCTATGCGGTTAAAAACTCTGGAAATAAAAGGCTTTAAAAGCTTCGCCAACCAAACCCTCATTCATTTCAATGAGGATGTCATTGGCATTGTTGGTCCCAATGGTTCAGGGAAATCCAATATCGTTGATGCGATCCGCTGGGTCCTGGGCGAGCAAAAGAGTAAGGAGCTACGTCTGGATCAGATGTCCAGTGTTATTTTCAATGGTACCAAGAAGAGAAAACAATCGGGAATTGCCCAGGTATCTCTGACATTTGAAAATACGCGTAATCTTTTGCCTACTGAGTACAATACAGTGACCATCAGTCGCTTACTGTACCGTACGGGAGAAAGTGAATATCGCCTTAATGGCGTTCCATGCCGCCTCAAGGATATTACATCCTTATTTCTGGACACCGGGATTGGTTCGAATTCCTACGCCATCATTGCCTTAGGGATGGTCGATGACATCCTGGAAGATAAGGATGATTCCCGCCGCCGGATGTTTGAGCAGGCTGCCGGTGTTTCCAAGTACAAGGTGCGCAAGAAAGAGGCTTTAAATAAGTTGCGCAGTGCTACGGAGGATCTGGATAGGGTAGAGGACCTACTCCACGAGATTAACAACAACCTTAAGACACTCGAGAAACAAGCTCGCCGAACCCGTCGCTACTTCGAAATGCGGGAGGAATACAAAAACCTGAGTGTAGAGCTGGCCCTTATCCGGGTTTCAGCGCTCAAAGAGCAACACAAAGGTTTGCAAAAACAGGTGGAAACTGAGCAGGATAATTACCGGCAACTGGATATTGACGGCCGGAACCTGGAAGCAGCACTCGAGCAGGAACGCAAGCTTCACCTGGATAAGGAGAAGGCACTTTCCGACCGCCAACGGGAGTTAAATGAGCTGGTAGGTAAAATCCGCACCCTGGAGAATGATCGCCGGATGGGTTTTCAGCGCCAGCAATTCATTGAGCAAAGTCGTGAAAAATTATCCCAGGATATTCAGCAGGCAACCCAGCGGATTCAGCAGCTCGAACAGGATATTGAACATTTTCGCAGTGAATTGAACCTGGAAAAACGGGTTGAAGCCCGCCTGGAACAAGAATTGGAAACGGCGGAAGGCGATCTGGAAAAAATCCGGGGTAGCCATGGCTCCATGAAGGCTGACCTGGACCTGGTTGTTCAGGAGCAACAGTTGATTGAGCGCCAGGCTTTTGAACTTGAAAAGCAACGGGCGGTTAATTTGAACCAAATTGAAGGCTTACGCCAGGATATTCGCCGTGCCGAAGAAGAATTACGCCAGCGTCAAGAGGCTGTCTCAGGCCTGCAAGATAAGATCACAAATTTAGCACTACGAGAACAAGAACAATTAGAAAGCCTGGCTATCCTGGAAAGCGATGAAACCCGCCGTCAGGAAGACTTACAACGCGCTGAAAATGAACTGGAAGAACTAACCCGGAAAGTCAATTTGGTTCGTCGCGAACTGGATGCCAAGCGCAACGAGTACAAGTTAACGAAAAGCATGGTCGAAAACCTGGAAGGTTTTCCCGAGTCCATTCGCTTTTTGAGCAACAACAAAGAATGGAACAAGGGAGCGCCCTTGCTTTCGGATTTGATTTATGTAAGTGAAGAGTACCGGGTAACCATTGAAAATTACCTGGAGCCTTACCTGAACTATTATGTGGTACCCACATTAGCTGATGCCTACCAGGCTATACAGTTGTTGGGGCGAAGCCAGAAAGGGAAAGCTAATTTTTTCATCCTGGATGCTTTTAAAGGCTATGTGCCTCCAATGATTATGCTTCCTGAGGTTCAACGGGCCGTTGATCTTATTCAAACGGATCCTGCCTACCTGCCGTTGTGTAATTACTTATTGGAGAACGTGCTGGTAACTGATCAGGAAGAAATCAGTGGCGAGTTGCCGGATTCTGATGCCGTGGTTCTTTCCCGCAGCGGGCGGATTATTAAACGTCGGTTCAGCGTTTCCGGGGGCTCCATTGGCCTTTTTGAAGGCAAGAAAATTGGCCGGAAGAAAAACCTCGAGATTCTCGAAAATGTTATTGCCAAAGCGGAAAAAGAAGAAGAAAAACTGGCTACCGCCTTCTTCAATGTCAAGCAAAAAATTGAAGAACTCAAGAATCGGCGCACCAATACCGATATCCAGCAGCAGAAAAATGCGCTGAACCAATTAGTTCAGGAAAAAGTAGGCTTGCTGACCCGGATGGAGGGTTTCAATACCTTTATCGAAGAAGCGCAGGCGCGCCGCTCGGAAATGGAAGGGCGGATCAAAGCATTGCAGCAAACTGTTGCTGAAATCGAGGAACAATTATCGACGACACAAGAGCGGGTAGCTGCGGCCAAAGAGCGCATCAGCCAAACGGACGGACAGTTTCGCCAGTTAGCGGAACAACTCAGCCAGGCCTCTACTAATTTTAATGACAAAAACATCCAATTTGTCCGCCAGCAAAACAAGGTAGCAACCTTTCAACGGGAATTGGCTTTTCGGGAGAAACAACAAGAGGAAGCTCGCCAGGCCATTGAATTAAACCGGCGGGGGATTACTCAGGCGGAAATGGACCTGCAAGCTTTGACCGCTGAATTGGCTACCCAGGAACAAACCCTGCAGGAAGCCCTTCAGCACCGCGGCGTTGTAGAGCAATCCTTAACCGATGCCGAGCAAATTTATTTTCAGGCGCGCAGCGGGATAACAGAAAAGGAAGACCGCCTGCGGAAGCAAACCCGTCAACTACAGGATTTACAGGTCCTCATCAATACACTAAGGGAACAATTCAATGATGTAAAATTTGAGATAAGCTCCATCTCGCAACGGCTGCGTATTGAATTCGATATCAGTATTAACGATATCCTCAACCAGGAACCCCAGGGGATGATGCCCCTGGAAGAACTTCAGAATACCGTCGACAGGCTGAAAAACCGGTTGGATACTTATGGAGAGATCAACCCCATGGCCGTTGAGGCGTATGATGAGATGAAAGAGCGCCATGACACGATTGCCGCCCAGCGAGATGATATTGTAAAGGCTAAGATTTCCCTGGAGAAAACAATTCAGGAGATCGAGGAAACAGCAACTGCGCAGTTTCTGGAGGCCTTTAGTCAGGCAAGAGTATATTTTATTGATGTTTTCCGCAGTTTGTTTACTGAGGATGATAATTGTGATTTAGTGCTGCTGGATCCTGAGAACCCACTGGAATCGCGGATAGAAATTGTGGCAAAGCCCAAAGGGAAACGCCCGCAAACGATCAGCCAGCTCTCCGGTGGTGAAAAAACCCTGACGGCTACTGCGCTGCTCTTTGCGCTATACCTGCTCAAGCCTGCGCCTTTCTGTATTTTTGACGAAGTGGATGCCCCTCTCGATGATGCGAACATCTTTAAGTTTAACAAAATCATCAAGAAGTTTTCCAAGGAGTCGCAGTTCATTATTGTAACCCACAATAAGCTAACGATGGCGGCGGTTGATACCATATATGGCGTTTACATGGCCGAGCAGGGTGTTTCCGGCGTTGCTCCTGTTGATTTCCGGGATTATCAACAAGTAGGTTCCTTTGAAATGGCTGGAAATTCATAGCGCCAATGCAGAATGCATCGGCGCTATGAATTTGTTGGGTATTGCTAAAAAACAAATGAACGCAGCCGCTTAATTACTGCCTTCCCCCGTCTTCTTTTTCTTCTTGAAAGGATTGAATTTCTCCAGCTCTTTCTTGAGGCTATCCACTTCCACTTTGGTTTTTAGAGAATCGAGGACTTGCGTTGCCTTCTCTTGTGCGGGCTTGCCAAGTACCTCGCCGGCTTTTTCGCCTACCTTTTTTTCCAGCTCTTGCTGGGCTTTAACTTTCAGCGAGTCCACTGCTTTAGTTGCTTCTTCCTTGGCCTTGGTTGTTGCTTTATCCAATTCGGCCTTGCCTTGCTCGGTGAGTTTATTAACTTCTTCTTGTGCTTGCGCTTTAGCCGCACCTACCTGCTTATTGATCTCATCCTGCACTTTGGCTTCCACCGCATCAGCTACTGCCGATTTACCATCCATACCCAGTAGCTTGAATTTGACCTGTGGCTTCTGCATTGAACCCGTAAGGGTAATCATAACATCAACATTTTCCCCCTGTTTAAAGTCGATGCCTAGTTTGCCAGCTTGCTGCTGGATGGCATTCAATCCGGCACTAGCGGTAGCCCCTACAGGATTTTTCTCCAATAGTTTTCTTGGAATCCGCGCTTTGATATCGTAGTTCATGTCCTGCGAAAGGCCATGTTTGCCCGCAATAGTCATCTTAATATCCTTCACATTGACATCAAAAGGTTTGACTTCTAAAAAGCCATTCTGAATTTCAATCCAGTTACGGGTATTGGTTAGGAGGATGTCACTCCGTAACTCGTCAATATTGAGCGAATTACCAATAGCTTGTAAAGGCTTAAAGTTTTTGATAGCGCCTGAAATGGTTTCCAAAAAGCCTTTGACACTCAAGTTAGTCAGGTCAGGCATCATATTGTCCTTCAGGGAACCTTCCATGACCAGGTTAGTATTGAAATGGCCTACGATGAATTCACCGATAGGAGCAAGTTGCTTAAATGAGTTTAACGTAGAGAACGCTTTTTGAAAATCCATCCCCGACATGCCCATTTTCATGGCATAGACGGGCTTGGCGGGGTTTTCCGTGTCATACAGCCCATCGAAAGTAACCTTTCCACCCAGCGCATTACCTTCGATTTCGTGGAGTTCAATGGCTTGATCGGCGATAGCCATCTTTCCAGAAAGGTTGCGAATAGTCATATTGGTATAGATCACTTCCCCAGCTTTGGCATCAAGCGTCATTTTGATATTATCCGGAATCAGAATTACATCGTAGCCACTGCTGCCTGCTTCTTTGGCGGGTGCGGGATCTGCTTCACCACCGCCACCACCACCGCCGGTACTGCGCCCGAAAGAGGAGGCATAGTAGGTGTCCATTAGCTGGTTTAGGTCAAACTTTTGGGCAGTCAGGCGTAAATCCCCACCGAGGGTGCCATCTGAAAACAAATAATCAAAGACGTTGGTAATAACTCCGGTTGCCTGGAGGTCACTATCACCCAACTGCGTTTCTGCGCGCTGGATATTCATCCGGTTAGGACTGAGTTGACCAACAGCCACCGTATTTTTCAAGATGTAATTATCGTAGCGCAGATCGGCAATCTGCCCGTCTACCTTAAAATCAAATCGATCAAAAATCGCATTATCCTCAAGTGGCTGTGCATCTGGGTCTGAAAGAGCTTCGGCACTGATAGGTGCGTCACCCGGTTGTACGGCGGTAGCCATCCACTCATTGACGTCCAAAAGCTTGGATTGCGCGGTAATGGTACCAGTCATTGTTGCCTGGGGGCTAAAATAGGCGAGAATATTGTCGATTCGCCCCGAAGCGGTCAGGTCGCTTTTACCCAGTTGTGCGGAAAATTGCTTCAGTTCTACATACCGGGGACTGAAATTCATATCTGTTTGCTCAATTTGCACTAAAGGCATGCCCGTAGCCCGGTAAGTCAGCCCGGACGTTTGCAGGTTCCCCCGGATATTGACATTCTCGTATTCCCCGCGATCCAATTCCGACATACGCGCTTTAATATCGACATCAGCGGTAACCCGGCCCTTAAGGTCCTGAGGTTCATCCATGGGGTAAGCCTGTGCAAGTTCACGTAAATCCAAAATGCCCTTGATGCTGGCATCTAGGTTAGGGTCAGATATCGGTGTACGGAGCCGAAAAACAGCACTTATTGGGTTGGAGCCAATCCGTAAATTCAACTTGGACACATCGATCTCCATTTGGTCCAGATCACTGCCCGGACTAGCAATACTGGCATCCGCTACAATTCCTGTAATGCCCAGCGGTAAGTCGGGATATTGCACCTGCGCACCAGCCACCGATAAATTGATAAAGAAGGCAGGGTAACTGAGGGGCTCGGCAGCATAAAGACCTTTTATTTTTGCATCAAACTTAAATTCACCACTGGCTTTTACATTCTCATAGCCTTCCATATAAGCGCCAGGAACCAGCGAAAGCAAATTGCGGAAATTGTTTTCCGGAGCACTAAGCGACAGGTCTAAAAAATAATCATCACCCCGCAACTGCACAAAACCATCGCCTTGTACCTTCATCGCGTTAACGGTCAGGATGTTGTCCTTGAGGGTATAGGTTTGCGTAGATTGGTCAACCTGGAAAATAGCATCCAGGTGGGTATTCGCTTGATTTAAATATTTGATGTCGTCGTAGACGACGGTCAGGGAATCGATATCCGTTTTGGTATTCAAATCATAAAGAACTTCGGTGAAGTCACCCGATCCCTGATGGTTAATACCCTTCGCGATCACCATGGTGTTGGTTGAGGCATCGTCATAGTACAAATAACCATTTTCGATTTTGTAAAAATCGAGCGCCATCATGAATTTAGTACTGCCGGCAGCTGAATCGGCAACAACAGCGGTGGAGTCGGGGAGGGCAAGGTCATAATTCGCTTTGCCTGCCTCCGTGATCAGGACGTTTAGCTTGGGAGATTTTACCTCAACAGAGGTAACCTGGATGGGTTGGGTTTTATTGATAATTGACCAGAAATCAACGCTTACCGATAACGACTGGATGTCGGCTAGCTTGACACCGGCAAATTCTTCTGCGCCTTCAATGGTAAAATCTTTCATCGTTAGCGTTAAATCTGGAAAATGACGCAACAGCGTTAACTCGAAGTCAGAGAAATTGATCTCTCCCTGGATATTGGCATTAATCACACCTCTTGCACGTTCGACGATCTGGTCTTTAAAAAAATAAGGAATGGCTACTGCGGCACCCAGAAATAGAATAATGAATATTCCTAAAATGAGAAGGATACGCTTAACGATTTTCATGCTACTGGTATTAGTTAGTCTGCTCTTATATTAACGAACAATTCCCTCAATTAAGGATATTGAATCAAGTAAAGTTCGTTATCCTCTTCTATGTAGACGACAAACGGACCCTCGGGGACACCATAAA
Organism: Lewinellaceae bacterium; assembly: GCA_020636445.1. GTDB lineage: Bacteria > Bacteroidota > Bacteroidia > Chitinophagales > Saprospiraceae > JACJXV01. The sequence goes on along the minus strand of JACJXV010000020.1, from coordinate 29,272 downwards.
TGGCATCTTTTTCATAATAAACGCCTTGAAGCCACTGGATTTGGAGCGCTCCCGCCGAAAATGGGTTGCCTAGTGCTTTTTCGTCAGTCATAGCATATGTAGAGCAGAAATTTACACATATTTTAAAGGATGAATTAATCTACGATGAGGAAAGTTTATTTTGCCATTTTCCCTGGGTATATTTGCTAGCCTTAAGCTTAATTCAAGGTGTGATAATCAGGATGTATTTGAACTCCTGTTCCCACGCCAGACGCCTCAGATTGCGGTCAAAAGAGAATGGTGGTAGTTTCGTCATATCCTGGCAGACAGTGTGCTTGAGGCGTAAAATGCAGTGAATACATGAAAAACGAATATACCCTGGTTAAAGACCAGCGGACTTTGGAACAGGTTTGTTCGGAGGAAGCGAATACCCCCTGGCTCTGTTTTGACACTGAATTTGTAGGGGAGAAGCGGTATTTTACCAGGCTTTGTCTCATTCAAATGTCGACTCCCCGGCATCAGTACATCATTGATCCTTTCTCTATTTCCGATTTATCGCCTTTTTTGGCCCTCATTCAGGATCCAGGAATTTGTAAGATCACCCATGCAGGGGAGAATGATTACCGGTTGTTATATCAGGCTTACGGTATTTTACCCCAAAACGTCTTCGATACACAAATAGCATCGGGATTTCTGGGGTACCGTTATCCGGTTTCGTTTAAGCGTCTGGTCGAAGGCGAGTTGAAAATATCCTTGAGCAAAAGTCATACAGTGGCCAACTGGGAGACGCGCCCGCTGGGCGAAAAACAATTAGCTTATGCCCTGGAGGATATTATGCCATTGCCAGCCCTGTGGCAGCAACTCTCATCGCATCTGGAAAAAAAGAACCGGCTTCATTGGGCAGAAGAAGAGTTTTTAGTTCTTGAAAAAGCCGACTTTTATGATCGCGATCCGCACCAGGAAGCATTGACTAGTAACCTGATACGCTCGTTGAACAGGAAAGAAAGGTTGTTTCTCCTCCGCCTTTTTGAATGGCGTCGTAAAACAGCTGAAACCAAAGACTACTCTAAAGAAATGGTTCTCCCGGCTAAGCTGATTAGCCATATTGTTCGGGCCATGCGTTCGGGTAAGGATGCCTTGCGGGATAACCGTCGGGTCCCTACTAAAATAGCCATGGATCACTGGGATACCTTTATGGAATTATATTCCCGGCCGGGAACTCCGGAAGAGTTGGCCGTCTTGCAACAGGTCCCGGCAGAAACGGAAGAAGATCCAAGGGAAGAGTTGTTACTGGAAATGCTCTATCTGGTCATTAAATTCCAGTGTTTGGAAAATCAGGTATCGCCCTCGATGGTTCTTTCGCGGAACAACCTCAAGCAAGCCAAAAACGACCCTGAGTTTATTGAGAGTTATTTTGGCAGTGGCTGGCGGAAAGAATTACTCGGATCGACTTTCACCAAGTGGGTTAGTCAATACGAGAAATTGGGTGTCGTCATCAAGAACGACGAAATCGCTATCCGTATCCAAACCGAATAACCGTTATGGACAACTCTGCTTCATTGCCCGTACTCCGTATCAGCCAGTTGGATATCACCTTCGGCACCGGTGATAATAGGGTAGAGGCAGTCAAGCAGCTTTCCCTGGCGGTACAGCCTGGAGAAATCGTCGGCATTGTCGGTGAATCCGGCTCAGGAAAATCTGTCACCGCGCTTTCCATTGTCGGATTGTTACCGCGAAACGCAGAGGTTCGCTCCAGCGAATTAGCCTTGAACACCCGCTCTGGGGAGGTCTGGGATCTGCGTAATATCCCGGAAAGAGACTGGCCACGCATCCGCGGGAAAGAAATAGGGTTGGTTTTTCAAGACCCTATGTCTTCCTTGAACCCTGTTTTTCGTTGTGGCGATCAGCTTGTAGAAGTTTTGACACGCCACGGAATCGCTCGTGGAAAGAGTGCCGAAAAACTTGTTTTGGATTGGCTGACCCGTGTCGGGTTACCCGATGCCCAGCGCATGTACCAGCGTTACCCGCATCAGCTTTCCGGGGGTCAGCAACAACGCATAATGCTGGCCATGGCTATGATTAGTCAACCATCTCTGCTCATTGCCGACGAGCCGACTACCGCCCTTGACGTTACGGTACAACAAGGAATTTTGAAACTAATCCGGCAACTCAGTCGTGAAGAACAGATTGCTACACTCTTTATTTCTCACGACCTTGGCGTTGTGGGGGAACTTGCTGATCAGGTCTTGGTTATGCAGAATGGGCAGATCGTAGAGGCCGGTGCTGCAAATAAGCTATTGAAATTCCCGCAACATCCCTATACCCAGGCATTGCTTGCTTGTCGCCCTCCTTTAAAGTTAAAACCTCATCGGCTTCCGGTGATTGCGGATTTTGATCCAAATTCACATCCGCCTGCATCTCAACCGCTTATCAGCAACAAGGACAGAACGGCTGGCCACCCCGCACCTCAGGATACCCCAGTTGATCCATTGATTCGGGTTGACCATCTACTCACCGTATTTGAGGACAGCCGATGGCGTTTTCGCCAACGGGTACCACAACAGGTTAGGGCAGTTGATGATGTGTCGTTTTCCCTTTATCCTGGAGAAACCCTGGGTTTGGTAGGCGAATCGGGCTGTGGAAAAACCACCTTGAGCCGGTCGCTTTTGCGAATGGTGCCCACCAGCGCCGGAGAAGTATGGTATCAAGGGGCAAATTTGTTAACCTTACCAGAACAAGAGTGGTTTACCCGGCGCCGCGACATACAACTCATTTTTCAAAATCCCTATGCTTCACTTAATCCACGAATGACGATCGGAGAGGCGCTGCTGGAACCTCTCCGTGTACATCACCTGGAAGGAGATGATCAGGAACGCCGGACCAGGGTTTCGGCACTGCTTCATGAAGTCGGATTGGATGATCGCTATTTAACCCGCTTCCCCCACGAGTGTTCCGGAGGACAACGCCAACGCATCTGTATCGCACGAGCATTAAGTGTACGCCCGAAGGTATTAATCTGCGATGAGTGTGTGTCTTCGTTGGATGTTTCGGTCCAGGCTCAGGTGCTGAATTTGCTGAAAGACTTACAAGAAAAACAAGGGCTTACTTATTTATTCATCTCCCACGACTTGTCGGTGGTGAATTTCATGAGTGATCGCATATTAGTGATGCAGGCAGGTAAAATAGTAGAGTCAGGAGAAGCAACAGCGGTATTACAGACACCCAAACATCCCTATACAAAACAGTTGCTTGAGGCATTACCCGGGGTAGAAAAGTAGGTTTGAGCTAAATTTCTGGATTATTAGTAACCAGTAGCACTCAACCTGGCACCAGCTTCAAGTCCAATCTTTTACCCAAACCCCAAAGAAAACCATTTAAGGGCGCTTTGCTTACAATATAACGTTAAGAAAGCCAACGTCTAGCACCCGAAACGGTACCCTCAACACGCAATCGCAAATTTTTTTAAAAAATATGCTCGTTTTTGCAACCATTTCTTCCGGGACCCCGTCTATCATTATGTTCTTGGTCGGGATTAACCCATTATTAGTCTAGGATATTGCTAAGTTTAGTAGATTCCTTACTATCTTTAGGTGACCAAGGTAAATTCCTGGGATTATGAAAGCTGAAAGTAACGCACGTACTATTTTATTGATTGTCCTGATTCTGGCTAGTGCCGGGGCATACCTTTACCTGAACATTCAGCATAACCACAGGGATGAACAAGCCATTACCCTGTCTGCTACTCAGTTGGAACAACAAGTTGTTGAACAATTGGAGGAAGTAGAAAGCAAAGCTGTACTTCCCGATGCGAAGTTGATGAAAAAATTACTGGAAGGCGGCAAACGTTTTCTTCCAGCAAACTAGCCTGAAAAAAGCTCCTGCAAAGGAGCTTTTTTTGTTTTAGTCCCATTTTGTTGCGTTAAGCCATATCTTCCAGCTTTTTCTGCCAATATCGCAATAGACCTGCCACGCTCATCCAGGAAGGGTTTGCCGTTTCATACCGAGCGATTCCATCCGCCGGAATTCCAGCAGCCATTAATTCCTCTTTAACCATCTCCTGAAATGCAGGTGTGACATCAGCTACTGAGGATTCCGATTCGTAATAAGGCCGCATCCATTCTGCCCAGTTGATCAGGCGCTGTTCCAATTGAGTTAGATGTGCAGCTGTGTCCTCAATTGCGCCAAAGTGAGTGAGGTAAAACCGCTTAGCGTCCAGTCCACGTAATAGGCGTAGTGAAGCGAGCCAGTCCTCCAGTTGAATATCCGGTGGCGGACAGGGAGGGACAACCAGACCTCCCTCGATTTTTACACCCCCTACATCGCCGGTGAAAACATTTTCTCCCAGTTGCCAGGCAATATGGTGCACCGCGTGCCCCGGTGTATGCCAGGCGGTGAGCGTGGTAGTGGCGTCAAGCATCACTTGCTCACCGTGATTGACAATTGCCAGTTGTGCAGGTGAAATGGGGAGCATTTTGCCCCACATTTGATCCATGTCGTCACCATAAATCCGACGGGCAGAGTTCATGAGCTTTTCCGGACTGGCCAGGTGGCGTTCCCCGAAAGGATGCACATAAATTTTTGCCCCCAGTTCCGCAAACCTCCAGGCCGCCCCTGCGTGATCCAGGTGGATATGGGTTAAAAAGACTTTACGAATCATCTCCGGGGTGAAACCAGCTTCGTGAATGCCCTTGGAAAGTTGTGGCCAGGTAGCATCGGGACCTGTTTCTATCAAGACAGGTCCCTCGCTGGTTGAAACGAGGAAGGCTGCAGTGGCGTGCAATTGATCTTGAAAGTGCAGGTCTATTATGTTTATCATTCAAAGATTTTTTTTACTCAGTTAAAAATTTCCTTACAAATTCTCAAAGGAAAAACCATTCAGAAATTCCCTTGCTGCCATCCGACGTTTTCCCGCTAACTGGATTTCATCTAACTGCAAATACCCGTCGGGAGTGCTAACCTGGATATAGGTTTTATTATCTGAACGAAAAGTTCCGGGTGCAAGCTTAACTTCAGAATCGGGTAGGGGAGTTGCCCGAAATATTTTCAACGTCAGCCCATCCAGTGAGGTCCAGGCCCCTGGATAAGGGCTTAGCCCCCGAACAAAGTTAAAAACTTGAGCGAGTGGTTGCTGAAAATCGATTTCACAGGTTTCGTGAAAAATCTTGGGGGCTTTGGTGGCCTTAGTGTCTTCTTGTTTAACCGGGTTTGCGTTTCCCGTTTCAATCCGTTGCACGGTTTCCAGCACAGCCGTTGCTCCCAGGGCCATCAGGCGGTCATGAAGTTCGCCGGCTGTTTCTTCTGGGCCAATGGGCAATGTTTTACGCAGAATGACATCCCCGGTATCTATTTCCTGTTGCAGGAAGAAAGTCGTTACCCCGGTTTCTTTTTCACCATTAATAATTGCCCAGTTAATCGGGGCCGCTCCACGGTACTTTGGGAGTAGTGATGCATGTAAATTAAAAGTTCCCAGTTCAGGATAGGACCAAACTGCTGCCGGTAACATGCGGAAAGCCACTACTATCTGCAGGTTAGCCCCCAAGGATTTGAGTTCGGTCAGAAAATCCGGATCCTTTAAATTCGTGGGCTGTAAAATGGCTAATCCTTTGGATAGGGCAAACTGCTTGACCGCGGATTCCAGTAGTTGCTGACGGCCGCGGCCGCCGCGTTTGTCCGGTGCCGTTACCACACCAACAACATTATAGTTGTTTTCTAACAAGCCCGCCAGAGAGGGAACTGCAAAATCAGGAGTACCCATGAAAACAATACGTAGTGCTTTATTCATACCGTTAATGCGTAAAGGAGGACAAGGGTTTTTGTATTATCTTGCTTGCCAAAGGTAACAAGCTGCCCAAATAATCAAAGAAAGTTGGCAGCGCAAAAGAAGGAAAACCATGGAGCAATCATTCACTTTGCAAACACCAGATAAGCTTACCTTGTTTGGCCGGCACTGGTCGGTTGATACACCCAGGGCCGTTGTTGTAATGGTCCATGGACTGGGCGAACATATTGGGCGCTATACGCATGTAGCTGAGCTGTTCAATGGGCAGCATTATGCCTTTATGGGGCTCGATCGACGCGGACATGGGAAATCGGAAGGTCAACGGGGGCACACACCGGGACTGGATGAATTGTTAGCGGAAATTGATTTAGCTATTAAAAAGGCCCGGGAAATCTACTCCCAGCTGCCCGTCTTCCTGTACGGTCATAGCCAGGGAGGTAATTTAGTGCTCACTTATCTGCTTCGGCATCCCGAAAAAGTAAATGGCGTTATTTCGACCGCCCCCTGGATAGCACTTGCAATGGAGCCTTCACCGGTACAGATTTGGCTGGCAAAAAACATAAGTAAGCTTTTCCCTGCGCTCAGTCAACCTAATGGCTTAAAAACAACACATCTATCTCGTGATCCGGCGGTTGTTACCGCTTACGAAGCGGATCCACTCGTTCATGATCGGATCACCGTAAAAACGGGTGCCGCTATGATTGGAGCAGCGGCAGTGTTAAACGAATACGCCGGTCCGGTATACTGTCCGGTTTACCTGGCTCATGGTGAAGCAGATCAAATAACAAGTGCGGCCGCCAGTGCCGCTTTTGCCAAACGAGTACAAGGGGATATTACCTACCAAAACTGGCCGGGCCTTTATCATGAAATCCATAATGAACCGGAAAAAACGGAGGTGCTGGGGAGTATACTGAGCTGGTTGGCGGCTAAAATGGCCTGATTCTCGGGCATTTATAAAAAAAGTTAATCTAAATATTGTCTTTGTTTAAGCAAAAAGTTTAAATTACAACTGTATTTTGTTGTAAGCCACTGAATCAGCAGGAATTATATACCGTATGGCAAAAGGATTTCCTTTTTACCATCAATTAGATGCCATGGATTGTGGTGCAACATGCCTACGCATGATTGCCCGCTTCTACAACCGTTTCTACTCCCTTGAGTATTTACGGGAGCTAACCTACACCGGTCGGCAGGGTGTTTCTATGCTCGAAATCAGTGATGCTGCTGAGCATATCGGCATGCAAACGCTCGCGGTTCAGACCACCTACGACCAATTGATTAGTGTTGTCCCCTTACCTTGTATCGCCCACTGGGATAATGATCATTTTGTGGTTATTTACCGGGCAAAGGAGGACAAGGTGTGGATAGCTGACCCTGGTCGCGGAAAATACACTCTTGACAAAGCAACTTTTCTGGAGCATTGGGTTGGCCCGGGTGCCCAAGCGGATGATGCCGGTGTTTTATTGTTACTCCAGACAACACCTGACTTTCTGCTGCGGGATGGGGATGCCCCTAACAAAAGTGGGTTTGGTTACGTTTTATCTTATTTCCAAAGCTACCGGCCACTCATACTCCAGCTGATTCTGGGCCTTTTCCTGGGTAGTTTTCTCCAGATCATTTTTCCTTTCCTGCTCAAGAGTATTGTCGATGTAGGGATTAATAACCTTGATTATAGTTTCATCCTGTTAATTCTGGTAGCGCAGTTAGTGCTTTTTGCCACACAAACGGGAATAGAATACATTCGCAGCTGGATTCTGCTGCATGTTGGCGTTAGGGTAAATATTAGTCTGATCTCCGATTTTTTAATTAAACTCACCCGGCTTCCGCTTAAGTTTTTTGATAGCCGCCTTGCCGGAGATCTTATCCAACGCATTACCGACCATGAGCGGGTGCAGCGCTTTTTAAGCTCTACTTCACTGGTTTCTATTTTTTCTTTTATCAATTTGCTGGTATTCGGCATCGTACTGGCAACCTGGAACCTAACGGTATTCTTTGTATTCTTACTAGGGACCACGCTTAACCTCATGTGGGTTTTTGGCTTTATGCGGTGGCGCCGTGATCTGGACTACAAACGTTTTGACCAGTCCGCCGAAAATCAAAGCAACTTATACGAGTTGGTCGCGGGAATGCAGGATATCAAACTGTATAATGCCGAAAAACAAAAACGCTGGGCCTGGGAACGCATTCAGGCCAAATTGTTCCGCACAGGAATTAGCACCCTGCGAATAGAACAGATTCAACGTGCCGGAGCCGTCTTCTTCAATGAAACCAAAAACCTGTTCATTATCTTTTTGGTCGCTCAAGCGGTTATCGAGACGCGCATGACGTTGGGTATGTTGGTGGCTGTGCAATATATTATCGGACAACTGAATAGTCAGATCAACCAATTGGTAGCTTTTCTCCAGACGATGCAAGAGGCGAAAATTAGTCTGGAACGAATGAGTGAGATTCACGGAAAAGAAAATGAAGAGAATCCGGAAAATAAAATAACCATCATTCCCGAATCGGGGGATATCCGATTGGAGGAAGTTTCATTTCATTACAATGGACCAAACTCGCCTCTGGTAATTAAAAACCTTAGCCTGGTCATTCCTAAAGGGAAGACAACGGCGATCGTGGGTCGAAGCGGAAGTGGAAAAACCACGTTACTTAAATTATTACTGCAATTTTACGAACCCACGGAAGGGACTATTCGCCTGGGAGATTTAAGTCTCTCCAATTTAAGTAATAAGTTATGGCGCCGAAAGTGCGGAGTCGTCATGCAGGAAGGACATATTTTCAGTGATTCCATTGCCCGGAATATTGCCCTGGGGGATGAGATCATCAACAAAGAACGATTACTCCGGGCGGTCAAAGTAGCTAATATTCAAACATTTATAGAATCCTTACCCCTGGGGTATAACACCCGGATAGGTCAGGATGGATTGGGGCTCAGTCAGGGGCAAAAACAACGACTACTCATTGCCCGCGCCGTATATAAAGATCCGGATTATCTTTTCTTTGACGAAGCTACCACTGCGCTGGATGCCTTCAATGAAATGGTAATCATGGAGAATTTGGCAGAATTGTTTCGCCGGCGTACGATTGTTATTGTGGCCCACCGGCTAAGTACCGTCATGAATGCGGATAATATTATCGTCCTGGAGGATGGTGAAATTGTAGAGCAAGGCACTCATGAAGAACTCACCTATATCAGAGGGGCATACTACCAGCTGGTGCGCAACCAATTAGAGTTAGGGGCATAACTAAAACCAGGATTGTGGCAGAGGAAATAGACCAAATGGAGATCCGGAGTGAAGAAGTCCAGGAGATACTGGGCACGCCTCCTGGGTGGATCATTCGCTGGGGTTCTATCCTGGCGCTCATTTGCTTTGTTATTCTGGCCTGGTTATCCTTCTGGGTACGTTACCCCGATATTGTAGAGGCAGATATCCGAATTACATTCAAGGACCCTCCTGCACATCTCAAAGCTGCGGCTTCCAACTATATTCAAACCGTTTTGGTACAAAACAACCAGGAGGTCCAGGAAGGGCAGGCGTTGCTGGTTTTGCGAAGTTCTGCCGACTTTCGTCACGTTATGCACCTCAATGATTTTCTCGTCAATATTCTTAACCTATCCGACAGCACGCTGGCTAATCTTGAGTTACCTACTGGTTTAGTGTTAGGCGAGTTACAGGAAGATCTGTTTACCTTTTGGGAGAAGCAACAACAACACCTGACTGCAAAAGACAGCAAGTATGACAAAATGGATATCCGCTCGGTACAACGGCAGATTAGTTCACTAGAGCGGCAAGCTACGTTCGATCGCAAGGCAAAAGAAAAACTAGCTGAGCAGATTACCAATGCCCAGGTGGAAGAAAGGAATCAGCAATACCTGGTTACCTTGAAACGGGCATCCAGTGCCGATCTAACTGCCATTCAGGACCGGATATCTAATTTGCAGGAGCAGCTAAATAACAAAGAAGCGGCTATCCGGGAAAAGCAGTTTGTGATAGCTTCCTTAAAAAACAGAATCACGAGCCTGGAGGGTGGGGTAGAGCGCAGTGTGGTAAACTCTTCAGCGGAAATGCGCGATGCGTTCTTCAAACTTAAAACCCGTGTCGAAGCCTGGATGAAGACCTATATGCTTACGGCTCCCGTTGATGGCACGGTGCAGGTTGTTGGCAGTAAAACACGTTCTGATCAGTTTGTACAACAGGGGGAAGATCTACTGGTAGTCATCCCAGCCAATGCCCGTCAGATGGAAGGGTTGATGAATATTCCGTTTACGGGTTCCGGAATGGTCAAAGAAGGTCAACGCGTTGTGGTGCGTCTGCAAAGCTTTCCTTTCCCCGAGTATGGTGCAGTAGTTGGCGAAGTCTCCTGGAAATCGAAAATCCCCAAAGAGGAGTTGGGCAAGCTGGTGGTTCCCGTTGAAGTAACCTTCGCCGAGGGCCTGACCACAACCACCGGAAAGCCCATTGAGTCAGAGCAGGAACTTTTCGGCCGGGGCCGGGTTATTACAGCCGAAAAACGTTTTATCCAGCGTATCTTCAATCGCCTTCCACACCAGGAATAAAGTCAGATGTTATCCAGTCACTAAGTCCGAAGGCGATACACCAGATCTAACCTATAAAAAAACATCCCGAACGTCGGCATTAACCAACATTCGGGATGAGTTATGTTTACTAAATGAGATTTCTAATCCTAAAGATGGATTACTTCGCCATAAGCGGCAGCAGCAGCTTCCATAATGGCTTCACTCATCGTGGGGTGTGGGTGGATCGATTTGACGATCTCCATCCCGGTAGTTTCTAATTTTCGGGCCACGACAACTTCGGCAATCATTTCCGTTACGTTCTGGCCAATAAAATGTGCTCCGAGGAATTCTCCGTATTTCGCATCGAAGATTACCTTGACGAATCCATTTTTGTCGCCTGCAGCACTGGCTTTGCCCGAAGCAGAGAAGGGAAACTTGCCTACATTGAGTTCATACCCGGCAGCGCGTGCAGCAGCCTCTGTCAGGCCTACTGAGGCTACTTCCGGAACACAGTACGTGCAGGCAGGAATGTTGTCGTAATTGATTGGCGTGGGGTGGTGTCCGGCAATGTTTTCGACGCAGATAATACCTTCGGCGCTAGCGACGTGCGCTAGTGCTGGCCCTGGTACCACATCACCAATAGCATAGATACCCGGAACATTCGTACGGTAATATTCATCGACCTGAATAATGCCGCGGTCAACGTTGATCCCCAGTGTTTCCAGACCAATATTTTCGGTATTGGGCGCTACTCCGGCAGCTGATAGTACGATATCGCACTTGATCTCTTCGGTGGCTCCTGTTTTATTGTTCTTGACAGTAACTACACAACCCTTACCCTGGGTATTGACGCTTTCAACAGCCGTATTTCCTAATACCCGGATTCCCTTTTTGGTGTAAATCTTATTAAGTTCTTTGGAGATGTCTACATCTTCACGAGGGAGCAATCCTTGTTCCAGGTATTCCACTACCGTGACCTCGGTGCCGATAGAACTATAGAAATAAGCAAATTCAACCCCAATGGCTCCGGCACCAACAACGACCATACTCTTGGGTTGTTTCTCTAATGTCATCGCCTTGCGGTATTCGATAACTTTTTCACCATCAATAGGCACACTAGGCAGAGCCTTAGCCCGCCCGCCGGTAGCGATGATAATATGCTCAGCCTGATATTCAGTAGTCTTTCCCTCGGCATCAGTCACCAGGACTTTCTTACCCCGGGCTAACTTCCCTTCGCCATTGATAACGGTAATTTTGTTTTTGCGGAAAAGGAAATTAATTCCCTTGCTCATGCCATCCGCAACCTGGCGGCTGCGCTGAACCATGGCACCAAAATCCGCTTTGGCGCTACCCACCTTAATTCCGTATTCTTCAGCATGGTTGATATACTCAAAAACCTGAGCACTTTTCAACAAGGCTTTGGTTGGGATGCAACCCCAGTTAAGGCAAATACCTCCGAGTGATTCCCGTTCAACAACAGCAACCTTCATACCTAGCTGGGAGGCACGAATTGCAGCTACATATCCACCGGGGCCACTACCTATCACAATTAGATCGAAGTTCATATGGAAGACAATTATTTAGTTGGTGTATAACCAGCAAACTTGAACTGGCGCCCCAAAGATAAGGACCTGTGGGAAAATAAAAAACTCCGCAACCCTAGGGTTAAGCGGAGCTCTCTAACTTACTGATACTTAATATTTTGACTATCTCCGGATTTCAGGAGGAGATAAGTTTCTGTTCGGAAGCCTGCACAAAGGCCCGTTAAACCCTTAAAAAGGATAATATATAACAGTTTGGGGGGTTGAAAAAAACCGGTCAATCCCACTTGCAGATGATGATGTTGTGCATGTAAAATTAGGCATAATGGTGGCAAGAGGCAAGTTTTAGCTATGCAATTTTGTCAGGTAGCCAGAGATATTGCGGTGTAATTTATTTGATTAAGTATTTGTTTTTCAATTACTTATGAAAGAATATTATCTGCACTCAAGCGTTGTGTTAGAATAGAATCGCCTGAAAACCAAACGGCTGGGACCTGTCACATTTTCCTGAAAAAATTATGGGGCATTTGAAAGTGTAACGATAACAGTGGTATTATCAGCACCAGAAATTCGGTCGATGCGAGCAAAGATGCCGGGACTAATGCTGATGGCTTCCGCCAGCCGAAACTCGTCGTGGTGTTGATCTAATTGGTCAGCCCACTCGGTAAAACCACTGAATCGGGTTCCCAAAGCTGCTAATGAACGAATCTGGGCGATGGCACTGCTGACCCAATCGATTGACATATCCGCCGGGACTGATGTTGGGAGCGTAAATCTTAACTCCTGACGAAGTGTCTGACATCCTGTTTGGTAAATTTCCAGCCGGCGACCATCGCGAAATGTTATTTCCTCTAGCCCATTAACTCCCTCCCGCTGAAAAGAATGGCTGGCCAACTGGGGTAGGGTATCCGAAAAAATGGCTTCAGGAATGCCGTAGGGGCAATCATTCTCCGGTTTGGAGGAAGTGCTTGAAGATTGGCACCCAGCGAGAATTAATATTAAAAGCAGGAGTAAGAATTCGCCTCTTTGAGGGCTTGTGAAATAGGTTATCATTTATGTAGGCTTTATATCCATAGGCGGACAGTTTTATAAACCGTCCGCTTGTTTTTAAACAATATGTATTCCTTTAACGTTACATGCCCGGTTTTCATTTACAGTTTACAGATCAAAAAAAATCATTGATGGTATTTTCCACTAACCACCCACTTAACGGCAAGGCCTCAAGCAACGGTATTCACCAGGCTGACAAAAACGGCTCCCTGGCTGCGGATGATTTGGGAGAGGCACATATTGGTACCTCCCTCGAAACGCCGTTGAAACCAGATGCTTTTGCCTTGAGCGACGAAGCAAAGATGCAAAACATCGAAGGGCATTTCCGGGCCATTATGGATATTCTCGGATTGGACCTCAAGGATGATTCCCTGCAAGGTACACCTAAGCGGGTTGCTAAGATGTTCGTCAAGGAAATCTTCAATGGTTTGAATCCTGCCAATAAACCACGGGTTTCCTTATTTGAGAATAAGTTCGGGTACGATCAAATGCTGGTCGAGAAAAATATCCGGGTGCAATCTTTTTGCGAACACCACTTTCTACCCATATACGGGAAAGCGCATATCGCCTATATCGCTAATGGACAGGTAATTGGCCTGTCAAAGCTGAACCGTATTGTCGATTATTATGCGCGTCGCCCACAGGTACAGGAGCGCCTTACTATGCAAATAGCAGAAGAACTACGCCAGGTACTGCATACTGAGGATGTAGCGGTCTATATCGAAGCGTATCACATGTGTGTACAAGCCAGGGGTGTAGAACACCAGGACTGTACTACTGTAACCACGGCTTATAGTGGTGCATTCGACCGGGAAGATGTTAGAGCAGAATTTTTGCACGCTATAAAAGGGTAATTCACGCAATGGAACTACTAGCCAATAAGCAAGTATTAGTTGTTGGGGGTACCGGTGGTATCGGCGCTGAAGTAGCCCGCTTGCTGCGATCCAGCCAGGCCAATGTTTTTATTACGGGCAGAAATGCCGATGACCTGGCTGTCGCAGGGGAGGCTGCGCAAATCTCTGCCGATCAGCGGTTTTTAATGGATATTACGAATCCTGATCAGATCAGTGAGGTGGCAGCAGCTATCCATCAGCGTATTGGTAAGCTGGACATTCTGGTCAATGCAGCAGGTGTAGGTATCATTAAGCCCATGGAGCAATTATCCCTGGAAGATTTCCAACATACCCTGGCAGTAAATCTGACTGGCACTTTTCTGCTATTGAAAAACTTTTTGCCTCCGATGAAAGAGGCTAAAAAAGGTTTAATCATAAACATGCCCGGAGTCTTGGGGAAATCCCCAATGGCTGGTGCTGCCGCTTATGCCGCATCTAAATACGGGTTAAACGGAATGCTCAAATCAGTAAGAGAAGAACTCAAGCGTACTGATATTCGGATTACAAATATCTACCTCGGTGGGGTAGATACCCCGTTTTGGGATGAAATTGATCTGCGGGTACAGCGCGATAAATTTATCCAGCGTAAAGAAGCAGCGCGTGCTGTCTGGTTTTTGTGTCAGCAACCCAGCTCCGGTGTTGTCTCGGAAATGGTTATTCAACCGTTTAATCACCAGGTACTTTAACGGGAATTTCAATTCATACATTAACATAGCTGGATTTAGAGCTTGTTCAAAATCCCATCATTTGGCTGCAAGAGGCAACTTTAATCCTGCACTTCGTTGAAAAGCCTCGCCGATGCTTTGGCATCGACTGTGTTTTTCGCCTCGTTCAGAATAAAATTTGCGCTCTTTCGCACAAACATAGAAATTTGAACAAGCTCTTAGTCTTTATCGCAAGGCTAAATCCAGTTGTTGTTGAAAGCGCTGCTTCAAATATTCCAGTATATAAGTGGCTAGCGCAGCAGGTTCTAATTCCCGGGATATTTTCCACTGACTATCGCGGAAAAGGGGTTGGTTATAGCTCCGGCGCTGAGGGAAGCCCCGGAAAAACTCCCGCCGATGGATTTGATCTGACAGGGGTTCTTCATTAAGCATGATTACGTGGATGGCATCCTGCTTTTCTTCCTGCATCCACCATTTGAAAAGTCCCACTTCTCCTTTGAAGAATAACTCCGGTGCAGCCCCTTTAATCCTGAAACTTACGCCAACACAACGCCGGCTTTCCGATTCCTGCCGCAAAGCAGTTACCGCATCGAAATAAGTAGGGTATTCCTGCTCAATGTACGGCCTAGCCTCTGAGGCTGGATCTTGCTGATGAGCCTGGGTATATTGCTGATAATGGTTGGGGTCAAACCATATTCCGGTTATTCCATCCATTTGATAAGCCGTTTGGCTGATTAAATCATGGTATAAAATCAGGAGAATCCAAACGTGGCTGCCAATGACCTGCAGGCGGCAATCCTGGTTAGGGTATTGTGCCAGATACAGGTCGGTCCGTAGTTCTTCAAATTCCTTGCTCCAAGCAGCCAGAGATTGAGTATGATCTGTCGGGGGCTTAGCTTTTAAACCAAGGGTCTCTAAATTTATTACCTCTTCCAATTGGTTGATTTTGTCGAAGAGGGTCTTTGTGCGTTGAATAAGTTGATCAAGTCGTTGGTAGCGATTACCAAACTGACTAAAAAGCTTATTGGGATCCGTGCGGTAAAGGAAGGATAATGCTTCCCATTCTTGCTGCAGTTCCGTAAAAAAGAACCCTTCTTGAAACTGTCTGGCAGATCGCCTTAAGCTAGCGGCATACGAAGCTGTTTCCAGGCCTTGATAAGTCTGGTATAAATCCTGAAAACTGGACTCTTGAACCTTGACGTCATGCGCAATTTCTCCCGCTGGATTCAGGTTAGTTTGCACTGACACCTGATCTTCACTGTCAACTTGCACCAGGATGGCTGCCAGTGGGCTTAATACCTCTTCCCGGATAACCCGTTGTAAATATCGGGCGCCGTATTGCGGATCAAACCCTTTTTGAGCAAGGTATTGAAGCACTTGAGGTTCGATTTGCCAGGCTAATTTTCGGTATTTCACGCCCTCCCGCTGGCGGATCAGACTGATCTCGCGGTCGACGATCGCTTTCATCGTTTCCGCTCCCAGCGGGAGAAAGGGAATAATCTGATCGATACGGTTGACTAGCTCGGGGCGAAAGAAACGCTGAACGGCCCGCAAAAAATGATTTTGTACATGCTGACTGGATACGCTTCGGTCAAAACCAATAGGGTTGAGATCCACTGCCGAGGCGCCGATATTGGACGTCATAATAATGATGGCACTCGAGAAATCAGCTAATCTTCCCTGGCTATCCGTTAGCCGTCCGTCACCCAAAACCTGGAGTAATAAATCGAAAAAACTGGAATCCGCTTTTTCCAGCTCGTCCAGTAACAATACCGAGAACGGGTTTCGCCGTACAGCGGCCGTAAGCTTACCCTCACTACCGCTAATTAGTCGTTGCACCGAGTATGGGTCGCTGTATTCACTCATGTCGAATCGCAGCATTTTGCTCCGATCGCCAAACATAAAACCGGCCAGTACTTTGGCCAACTCCGTTTTTCCTACCCCGGTTGGGCCAACAAACAGAAAGGAGGCAATGGGCTTTCCTTTACGATTTAAATCCGTTTTTACCGTGATAAGGGTATTAACAACCTGTTGCACTGCGAGGGGCTGGCCAAAAACTTCTTCCTGAAAATGCTGACGGGTGCTGGCCAAATCAAGTGGCACCTGGGAATCCACCATGAAGAGCGGCAATCCACTACCTTCACAGAAGTGGCGGATAACTTCCTGGCCAGAGATAGGGGAGGTTGAATTTGTGCGACTTTGCAGCAAGGCTTCGAGAAACCGAATCGCTTTGCCCGGCATTCCTGCGTAAGGCGAAAACCGCTGCATCAGGCGAATGGTATCCGGAACTGCTTCCGGGGAAAACTGACGCGTCTGGCCAGGAGAAAGGCCGGCAATTTTATTCCGGATAATCTCGACTAATTCTTCCTTGGGTTCTTGAAGACGGATTATGTGGAAAAGAGCAGCATATCCTGGGCGGTTCAGTTCAATTAAGGCCAATTGCTCATCGGTACACTCACTAATCATGGCGATATCTCCCCGCTGAAGATAGGGTTGCAGGTAGTCGGCTACACTATTCTCGTTGCCTTCATACTTGCCAACTTCGAAAAGATCAAAGAGATTACGAACGTAAAGAAAGGCATGCTGTTGCTTGAGGATTTTGCATAATTCCGGGATTTGATTCTCCCAGGCACCTTCCTGCATGAGCTCTTTAATCAGGAGAGACGCGGAAGTTTCCCAAATTTGACGAGTAATGCCCCATTGCTCAAGCCGACGGGCTATTTCCCAGATTAAGGCTGTTTTTCCCACTCCGGAGGGGCCCACCACCAGAATATTATTGCTAAACCGCCCCTGGATGTAGTTGCGCAGTTGTTGCAATTCCTTTTCCCGTCCAAAACATTCCTGTTGGGTAATCTGAAGGAGGTTTGCTGCCTGGTTAAGCAGATTATCTTCATGGTCCCCTTTTCCCGGCAGCGTTTCCCCTGGATCAGGGACTTCCAGTAGAATTTCCTGCTGAACCAGTTCCACGCTGCGAAACCAGATTGCCGAAAGGATCTTACGGATGTTCAGGAGCCGCTCTGAACGGGCGAATTCGGTGCGAACGGATAATTCGAGGTGGTGTTGGACCTCTTCTTCGGTTTCACCATAAGCCTCTAAGCCCAATTCCGGGATCACTCCCATCATGCCCTTGCTGGCCAAGGTGTAGCTGTAATAGGTAAATGATAACGAATAGGAGGGGAGTAAATCCGCAGCGCCAGAAAAAGGAATATGCAATTGTCCGCGCCGAAACTCGCCATTGCGCATCAATTCGGCTAAAGGCAGGTAACCATTGCTCCCCAAGATGGCTTCTTGTAAAGTTGACTCATATTCTTTAGCCACCCTGTGCAAAGAGGTTCCCATTCGAACACGATCAAGGTCGGCCAGAGGAATAGTCAGGGTAACCCCGGGGTGAAACTGGAGGCGGAAAGCATAAAAAGGAAAAGCAATAGGGTAGGCCATCAAGCTATCGTTTGCTTAAAAATAAGGATTTTAGGAATTTCACTACAGGAGAATCCAGGATTCTACTACAGCCGGGCGATCGCAGGTTAATGCCCGGTCAGATCGGGAAAAAATTGAGCTAAGGTTTTGGCAGGATCTTCATGAACTGTCTGTTGATAAATGACAGCCGCCTGCTCGTAAAAATGCTCACGTATTGCTAATTGCGCTTCGATAAATGCAGGCAATGCCTCATCAGGAATCTGGGCAATCAAGGGGCGTTTTGCTTTGCCGGGTAATAAGCGGCTTGCCAATAATGCCGGAGCGGTCTTTAAGTAAATGCTCAACCCATGAGTATTAATCCATTCCATGTTTTGCAGAAAGCAAGGGGTTCCCCCTCCACAGGCGATAATCGTACGATTGAGCTGATCTGTTGTGAGCAGTACCTTCCTTTCCAGTTGCCGGAAGGATTCTTCCCCCAAAGCGGCAAAGTAGCTGGCGATGGACTGGTCAGCCTCTTTTTCAATGAGATCATCCAGATCGACAAAAGAAAAAGTGAGCAGGTTGGCCAAGCGCTTTCCGGTATGTGATTTACCAGAACCCATATAGCCAAGGAGATAAATACGTTCGTTTCCTGGTAGCATAGCTGTATGACAGAATTAAGCAAAAATCCGGACCCACACATTCGGCTGCCAGTATACGTATTTTTCTCAACCTGATCATAAACCAGGAATTACCAACAAAGGAATTTGGCAGCCTACTGCAAAATATCCTACTTTTACGGCCAACAAATCAGGTTTGTTATGGCAAAAAAGAATCGTGATGTTAGTGCTGCAGTCATAATCCTGGGGTTATTAGGGGTTGGACTGATATCCTGTCAACAATCTGCAGGAAGCGCAACGGGACCGGAAAGAAGTGTTGAGGAAATCACCGATCAGGAGTTGCTCCGCAATTCTTCCATCATTAGAAATCCTATAAGCGCCAAGGGCATAGATACTTCTCAGCTAGCCCGGATTGTATTTACCGAGACCCTTTATGATTTTGGCACGGTGGATGAAGGTGAAATCATAAAACATGTCTTTGCCTTCACCAACACCGGGAATGTTCCCCTGGTCATTAGCTCAGCAACTTCAACCTGCGGGTGTACGGTAGCAGATTGGCCAAAGGAACCGATTCTACCTGGTGAAAGCAGCGAGATTGTCGTTGAATTTGATACCTTACACAAAGAAAATCAACAAAGCAAACCGATAACGATCACAGCCAATACTTACCCTTCCGAAACGCGGATTTATATGCGTGGCTTTGTAACGCCGAATCCAAATGACGAGAATGGTTAAGCAACAGGCATCAATTATTTTTTAAACCAACTTTTATGTTGCACGAAACCTTCTTACTACAAGCGGGAGGCACTGGCCAGGCCCAGCTGATTAATTTTGCATTTATTGCGGCCATGTTTCTCGTTTTCTGGCTACTCATCCTTCGCCCGCAGGCCAAGCGCCAGCGGGAACAAAAAGGATTCCTGGATGGTCTTGAGAAAGGGCAGGAAGTTATTACTGCCAGTGGGATTCTGGGCAAGATTACCAAAATTGAAGACAACATTATTACCCTGGAAGTCGCCTCCAAGGTATATTTGCGCATTACCCGTAATGCTATTTCTAAAGAGCTGACTGACAGCTTTTATGGTGCAGGGACGAAGAGCTAATCGCAGACGCGATTTTTTAGTCCGTTTACTCGGAGAAGACCGGGCAATACTCCTTGCTTGCTTTGGGATTGCCCTGGTCTTCTGGGTGCTTGTGAAATTGTCACAATCATATAGTACGCAAAAAAGTGTAACTATAACTTGTTTGATGCCTGCCGACAAGGCATTTTTGAAGCCACCACCTGCGGATATTATTGCAGAAATCAAGGGGACCGGTTGGGATTTGCTACTGGATTACTTTGCCAATCCGCAAATTGTCTTAACCTATGATTTACGAAAAACGGCTGCTCTTAACCTCAATGCTAACCAGCTTAAATCAGCGATTTCCAAGCGGTTGTATACGGAATCGATTTCAGTAGAAGAAGTAAACTATGAGGCCTTGCTGGTTCAGCTGGAAACAAAACACCAGCGCAAGGTTCCCCTTAAAATTCCCAGAAAGCTCAGGTTCGCACCGGGCTATCAGCTACAGGGTAGGGTAGGAGCCTCCCCCGACAGCGTTTGGGTAACTGGTCCGGCCAGCGCCATTGATACGCTAAAAAGCTGGTCGACAGATTCCCTAGTGCTGAGTAATCTATCCGAAAATCTGGAAACCCAAATTAATTTACAAACGCCACCGGGTGCTATGACGATCAGTCCGAAGTCAGTAAAGGTTTATATTGGCGTTGAGCAATTTACCGAGAAGAGCCTCTTTGTTCCTATCCAGGTGCGCAACGCTCCGGATTCTTTCCAGATCTATCCGCGCCGCATTCGCGTAACCTGCCTGGTAGGCCTTAGTCGGTACAATGATCTCAAACCAGAAGACTTTGCCCTCACGGTAGACCTGGACCCCAAGCTTACCCAGGGACAAAAAACCACCGTTCCTATCACCCTGGACCATGCACCTTCGTTTGTTCGCCAGGTGAATTTTACGCCTCCTTCAGCCGAGTATTTCCTGGTACAAAAGGAATGACAAGTTTTTTCCGATTATTACTTAATTATGTTAAGTAGAGTAAAAAGACGCTCTCTGTAAGGAATAGGGTAAAGCTGTAATGTCTGATGCCGAACGTATCTCAACCAATTAATACTCATCTATGCAATCTACATAGTCGAGGAATAATTATTGTCACAGACTATGCAGGATGGATTTTTACAGCCCGTGCGCTAATCCTTAGTTAATCCTTATTAGCAGCAGCTCAGCTATAGATTGCGCAGAATATAAGAGAACCGTATTAAATTGAGTTGAATGCAGTATTCATGTAGGATCTGTATTCATTGCAGTTCAGCGTAAACAGCACAAAACGCAGTGACAAGTTTTCTATTCCTATTTTCCTATAATTTATATTATGTTAAGTAATAGAAAACGAAATTCCCGGACACCCCCCTCGTTGCTGTGTTGCCCTTTTTTGCTGCAAATATCATCAGTGCACAAATTCTTCCTGTTTGTGATGCGCGTGCGGTAAAGCTTTACTGAGTGGTATACACTCCGCTGATCTGATTCTGAAAAAAAAAGAGCCCCTCTCCTACCCTGGTTGGAACAAGACCTTGCCTACTACGCCTTGGGGCGTGGGCATGGGCGGCAGGTGGGGTGATGGTAAGTAAAGACAATTCATGAATTGTCTCTTCGTACCGAAACCTTACGCTAAAAAAATCGTAACTTAAACCGTGTAATATAGCCTGCAGTGCAGGGTTGCATATAGATACTGAACCCAAGTTTACGATGTCCGCCAGAGAACGCATAATCTGTTTGCTCGTACGCCTGCTTAACCACCCCTACCGGTTTACCCGCCAGGATCTGGCTGCCCATTTTGGCGTACACAAAGATTCCATTTCCGACGATATTGACCTGCTGCGTGCGGCAGGACTGCAATTCGAGCAGGAAGGGCCCCCACTCTATCGCTGCGCGGTTATTCCGAACCGCGCCTTTGCCGAATTAAAACACTTGCTACCGCTAACGGAAGATGAGCGATCGCGAATTGGTAACTTATTGCAGCGGTATCTACCCGGACGCGAGGCCCTTTATCTGTCCAATAAACTCGAAAGTCTTTACGACTTTCAGCGCCTGGGATTGCGCGCCTTACGCCAGCCCAAACTGGAAATTATCGACCGGCTTGAACAGGCCCGGAAGAACCAGGTACAAGTCGTACTGGAAGCATATCGGAGTACCAACAGCAACCAAACCCGCGATCGACAGGTAGAACCTTTTGATATAAATCCGGAATTGGACACCCTCCAGGCGTATGACCTGGACCACAACGAGATTCGCCATTTTTTGCTTTCACGAATGGAGCGGGTGCGCCTTACTGAAACCCCGTGGGCGTTTCAAGCTCACCATCGCAAATACCAAACCGATGTTTTTCGGATTGTCGCACCTGAGCCGGTCATGATCCATCTTGAATTAGACGTGTATGCCTACAACGACCTCATTGAGCGTTATCCGCAGGCGAAGGCCTACATTGAAGCTGGTGCCGAATCGAATACCTTCGATTTTCAGTGCCAGGTAAATAACCATTTTTTTGGGCTCCTCGGGTTTATCTTGGGTAATGCCGGGCATGTGCGGATCATTAGCCCAAAAACACTACGTGATAAAGTAAGAGCGGAAGCAACCAAACTTATTCAGGATTTATCAGACTCAGGACCTTTATGAGCCGGCTGAGCTCCACGAATCATCTGCGCAAAAGCTGACACCCCGTTCGTTATTTCGGGGAAAAAACAAAAAAATCAGGAACACCAGGGGTGGTACGGAGAAATACTCCCCAGGGTTGCCTTTACCTTTGTTGTATATCGCTAACAAGAACCATTATGCGCATTTATCTTCATCTAACACCTAATACGGAAATCGTTCCGTTTAATTATCAGGAATCGCTGGTAGGTGCCTTTCACCGGTGGCTAGGACCTAATGAATTGCACGACGATATTTCGCTTTATTCTCTGTCGTGGTTAGAACATGGCCAACGCCTCCGCGAGGGACTGGACTTCCCTAATGGCAGTACGTTTTGGATTAGTGCACAAAACCCAGACCTGCTGGCTGACCTGATCCAGGGGGTCTTCAACGGGCACCAGATACGTTGGGGGATGTCCGTCCGGGAAGTAACCATTCAACGAACCCCCACCTTCGGAGGAAAGCAGCGCTTCATAGCCCAAAGCCCCATCCTGATCAAGCGCAAGCGTGCCGAAGGGGCACACCAGCAATTTTATTACCCAACAGACCCCGAAGCGAATCAGTACCTGACGGAAATTATGCAGAAAAAACTCTCCAGGTCGCATTTACCTACTGATGTTTCGGTGCGTTTTGATCCGGACTACCCTACCCCCAGGATCAAAAAGACGCGTTACAAGAATATCGATATCAAAGGCACACTGTGCCCCGTAATCGTCGAAGGTGCCCCGGAAGTTGTTGCCTTCGCCTGGGAAGTTGGCGTGGGAAATAGTACCGGGATTGGATTTGGAGCGTTGCGGTAAAAACAAAATTCTTATGCTGTATCATATAGTAGAATACTCAGGGCCCTTCGGTTTCATTAAACCATGGACCGCAGTTCGGGATGGTGAGACATTTAGCCAGCAATTTTTGACGCCTAGCATTATTGAAGGTATGAGACAAAAGCTAGGTGTTAAAAATATTTTAAGACATCGTATTGATTATCAAGGGTTGTCTCGACAACAAGAAGTCATACAAGGTGCTGACTATAACATTATAAGTCTCAAAGGAGAGAAAAATCTTAAAAAAGCAGAACGTAAAACAGGCATAATTGTGCGAAATGTACTCCTAAACCCTGTTTTAACTCTTGCTTTTTCTTCTGCCGAAGATGCTTCAGAAGCCTATCAGCAACATCTTTGTTTGTGTAGAAATGAAGATATCGTCTTTCCTGTGCGGCATTATATGTTAGATGAGGCTGGCTTTTCTGAAGTCCCTGGCTTTGAACTACTCTTCGGAAAAGAGCAGCCAGGCGCATTTCTAGTTGGGTATAATAGGTACCAAAATGCAGAACCCAGCTATGGTGTTTTGAAAGTTTATGGACAACCCCAACAATTCAGCATATGAAGAGGCTCTTGGCTAAAAGTGAAGACAAAGGGCTACTTTGGCTTGAAGAACACACTTTGCATGTTTTTCAAGCTATTGAAAAGTTTGCACCTTCATGGCAAATTGACCCTGTATTGGCGGGGCATGGGGCAATCCTCCATGATTTAGGGAAAGGACATCCTACTTTCCAAGCTATGCTCATCTTTAACAACATGTCCAAAAGAGAATATTGGTTATCTCAACTGGCCGGTGCTGATATAATCCGCAAACAAATAGCCCTTCGCGAAGCGGAAAAGACACCTATCCATCGTCATGAATTTTCTTCACTTGGTTTCTTACCACTTTTTCCAAAAAATGAATGGCCTGAACTGGTGGAGATGATAGTTGCTCACCATAAGTCGATCATAAAGGACAAATCAGGGCGGGGTTTATTAGATCTCATTAGGGAATTGGATTTGGAAGAGATTATTGAAACTCATTTTTCACATTGGGAGGTATGGGCACCAGCCGCTATCGAGGTTGCTAAGCACTTTGGAGTACTCCCTCAACAGATTAGCAAAACTATAGCAATTGATGCTTTCTATTTCGCTTTGGAGTATTGCCGGACCCTCGGAGATGGATGGTCGCCACTACGCGGACTGCTAATGGCTGCGGATCATTTTGGAAGCGCTTATCAACACAATACTAATAATAAAGCCAAGGGGTTATTTGCTCCTCCTTCTTTCCAAGCGTTTCACAACCGTGCTAATGGTGAAAAAGCACATCTCTACCCTCTTTCGCAAATTGCTGTTGAAGATCCCCGACCACATACATTAGTAACGGCTCCTACTGGTGCGGGGAAAACAGATTTTCTGGTGCGCCGCTGCCATGGACGTTTTTTCTATACCCTTCCCTTTCAGGCATCAATCAATTCGATGTACCTGCGACTAAAAGAGGATATGCCTCTGGCAGATATTCGGCGGCTTCATGCAGCTTCAATGGTTGCTTTGGACTCTAAGCAATCTAAGCCAGCTACTGAAGAATACCTGGATATGGATGAACATATTGATTTACAACAGCACCCAGGAGCGACAGTTAAAGTTATGACCCCGCATCAACTAAGTGCCTTGGTTTTCGGAACACCAGGTCATGAATCAATCGCCTTGGATGTACGCGGAAACGATGTTATCCTAGACGAGATTCACACGTTTAATGAAGAATCCCAACGTATGGTGATTCAAATTATACAGGCTTTAATATATCATCAATGTCGCGTTCATATTGGTACTGCGACACTACCCAGCCTCCTAGCAGATCACCTTGTCCATCTACTTGGTGGATCAAATAACGTTTACCAAGTAAGCCTTTCTCCTTCCGAGTTATCCAGTTTTGATCGACATATTGTCCATAAGACCTATCAAGGTGCGCCTATTGACGAAGGATCTATGTTCAAAATACTACGCAAAGCTACCCGCGAGCAAGAAAAAGTACTTCTGGTAGCTAATCAAGTTAAAACAGCACAGCAATGGTACATTAAAATCAAGCAAGATCCTGAACTCCGGAACTATCCAATCGTACTAATTCATAGTCGCTATCGCCGGGAAGATCGTGCTTTACTGGAGGCCCGTCTTATTGCACTTCAGCAAATGCCGACAGGGGGCCCCGTTATTGGTGTCGCTACCCAGGTTGTGGAAGTAAGCCTGGATATTTCTTTTGATCGGATGATTACCCAACCAGCTCCACTTGACGCTCTAATTCAACGTTTCGGTCGGGTAAACCGTAAGCGTAGTCCACTAACTATTGGAAAATATAAGCCTATACATCTTTTAATGCCCCCAGTGAAAGAGCAAGAAGCTAGGCCCTATCGACTTGAACTGATACTACGGAGTTATGATCAGTTTCCTGACGGGGAAGTTGTTGCCGAAAACCAGGTGCAGGCCATGATTGATAGAGTCTTCACTGAACTTCTTATCCCGGAAGCCAATAACGCCTATATTTTTAAAGATGGTCGATTTCGGATTCGAAAACTACAGCATAATCCGCGTAACACCATTGTAGAAGTGTTGAAAATTGAAGGAGATACCTGCGTTCTTGCTAGCCAGGTTGATGCTTATTCAAAAGCTCCCTTTGATAAAAAGCCTCTATATGAGATTCCTGTTTCTGAAACATTTCAGCGATGGAATCGCCTGCGTAGACTGGAGCTAGGTAGCTATCCTTTAGTCCTGCCTGATGAACGCTACCGATTTTCTGAAGAGGATGCCCGAGGAGTAATTCGTGAAGAAGAAGTTTCAATTCACACACAAATCCTGTAACTATGTTTACTGCAGAGATAGGAAGAATCATTTTTACCAGATGGCAAGTACACAATCAGCGCCCAGAAGTAACGGTTAGGGAGTACTTTGACCAGGAGTTTTTTCCACTTTTTTTTGATGATGAGCGGTATTTAATGCTTGCCAATAACTCAAAGTTTGACCAAGCTTATAAAAACAAAAAGAAGACCCCCTTACTGCCTGAGATACGAAAGCAGGCATTGAAAGATTTCCATTTAGCAGTTAGTTCACTTGACGCTCATGAAGGCCACCTTTATATGGGTGGATATTCTAAAAATCGAGAAGATGCGACTGCTGGGCAGATAACCGATTTAGAAATTCCCCTTAACCTGGACGAAATTTATTATTCATGGTTGGGCCTTGCAGCCGGTATTGGCATAAAAGGAGGAATGTCGATTCTAACTTCTATTCCAGAAATACTTGATCAAATTGTTGAAGGTTGGAGGATGTACCGACAATTTATGGGGGAGCAACCCACATTGAAACCTCACCAAATCGATACCTGGAATGGATGGTGGATATTCCATCGGAATGACACCGATTTATACAGTATGAATGATCCTTTGCGAGACTTTGTCCGCGATGAAACCCTACTTCATAAAGATGGAGTGACAAGCCTGCAAACTATTGATTGGTCTAAAATTATGTTCACCCTTGCTCAGTATAGTCAAAAGGAAGAATCTACGCTCGTTTATGTATATAGCCTTGGGCAGACTAACACATCTATTGGGTTCATTCCAATATTACTTCAACAAATTCAACGGTTGCCTCAATTGCATAAACAATTATTTGGAACCAGTGACGGACCTACGGTTGAATTGTTTAAGAAGCTCTATGAAACGCATATGGGTTTTATATCCGCTTGCCGACTTGGAGTTATTGGATTGCGCAGTCTGGAACCTAAAGGCCTTCATGCTTTAATTTTCCCAACTGGAAAAAATATCGGTAGGCCCATTACATTGGATGGAGCCCAATTCACTATTCAACAAAAATTTCACCAAACTTGGATAACCGCTATGCTAAACAATGAAGAACTACTCCACCTAGCCTCATCTCTGGCAGCCCTACTCGGTACCGTTTCACCAGCTAAGCGAGGCAAAACGACTACCGACAATCGCATTAACTCCATATTGGAAGCCAATGGTAAACGCCAGTTTATTGAGGCGATTACTGAATTGTTAAACGACAAGGAGATTGCTTTGCCACAACCCGAAATAGACCTGCCAAACATTGACAAGGTAGTTGTTGAAATCGTTGGGATGCCGGTTGCCAATATTCCATTGTTCATTACTCTTCTCCGATACAAATACGCATTTATTAACCAAACTAAATAGATAAAACTATGCCCAGATATTTGTACCTCCGTGGTCTTCGTCAAGTTGACCACACCGTTTTTGGTGTCGATAATGGTCAAAAAGCCTATTATAGTCCCATAAATAATCGCCCACAGCCCTATAGCAGCGGCCAGCAAGTTAAAAGATCCATCATGGATATGCTGGTTGACCTTCTTGAAGAAAGCAGGGCACCTATTACCTTTAACTACCAGGTTTCTCAAAATAAAAAAGGAGAACCCACTATCGAGCAAAAAGAGCCATGGAATCCTTGTGATCCACTTTTTGCAGATCAGTTAATTGGGGGATGGATGCGTGCAGAAAAAAATGTTGGAACCCTCAAGCGGAGAAGCCCATTATCTGTTTCTGCTATGCGCCCACTCCACCCTTCTCTTGCCAATCTTGAGAGTAGTGAACACGGTACTTTTGATCGGAGTGACAACCCTCAACAACATGTAGTTAAAGTACGGGATGAAAAGGGTAACGAACTTACAACAAACCAGATTAAAGAATTATTAACCAGTATTGATCGGTCTTTACCTTTGCGCAATTGGCTTGACTTAGGAACTCGTGCGAATGGGTTATTTGTATTCGATGTTGCAATAGACCTAGATCGACTATTTACAGTATCGACAAATACTTACGATCCAGAAATCCGACCTGATAAAATCGATGAATTGATTGCCCAGGGTTGGAGAAATGACGAAGAAAAAGGAGTCCTCATTGTACCCTTGTCTCGGCAACAGGCGATCATCGAAGCCATAGCTGACTCCTTAATTGACTGGCGAATTTCCAGTAATCAAAGCCGAACCTTTAGTCCGCAAGGAACCCTGGCTGTAGCGTTAAGCATGAATGCAAATAGTATAGTCAATGCTATTCGGGCTGATTTAAGGGACGATCAAGCTAATGATCGGTTCCTTGCTGATCCAGTTCTGGATGAAACTATTCCAGGGGTGAATTTATTTGTTACTCCGGCCGCAAAAGGATTCATTAAGGACGTAACAGTTGATAACAATGCCCTTCAAAATGCCAAAGTAAAAATTAGAGAATATTTGTTGGATTCGATTATAAGCTAAATGGTGAGCAGAGGATATTGTATAATTTAAATGCCCAAACTTATGTTCTCTGCTTCCCACATAACCTACTATCACCTCTGTCACCGTAAGCTTTGGCTTCACCATCGGGGTATGCGCATGGAAGATAATAGCCAAGCGGTGGCAGAGGGCAAACTCATTGGCAAAACCACCTATACCCGGCGTGCGCAACGGTGGCAGGAGCTTGATCTTGGGGTGGTTAAGATTGACCATTTTGATCCGGTCAGCAAAACGATTCGGGAGGTCAAGAAAAGCCCCAAACTGGAAGCGGCGCATATTGCGCAGGTAAAATATTACCTCTATCTGTTAGAACAAAGAGGAGTACATGGAGCAAAGGGAATCATTGAATACCCCAAGCAGAAGCGAACTACCGAAGTAACCTGGGAACCAGCGGATCGTGCCGTAGTTCAGAGTTGGGAAGCCGAGATAGCGCGGATTGTCCAATCGCCGGTTTGCCCGGAGCTGGTCAAAAAGAACTACTGCCGAAACTGTGCCTTCTACGATTTTTGCTTCAGTTAAGCCCCTGTAGTTATGAAAAAAGCGTATTACTTGTTTAATCCGGGGCGGATGAGCCGTAAGGACAACACCCTGCTTTTTGATCCGGTCGCGGAGAATCCGGAGCAACTTCCGCCCAAGCCCCGGTATTTACCGGTTGAAGGCATCAGTGCGTTATACATTTTCGGTAGTGTTGATGCCAATAGTGCGCTCTATAATTTTTTAGGACGCCACCACATCCCGGTTCATTTTTTTGATTACTACCAGCATTACACCGGGTCCTTTAGTCCGCGGGAACACTTACTGGCAGGACAAATGGTAGTGGCGCAAGCACAAGCCTATCTGAAGCCTAAACAACGGATGCCCATTGCCCGGGCTTTCGTAGAGGGGGCGTCCTTTAATATGGTTAAAAACCTGCGTTACTATGATAATCGGGGGAAAGACCTGGATTCGATTATTCAGCGCTTGGAAGATTTGCGGAGCCGCCTCCCCGCGGTAGCCAGTGTT